>CAMAUC010000065.1 GCA_945861265.1 Rhizobium sp. Q54 | reverse complement strand
TCGGTCGCGGTGTTCGAGCCGCAAGGCGCCGGGCTTGCCGCGCTCAGCAAGCGGGTGAAAGACGGTTTCGATCCCAAAGGCGTGCTCAATCCCGGCCGCATGTGGGCAGGGGTGTAGCGCGATGCAAACCACATTTTCCCTAGCTCAACTGGCCGACCCGCAGACCGCCGAATCGGAAAAGATTTTGCGCGCCTGCGTGCATTGCGGTTTCTGCACCGCGACCTGTCCGACCTATGTGCTGCTCGGCGACGAACTCGATAGTCCGCGCGGGCGCATCTATCTCATCAAGGAGATGCTCGAGCAGGGGCGGCCGGCGACCAATGAGGTGGTCAAACATGTCGATCGCTGCCTGTCGTGCCTGTCCTGCATGACCACTTGTCCCTCCGGCGTGAACTATATGCATCTGGTCGATCACGCCCGCGACCACATCGAGCAGACCTACAGGCGCCCGCTCAGTGACCGCCTGATTCGCGGCCTGCTGGCGCGGGTGCTGCCGAACCCGGCGCTGTTCCGGCTGGCGGCGGTCGGCGGCTGGCTGGGCAAGCCTTTCGCGCCGGCTTTGCGGGCGCTCGGTTTAAAGCGAATGGCGGCGATGCTGCGGCTGACGCCGGGCCGGCTGCCGGCGTCGGCGGGCGACTTCATCGGCAAGGTATTTCCGGCGACCGGCGAGAAGCGCGGCCGGGTGGCGCTTTTGTCCGGCTGTATCGGCCCGGTGCTGCGGCCCTCGACCAACGAGGCGACGATTCGCCTGCTCAACCGGCATGGCATCGAGGTGACCATCGCCGCTGGCGATGCCTGCTGCGGCTCGCTGGTGCATCATATGGGGCGCGAGGAACAGGCGCTGGCGCAGGCCAAAAGTCTGATCGATGCCTGGACCGCGGAAGCCGAACGAGGCGCCCTCGATGCGATTCTCGTCACCGTTTCCGGCTGCGGCACGACGGTGAAGGACTATGGCTTCATGTTCCGCAACGATACGGCCTATGCCGCCAAGGCGGCGCGCGTTTCCGCGCTGGCCCGGGACGTGACCGAGTATCTCGCGACGCTTCCCATGCAAGCCGGCGCCACGCCGCCGGGTCTGACGGTCGCCTATCACGCGGCCTGTTCGCTGCAGCACGGACAGAAGGTAGTGCATGCGCCGAAAGATTTGCTTTGCAAGTTGGGGTTTGTCGTCAAAGATGTAGCGGAAGGCCATTTGTGTTGCGGCTCGGCGGGCACTTACAACATTCTTCAGCCGGATATCGCGGACCGGCTGCGGGACCGCAAGGTTGCCAACATCGAACGGCTGAAGCCGGATGTGATCGCGGCCGGCAATATCGGCTGCATGACTCAGATCGCATCCGGTACGTCCATTCCGGTGGTCCATACGGTCGAATTGCTCGACTGGGCCACGGGCGGTCCGATACCGGAGCAGCTCGCCCGCAAAGGTGAAGGCCGCGCCGGTTGAGGCGGCAAGCTGCGGCTGCTAGGCCGTCAGTGGTGAGTTGGTGGCGTGCAAAGTACGGAAGGTCGCGGCCCGTGGCCGAGACTTCGAGGGGCTAGATTTTTTTTCTGAACCGATCGGGAGGTCGATCATGGCGAAGAAGCGTAAGAAGGCGACTAAATCCAAAAAGGCGAAAAAGGCAGCGCCTGCGAAAAAGAAGGCGCTGAAGAAAACCAAGAAGGCGAAAGCGAAGCCGGCCAAGAAGAAGGCCGCGCCCGCCAAGAAGGCGAAAAAGAAGTCCGCGAAAAAGCCGGCGCCGAAGCCGGCGGCCGCCCCGGTCCCACCGCCGGCCGGTTCCGGTTCGGTGATGCCGAGTTTCTCCAGCCTGTTTGGCGGCGGCAAAACCGAGAACTAGGACCGAGGACGCATCGCTTTACTCAATGGGGCGGCTGCCGTGTGACCAAAGCGCGCAGCCGCCTTTTGGCGACTCCATCTCCGACCGGCACGCCATCGCCTGTGTTTCGTATGCGTTATCTTGTTGGATCCGTTCAGCGGATTTCCGATGTCTCTGAAGGCCGTCGTTAAGCGCATCATTGGACGGCGGCTGACCCGCTACGTTCAGCAGGCGCGGATGCCGCGATTCGGCGCAGCCCACGCCAAGCAATGGTGGCGGACGCGCGATCAGGCCGATGTGGGCCTGTACGAATTCTACTGGCAATCCCGGCACGCGGCCGCGCGGCGCGCCATCGCGGAGACAGTTGCCGCGCTCGACGGAAATTCCCTGCTTGAGATCGGATGCCATGTTGGCCCCAATTTGTGGGCGATCCGGCAAATGCGCGCCTTCGACCGGCTTGCCGGCACCGACTTGTCGCCCGGCGTTCTGGCCGAGGCGCATCGGCGATTGGCGGCTGACGGGTTGGCGCCGGAGCTTGAACTGGCCGCGGCGGACGCCCTGCCGTTCGCCGACAAAAGTTTCGACATTGCCATGACCAGCGTTATGCTGGTTTGCGTCGGGCCCGAAGCGATCGACGCCAGCCTTGACGAAATCATTCGCGTCACACGCCGGTGGTTGGTGTTATGCGAACCGTGGAGCGACGCGGCGAAGGATCGTCCGGATTACCATCCCAATACGACGTACTGGATCAGGAACTATCGCGAAAGGTTGCGCGGCCGCGCCGCGCTGATTGATGTGCGGCATCTGGCGCGCGAGGACCAGATCGGTCATCTGGACAGCATCGCGGTTTTCCAGTTGCCGCCGCACCGCACGCCTGCCAACTGACGCCGCGCCCCCCGATTGCATCACTTGGGCGGGACGCTTAGCATACCGCCAGGATGACCTTTACGGGCCACAGGCTACGACCCATTCGGGCCGCGATACGACGGTCCAGTCGGGCCGCAACTCATAAGAATTCGCACGTTGAGCGAGAGGGAGCACTTCACCATGCCTTATAACATCCTGGTCCTGGGCGCCGCCTACGGGTCGCTGCTGGCGTCGAAAATGCTGTTCGGCGGCCACAAGATCCACCACGTCTGTTTGCCGGCGGAGGCGGACCTGATCAATGCCGAGGGCTTCAAGGTGAAGCTGCCGGTGCGCGGCCGCTCCGAGCCGGTGCTGCTCGATTCGCAAAAGCTGCCCGGCAAGGTCACCGCCGGCGGCGCCGCCGGCGTCAATCCGAAGGACTACGACCTGGTCGCGTTGGCCATGCAGGAGCCGCAATACCGCTCGCCCGGCGTGCGCGAACTGCTCGACGCGGTGGCGAAGTCGAAAGTTCCGTGCATGTCGATCATGAACATGCCGCCGCTGCCTTACGTGAAGCGCATTCCCGGCCTCGATTACGAAGCGCTCAAGCCGGCTTATACCGATCCGACGGTGTGGGACAGTTTCGATCCCGGCCTGCTGACCTTGTGCAGCCCGGACCCGCAGGCGATTCGCCCGCCCGACGGCAAGGCAAACGAGCTCTTGGTCACGCTGCCGACCAACTTCAAGGTCGCCAAGTTCGACAACGACTCGTACACGCAAATTCTGCGCAATCTCGAAGCCGACATCGAAGCGGTCCGTTTTGACGTGCCGGAAGGCAAGATCGAACTGCCGGTGAAGCTGCGCGTCTATGATTCGCTGTTCGTGCCGCTGGCCAAGTGGTCGATGCTGCTCGCCGGCAACTACCGCTGCATCACCAAGGACGGCATGCGCACCGCGCAGGAAGCCGTCCACACCAACATCGAGGAATCGAAGTCGGTGTACAATTTCGTGTTCGATCTCTGCGTCAAGCTCGGCGCCAATCCAGCCGATCTGGTGCCGTTCGAGAAATACGCCGCCGCGGCGCAAAGCCTGTCGCGTCCGGCCTCGGCGGCGCGAGCGTTGCAAAATGGCGCGCAATATATCGAACGCGCCGACAAGCTTGTGCAGTTGATCGCCCGGCAGAAAGGCCTGAGCAACGCGGCCATCGATGCCCAGGTCGCGCTGGTCGATGCCCGCCTTGAGGCCAACCGCAAGAAGGCGGCCGCCTGAGCCGGGCACGCAAAGCGATCGGACCGGCGGCCAGTGCCGATCCGAATCGCCAAAATTGCCAAAGGACCGGTCTGCCAGAACGGCAGGCCGGTCCTTTCCGCGTTCCGTGGCCGGAACATTAGTTCACGGCCCGCCGGATAAGGGCGGCTATTAGCCGCTTGGGGCGGCAGATAGCGGCATTTTGCTACCGCTTCTCGGCCACGAAATGTGATATGCGAGCAACACTGTGACAGTTTATTTGAATAAACAGCTGAATCGCCCAAAAAGGCAGCAACTGCTGATGTTTTCGCCTTGCTGGAAAACGCCCTGAAGTATGTAAATTATCCGGTAATGCACGCCCTGTTGCGTACGGGTCGGTCGCAGCCAAGCCGGTGTTTGGGATGGTTAGTACGCAAAGGTGTCGAGCTTTTTTAGTATCGGCTGAAAGTCGATCGAACCGAAGAAAAAGGGGCAGGGTCCTATGAAGAAACTAGTTTTGTCAGTTGTTGCGGCGCTCGCGGTTACCGCGGCCGTGCCGGCCTTCGCGGCCGATATGCCGGTGAAAGCCAAGCGGGTCGCCGTCGCGACTCCGTCGCCTTGGGATATCGCCTTCGGCACCGCGCTCACGTCGGATTACGTGCTGCGCGGCGTCTCGCAGTCCAATCATCATGTGGCGACGCAGGGTTATTTTGAACTCCGCTACAACATCAACGATATGTGGCAGCTGTATGCCGGTGTCTGGAGCTCGAGCTTGTGGACCGGTCTGGCCAACGCGGAAGTCGATCCGAACGCCGGCGTCCGTTTGACCCTCGGCAATTTCGGCCTCGATGTCGGCTACGTCTATTACGGCTATCCGGGTGGCGTGAACGCTGCCGCGGGTCTCGCCAACGGCAGCTACGGCGAAGTTTACGCCAAGCCGAGCTACAAGTTTAACGACATCCTGACCATCGGCGGTATCTACGAAACCGGCTTCAACAACTTCAACGACAAGCGTGTTGTTGGCGGCGGTCCGTGGGTCGGCGATGCGCGTCACTCTTTCTACGCCGTCAACGCCGTTATCACTCTGCCGTGGCAGCCCGCTGGCATCACCATCTCGATCAATCCCGAGATCGGTCGTGAAGTGTACAGCTCTGGCGTCACGACGAACCAGGGCAGCGTCAGCGACACCTACTGGGATGTCGGCCTCGACTTCGTGTACAAGGCCGCCACCCTCGACCTCCGCTACTGGGGCACCAACGCCAAGGCTGGCGCGGTTGCCAACCAGTGCGGCGGCGGCGCCACGGGCTTGAACCTCTGCGGCGATCGCTTCGTTGCCACGCTCAAGTTCGACACCACCTTCTCGGCCCTCAAGTAGGCTGATCGGTTAGGCTGAGATTAGCGTCTCGGCTGCAAAGGGCGGCGGTTCCTCAAAGGACCGCCGCTTTTTTGCGTTCTGGGCTTTGCTTTTTGTCCAGCCGTGCATCTGTCCAGCCGTGCATTTGTCCACCCGATAAATTGTTAAACGGAACTCCCGATGACGAACCGGCGCGAATGGCTCGCCGTCCTGGCGGGGGCCGCCGGCGGCGCGGTCGCGATCGGCGCGATGGAATATTTCGCCGCACGCAACACCATGCCGGTCATGGCGGTGCCGTTCGCAACATCCATTGTCCTGGTCCTTGGTTCACCGGAAGTCGACGCCGCGCAGCCGCGCGCGCTGATCGGCGGCCACCTGATCTCGACCGTCGTCGGGCTGCTGGTGTTGTGGCTGGCAGGGCCGACGCCCTGGGCGGCCGCGCTCGCCGTCGGCCTGGCCATGGCGGCGATGCACGCGACGCGGACCTTTCACCCGCCGGCCGGGATCGATCCGCTGCTGGTGGTGGTCAACGCCATGCCGTGGTCGTTCCTGCTGGTCCCGGTGGCGCCGGCGCGCTGGCCTTGGCGCTATTCGCTTACGGCTGGCACCTGGCGGTGCGCCGTTTCGACTGGCCGACGCGCTGGTGGTGATGTGCCCTTACGAGACGATTCCGCCGCTGTCGCGCAGCCAGAATCGGTCGCCCTCCCGGGTGAAATTCAAGCGGCGGCGATGGAACGCGGCCAATGTCGAGCGGTGGCCGATCGAAACGATCATGGTGTGCGCCAGCCGCTGTTCCAGCAAACGATAAACGGCGGCCTCGGCCTCCTCGTCGAGCGAGGCGGTGGCCTCGTCGAGGAACAGATAGTCCGGCGCCAGCAGAATCGCCCGCGCAATGCCGAGCCGTTGCTGTTCGCCGAGCGACAGCATGCGGTTCCAGTGCGCCTCTTCCTCGATTCGCGGGACAAGCGCCGGCAAGCCGACGGCGGCGATCAATTCGGCCACCCTGGCGATGTCGAAAGTGCCGGGCTCGGCCGGATAGGCGACCGCGGCGGCCAAAGGCGCGATCGGGAAATACGGCCGCTGCGGCAGCATCATGACCTTGGCGTTCTTCGGCACGGTGATGGTGCCGGAACCGAACGGCCAGATGCCGGCCATCGCGCGGAACAAGGTGGATTTTCCCGATCCGGACGGTCCGTTCACCAGCACTCTGTCGCCGGTTGCGATCGAAAGCGCGGCGGCGTTGACCAGCGGCATTCCATTCGGAAGCTGCACCGCCAGGTCCTTGAAGGTTATCGCGGCGCCATCGTCCGGCGTCACCGTGACCCGCGGCGGCGTTGTCGCCAGCGCCTGCGCGGCCGCCACCGATTTGTCGAAGCCGTCCAAACGCTCGATCACCGCGCGCCAGTCGGCGAGGCTGCGGTACAAAGTCACGAACACCGACAAGGCGCTCTGCACCTGGCCGAAGGCATTGGCGGTCTGCATCAGCCCGCCGAGCTGCACCGCGCCGGCGAAATAGGCCGGGCTGACCATGATGAAGGGGAATACCACCGCGGCCTGCGAATAGCTGGCGGTGAAGAAGGTCAGTTTCTTCTGCCGCGACATGATGGCCAGCCAGTTGGACGCGACATTGCCGAAGCGCATCAGTAGCCGCTGGCGCTCGGCCGGCTCGCCGGAGAGCAGCGCGATCTGTTCGGCGTTCTCGCGCACGCGCACCAGGCTGAAGCGGAAATCCGCTTCATAGCGCTGCTGCTGGAAATTCAACGCGATCAAGGCGCGGCCGATCAGATGGGTGAGCGCGGTGCCGATGATGGAATAGATCAGCGCCGCCCATAACAGATAGCCCGGAATATTGACGCTCATGCCGAACAGATGCAGCGGCGCCTCCGCCGATAGGCCCCACAGGATGATCATGAACGAGAACAACGTCACGACCGAATTAAGCAGCTGCAGGCCGATATTCAGCGTCGCCTGAATGAAGGAGTTTATGTCCTCGGCGATGCGCTGGTCCGGGTTGTCGGCGGTGTCGCCGAGAAGCTGCATGCGGTAGTGATTGGACCCCGCCATCCAGTGATCGAGATAGGCGCGGGTCAGCCAGCGCCGCCAGCGGATATGCAGCCACTGATTGAGGTAGAGCTGATAGACGGCGAGCGCGACAAAGACCGCGGCCAAAATCGAGAAATAGCCGAGCTGATAGACGAAATCGTTCCAGTTCTTGTCCTGCAGCGCATTATAGAAGCGCGCATTCCAGCTGTTGAGCAGGACGGTCAAGGCCACGATCGACAATTCGATCGCCACCACCGACGCCAGCAGGATCCGGCCGGACCAGCGCTCCTCGGAGCGGAAATAGGGGCTGGCAATTCGCCAGACGGTGGCGAGTGTCGCGATGATGGCTCTCACGGGCGGCTCCTGTCGGGGGCGGGCTGGGGCAGGCGTAGCGTTCAAATAGTGAATGGTTGGCCAAATTCCCGTCCGTTGCGAAAAAATCATGCATAAAAATCGCGTATTCAGGCCTGCCCATCCAGTTCCCAATGTTGCGTCTTGTGCGGGTAGCCCGTACGATCTTGGTCAAGGGTTGCCTAATTCTGCCGAAATCGGCCGGATTACGGAATAAGACCCGGTCAAGAATTGTTTGGACGATAACATCCCAAGGGAGGGCGATAAAAATGTCAAAGAATAAGCAATCGACGGTAGCAACGCGCCGTAAATTCCTCGGCGGCGCCGCCGTCGCCGGCGTGGCCAGTGTCATGGCGCCGAGCGTCGCCAAGGCGCAGGGCCCGATCACCATGCGCTGGCAGAGCACCTGGCCGGCGAAAGACATCTTCCACGAATACGCGCTCGACTTCGGCAAGAAGGTCAACGACATGACCGGCGGCGACCTCAAGATCGAGGTGCTTCCTGCCGGCGCGGTGGTTCCGGCCTTCGGTCTGCTCGACGGCGTCTCCAAGGGCGTGCTCGACGGCGGCCATGGTGTGCTCGTCTATCACTACGGCAAGCAGAACGCTCTGGCGCTCTGGGGTTCAGGCCCCGGCTTCGGCATGGACGCGAACATGCTGCTGGCTTGGCACAAATACGGCGGCGGCAAGGAATTGCTGGTCGAACTCTACGCCTCGATCGGCGCCAACGTCGTGTCGTTCCCGTACGGCCCGATGCCGACCCAGCCGCTCGGCTGGTTCAAGAAGCCGATCACCAAGGCTGAGGACATGAAGGGCCTGAAGTACCGCACCGTCGGTATTTCGATCGACGTGTTCACCGGCATGGGCCTCGCGGTCAACGCGCTGCCGGGCGGCGAAATCGTCTCGGCGATGGATCGCGGCCTGCTCGACGCGGCCGAGTTCAATAACGCCTCGTCGGATCGCATTCTCGGTTTCCCGGACGTGTCCAAGGTCTGCATGCTGCAAAGCTTCCACCAGAATGCCGAGCAGTTCGAGATCATGTTCAACAAGGACAAGTACAACGCGCTGCCGGAAAAAATGCGCGCCATCATCGCCAATGCCGTGGAAGCGGCGAGCCAGGACATGTCCTGGAAGGCGGTTGACCGCTACTCGACCGATTACATCGAGATGCAGCAAAAGGACAACGTCAAGTTTTACAAGACACCTGACGCGATCCTGAAGCAGCAGCTCGAAATCTACGACGACGTCGTCAAGAAGCGGTCGGGCGAAAACCCGCTGTTCAAGAAGATCCTGCAATCGCAGCTCAAGTTCGCCGAGCGCGCGGTTCGTTGGGAAATGGACACCGTCGTCAACCGTCGTATGGCGTTCGATCATTACTTCGGCGCGAACGGCGCGGCGAAGAAGATCTAGCGTTCGTTTGAGACAGCAAGACACCATTCGGCCAAAAGCCGAATGGTGTTTTGTCTTGGGCAATTGTTTCGGGATTCGTACCTGAACACGGACCTCTGCGGGGCGGGCCGTGTTTTGGATTTTTGGGGGATGGTATTTTCGGGCAGGACGGATGCCCGGAAATACTGGGAGCGAGATCTATGCAAGCTGATCGGTTTCTACACACTATTGACGGCATCAGTACCTGGGTCGGCAAGGCCGCGGCCTGGCTGATCATTCTGCTGATGTCGGCGGTCTGCGTCGAAGTGTTCAAACGCTACATCATGAACATGCCGACGGCGTGGATCTTCGACTTGACCAACATGCTCTACGGCAGCCTGTTCATGCTGTGCGGCGCCTACACTTTGGCGCAAAACGCGCATGTCCGCGGCGACTTCCTCTACTCGTCGATGAAGCCGCGCACGCAGGCCGCGCTCGACCTCGTGCTCTATATCGTGTTTTTCATTCCCGGCATCGCCGCGCTGATCTATGCCGGCGCCGATTATGCCGCGGATTCCTGGCGCATCAACGAGCACTCGAATGTGACGGCCAACGGTCCGCCGATCTATCAGTTCAAGGCGGTCATTCCGATCGCCGGCGCGCTGGTGATGCTGCAAGGGTTCGCCGAAATCGTTCGCGCCGTGATTTGCCTGCGGACCGGCGAATGGCCCAGCCGGCTCAAGGACGTCGCCGAGATGGATGTCGTCGGCGAGCAGCTTGCGAACAGCCAGTACGTCGATGAAGAATCGCGAAAGGTCGCGATCGAGAAGGCGAAAGATATTGATGAGACCGCCCGTCAGCGCGGCATGGGTGGAGATTTGCAGAAATGAGCGACCCCGCACTCGGGCTCCTGATGCTGGGGCTCATCGTCGTTGTCATCATGCTCGGATTCCCGACGGCGTTCACGCTGATGGGCCTCGGCATGTTCTTCGGCTTCATCGCCTTTTACGATCCGACGCACCTGTTCGCGGACAACCGCGTCTTCGACCTGATGGTTCAGCGCACCTATGGCGCCATGACCAACGACGTTCTCATCTCGATCCCGCTATTCGTCTTGATGGGTTATGTGATGGAGCGCGGCGCGCTGGTCGACAAGATGTTCTATTCGATCCAGCTCGCGTTCCGGAACGTGCCGGCCTCGCTGGCCGTCGCCACGCTGATCGTCTGTACGTTCTGGGGCATCGCCTCCGGTCTGGTCGGCGCGGTTGTCGTGCTGATGGGCGTCATTGCCTTCAACCCGATGTTGAAGGCCGGCTATGACGTCAAGCTCGCCTCCGGCGTCATTACGGCCGGCGGCACGCTCGGCATTCTGATCCCGCCGTCGGTGATGATCATCGTTTACGCCGCCGTCGCCGGACAGTCGGTGGTCAAGCTCTATGCCGCGGCGATGTTCCCGGGCTTTTTCCTGTCGTTCCTGTACCTCGTCTACATCGTCGGCTGGGCGCTGATTAATCCGAAGATCGCGCCGACGCTGCCGCCGGAGCAGACCAAGGTGCCGGTGCCGGACTGGATGCGGAATTTCCAGGCCGCCTATTCGAACAACATGTTCTTCGGCCTGATCGCCTCGCTCGCCTCGCCGGCGCGCGCCAGGGAGATCGAGGGCGAAGGCGGCCGGCTCACTTACGGCGCACTCGTCAGCAACTTCCTGTATTCGCTCGTGCCTTTCATCATCACTGGCGGCACGCTGGCGCTGGTCTGGTGGTATGTCGTCATCCATCCGCAGGTCGTCGCCGAAGCGCTTCCCGAGGGCCTGGAGCAGCTCGGTTCGGTGCCATCGAGCGCGCCGACGGCGCCGGTGGATCTGGGTCCGCCGATGTCTTTCTATCTCTGGTTCGCCGGGATCGTGGCGGTCTGCGCCTTCATGCAGATCCGCTACTACCTGCGGCTCGATGCCGACCGGCTGGTGGTCATCAAGCTGCTGTCGTCGTCGATCATGCCGCTTGGTCTGCTGACCTTCGTCGTGCTCGCCGTGATCCTGTTTGGCATTACCACCGCGACGGAGTCCGCCGCGGTTGGCGCGGCAGGTGCGTTCTTGCTGGCGTTCCAGGCGCGGACGCTCGACTGGAAGCGCACGAAGGAAGCCGTATTCCTGACGGCCAAAACGACCGCGATGGTGTGCTGGCTGTTTGTCGGCTCGGCGCTGTTCTCGGGCGTGTTCGCCGTCCTTGGCGGCCAGGCGCTGGTCGAGACCTGGGTGCTGTCTCTCAATATGTCGCCGATCCAGTTCATGATCCTGTCGCAGGCCATGATCTTCGTGCTTGGCTGGCCGCTGGAATGGACCGAGATCATCGTCATCTTCGTGCCGATCTTCCTGCCGCTCTTGAAGCACTTCAGCATCGACCCGATCCTTTGGGGAACGCTGGTGTTCGTGAACCTGCAGGCGGCCTTCCTGTCGCCGCCGGTGGCGATGTCGGCGTTCTATCTGAAAGGCGTCGCGCCCAAACACGTCACGCTCAACCAGATATTCGCCGGCATGATGCCCTATATGATCATCGTCATTGTCTGCATGGTGATCATGTATTTGTGGCCGGGCATGACGCTCTGGTTGCCGAACTATCTGTACGGCGGCGGCGGCTGATTGCTGGCTTAACTTGCGTCGCCTTTTTCATGAGGATTGCGCGCTGTGCCCAAGATTGACATGACTGAACTGACGGCGGTGGAAGCCGCGGACGCCATTGCCCGCAATTTGGCGTCCGCCGAGGATTACACGGCCGCCTGCCTGGAGCGCATCGCGGCGGTCGATGGCGAAGTGCGCGCTTTCGCCCATATCGATCCGGACCACGCGCTGGCGCAGGCCCGCGCGCTTGACCGGCTGAAGGGCGAGGGTGGCCGCATCGGCCCGCTGCATGGCGTCCCGGTCGCAATCAAGGACATTTTCGACACCGCCGATTACCCGACCGAATGCGGCACGCCGCAGATGGCCGGCCGCCGGCCGCCGGCGGATGCCACCGTGGTGCGCAGGCTGCGCGAAGCAGGCGCCGTCATCATCGGCAAGACAGTGTCCACGGAGTTTGCCTATTTCCATCCGGGTCCGACGCGCAATCCGCGCGACCTGCAACGTACGCCGGGCGGCTCGTCATCCGGCTCGGCCGCGGCGGTCGCCGCCGGCATGGTGCCGCTGGCGATCGGCTCGCAGACCAACGGCTCGATGATCCGGCCGGCCGCGTTCTGCGGCGTGTTCGGCGTCAAGCCGAGCCACGGCCTGGTGTCGCGCGCCGGCGCGCTGACTTTGTCGGCCAAGCTCGACCATGTCGGCGCCTTCGCGCGCAGCCTCGAAGACATCGGGCTCGTGCTCGATGCCATCGCCGGGCAGGACGCCGCCGATCCCGATACGCGCCCCTATGCGGCGCCCGCGTTCAGCCAAGCCGCGGTCGCCGAATCGCCAATGCCGCCGAGCTTTGCCTTCGTGCGCACGCCGATGTGGGACAAGGCCGAACCGGAAGCGCGCGAAGGACTCGAAGAACTCGCCAGGGAACTGGGCGCGCGCGAACTCGATCTGCCGGCCGATGCCGACGGCGCCTGGCCGGCCTTGCGCGCGATCATGGCCGCCGACATGGCGCACAATCTCGGTTCCTTCGCCGACAAGGGTGCGGTCAGCAAGCAATTCGCCGACCTCATCGCCGAAGGCCGCGCGGTCACGGCCACGCAATACCTGGCGGCGCAGCGCGACGCGCGGCGCTATGCCGGCGGTCTCATGGAAATCTTCGAGCAATATGCCGACGCCATCATCACGCTGTCGGCGCCCGGCGTGGCGCCGCGCGGCCTGGAGGCCACCGGCGATCCGGTGTTCTGCTCGTTCTGGACCTTGACCGGCCTGCCGTCGCTCAATCTGCCGCTTCTTGCCGACGACGAGGGCTTGCCGATCGGCGTGCAACTGGTCGGCGCGCCGGGACGCGACGAAAAGCTGTTGCGAACCGCGCGCGCCTTGCTCGACACTCTGTCGAACGACGGCTGATTACCTTTACGCCCTCGGCGGCGTACCGAGGTTCTCCTTGAAGAAAGCGACGGTGCGGCTCCAGGCCAGATCGGCGGCGGGCTTGTTGAAACGGTCGCCGGAGTCGTTGTTGAAGGCGTGGTTGACGTCCAGATACATGTGAATCGTGTGGCGTTTGTTGGCCGCCTTCAGCGCCGCTTCATAGGCCGGAATGCCGGCATTGATGCGTTGATCAAGCCCGGCATAATGCAGCATGAGCGGCGCCTGAATGTTCGGCACCTGCGCCGCCGCGCCTTGCGCGCCGTAATAGGCCACGCCCGCTTTCAGATCGGGGGACAGCGCGGCGACGCGGTTGACCATGCCGCCGCCCCAGCAAAAGCCCATGGCGCCGACGCTGCCGGTCGACTCGGCAAGCTTTGCCAGGAACGGCACGGCGGCGGCGATTTGCTGCGCGGCCTCGTCCGGCTTCAGTGAACCGATCATCTCGCGGCCTTTGTCCTCGTCGCCGGGTGTGCCGCCGAGCGGCGACAGGATATCGACGCCGAAAGCGAGAAAGCCTTCGAGCGCGATGCGGCGCGTGACGTCCTTGATATGCGGATTGAGGCCGCGGTTTTCGTGGATGACGATGACCGCCGGACGCTTGCCCTTCGCTTTGAGCCGCGCCAGGTAGCCGCTGATTTTAACGCCGCCGGCATCGTAGGATACGGTGTCGATAGCCAGCCGCGCATCGTCGGCCGGGACGATGGCCGCGCGCGCATAATCGTTTTGCAGCATAGGCAGCAGCGCCAAAGCCGCCGCGCTCGATCCGGCGATCGTCGTCAGCCGGTCCATGAAATCGCGTCGATTGATGACGCCGTGGGTGAAGTTGTCGTAAAGCTCGATGACGCGCTGGTCCAATGGTTGCTCCCGGCATTATGTGATTGACCAGACTAACATGGCAACGCATCCCGTTCACTAGTGCGGTGCAGCAATCGGTCGCAGGCGCCACGACAAATTATCCGGCGGTTGGTAGGCTTCAAGGGAGTGGGCGACGGGGGCGGCGTTGACGACAACCGTGGAACTGCCGCTGTGGCTGGTCGTGATTGTCGGCGTGCTGTCGATCCTCGCCGCGCTCGACCATCTGCTGTTGCCGAGCGCGCGCTGGGTGATGCGGCGCCGGCTCAACCGCGCCATCGAGGAACTCAACACGCGGCTGAAGCTGCGCATCCAGCCGTTCAAGCTGGCCAAGCGGCAATCGCTGATCGATCAGCTCGTGTTCGATCCGGAAGTGATCGACGAGATCGAGGTCTATGCGAAAGCCAAAAACATCACGCGCACCGTGGCGCAGGACCTGGCGCGTAGCTATGCGCGCGAGATCGTGCCGTCGTTCTCGGCCTACGCTTATTTCGGCATCGGTGCGCGGCTGGCGCGCTGGATCTGCACGATGCTGTACCGGGTGCGGCTCGGCTACATGGATGAGGATGCGCTCAAAACCGTCGATCCGGATTCATCGGTGATCTTCGTCATCAATCATCGTTCGAACATGGACTATGTGCTGGTCACTTATATGGCTTCGTCCAGCTCGGCCTTGAGTTACGCGGTCGGCGAATGGGCGCGGGTCTGGCTGCTGCAAAGCCTGATCCGCTCGATGGGCGCCTATTTCGTGCGCCGCGATTCGCGCGATCCGCTCTATCGCAAGGTGTTGGCCCGCTATGTCGCCATGGCGGTCGCCGGCGGACTGGCGCAGGCGGTGTTTCCGGAAGGCGGCCTGACGCGCGACGGCAAATTGCAAAAGCCCAAGCACGGCCTGATCGGCTACATGGTCGCCGGCTTCGACGCCAAGGCGGCGCGCGACGCGGTCTTCGTGCCGGTCGGCATCAATTACGACCGCGTGCTGGAAGACCGCCTGCAACTCGGCGTGCTGGCGGCCAAGGCGGAGGGCGGCCGCTCGCGCTACCGTTTCAATGCGCGCATTTTTCTGGCCGCGTTTGTTCGCCATCTTGTCCTCGCCGTGCGCGGCCGCTGGTATCGCTTCGGCTATGCCTGCGTCGGCTTCGGTGCGCCGGTATCGCTGCGGCAATATGTCACCGAACGCGGCATCGACTTCCGCACCCTCGACCAGGCCGCCCGCTTTGCCGAAGTCGAGCGGCTGGCCGATCTGCTGATGGCGAAAGTAGGCGCCGTGGTGCCGGTGCTGCCGGTGGCGCTGGTCGCGACGGTGCTGCGCGACGCGGGCGCGCCCTTGTCGCTGCTGGAACTCAAGGCCCGCGTGTTGACGCTGGCGCAGCGACTCGCCGCCAATGGCAGCCACGTGCATATTCCACGCGGCGATCAGGACTACGCCATCGAAGTGGGCCTGCGCATGTTGCGGCTGCGCCACATCGTCAACGACATTGACGGTCTCTATCGAATCAACCCGGCGGATCTGCCGGTCGTGGATTATTACGCCAACTCGATCGCCCACCTGCTGGTGGAACCGGCGGCGGCGCAGGCGGCCGAATAAATTTCAATTTACGGCACAATGCACGGGAATTCGCCAAACCGTCTTGACGCCGCAACCGACATCAATTCAATTGCGACCTAGGCGTCGCGGCCGCGACAGTCTGTTCCGAGGATCGTCATGAATTGTCATCGCCTGAAGCCGGGCCGCCGGATTGTCGCCACCGTGACATCGTGCGTCGTGCTGGCTTTAACGCTCGTCGCCGTTGCGGAGAGCGCCGCGGCCGAGTTTCCGTTCGATCGGGTGCTGCTGCTCGATGTCGCGCCGATGCGCCCGCTCAAGCGCGTACCGATCCTGAACGTGGCCGCCGACGGCGGCGCTACCGTCGAGCTATGGTGCCGCACCGTTGCGGCGCGCGCGCAGGTGTCCGACAACGCCATCAAAATCGAAACCGCGCCTTTGCCGGAAGCGCTGCCGCAATACATGAGCACGGGCCAGTGCAGCGAGGCGCGCGTGCAGGCCGATAGCGAGATGCTCGCGGCTTTGGCGCAGGTCACCGAATGGCAAACCAAAGGCGACGGCGTTGTGTTGAGCGGGCCCGATTTGCCTAAGCCGATGCGGTTTCGCGGGTCGAGTCACTGAGCGGGTTTATTCGCCCGTCCGGCGGGCTCTCGCGCGCCATATCCTGTCTTTGCCACGTTTGGCAGCATCGTCGCCTTAAAAACGTGCAATTTTTATATCGCCGCTATATCGGCGATAAAAGCCCTTGATTGCCAACCTTTCCGAATGGCCTGCGGCTTGCATTTACCTGCGGGCTGGCTCGCAGCGCAGGAGGAAACGGCATGCGTCGACGCGACTTCACCAGAATGGCTTTGGGCGGGACGATCGGGGCCGTGGCGGCCCCGGCCATTGTCCAGGCGCAAACAGCGTTCAGCTGGAAAATGACCAGCTTCTACGGCCCGAATGCCGCGTTCTATTCGACCGGACCGGGCAGCGCCAAGGACCTTTGCAAACGCATCGAGGAGATGTCGGGCGGGCGCCTGAAGATCCAGTTCTATGGCGCCGGCGAATTGATCCCGGCGGCGGAAGGCTTCGACGCCGTTTCCGCCGGCACCGTCGAGATGAACTACGCCAATTCGTATTTCTGGACCGGCAAGAGCTTCGCCGCGCAGTATTTCACCGCCGTTCCTTTCGGCCTCAACTTCCAGGGCTTCAACGGCTGGATGTATGACGGCGGCGGCCTGCCCTTGTGGCGGGAGGTCTATGACCGCTTTAATCTGGTGCCGTTCGTCTGCGGCAACACCGGCGTGCAGATGACCGGCTGGTTCAAGAAGCCGATCGAGAAGGTCGAGGACCTCAAGGGCCTCAAGATGCGCATTCCCGGCCTGGCGGGCCGCGTCTATCAGTCGCTCGGCGTCGATACCCGGCTGCTGCCCGCCGGTGAAATCTTCCCGGCGCTGGAACGTGGCGTGATCGACGCCGCCGAATTCGTCGGTCCGTTCCTCGACCGTCAGCTCGGCCTGCAGCGCGCGGCGAAATATTACTACACCACCGGCTGGCACGAGCCGGCCACCGCCAGCGAACTGATCGTCAACAAGGCCAAGTGGGAAAGCCTGCCGCCCGATCTCAAGGCGGTGGTCGAGAACGCCTGCGCCGCCTGCAACACCATCAGCGAAGCCTGGTGCCAGAAGAACAATGCCGAAGCGATGGAAGACCTGATCAAGAATCAGGGCGTCATTGCCCAGCCTCTACCGGAGCCGATCGTCGCCGCGCTGCGCGCCTCGACGGCGGAGATCATCGACGAAGCGGTGGCGAAAGATCCGGTCACGAAGAAAGTCAATGACTCCTTCGTTGCCTATATGGCCAAGTTCAAGGCGTGGTCGGGCTACAGCGAGTCCGTCTATCACGACAAGATTCTCGGCAAGAGCTGACGTGGCATCCGCGGAAAAACTGGCCGGCGGCGTCGAGCGCTTCGTCGATGTCGTCGGCCGCATCACGGCGTGGTCATCATTCGCGCTGGCGCTGGTGATGGGCGGCAATGTGCTGCTGCGCTATGGCTTCAACACAGGTTCGGTCTGGTCGCAGGAGCTCGAGTGGCACTTGATGTCGCCGATCTGCCTGTTCGGCATGTCCTATGCGCTGGTCCATCGGGAGCATGTCCGGGTCGACGTTCTGTTCGCCAGCTATTCGCAGCGCAATAAGGACCTCGTCGAGTTCATCTCGGCGGTGCTCGGCATGGCGATCTGCGCGATCGTCATCAAGCTCTCCTACGCCTATGTGATGCAGTCCTGGAGCATCGGCGAAGGCACCGCCAATCCGGGCGGCATTCCGGCCCGCTATCTGCTCAAGGCCCTCATCCCGATCGGCTTTGTCATCCTCTTCCTGCAATACCTCGCGCATGCCATCCAGTTTTTTATCGCCTGGCGGAAAGCGTCCTGATGCCCGCAAATGAAATTTTCGCCATCCTGATGCTGGTCAGCTTTTTCGTGCTGCTGCTGGCGGGCATTCCGGTTGCGCTCACACTGGCAACGACGGGCCTTGTGTTCGGCTATATCGGCTTCGGCCCGATGCTGTTCAATTTGCTTCCGAGCCGCATCTTCGGTGTCGTCACTAACTATACGCTGATCGCCATGCCGCTGTTCGTCTTCATGGGCGTGATGCTGGAGAAATCCAAACTCGCCGAAGACCTGATGGAAGTGATCGCGCATGCCGCCGGCAATCTGCGCGGGGGCCTGGGCATCGGCATCGTCGTGGTTGGCGTCTTCATGGGTGCGACGACCGGTATCGTCGGCGCCACCGTGGTGACGCTCGGCCTCTTGACGCTGCCGACGCTGCTGCGCCGTGGCTACGACAAGGGCCTGGCCTGCGGCGTCATTTGTGCATCCGGCACGCTCGGCCAGATCATCCCGCCGAGCCTTATCCTCATCCTGCTCGCCGATATTTTGAACGAATCCGTAGGAACATTATTCGCCGCCGCGATGATCCCGGGTCTTATGCTCGCCGGCATCTACGTCATCTACATCCTGGCACTCGGCATCTTGCGGCCCGACAAAGTGCCGCCGGTGCCGAAGGCCGAGCGCGATCTGGTTTCGCGCGGCGAATTGTGGGCCAAGATTTTGCGCGTGGCGCTGCCACCGATGGCGTTGGTTGGCGCGGTGCTCGGCTCGATCATCGCCGGCATCGCAGCGCCAACCGAGGCGGCCTCGATGGGTGCGCTCGGCTCCATCGTCGTGACCGCGATCGGCCGCCGCTTGTCCTGGAGCGTGCTGCGCGAAACCACTTACGCAACCACGCGCATCACTGCGATGATGATGTTCATCCTGATCTGCGCGCAAGCCTTCTCGCTGGCGTTTCGCGGGCTTGAGGGCGAACGCCTGGTGTCGGATTTCTTCGCGTTCCTGCCGGGCGGCATCAATGCCGACATCTGGTTCCTGATGTTCATCATCTTCATTCTCGGCTTCTTCATCGAGTGGATCGAGATTTCCTATATCGCGGTGCCGTTGTTCCTGCCGATCTTCATCGCCGCCAAGGTCGACATGGTGTGGCTGGCAACCCTGATCTGTGTGAATTTGCAGACCTCGTTCCTGACGCCGCCCTTCGGCTGGGCGCTGTTCTTCCTGCGCGGCGTCGCGCCGCCTGAGGTCACCACCGGCGACATATACAAGGGCATCGTGCCGTTCGTGCTGATGCAGTTGGTGGCACTCGTGCTGTGCTTCGTCTTTCCGCAGCTGGCGTTGTGGCTGCCGCGCACCATCGGCTGGTAGCGGCATGAAAAAGGGCGGCCCGTGAGGCCGCCCTTTGTATTGAGGTTGGTCGCGAGAGGCGCTTCTTAGAAGCCCATCCCGCCGCCCATGCCACCCATGCCGCCGCCGCCGCCCGGCATCGCCGGGGCCGCGTCCTTCGGCAATTCGGCGACCATGGCTTCGGTGGTTACCAGCAGGCCCGCGATCGAGCCGGCGTCCTGCAGCGCGGTGCGCACCACCTTGGCCGGGTCGATGATGCCCTTGGCGATCATGTCGACATATTCGTCGTTCTGCGCGTCGAAGCCGAACGTCTCCGACTTGTTCTCGAGCACCTTGCCGACGACGATCGAGCCTTCGACACCGGCGTTCTCGGCGATCTGGCGGATCGGAGCTTCCAGCGCCTTGAGCACGATGTTGATGCCGGCCTGGACGTCATGGTTGTCGGCGGTCAGCTTGCCGACCGCCTTCTTGGCGCGCAACAGAGCGATACCACCGCCCGGAACGACGCCTTCCTGCACCGCGGCGCGGGTGGCGTTGAGCGCGTCATCGACGCGATCCTTCTTTTCCTTCACTTCGATCTCGGTCGCACCGCCGACGCGGATCACGGCAACGCCGCCGGCGAGCTTCGCCAGACGTTCCTGCAGCTTCTCCTTGTCGTAGTCCGAGGTGGTTTCCTCGATCTGCGCCTTGATCTGACCGACGCG
>CAMAUC010000064.1 GCA_945861265.1 Rhizobium sp. Q54 | reverse complement strand
GCGCGCTGCCGGGCCTGGCGCCGCCGGAACTGGCGATCGCACCGGCGCCGTCCTATGCCGGCTTCCCACTTTATAATGACGACGTGCGCGCCGCCTCCGGCGCGCCCGCCGATGTCGAGGCCTTCGCCGCCGCTATTCGCTCAGCCGACGGCGTCATCATCGTCTCGCCGGAGTTCAACTGGTCGATGCCCGGTCCGCTGAAGAACGCCATCGACTGGGTGTCGAAGCTCAAGGACGTGCCGTTCAAGGACAAGCCGGTGGCGCTGCAGTCGGCTTCGACCGGCCAGATGGGCGGCGGCCGCATGCAGTATCATCTGCGCATGGCGCTGCAGTCGATCGACGCGCAGTTGTTCGGCCGGCCGGAAGTGTTCGTCAATTTCGCCGCCAAGAAATTCGACGACAAGGGCGTGCTGACCGACGACGCCGCCAGGGACGCCGTCAAGCTGCAGCTCGCGGCGTTCGCGAAGTTCGTGGCGCGGGTGAAGGTGTAGTCGGCGCGATAGCGCGACGCCGGAACGACAACGGCCGGGCTTGTGCCCGGCCGTTTCGCGTTTTCGGTGCGCCTGAGAGAGAGATCAGGCCGCCGGCTTGTAGTTCGGAAAGATCATCGGCCGCAGTTTCGGATGCGCCGGCGTCATGCGCGGCACGATCGGCGGCTCGGCGCCGATTTCCATCGCCGCGTGGATCGGCCAGCGCGGGTCGTACATCGCGCCGCGCGCCAGCGCCACCATGTCGGTCTTGCCGGCGGCGATCATGTCCTCGGCTTCGCGGGCGTTGGTGATCAGGCCGACCGACATCGTCGGCATGCCGGTCGCTTTCTTGACGGCTTCGGCGAAGGGCACGTTGAAATTCGGCGCGAATGGAATTTTCTGCCGTGAATCGAGCTGCCCCGAGGATACGTCCATGTAGTCGCAGCCGAGCGCCTTGAGCTCCTGCGCGAATTTGATCGTGTCCTCGATCGTTGTGCCGCCCTCGACCCAGTCGACCGCGGAAACGCGGATGCCGATCGGCTTGTCCTTCGGCCACGCCGCGCGGATCGCCGCGAACACTTCCAGCGGATAGCGCATGCGCTTTTCGAGACTGCCGCCGTATTCGTCGGTGCGCTGGTTCGACAGCGGCGACAGGAATTGGTGCAGCAGATAGCCGTGCGCGGCGTGCAGTTCGAGCAGGTCATAGCCGGCGCGTTCGGCACGCTTCACGGACGAAACATAGTCGTCGAGCGTCGACTTCAACTCGTCCTTGGTCATGGCGCGCGGCACGTGCCAGGTCGGATCGTAGGGAATGGCGGAGGGCGCGAGCGTCTCCCAGGCGCCTTCTTCCTTGCTCAGCGGCGTGCCGCCCATCGCCGGCGGTTTGGTAGAGCCCTTGCGGCCGGCGTGACCGATTTGCAGGCCGTGCTTGGACGGGCCGTATTGCTTGGCGAAATCGAGAACGCGCTTGATCGCTTTCTCGTTGTCGTCGGAGTAGAGCCCGGCGCATTTCAGCGAAATACGGCCGACCGGATTGACGTCGGTCATCTCGGCGATGATCAGCCCGAACCCGCCCAGCACGAACTGGCCGATATGCATGATGTGCCAGTCATTGGCGTTGCCGTCGGTGGAATTGTACTGGCACATCGGCGACACCACGGCGCGGTTCGGCACCGTGAGACCGCGCAGCGTGATGGGAGAAAACAGAACACTAGCCATTTTGTGAATTTCCTTATTCGGACGAGAAGGGAGGGAGCGTGTTCACATGCCTATGCGATAGGCGTGCATGGCGACGACCAGACAGCAGATCGCCCAGAACACGCAGAATTCGATGCCGCCGATGACCCAGATCCATTTGCGGGTCAGCTTGTAGGTCGCGGCGGCGGCTACCATCAGGTGGATGAAGCCGATGAAGCCGAAGAACCAGGTGTAGATGCCGAAAAACAGCGTGACGAACAACACGCTTTCGATGGCGCCGGCCAGATACATCCAGAACTTCGGCGGCTTGAAGCCGACATCGACATAAAACTGAAGCGCCTGCGGCACCGTGAACTTGGCGATGATGTGCGGGATCAGAAACAGCGCGCAGATGATGCGCAGGATGTTGAACTCGTTCAGCAGATTGAACTTGTCGGCAAACGACATGGTATCCCCCCGGGCGGTCTGTGGCGGCCGCTTTGAAGCGAAATTCGCATTTATTGCGGTGCAGGCCAAGCCGTCTGTTATCCGCCCCGCCATTTCGCGGGGCGAAAGAAAGTTACAGCTTCTTTCCTTTCAGCCAGGCGTCGCCCTTGGCGTAGAGCGCCTCGAGCGGCGGTCCGTCGAGCCCCGGCAATTCGTCCTTGATCTTGTAGCCGATCCGGCTCTGCAGATAGCCGAGGTGACGGTACCCTTCAGGGAACTGGGCCAGCAACTTCTTGTCGAGCTTGAGCGTGGCGCCGGGCTCGACCGGATCGATGCGGTCGCGCTCATAGGCGAGGCGGCGCAGCACGATGCCCCAGCGGCTCTTGCCCTTGGCGTCTTTGCGCCTTTCCAGGAAATCGTAAAAGCGCCCCGAGCAGACGACGTCGCATAGGACGCCCTCGACCTCGGCGCGTTGGGTGATGGTCATCTTGGTCTGCGCAATGGCACGCTTGCCCTTGATGTCGATACTCATGCCGCCGAGCATATGGGCGATGCGCACGCCTTTGTCATAACCTTGCTGGCTGACCTTGATGAATTCCTCGTAGGAGCCCTGAAACCAGGTCGCCCACATCTGCCCGTCTTTGTGCCAGACGGTGCGGAAGCGGTCCCACAACCTTGCATCGCGGAACAGTACCCAGTTCTCGATCAGCGCGCGGATGTCCGCCTGGTCCTTGGCATCGCTCGGCATGGCTGGCCCCCCCGTGAACCCGATCTTGTGCCGGGCGTCGATGCCTTTATACACGAGCGGCATAAAAGACACCTGAGGAGGATACGCATGACCAGTTCGACGGGCACCCGCCTGGCCGGCAAGACCGCCATCGTTACCGGCGGCGCCAAGGGCATCGGCCGGCATTATTCGGAAGCGCTCGCCGCCCAGGGCGCGCGCGTGATGATTGCGGATATCGCCGACGGCAAGGAAGCGGCCGCGGAAATCGTGAAAGCGCATGGCGCCGGTAGCGCGGTCAGCGCCACTTTCGATGTGGGCGATGAGGCTTCAGTGAAGGGTCTGGTGGCCGAAACGATCAAGCAACTCGGCAAGATCGATATCCTGATCAACAACGCGGCGGTCTATTCGACGCTGAAGCCGCGCAATTTCGATGAGTGGGATACCGAGACCTGGGACACGGTCATGGGAGTCAATGTGCGCGGGCCGTGGCTGATGGTGCGCCATGTTGCGCCGCACATGAAGGCGCAAGGCTCCGGCAAGATCATCAATATCGGTTCGGGCACTTTCTATAAAGGTGTGCCGCGCATGCTGCCTTATGTCGTGTCCAAGGGCGCCATCATCGCGCTGACGCGCTCGCTGTCGCGCGAACTGGGTGCCTTCGGCATCGCCGTCAACACCTTGTCGCCCGGCTTTATCTTGTCGGACACCGGCCTGGTGAATTCCCAGCATGTCGAGGAGGAGCGCATCCCGGTGCGCAACAGTCGCGCTTTCAAGCGCGACGCCTATCCGGAGGACCTCCTCGGCGCGCTGATTTTCCTGTGTTCCGGCGACAGCGATTTCGTCACCGGCCAGTCGCTGATGGTGGACGGCGGCTCGGTCAATAATTAGTTACATAACGCTGGGCAGGGACAGCCATTCGGCTGGCGCGCAGCCGCCCCGATTGGCGCCTGTTTCGCCGCCCGCCGTTATGCGCTATAAAGTTACAAATTGGACTATCGGTTTTCCAAGAAACGTTTCCAAGGAGCATCTCATGGCGGTTGCAACCGCGGCTGAACAGGCCGCCCCCGGTTCCAAGCACAATATCGAAGGCTCGCGGCAGGCCTATTACGACAAGATCGCCAAATTCCACATGGCGCCGCTTTGGGAAGTACTCAAAGGCCTGGTCACGCCAGAGCCGAAGACTAAATACAAGGCGGCGGTCTGGAAATTCGCCGACGTCAAGCGGCTGATCCTGGAAGCAGGCTCCGTCATCAGCGCCGAGGAAGCCGAGCGCCGCGTGCTGGTGCTGGAAAATCCCGGCATGCCGGGCAAGTCGCGCGTCACCAATTCGCTGTTTGCCGGCGTGCAGCTGATCCTGCCTGGCGAAGTCGCCGAAGTGCATCGCCACTCGGCCTCGGCCATCCGCTTCATGCTGGAAGGCGAGGGCGCCTATACCGCCGTCGAAGGCGAAAAGTCGCAAATGCGGCATGGCGACTTCATCATCACCGCCAACTGGGCGCCGCACGATCACGGCAACCCGGGCAACCAGCCGGCAATGTGGCTCGATGTCTTGGACATGCCGACCGTCAACCACTTTGAAGCGTCGTTCTCCGAGCACTTCGACGAGAAGATGCAGAAGACCAATCACGAGGACGGCGACTCGTTCGAGCGCTTTGCTTCGGGCGTGCTGCCGGACGGCATGCCGGCGACCGCCAACCGCACGCCGGTCATCAACTACCCGTATTCCAAGATGCGGCCGATCCTCGAGCGGCTCAAGAACACCGGCGACATCGACAAGCGCCACGGCGCGCGCGTGCGCTACGCCAATCCGATCAATGGCGGCCCGGTGATGCCGACCATGGGCGCCTACATCGCGCTGTTCCCGAAAGGCTTCAAGGGCGAGAACTACCGCTCGACCGACGGCATGGTATTCGCCTGCGCCGAAGGCCGCGGCAAGACGATCGTCGAGGGCGAGGACACCATCGAGTGGGGCGTCAACGACGTATTCGTGATCCCGCCGTGGAAGCGCTATCACCACGAGCCGTCCGAGGAGTCGGTGTTGTTCTCGATCTCGGATCGCCCGGCGCAGGAAGCGCTCGGCATCTGGCGCGAGGGGAACTGAGCGCTACTGATTCGTGATTAGAAAACGGCTGCGCCGCGAGGTGCAGCCGTTTTGCTTTGTGTGGCGCTCAGTACGGCGTCGCGACGGCCGGGGCCGGCTTGCCCTGCTTGCGCAGGCGCAGCCAATCGATACCGAGCGCAACCAGCGCCGCGATGATGCCAACTATGTTGATCCAGATGGCGCTGCCGAAAGCTTCCGGCGGCAGCACTACCGCCAGTGCGATCACCGCATAGATCCCGCGCATCGCCGGGCCGATCCGCGCCAGTCCGAAGCCGACCGCGGCGACGGTGCCGAGCCAGATGCCGAAAGTGACCCGCGTCAGATTGAGCGCGATCTCGGTCCAACTGCCGTCCATCAGTAGGCTCGGCGTCAGCACGAACAGGAAGGGCAGAATGAACGTGCTCCATCCGACCACGCAGGCGACCCAGCCGGTACTCCAGCCGTCGGTGCGGGCGATGTTGGCCGCCGCATAGGCCGCGAAGGCCACCGGCGGCGTGATCATCGACAGGATGCCGTTGTACATGACGAACATGTGCGCGGCCATCGGCGTCACGCCGAGCTTGACCAGAGCCGGCGCCAGCAGCGTCGCGGTGAGAATGTACACGCTCACCGTCGGCAGGCCGATGCCGAGGATGAAGGCCAGGATCGCGATCAGCAGCAACAGCAAGAACACATTGCCGGCCGCCAAAGTCAGCAACTGGATGGTCAGGCTGAATGCCAGCCCCGATATGCTCATGATGCCGACCATGATGCCGGCGGCGGCGCCGATCAGGATGATGTCGAGCGAGACGCGCCCGGTATCCATGATCGCCTTCAACATGCCGACGATACCGAGTTTCTTGCCGCGATAGCCGAAGATCAAAGCCAGCACCATCAGCAGCAAGGTGGCGTAGATCGCCGCCTTCTCCGGCGTCAGCATGGTGATGTCCGGATACATCAGCGCGAACACCAGGAAGAAGATCGGCAGCAAAAAGTGCCAGCCGGCCTTCATCGTATCGAGAAAGCCAGGCGTCTCGGCGATCTGCGCGGCGCCGATATTATGCTTCGCGGCTTCCAGATCGACGTGAAAGAACAGACAGGCGTAATACAGAAACGCCGGAATGGCGGCGGCGATACACACCGAGCCGTAGGGCACCTGCAAGAATTCCGCCATGATGAAGGCGGCGGCGCCCATCACCGGCGGCATCAGTTGTCCGCCGGTCGAGCCGACCGCCTCGATCGCCGCCGAACGGCGCGGCGTGAAGCCGGATTTGACCATGGTCGGGATGGTGACGATGCCGACCGCCAGCACGTTGGACACCGCGCTGCCGGAAATCATGCCGAACAAAGCCGAGCCGACCACGGCGATCTTGGCGGCGCCGCCGCGGAACGCGCCCATCGCCGCCATCGAAATGTCGGCGAAGAAATCGGCGCCGCCGGTGCGCGCCAGCACTTGGCCGAGAATCGTAAACGGGATCACCACCAGCACGGCGACCTGGAGGATCGAGCCGATGGCGCCGTTGATGTCAAGACCGAGATAGATCGTCATGCGCTCGGGCGACACGTAGCGGGTCTGGAAGTCGCCCGATAAATTCGGACTGATATAGACGTAGACGGCCATCGCCGCGATCATGCCGACGAAGCCCCAGCCATTGGTGCGGCGGCTGCCTTCGAGAATGAGCGCGATCAACAGGCCGCTGACGATCAGTCCGCTGAGGGGAATGGACGCCGCCTCGTCGGTGAGGTGGGCATAGCGCAGCGCGATGTAACCGCACAGCAGAAGCGATAGCACCACCGCGACCCAGTCGGTCCAGTGCCGCTTGCGCGACGTGTCGGCGACATAAGCGAGCGCCAGCACGAGGCCGAGGCAGATCGCCAGCAACTGCTCGGTATAGAAGGCGACGTTGAAAACCTGGCGCGGGATGTCGAGCACCCACAGCACCACCGCCGCCACCAGCAGCGACTGGAAGATATTGGTCCACAGAATGGTCGCCGGCGATGCGGCGGAGGCGAACTCCGCCGCATCGGGAATGATTCTCTCTTCGCTCACTTGAGTGCCCGGGCGCTGATGTTCTTTTCCTTGAAGTATTTCAGCGCGCCCGGGTGATAGGGAAGGTCGTAGGCGGTGTAGAGCGCGGCCGGCGAGAACTCGCGCAGTGCCGGCTGAATCTCGACCAGCTCGGCCTTGTTCTTCTCCAGCGTGTCGATGAGCTTGTAGATCGCTTCATCGCTCACCTTGGCGCTGGTGAAGATCATGTTGTCCCAGCTGTAAACGCCCATCGGCTTCTCGACGCCGATGAAGAAGGGATTGGGCGCGGCCGGCGTCAGGTAGCCTTCCGGCACGATCTTCTTGGCGGCGGCCATGCCGCTTTCCGGAATTTCCAGCGCGCGAATGCCGCCGACGCTGGCGTCCACTTCGCGCACCTTCGGCGCGCCGAATGCGAAGAAGAACATGTCGGCCGAGCCGGACGAGAAATCGTCGGCGCCGCGGATCACGTTCGGGATCAGTACGGGCGTCACGTCCTTCTCGGTCAGGCCGCCGGTTGCCAGGATCGCCTTGATCATCGGGTCGAGCGTGCGCATGGCCGAGTAGCCCATGCCGACGCGCTTGCCCTTGAGGTCGGCGATGGTGCGCATGGTCGTGTCCTTGCGCACCCAGAAGGCGCCGCGCAGCGGGTGCAGCGAACCGATCAGGCGCAGGTTCGGATTGGCCGCCTTGGCGTTCTCCACCTCGAAAATATTGGCGATGCCGAATTCGGCTTCGCCGCGACCGACCAGCGCGAGCAAAGCGGCTTCGCCGGCATTCGGCTGAATGACGACATTCATGCCGGCCTTTTCCTTCAGGATCTTGGCGACCGCGGTGCCGGACGTGTGATTGAGCGTCCCCGGCTGCATGGTGGCGAAGCCGTAGGTCTGCGCGCTGGCGGCGCCGGCGCCGAGTGCTAGCACGGCGGCGAACCCGCCAAGGGCCACAGCGATCGGTCGCAGCCCTATCCACATTGGTATAGACATTGTTCGATCCTCCCTGTTGGTCCGGTTTCTGACGGGACGCCGCCCGGACCAGTTGTTTTCAGTCCGTGCTTATCGCACTTCGCAGCCGCGAACGCATCAGGCGATAATTTTTGCACAGGAGGGAAAGCAATGCGAGGCCGTGCGTTATATAAGGCGAGCCGGCGGCGGGATGGTGCCCACCGCAATTTTGTGGCGCGGGGAATAAACCGCTTTTTCCAAGGGAGACGTTCATGGCGGATATTATGGCAACCGAGCGGCTGACCGCCGGTCACGGCGCGCTCACCGCGGTCCGCACCGGCACTGGCCGCGATCTGGTCGTGCTGCATTCGCTGCTGGCCGACCGGCACGCCTTCGATCCGGTGCTGCCGGCCTTCGCCGCCAAGCACCGCGTCACTCTGTTCAACCTGCCGGGCTTCCACGGTTCGCAGCCGGCGGTGCTGGCGCTGATGGACGCCTATGTCGCGGCCATCGAGGACGGCTTCGACGAATTCAAGATCGGCAATGATGCCGTACTGCTCGGCAACGGCTTCGGCGGCACGGTCGCACTCGCCTTCGCGCTGGCGCATCCCGAGCGGATCGCCAAACTCGTGCTCAGCGATGCCGCTGCCGCCTTTCCGCCCGAAGGCCGCGCCCAGTTCGCCGCCATGGCCGCGAAAGTGACGCAAGGCGGTCTCGGCGCCATTGCCGAGGTCGCCGCCAAGCGGGTGTTCTCGCCGGCCTATCTCGCCGCGCATCCGGAAAAGATCGAGGAGCGTAAACAGGTCTTGCTTGGCATCGACCCGAAAGCCTTTCTCGCCGCCTGCACGATATTGCAGGAAGCCGATCTGACGCCACTGTTAGGGCGGCTGAAGGTGCCGACTCTCGTCGTCTGCGGCGAACTCGATCAGGCGACGCCGCCGGTGTTGAACAAGGCCATCGCCGACAAGGTCGCCGGCGCGCGCTATGTCGAACTTCCCGGCTGCGGCCATTGCCCGCCGCTGGAGCAGCCGGAAGCCTTCATCGCCGCGATCAAGGACTTCGTCGGGCTGTAGCCGGTGCTGAGTGCAAAATGAAAAGCAGCGCGTCGGCGCTGT
Source organism: Rhizobium sp. Q54 (assembly GCA_945861265.1). Taxonomy (GTDB): domain Bacteria; phylum Pseudomonadota; class Alphaproteobacteria; order Rhizobiales; family Xanthobacteraceae; genus Pseudolabrys. Next base: position 12,241 of record CAMAUC010000064.1, on the reverse strand, counting down.
TGGGCGCCGTGCAAGTCGCTCGGTGACGATCTGATCCGGCATTTCGCCCTTCTGTCGACCAACACATTCGGTGCGCGACCAGGCAATCGGCTTCGATGTCGTCGTCGACACCGGCGCCGATTGTGAGGCGTTTCTTAGAGGCGAGACCGGTGCCGGATGACGGCGATGGAAAGCGGCACCAGAAACGGTAGTTACACACCGCTGAGCCGGATTGTTGTTCCTCAAGCCGCGCGACGGCGCGGATTTGGCAATCCAGATTATCGATTTTGATTGTCGCTAAGTAAGGGGACGCAAATAAACCCATTCTCCATGCGGCTTTCATAAGTTTCAGAACAGGAATCCCCGCGTCGTTTCTGCCGCGAGCGGGTCAAGTTAACAAAGCGCCGGTTCAATATACGGCCTGACTTGATCCACCTGTCTTTGCGGTCGGAATCCATAACCAGGACCGCTTAAAATGCTTCGCCTTTCAAATATTCGAATCGGCGCAAAACTGGCAATCATGTCGGCAATTGCGATTTTGTTGGTCGGGATACTCATTGCCAGCCAATTGATGACAGCCGGCAAGATCAAAGAGGCGAACAACGCGACCGATCGGCGGACGCAGCTCGCGCTCAATGCCGCCCTTACCAAGGCGACGGTTCGCGGCATGCGCATCGCCGCGACCTACATCAGATCCGCCACCGACACCAAATCGCTGGATACACAATTCAACGATTTCAAAGCGGCCTATGCCGAATTCGGCAAGTTCATTGACTCCATTGCGTTGACCACGACCGAGCAGGCGCGTGTCGATCAGGTGAAGCGGATGAAGGCAAATAGCGAGATCTACACGAAGGTGGTTATCGACATGGCCGCCTCGCGGGGCGAAATTCTGAATATCAATGCTAAAGCCAATGGCCAGTCGCTGACGGAAGCCGACAAAGCCCGAATTGCAGAACTTGAAGCGGCCACCGAGAACGGCGCGAAAGTCGCAATTCCCGCGGCGCTCGACATCATCAAATCGTCTGATCAAATCGTCGAGGTGACCAGCAAGGCAGCGGGCGAGTTTAAGGCCGAGGCACTCGAAGCTGTCAACTTCGCCATACTAATGACCGTTGTGCTAGGAGCGCTGGCGATTTTTGTCACGGCGCTGTCGGCTATAATCGGCACGATTTCTATCGCTCGCCCGTTGCGCGCGCTGATAAACCCGCTCGAAGAGGTCGCCGGCGGCAATTTCGCCATTACGGTGCCGGGCATTGGCCGCAAGGACGAAGTCGGCCAGATTGCTGACGCCGTGCAGTTGATGGCGCAGAAAGTCTCTTCGACCATCGGCGAGATCAAGAATTCGGGACGCGAAGTCACCAACGCTTCGGCCGAAATCTCGACCTCGACCACCGACCTGTCGCAGCGCACCGAGGAACAGGCCGCAAGTCTCGAAGAAACCTCAGCCGCAATGGAAGAGCTGTCGGCGACCGTCAAGAAAAACGCGGAGAACGCGCAGTTGGCCAATACCGACGCCAACATGACCCGCGACGTCGCCGATCGCGGCGGCAAGGTCGTCGCTCAGGCGGTCGAAGCCATGGCGAAGATTGAGGAGTCGTCGCGCAAGATTTCCGACATCATCGGCGTCATCGACGAGATCGCCCGCCAGACTAACTTGCTGGCGCTTAACGCGGCAGTGGAAGCGGCGCGCGCTGGCGAAGCCGGCCGTGGCTTCGCGGTGGTCGCGTCCGAAGTGCGCAGCCTTGCCCAGCGTTCGTCGCAGGCGGCAAAGGATATCAAGGACCTCATCACCAACTCGAACGGTCAGGTCAAGGACGGCGTCGAACTGGTCAATCGCGCCGGCGTGTCGCTCACCGAAATCGTCGACTCGATCAAGAAGGTCGCCGCCGTCGTCTCCGATATCGCCAATGCCTCGATCGAACAGGCCACCGGCATCGAGCAGATCAACAAGGCGCTGACCCAGATGGACGAGGTGACGCAGCAGAACTCGGCGCTGGTCGAGGAAAACGCCGCCACGGCCAAGACGCTCGAACATCAGGCCAAGGCGATGGACGAGCAGGTTGCCTTCTTCCAGATCGGCGGCGTTTCCGATCATCGTGCGTCGTCGCCGCGGAGCCGCGAGCCGGCCGAACGGCCGGTGTCGCGTCAGGCCGCTCCACCGTCGCGCGGTCCGGCTGCGCTGAAGCGTCCGGTCGCGGCGCCAAAGCGGGCCGCCTCGGGCGGCGGCGCGCGCGGCATGCAGACGGCGCTCGCCACCGCCGTCAACGACGACTGGAAGGAATTCTAGCCGTCGGCGCGGTCGGTAGAACCAAATCCTTTGTGGCGCGTTAGCGCTGACCACAAAGGACAAATTCAATGAATGACGTCAAAGAACATATGGAAGTCATCGGTGCCGATGGCGTCCATGTCGGAACCGTCGACAAGGTCGAAGGCAAGAAAATCAAGCTGACCAAAGCCGATAGCGGCGAGGGCAAGCACAAAGGCCATCATCACTTCATCGACCTCGGCCTGGTCGCGGAAGTCGAAGGCCAAAAGGTCCGCCTCTCGGCCAATGCCGATGTCGCGGTGACGATGGAAGAAGAGAAGGCTTAACGCCCTCCCTCTCGCTCCCGCGCTAAAATAGCAGGCCGCCGTAAGGCGGCCTGCTTTTCAATGGGCGCGCGCCCGGAGGCGTTCATCGCCCCGATCAAGGATTTCGCCGGTCTGTAAGGCGTTTCGCGCGAAAATTGACAAGCGACGCATCGCGGCTGTCTACTGCGGCGACAAATAAGGGCGCTACAAAAGCCCGGACAAATCAGGGGGGAGACGCCGATGAAGTCCCGTATCGCTGGCGCGATTGCATTTTCGATTCTGACAAGTTTAATCGCGGCGGGTTTCGCGCCCGCTTTGGCGGATTATCCGGAGCAGAACGTCACCATCATCGTGCCGTTTCCGGCCGGCGGCGCATCCGACATCGCCGGGCGCGTCACCGGCAACAAACTGTCGGAGCGTCTCGGCAAATCGGTGCTCATTGAAAATCGCGCCGGCGCCAACGGCTCGCTCGGCGCCACGGCGATGAAAGCCGCCAAGCCCGACGGCTATACGTTGCTGATCGGCTCGATCGGCGTCTATGCCATCAATCCGGCGCTGTACAAGAAGCTCGGCTACGATCCGCTCAAGGATTTCGATCTGCTGTCGCTCTTGGTGCGCACGCCGAACGTGCTGGTCACCAATCCGAAGTTTCCGGTGAAGGACGTCAAGGAACTGATCGCTCATCTGAAGACCAATCCCGGCAAGGTGACGTTCGCATCGTCCGGCATCGGCTCATCGGATCATTTGACGGCCGCCTTGTTCTGGCAAAAGACCGGCACCACCGGCATCCATGTGCCCTACAAAGGCGGCGGGCCGGCGATCAACGATCTGATCGGCGGACACGCCGACGTCTCGTTTCAGAATCTCGGCGCGGTCGCGCAGCAGATCAAGGGCGGCCAGTTGAAGGCTCTGGCAGTCACCGGCGACAAGCGCGCCGAAGTTCTGTCGGATGTGCCGACCATCGCCGAGGCGGGTGTCGCCGATCTGGTGGTCTATTCCTGGCAGGCGGCGGCGGCGCCGAAAGGCTTGCCGGCCGCGGTACGGGCCAGGCTGGAGACCGAGATCCGGGCCGCGGCCAATTCGCCAGAAGCCAGGAAGTCGTTCAACGATATCGGTTTCGATGTCGTCGCCAACACCGGCGCCGAGTTCGAGGCGTTTCTCAAAGGCGAAACCGACCGATGGAAGGCCGTGGTCGAAAGCGGCAATATCACCGTGGAGTAAGGTGCCTTTCCCGGGCGCAGCGCGTCACCAAAAGGTGCTGCGCTGCGCCCGGGACACGAGCATTACCTGAACCGAAGATTTTCCCGCGACAGCTGGTCGATGCTGCTGCATCCCATCAGCTTCATGCCGCGCTCGATCTCCGTCCGCATGAGGCCAAGGGCCTGCTCAACGCCCGCTTGTCCTGCCGCCGCGAGCGGGTAGAGATAGAAGCGTCCGACGCCGACCGCCTTGGCGCCGAGCGAAAGCGCCTTCAGCACATGGGTGCCGCGCTGGACCCCGCCATCCATCATCACGTCGATCCGGTCGCCCACGGCATCGACGATTTCGGCAAGCTGATCGAACGCCGCGCGCGAGCCGTCCAGTTGCCGGCCGCCGTGATTGGACAGGACGATGCCGGTGCAGCCAATCTCGGCCGCGCGCTTCGCATCGGCTACCGACATGACGCCCTTCAGGCAGAATTGGCCATTCCACTCGCGGACCATGTCCGCCACATCGTCCCAATTCATGGACGGGTCCAGCATCTCAGTGAAGTAGCGCGAGATCGACATCGCCCCGCCGCCCATGTCGACGTGTTCGTCCAGTTGCGGCAGCTTGAAACCTTCATGGGTGAGGTAGTTGATGCCCCACATCGGCTTGATCGCGAATTGCAACATGCCGGCGAGCGTCAACTTGAACGGAATGGAAAATCCGGTGCGCAGGTCGCGCTCCCGGTTGCCGCCGGTGATGCTGTCCACGGTCAGCATCATCACCTCAACGCCGGCCTCCTTGGCGCGCTGCATCATCGCGCGATTGAGCCCGCGGTCCTTGTGGAAATAGAACTGGTAGACCTGCGGCGTCGAGTGAGCTTTGCGCAGTTCATCCAGGCTGACCGTGCCGAGCGTAGAAACACCGAACATCGTTCCGTGCTTCGCGGCCGCGGCTGCGACGGCGCGTTCGCCCTGGTGGTGGAACAGACGCTGAAGCGCGGTTGGCGAGCAATAGACCGGCATGGCAAGCTTCTGGCCCATCACGGTTACCGACATGTCGACCGTGTCGACCCCACGCAAAACGTTCGGCACGAGATCGCAGGTATCGAAGCTTGCGGTATTCCGGCGAAGGGTCGTCTCATCGTCGGCTGCGCCGTCGATGTAGTTGAAGATCGGGCCGGGCAGGCGGCGCTTCGCCAACTGCCTGAAATCGTGGAAATTGCAGCAGTCGCGCAAGCGCATAGTGATCCCCGTTACCCGAGCGCCGTCATCACCGCCTTCGTGATCGCCGCGGTGCCGTCTGAGCCGCCATATTCCATCGGCTTGAGGCCCGACGCATAGGCCTTGTCCACCGCGCGCTCGATGCGCTGCGCCGCCTCGGCGGCGGGTGCGTGGTCGTGCTTGTCGGCGAGCCAGTCGAGCATCATCGCGGCGGATAAAATCATCGCCGTCGGATTGGCCTTGCCCTGGCCCATGATGTCCGGCGCGGTGCCGTGGCAGGGCTGGAACACCGCATGCGTGTCGCCGATATCGGCCGACGGCGCTATCCCTAAGCCTCCGATCAATCCGGCGGCGAGGTCGGAGAGAATGTCGCCAAACATGTTTTCCATCACCATGACGTCGAAGTCCCAAGGCTTCTTCACCATCAGCGCGGCGCAGGCATCGACGTAAAGCATGTCGGTTTTCACGTCGGGGAATTTCGGCTTGCGTTCGTTGAAGATGTCGCGCTGCCAATTGAACGCCTTGAATACATTGGCCTTGTCGACCAGTGTGAGACGTCCCGGCTTGCCGCGCGTCTTGCGCCGCGCCGCGAGCTTCAAGGAAAAATCGAACAGCCGCTCGGTGGTCTTGCGCGTGACGACCAGAGTCTCGCGCGCATCCTCATGCGTGGTGACGCCTTTGCCCATCGAGGCGAACAGGCCTTCGGTCGATTCGCGAATGAGCACAAAGTCGATGGCATGTTTGTCGGCGCCGACGATCGGCGACGGCACGCCGGGAATGAGCCGCGCCGGCCGCACGCCGGCATAGAGATCGTAGATGAAGCGCAGTTCGACCTGCGGCATGATCTCGGTGTTGTCGGGATAGCGCACGCTGGGCAGGCCGCAGGCGCCGAGAAAAATCGCGTCCGCCTCGCCGCACAGTTTGATCGTCTCTTCCGACATCGACTTGCCGGTCGCCTTGTATTCCTCGGCGCCGGCGGGCCGCTCGCTGAAGCGGAATTTGAGGCTCGGCGTCGTATCCTCGATCCGCCGCAGCACGTCGAGCGCCGGCTTTGTTACTTCATGGCCGATGCCGTCGCCGGGCAATACGGCGATGTGAAAAGCGGAGTTGGCGGACATGGCTATTCCTGAGGCTGGCGCGAAACGCTTGGATGGGTAATGAATACTGCCGCGCGCGGCCACGCAAGGAGCAGACCATGCCAAAGTTCTCGGTTCACCTCGATTACCTGTTCACCGATCGCCCGCTGTTGCAGCGCATCGACGCGGCGGCGGCGGCCGGTTTTGCGGCGGTCGAGGGCCGGTTTCCGGATGTGCCGGCCGAGGACTTCAAGCGCGCTTTGGAACGCAACAAGGTGCGTGCGCTCGGCATCAACTCGCCGACCGGCGGGACGGGCGAATTCGGCCTGTGCGCGCTGCCCGGCCGCGAGGCCGACTGGAACAAATCCTTCGCGCAAGCGCTCGACTATGTCACCACCATCGGCGCCACCGCGATCCATTGCCTCGCCGGCCGGGTCGACCCCGGCAACCGCGCGCAAGCCGAAAAAGTATTCGTCGCCAACCTCACGCGCGCCGCCGATCTGGCGGCGGCAAAGAACATCAAGCTCTATATCGAACCGATCAATCCGCGCGATCAGCCCGGCTATTTCCTGTCCCAGGTCGAGCACGGCGCCGACATCATCGCCAAGGTCGGCAGGCCGAACCTGTGGCTGCAATACGATTTCTATCACGTGCAGATCGTCGGCGGCGATCTGATGCGGCGCTTCGAGACGCACCAGAAGATCATCGGCCATGTCCAGTGCTCGCAGGTGCCGGTGCGGCACGAGCCGGACGCCGACGGCGAGATCAACTACCCCTTCGTCTTTTCCGAGATCGACCGGCTCGGCTACAGCGAATGGGTCGGCTGCGAATATCGCCCGCGCGGCCGCACCGAGGATGGCTTCGGCTGGGCCAAGGCCTATGGCGTCAAACCGCGCTGATCGGCCTAATTCCGCCTCTTTACCCCTGGTTAACCATCGAAGGCCTTGAAAAATCGCGATTTTCGGCTTTGCCGGGGCCCCGGCCTTTGCTAAATAGGCGGGATGTGGGGACGCCGCAAAAACCAGCCTGCGACGCAGGCCGCACCTCATCCGCTGAAGCAGGCCATGCGCGAGGTGCGTACCGAGGTGGCCGAGCGCTCGGCCGTCGTCGTCGATCTGCGCGACGCCGAGCAGGCGCGGCTTGAGCTGTTGAACGAGGCGCTCGATCCGCTGTTTGCCGACGTGCCGGCGCATATCGAATTGTTCGATCGCGGGGTCTTGCGAGGCGACGTGCCGCGGCTGTGGATCGACGTCATTGCCCATGTCGAAATGGGCCGCGACAAACGGCAATACCGTTTCGTGCAGGAGACCCGCTACGGCCGCGCCACGCTGGCGGAAAGCCACGAGATCCCGGACATCGTGCAGGCGGTCACCCGCTATGTCGCGCGCCGTCTGGTCGAGCGCGAGCGCGCTTTGTCCGACGATGCGCCGTTCGGCGAGGCGACGGCGCGCAAATTGCTCGAGCTGGAACAGCATCGCGGCCGCCTGCGTGCCTTCCGCATGTTCGTCTATGGCGTGGTCATGGCCGTCGCCGCGCTGTTCACCTTGGCGCTGTTGAACGGGCCTAGGCCGTAATCACGCCTGCCCCGGACGCGGTGCGACACGCAGTGGTGCACCGCAGAGCCGGGGCCGTTCCAACTTCCGCGTTTGCGACGGTCCCGGTTCTGCAGCGCACCGCTTCGCGCTGCGCTGCGCCCGTGACAAGCATTAGCCTATCAGCCGTCTATGCTCGATCTCAGAGACCTTGCCATCCTCACCGATCCCCCGTGACACGCTCTCACATCGCCACGCGCCCGCCGTGCCATTGATCCGGTACAGATTGTATCCCGCCGCATCGTGATCCATCCCCGGCTTGGCCGAAGCCGACGGCACGCCGACGGCGGGCACTTTCCTGTCATCCGGTCCATCGAGCCAGTTGAGCATGCTGCGGTGGTCGTGGCCGTGCAGCAATAACTCCGCGCCATGCGCGGCGATCACCGCTTTGAGCGCGTCGGCATCGATCAGGCGCTTGTGATGCGCGGCGAGGCTGACCGGCGGATGATGGATCATCACCACGCGGAACAGGTTTTCCGCCTTTAGTTTATTGAGCAGCGCGGCAAGCTTTTGCAATTGCGCCGGCCCGATTTCGCCGGTCGCCATGAACGGCGCGGTGACCACGCCGCTCAATACGCCGATCAGCGCTACCGGCCTGCGCCGCCGCACATAGGGGAAGCTCTCGCCGGCATCGCCTTGCATATATGCGCCCCATTCGCGCGCCGCCATCTCGGCGCAACCGGCGACATAGATGTCGTGATTGCCGGGAATGAAGCTGACGTCGCGCGCTGGCCCGAGGCTCGCCAGCCATTCGCGGCCGCGCGCATATTCCGCCGGCAGCCCGATATTGACGATGTCGCCGGTGACGGCGATGGCATCGGGGCCCTGCGCCTGCAGGTCTGCGATAATTGCCTTCAGCGTCGCACGGCCGTGCACCAGATGCCGCTTGCGCCGCCAGTTCAGCCAGCCGGTCAGGCGCTTGCCGGCCAGCTCGACAAAGCTCGCCGGCGGCAGCGGCGCCAAATGCGGATCGGACAGATGGGCGAGAGTGATCATTAACGCATGATCCCGAAAAGTGGGTACCGGTTTTCGGAAAAGATCATGCGCATGAAGAGAATGCGTAGCGCGTCACGAACTCCCGATCAATATCCCGGCGACGAACACCAGCGCGCCGCCGACCACGATCTGGAACGCCGCCTGCAAGAACGGCGTATCCATGAAGCGGTAGCGGATCCACGAGATGACCGCGAGTTCGACCACCACGACGAAAACAGCGACGATGGTAGCGATCCAGAAATCCGGGATCAGATAAGGCAGCGTATGCCCGAGTCCGCCGATCGTGGTCATCACGCCGGACACGGTGCCGCGCAGCCACGGCGTGCCGCGCCCGGTCAGCGAGCCGTCGTCCGACAAAGCCTCGGCAAAGCCCATCGAAATGCCGGCCCCGACCGACGCCGCCATGCCGACCAGAAATGTCTCCCAGGTGCTGTGCGTGGCGAAAGCCGCCGCGAACAACGGCGCCAAGGTCGACACCGAACCGTCCATCAGGCCGACGAGGCCCGGCTGCACATATTGCAGCAGGAAGGCGCGGCGCGCCGTCTCGTCTTCCTTCTCGCGCGCGCCCGGCGTGAGAATGGTCTCGGACAATTTATGCGCCAGACTTTCGTGGCCGGCCTCGGCTTCGGCGAGCGTGATCAGCAATTCGCGCACCGAGGCGTCGCGCGCATTCGCCGCCGCCTTGCGGTAATAGCGCTCGGCCTCGAACTCCATGTCCTCGGCGAACTTGCGCACCTCGTCGAGGCCCAAAGGCCGCATCAGCCACAGCGGCTTCTTCGCGTGGATGAAGCCCTTGACGTCCTGGCGGCGGATCAGCGGCAGGTAGTCGCCGAATTTCTGCCGGTACAGGTCGTAGAGCATGGTGCGGTGATGCACTTCCTCCTCGGCCATCTCGTCGAACACCTTGGCGGAGGAGGGAAACTGCTCGCGCAGTCCTTCGGCAAAGCCGCGATAGATGCGGCTGTCCTCTTCTTCATTGGTGATGGCCAGCGCCAGCACTTCCTGTTCGGTCAGGTCGGAAAAGTTTTTCAAGGGAGGTCGCCTTTGGCTCGCCGGCTGGTGGTATCAGGACACGGGGTTTCTATATTGGAATAATTCTAATCGTTAAAGGGGCCCGGCGCACCCTTTTGCACAGATTGCGAAGCGCCGCTTTCGCCGGGTATAGCCGGGCTCCAAGCCAGAGAACCGCAATGGGACGGCCATGACTTTGCACCGCCTGCGCCGCAGATTTGATCCGCTCATCCGGCGCGGCTTTCATTTCTACTGGCGCTTCGCCCGCGGCGCGACTTTGGGCGCCTTCGGCATGGTGATCGACGGCAAGGGCCGCGTCTTCCTGGTCAAACACTCCTACGTCTCCGGCTGGCATCTGCCCGGCGGCGGCGTCGAGACCGGCGAGACTTTGCGCACCGCGCTGTCCCGCGAACTGATGGAAGAGGGCAATATCCGCCTGACCGGCGAAGCGGTCCTGCACGGCGTCTTTTTCAACCATCGCGTCTCGCGCCGCGATCATGTCGCGCTGTTCATCGTGCGCGACTTTGCGCAGGACGCAGCGCCCATCCCGGACCACGAAATCATCGACCACGGATTTTTCGCCATCGATGCTTTGCCGGACGACACCGGCCGCGCCACGCGGTCGCGCATCGCCGAGGTGTTCAATGGGGTGCGCTTAAGCGAGGTGTGGTGATTATCCTACTCGACGTTGCGGAAGAGTTTTTTTAAGAAATTTGTTAAAAGATTCCGCGAGGAGATTTCGCCGTTCTGCCCAAAAGTCGTCGGCCCTCTCGATCGACCAGAGAGACTTGTCAGTCGGTACGCACTGGCTTTCCAAAACTCCCCGCTTGAGTCCCTTCAAATATACTTCTGGTCCAGATTGTCCAATTGATTTATTAATGTCGCCACTTATGAAGGCAATATTTGCGATCACATCCGATTTGGCTCTTTGTTTTTCTGGAAATTGCGCTCTAGGTAATATGTGATGACGGTCGATTGCATTATGCAAGAGAACCTTTCCACCGGTATAGAAGTCCAATATTCCTTTATTCATGCATGCAATATAGCAAGCAAGGAGACCGCTTCTATCGTTAAGGGCCCCAGCAAAATCATTGGGTTGGGCGGCAAGCGTTGGCCGAACCTGTCTTAAGTTTGCTAGAAGTGCGCCAACGGCATTATCTTGACGGCACGCGCGCAAGTCTTGGTCAAGAGCGGATTCGCTAGACGCGCTGTAACGATGAAGCAACGATGCAAGACCTAGCCATCCTATTAGCGCTTGCGCATCCCGGCTCTTTGGACTCGTCGTCGCGCACAACGCGATTAGTGGAACTAGCAGAGAGCCAGACCATAGAATTTCCATGTTCACGAGGCCCAATTCGCTTCGGACTAAGCTTATAGCCTGCTCAGTTGCACGTTCAGTCCGCTTCCAAGCGGACAATACTTCCGCTTTTTCTAGCTCATGTAGTGGCGTTTTATTCCGGCCATCAGGTTGAGCAATAAATGCACATGCACGAAACAAGTGCATTACATTCAATCGAGTGAAGTCCTGCCGGCCTAATTTATCGAGAAAAGGGGCCACCTCATCAGCAATGAAGCCAGAGTGTCTCGCAGCAACTTGCGCACTTTCGATATCTTGCTTTTTAAGTTTCGTGCCGAGCGTATTAATCCGCTTGAAGGCTAGAACCGCATCGTCAAACGTGTGATCTATCATCCTAACCAGCGGCACTTCGTATTCGAGTATTTTCCTAACCTTTTCAAATCGCTGTTCACGGCGATCGGCGTGCGAGCCGCCGTCTAAATTTCTACGAATTTGGCGATATGTATCATCGTCTAAAAGTTCTGAAACGCGAAACCAATTTCGATCATTTTTTGTTGCGGCGTTTGCGAGGCGGAATACGTCGTCGACCGGATGAAATACAATATCGATACCAACGTCCCTATACATAGCTCTTGATAACGTAATGACGCGCTGTTGCCCGTCAATAAGCCAATTGGTGGATGCGCTTCGTACCGGATGAGGGTCTTTTCTACGAGCTCTTGTCTCTTCCGTGCTTTGCCAAAGCAGGAGCGAAGAAATTGGGAAACCTCGATAAAGGGAATCGATTAGCCACGGAGCTTTTCCAGGCTTCCAAACGTACTCCCGCTGAAACTCAGGAATTACTATGCGTCCGGATCGGTAGTTCTGGACTAACTGTTTTATCTTTATAGTTTCGGGGCGCAATTGCGGTTCGCTCATTGTCATCCACCCGTTCGTGCCTTAGTTGCCGCATTCTCCAAGACAACCGGAAAATATTCAATCGTTAATTATTGCTCTTGACATTAATTCCTACTGAATATATACCCAATTCGTCCTGCTTATCGAGGGCGCTGTCATGAGGCGTCAGGATGGTGGAGCAGGATGCGGCGCCCGCGGGCGGTGACAAACGCAGTCATCGCGCTCGGGCGGTGCCGGGGCCCCGCCCGGAGGCACTAGGACCTCCTGCGAGGAGTTCGCTGATGGTGCGAAGCCCTTGGCTTTGCCGGGACTAAAGAGGCTCGGTGCCCAAAAGGGCCGGGGCTCGGCCGTTCCGGAAGGCCAATAGCCGCCAGAAGCGCGGCCCGGCTGCCGTTAAGACGCCGCCGTGGC
>CAMAUC010000063.1 GCA_945861265.1 Rhizobium sp. Q54 | reverse complement strand
GGCTTCACCGGCGGTTTACCCTTGCTGCGAAAGCAGATGCGCCCGCCGTCCCGGCTTAACCGGACCGAAGCGCGCTCCCGGTTACCTGTCGTCCCATGAGCGGGAGCAGATCGGCATCTTTAAAGCCGGCGCAACGCCCGCTCACGGGGCGTTCAAATGTCGGTTTATTCGCAGGCGCGCGCTGCATTGCGCGTTGCTGTCTTGATGGTGCTCGTCGGCCTTTGCGACGGCGGAACCGTGGCGCGGTCGGCTTCGCCGTCGCAGACGGACTTTCAGATCGTCCCGTGGCCTGACCTGACGGCCTACCCCGCTTTCAACATTCCGGCCGACATTCCAGCGGTTAAATTCGCCGCTTTGGCGCCGGTCGATACGATACCGCTGCCTGGCCTCGCCGCGCCGGCGCCAGGTCCGTTCGGCATGATCGCCGCGCATGACGGGGCGATGGCGGCGAAGTGGCGCGGCTTGCAGCCGGCCATTCAGCTGGAGGCTCGCATACTCGAATTGTGCCGGGTCGACGGATCGATTTGTCCGCCGGCCGCGGCGCGCTTTCTGGCCATCGTCGAGGATGCCCGCGCGCGCGACGGCCGCGCCCGCATTGGCGCGATCAACCGCGCCATCAATCTCGCCGTCCGGCCGGTGAACGATATGGTCCAGTACCAGGTCGCCGACGTGTGGACGACGCCGCTCACGACCTTCGCCAGCGGCGCCGGCGACTGCGAGGATTACGCCATCGCCAAATATGTCGCCTTGCGCGAGGCCGGCCTGCCCGCGCGGGATTTGCGCATCGTTATCCTGCATAACCGGACGAATAACGAGGACCACGCCGTCGCCGCCGCGCGTATCGATGGCGAATGGCTCATTCTCGACAACCGGCACATGATGCTCATGACCGACAGTCAGGTTGGCGGCATGACGCCGTTGGTCGCGCTCGACCATGAAGACGGCCGCGTCGCGGTGACGGTGGCATCCGCGTCCTGAGCCGGAGCGCGACCTCGTCAGCGACTTGCCATACCGCTACGCCGCGCCCGACTGTCGCGAAACGGGACAGCGCCCTCGTTAACCGTTTGGTAACTATTTCGCTGAGCCCGGTATAAAAGTGCTATTCTCCTTCAAATTTTAAGGGGGATAGCCATGACATTCCGTGCCTCATTCAGGCCGGCCTTGGTCCTGACCGCATTGCTTTTTTTGACAGCGGCGGCGCAGGCGCAAAGCACACCCGTCACGGGGACCACCAACTCGACCGGCACGTCCGGACGCCTGTGGGGCGCGGCCGGCGCGGTCGGAGGCATCGATTCAAGCAACATGCATAACCTGGATGGCGCTTCGGCAGCCCAGGTCAATGCCGCCAGACTTGGCTTGCTCGCCGGCAACGGCACAGGCTCGTCGATCACGGCGATCGGCTCGCAGAGCATCGTCAGCACGACGATCGTCGGCGACAGCAATACGACCAATGTAACCGCGAACCAGACATCGACCAATTCGGGGACAGTGACGAACAACGGCTCGATCGCGACACGATAAACGCGCCGTTTGACGAACGATGCGGCGGACATTCCGCCGCGCATAAATAAGCGCGAAGTCATCGCGCTGTCAGTTTAGTGAGTGGCATGCGTAAGCAGACGAGTATATTGGTGACACTAGCCACTGGGCGCGTCGCGCTCAGCGGCGCCGCGCTTTTGACCGCGGCGGTGCTATTGGGTGGCTGCGCCCCGGGCGTCTGGAATACGTCCGACACCGATCTTGGCGGCCCCGACCGTAAAATCCGCGTTCCCGTCACCAAAGCCTCTATGCCAAGTTCGGTGCAGCCCTATCCGCGCATCGAAGGCACGCTCGCCTGCATCCGCCAGACCGGTGTCCTGCGCGGCAAGACATTCGTCGTCGGACCGTTCGCGGATTCGACTGGCAAGATCAACGCCGTCGCGCAAGGCGCTACCGGCAATTTCGTGCCGCAGGGCGGCAGCGCCTCCTATGTGACCGATGCGCTGACCAAGGCCGGCGGCCAGGTGGTCTCGACCTATTTCTGCGCGCCGACCAAGGCGGTGCCGGCGCAATATGCCGTCAATGGCATTTTCAACAGTCTCGATTTCGGCACCAGCGCACAGGCCGACGTGCGCGTCGGCGGCATTGGCCCGACGATGGAATTAGGCTGGGCGCAATTGTCGCTGTCCATTCAGCTCGACGAAGTGGCAACGCGCGTCAATCGGCAGATGAGCATGATCCAGCGTCCGGTGCGCTACACGCAATTGGGCGCCAGCGTCGGCAAGACATTCGACAGCACTTTGGTGACCGGCACGGCCAATTTGCAAAATCAGGAACGCCTGCAGCTCGAATCCCTCAACGGCCCGATCGCGCTCGGCATCGCCGACGTGATCATGAAGGAATATCCGCGCGCGCGCGCGGCATGTCTCACCAATATCGCCGATCTGCTGATCAAGGACGATTACCTCAGCGACAGTCCGCAAAGTCTGGCGACCGCGGCTGTCACCGGGCTTTACTAATAAAAAAGAGAACACGGCAACAACAGGGGACGTAAAATGAATATGAAGTCTATCTCTCTCATGACTGGCGTTGCCATGGCGGCGCTTGTCATCGGCGCTCCCGGCGCGTTTGCGCAGGTGGCCATCACGCAAGGTGTTACCGGCACACCCATCGTCAACTCCGGCGCGGTGACGGGTAACGCCGCCGACAGCATCACGACGTCGAGCGCCATTTCCGGCCTGCTCAGCGGCGCGTCCATCGGCAGCACCGGTGTGGTCGCCTCGGTCGGCGTACTCAGCAACAACACCGCGTTCGGCAGCGGAAGCAATCTCGACCTGCCCGTGGGCGGCATCGGCGCCATCGGCCAGGTAACCAGCAACACCGGCGCGATCACGACGCCGGGCGGCACGATCACCGTCGGCGCTCTCGGCGCCAACAGCATCACCGGCGTCGGCGCGACCGCCTCGGTTTCGTCGACCGGCTCGGTGGCTTCGGTTGGCATTCAGAACATCGAGACCGCGGCCGGCACGAATACTATCGGCTCCTCGACCATCACGCAAAACTCGACCAATACGATAACCGGTGCGACGACCAACACCGGCATCATCAACCTCACGTCGCTTTCGGGCCTTGGTAGCTCGGCCTCTGTCTCGTCGACCGGCGCAGTTTCTTCGGTTTCGGGGACCCAAGCTGGCTCCGGCACAGGCAATATGACCGGTGCAACGACCATCGGCGCCACGTCGATCGGCCAGACCACCACTAACGCCGCGGCTATCGGCAATAGCGGAACGATTTCCGCCTCCGGCGGCCTGAGCGGCAAGGGTGCCTCGGCGAGCATTTCGTCGACCGGCGCGGCGGCATCGGTTTCGTCGAGCCAACTCGTGACCGGCACGACCACCGGCAATGCCTCGGTTATCTTCGGCGCACCGACGCAGACCGTGACCAACACCGGCGCCGTTACCAACGGCGTATCGACGAGCAGCATGACGACCGGCGACCTCACCGGCTCCGGCACGTCGGCCGGCGTCTCGGCCACCGGCGCGGTCGCGTCGATTTCGTCGACCTCGAACAGCAACATCCAGAACACGACGGCCGCGAACTCGTCCGTCGGCACGACGTTCGGTAACGCCGTGCAGACCGCTTCGAACAATACCGGCGGCACCGTGGTCAATACGGCTTCGTCGTTTACCACCGGCAAACTCGGCGCCACCACCGCGGACGGCGCCGGCGCATCGGCCTCTATCTCCGCGACCGGTGCTGCCGCCTCGATTTCCTCGACCGCTTACGGCACCAACAAGGCCACCGACAGCTTCGGGACGATCAACCAGACGGCGACCAACGGCGCGACCGTCACCAACAACAACACCGCCGGTGGCGCTGGCACCGCGACCGTCGCGGCGATCAACGGTGCAGGCGCTTCCGCGGGCGTCAGCGCCACGGGCGCCGTCACCTCGACGTCGATCACCAGCAACAGCAATATCCTTGCTGGCACCACCACCATGGGCACCGTGACGCAAGGCTCGACCAACACCGCGTCGGTCACCAACAACGGCGGTACGCTGGCAATTACCGGCGATATCGCCGGTCATGCTTCGTCGGCGTCGATCGGCTCAAGCGGCTCGGTGGCGTCGTTCTCGCTGTCCAGCATCGCCGATACCGCGTCCGTCGGCGGCTCGGCAACCGTCGGCACCATCACCCAGGCCTCAAGCAACAATGCGGCCATCACCAATGCGGGCAAGATCACCGTCGCCGGCATCTCGGGATCGGGCGCCACGGCCTCCGTTTCCGCGCTCGGCGCCGGCGCCATGGCCAGCTTCCGCTCCGTCAAGTAAGGCGCGGAATGCAAGCTTGGCGGTCTCATTTCGTATCGTGACATGAGATCGACAGCCAAGACACAAACGCCCGGGAGCCGGTCCATCATGGTCCGGCTCCCCACTCTACCCAAGCAATGCGGCGTGCAAGGCGCGTCATGATGCGTAGCATTCTCGAAATCTGTGCCGGTGCAGCCATCGCCCTCGTGGCCGGCAGCGTCTGCGCGCACGCGCAATGGGCACGCAAGAACGCTGAGCTATCGCCGCCGCCGACCGAACTGTCGATCGCGCTTCCCGCGGCTCCCGTCGTCACCGTGCCCAAGATCGAGAAGCCTGTTGTGCGCAACATCATTGTGCGGCGGCCGCACGGCATACAGTCAGGTCCGGTGAATATGCCGGCGCCTGACGTGTTGACGATGATGGTGCGGGCCGCCCTGACCGCTCTCAATCAGGCCAATTTCACCGAGAATTATTCGGTACTGCGCGGCATGACCACGCCGGCGCTGCAAACGCGCATGAGCGCCGAACAACTCGGCAAGGCCTTCGCCAACTTGCGCCAGCAGAATCTCGATCTGTCGCCATCATTGGTGCTGGCGCCGGAATTCACCGAGGCGCCGAAGCTGACATCCGCCGGCGCGCTGATGCTCAAGGGCATCTTCCCGTCGCGGCCGCTGCGCATCAACTTCACCATCGACTACCTTCCCATCGATGGCTATTGGATGATCGACCAGCTCTCGGTCTCGGCGTCGCGAGCCGATGAGCCGGCGCTTGCCGCCGCGCCCGTCGCCGAACCTGCGCCCGCGCAGGTAGCGACGCCCGCACCGGTAGCGCGCAACGCCAACCCGGCTGCGTCCGCAAGCGCCGATGTCGCGCAGTTGGCGCTGCCGACCGGACGGTTCGTACCGGTGAATTACGGCGCCGATTATAAGCAGGAGTTCGTCCCGACAGCCCGCCAGGCCAATGCGCAATCGCCCGCTGCCAGGCCCGCCGCCGCGCCGGCGCGCAAGGGACAGTCGGTCTATCTGCAAGTGACATCGCAGCGCAGCGAAGCCGAGGCCAAGGCGGCCTTTAATTCGCTGCGCGGCAGATTTCCGGCGATCCTGGGCGACCGGCAGCCGATTATCCGGCGCGCCGACCTCGGCGACAAAGGTATTTATTACCGCGCGCAGATTGGCCCGGTCGATGCCGCCGAAGCGGACCGGCAATGCAACGAGCTCAAAGCCGTTGGCGGGCAGTGTTTCATTCAATACAATTGAGTCCGAATCGCCGTTCGCGATCGATCGCACCCCTCGGGACTCATGACTCAATTGTATGCGCGGCCAGCCGCGATGAAATCGTCTCGCGGCCCCTGTGCGCGCGCAGTAGCCACTGTGCGCCGCGCCGTCATCCTGCGCGTCGCCGTGGTGATGGCGCTGAGCCTTTGCGCGGCGCAGACCGCCGTCGCGGAAAATCGCTGGGGCAATTCGCAAAACGCCTGGGGCAATGCGAAGAACCCCTGGGCTAATTCAAAGAATGCTTGGGGCAATGCGAAAAATCCGTGGGCCGACTCGCAGAACTCCTGGGGCCGCGCACCGTCGCCGATCACCGGAAATAGCGGTTCGGATGCCAGTGTCAACGATCGCAAGCCCAGCAACTACGGCGGCTTTGTCACCGTCCCTTCCGGCCCCATCGTCCAGAACCCGAACATGACGCCGCGCTACGTCAATAGTGGCGACATCCCGGATGGGCTGCGCGCGCCGCAGCGACCGATCAAGCGCAAAGTGCGCAAGGTAGAGGCGACGCCGGTGCCAAAGCCGAAGCCGGATCTGTCGACGGGAAATCCGTGACGCGCCGAAAAGACGAAGCACTGCGACGGCCGAGCGTAACGTCATGAAAGCCGACGCTCAAACATTCGACTACATCGTCGTCGGCGCGGGCTCCGCCGGATGCGTGCTGGCCAATCGCCTGAGCGCCTCGGGCCGTCACCGCGTGCTGCTGCTGGAAGCAGGCCCCAGGGACAGCAATATCTGGATTCACATCCCTCTCGGCTACGCCAAGCTGTTCACCAATCCCAAGGTCAACTGGCTATACAAGTCCGAACCTGAGCCGGAACTCAACAACCGTCAGATCATCCAGCCGCGCGGCAAGGTGCTCGGCGGATCGAGTTCGATCAACGGCCTGCTCTATATTCGCGGCCAGCCGCAGGACTTCGACCACTGGCGCCAGCTCGGCAATAGCGGCTGGGGCTTCGACGACGTGCTGCCCTATTTCCGCAAGGCCGAGGATCAGGAACGCGGCGAGGACGATCTGCACGGCGTCGGCGGTCCGCTCGCGGTCTCCGACGTCAGCGAACCGCATCCTTTGTGCGAAGCCTTCATCAATGCGGCTGAACAGGCCGGCTTTCCGCGCACCGAGGATTTCAACGGCGCTTCTCAGGAAGGCGCCGGCTATTTCCAGCTCACCACCCGCTACGGCCGCCGCAAATCGACCGCCGCCGGCTATCTGCGGCCGGCGCGCAAGCGCGCCAATCTCAAGGTCGTCACCGGCGCACTGGCGAGCCGGATTCTGTTCGATGGAACGCGCGCCACCGGCGTCGAATATCACCAGGGCGGCAGCGTACGCACTGCGCAAGCGAACGCCGAAGTCATCCTCGCCGGCGGTGCATTTAATTCACCGCAATTGCTGCAACTCTCCGGCATCGGCCCGGCCGAGCATCTGCGCTCGCTCGGCATTCCGGTGATCGCCGACCGCCCCGGCGTCGGCGCCGATTTGCAGGACCACTATCAGGTCCGCATGCAATATCGCTGTACCGAGCCGATTACCATGAACGATGTCGTCAACAGCTGGCATCGCCGCATCGGCGCCGGCTTGCGATACGCTTTTCAGCGCAAGGGCATGCTGACCATCGGCGCAGGTTATGCCGGAGCCTTTCTGCGCACGCGTCCCGAACTGGAAACGCCCGATGTGCAGGTCCATTTCATTATCTTCAGCGCGGAGACGACAGGCGCCAGCCTGCATCCATTTCCCGGCTTCATTGCCTCGATCTGCCAGTTGCGCCCGGAAAGCCGCGGCTTTGTGCGCGTCAAATCCAGCGATCCGGCCGCGGCGCCGGCGATCCAGCCGCGCTATCTGTCGAGCCGCTTCGACCGCGACACGACGCTCGACGGCATGAAGCTGCTGCGCACCATCATGGGCCAGAAAGCGATGCAGCATTACATCGCCGAGGAACGCGCGCCCGGTCCGGATTGCACGAGCGATGCTGAACTACTCGATTATGCGCGCGCCACCGGCACGACCGTGTTTCACCCAACCAGTACATGCCGCATGGGCGCCGATCCGGCGGCTGTCGTCGATGAGCGCTTGCGTGTGCGCGGCCTCACGGGGCTGCGGGTCATCGATGCTTCGGTGATGCCGACGCTTGTGTCTGGCAACACCAACGCGGCCGTGGTCATGATCGCGGAAAAAGGCGCCGACATGATCCTGGAGGATGCCGGCGCGCGTTTGGCGGGCTCGGCCTAGTCTTCTTTTTCGCGCATGATCTAATCCGAAAACCGGTTCCCACTTTTCGGGATCATGCGCATCACATCGTCGCGCCGATCTGCCAGGGCACGAATTCGAGATCGCCGTAGCCGAGGTCTTCCGACTTGGTGTGTTCGCCGGAAGCAACGGCCAAAACCTTCCTGAAGATTTCCTCGCCCTTCTGCTCAAGCGTGACGCCGTCGAGAATATCGCCGCAATTGATATCCATGTCGTCGGTCATGGTCTCGTACACATAATTGTTCGTAGCGAGCTTGATCGACGGCGTAGGCTTGCAGCCGAAGGCCGAGCCGCGCCCGGTGGTGAAGCACATGACATTGCAGCCACCGGCGACTTGCCCGGTCGCGCCGACCGGATCGAAGCCCGGCGTATCCATGAACACGAAGCCTTTCTCGCGCACCGGCTCGGCATATTCATAGACCGCGCGCATCGTCGTCGTACCGCCTTTAGCGGCGGCGCCGAGCGACTTTTCCAGGATCGTGGTGAGACCGCCGGCTTTGTTGCCCGGAGACGGATTATTGTTCATCTCGCCGCGATTGCGCTCGGTGTAGTCCTCCCACCAGCGAATGCGCTCGACCAGTTTCTCGCCGACGGCGGCGTTCACCGCGCGGCGCGTCAGCAAATGTTCGGCGCCGTAGATTTCCGGCGTCTCTGCCAGCACGCCAGTGCCGCCATGCTTGACCAGCAAATCGACCGCCGAACCCAAGGCCGGATTGGCGGTGATGCCGGAATAGCCGTCGGAGCCGCCACATTGCAGCGCCAGCACCACTTCGGACGCCGGCCGCGTTTCGCGTTTGGCCCTCGCCGCGATCGGCAGCATCGCCTTGATGCGCTCGACGCCTTCCTCAATTGTCTTCCTGCTGCCGCCGATCGCCTGAATGGTCATGCTCTGAAAGTGGTCGCCTTCGACCAGATCATATTCGTCCTTCATGCGATCGATCTGGAAGGTCTCGCAGCCGAGACCGACCATCAGCGCCGCGCCGAGATTGGGATGCGTCGCATAACCCCATTGAGTTCGCCGCAACACGTCCCAGCCTTCGCCTTTCGACGCCATGCCGCAGCCGGTGCCATGCACGAAAGGCACGACGCCGTCGATCTCCGGATAGTCCTTGAGCATGTCGGAGCGATTGACGGCCTCGGCGATGAACTTCGCCACCGTCGCCGAGCAGTTCACCGACGTCAGCACGCCGATATAATTGCGCGTGCCAGTGTGCCCGTTCGGCCGGACATAGCCCTGAAATGTTTCGCGCAGTTCCGGCGGCAGGATTTCATCGTTTTTAGCATCTTCGGCAAAGCGGTAATCGCGCGCGAAATCATGCATCTCGACATTATGTTCATGTACCCAGTCGCCCGGCGCGATCGGCTGCGAGGCAAAGCCGATGATCTGCCCGTATTTGCGCACCGGCTCGTTCAGGGCAATCGGTGCTGTCGCCATCTTGTGGCCGCGCGGGATGCGCGCCAACGCGGTCACACCACCCGCCGCGGTTCCCGCCGGAATTTGATCGACGGCAACAATCACATTGTCGTTGGACGAAAGACGAATGAAGCGCGGTGTTTCCACGGGTAAACTCCCCTCGTGCCGCCAGGCCCCGTGCCGAGCGCCTGTTCGCGGCCGTTAATCGCAGCGATCGGCGGCATTCTGCGCTATTGCGACTTAGACGCAAGAGCGAATAACGCGGTCGAAATTGCGCCTCGATTGGGCTACACCCAGCCCAACGAGGACCGCATGCAACACGAAAAAGAACAAGTCGCCCTGACCTCGATCGCGGCTTCGGCCGCGATGACCATTGCCAAAGGCATTGTCGGCATTTCCACCGGCTCGCTGGCGATCTTGTCGGAAGCCGGCCATTCGCTGATCGATCTCGGCGCCACCGTCATGACCTACGTCGCGGTACGCGTCTCCGGTAAGCCCGCCGACGACGAACACCATTACGGTCACGGCAAGGTGGAGAGCGTTTCCGCGCTCGGCGAGACCGCGCTGCTTTTCCTTCTCTCGGGCATCGTGATCTGGGAAGCCGTCAAGCGGCTGGTCGAGCACGAACCTCACATCGTCGTCGCCACCAATTGGGCCTTCGTCGTCATGGCGGCCTCGGTCGTTATCGATTTCTTCCGCGCCCGCGCTTTGACGCGCGTTGCCAAGGCGACACAGAGTCAGGCGCTTGAGGCCGACGCCCTGCACTTCTCGTCCGATCTGTGGTCCTCTCTGGCCGTTATCGGCGGATTGATCGGTGTCAGCTTCGGCCTGTGGTGGGCGGACTCCGTTGCAGCTCTAACGGTTGCGCTTCTGGTCTGCGTCGCCGGGTGGCGGCTCGGACGCCGGACCATCGAGACCCTGACCGATACTGCGCCGGTCGGCGCCGTCGCCAATATCACCGACATTGTCGAGAAGGTCGCCGGCGTCGTCGCGGTCGAAGGCGTGCGCGCGCGCGGCGTCGGCAACAAGACCTTCATCGATCTGACCGTTGCGGTCAGCCGCACTTTGCCGCTCGACCGGGTCAGCGCGATCAAGAGCGCGGTCGAGAGCGCGCTCAGCCGACAAATGCCAGGCGCGGAGCCGAACGTGACCACCGATCCGGTGGCACTCGACAGCGAATCCGTCCTCGACCGGGTCATGGTGATCGCGCGCAACCGCGCGCTCGCCGTGCATCACGTCACCGTGCACAATCTTCAGGACCGGTTGGCGATCGCCCTCGACCTGGAGGTCGACGGCAAGCTGACGCTCGCCGCCGCGCATGAAATAGCCGATGGCCTCGAAGACGCCATTGCCGGCGAACTGGGCACCGGCGTCGAGGTCGAGACGCACATCGAGCCGCTCCAGCCTGTCGATGCGTTGGGCCGGGAAGCGCCGCCGGAGCGCGTCCACGCCGTGCAGGCCGCGCTGGCCGAACTGGCGACGCAGGATCGCGCCCTGCGCAATATCCACGATGTCCGCGTGCGCGAAACCGACGACGGCGAAATCGTCAATTTCCATTGCCACGTCGACCCGGCGATGAGCGTGCAGACCGTGCACGAAAAGGTCGACGCACTGGAGCGCGCCCTGAAGCAGCATTCCTCGCTGATCAAGCGTGTGATCGGCCATGCGGAACCGATGCGGTAGCGGATCGTGCAAACAAAAAGGTCAATGTGCCGACGGCGTCGCATGCGCTGACGGCGCCCGAAGGCGCCGCCTTTTGTCACTGGCCGGAGACGACCCCCTACTTGACGCCGTCCTTGAACATGTCGGCCAGCTTGGCCGTGTCGGCGGCGATGATCTTGTCGAAAGCATCCGGCGCCAGCGCCATCGCTTCGACGCCCTGCGCCGCGAACTTTGCCTTGATGTCGTCGGTCTTGAGAATCTCGGCGACGTCGCGGTTCACCTTGGCGATGATGTCGCGCGGGGTGCCGGCCGGCGCCAGCAGGCCGAACCACGAGTCGTATTTGAACCCAGGCAGCGCCGCCTCGCCGATGGTCGGAGTATCCTTCATGGTCGGATTGCGCGTCGCTGTCGCAACGGCTAGCGCACGGACCTTGCCCGCCTGCACCAATTCGGCGCCGACATTGATCGGGGTGAAATACATTTGCGTGTCACCGCGCATGACGCTGGTGACGGCTTCGGGAGCGCCCTTATAGGGTACATGTACGAGATCGATCTTGGCGGCGTCCTTGAACATGGCGGCGGCGATGAAGGTCGCACTCGCGGGCCCCGGCGACGCGAAATTGAACTTGCCCGGACTGGCCTTGGCGAGGTCGATGAATTCCTTGACCGATTTCGCCGGCGAGTCCGGCGGCACAATCAGAACGACCGGTACCGACGCGACCGGCGTTACACCGGAGAAATCTTTCACCGGATCAAAAGTCAGACTCTTGTTGATGACGCCCGCTATGGTGTGACCGTTGGAGGTCATCATCAGCGTGTAACCATCCGGCGCGCTCTTGGCGACAGACGTTGTTCCCGGCAATCCGGGACGGTTTTCGACCAGGACGGTCTGGCCCCACGTTGTGGTTAGTTTGTCGGCGACGATGCGCGCCAGAATATCGGTAGCGCTGCCCGCCGAGAACGGAACGACGATGCGAACGGCCTGGCTCGGATAGGCCTGGCCCCAGGCCTGCGGACCCGCCGCGAGAGTTGCAACAGCACAGGCTGTCAGTGCGAACAGTGCCCGGCGATAAATGCCCGGCTGAGCGTCCAAATGAATAGCCATGCGATCCTCCCTTGAAAAACCGGCGGGTTCAAATCCGCCTTCTTGTCGGCAGAATATTAGCACAGCGTCCAGCCACCGGCGAGCGCGGGCGCCTGTTGCTAAAGGTCGCAACGGAAGCATTTGACCTGCTTCCAATTCGCCACCGGACCGCTTAGATCAATTGTATGCGCACAGACATTGCCCAGCCGATCCGCCTCAAAGATTATCATCAGCCGGACTGGTGGGTGGACACGGTCCATCTCGACGTCGTCCTGCATCCAACGGCGGCCAAGGTGCGCGCGACCCTGGCGCTGCGGCCGAACCCGCAAAGCGCGGCGGCGCCTCTGGTGCTCGATGGCGACGGCCTGACCTTGATTTCGCTCAGGCTGAACGGTGAGTCACTGCCAGCGGAAGCTTATATTGCCGGGCCGGACAGTCTGACGATACCGCAGCCGCCAAACGGCCCGTTTACGCTCGATATCGAAACCTCGGTCGATCCAACCGCCAACACGCAATTGTCCGGCCTTTATCGATCCAGCGGCACCTATTGCACGCAATGCGAGGCCGAGGGCTTTCGCCGCATCACTTATTTTCCGGACCGTCCCGATGTGATGGCGATCTACACCACCCGCATTGAAGCCGACAAAACCCAGGTTCCGGTGCTGCTGGCGAACGGCAATCTGACCGACAGCGGCGACCTGCCCGGCGGCCGGCATTTCGCGGTCTGGCACGATCCGCACAAGAAGCCGTCTTATCTGTTTGCTCTGGTCGGCGGCGATCTCGCCTGCGTCGAGGATGTGTTCGTCACGATGTCGGGACGCAAAGTGACGCTGCGTATCTATGTCGAACATGGCAAGGAAGATCGCTGCGGCTATGCCATGGATTCGCTCAAGCGCTCGATGCGCTGGGACGAGGAAGCCTTCGGCCGCGAATACGACCTCGACATCTTCATGATCGTCGCCGTTTCCGACTTCAACATGGGCGCGATGGAGAACAAGGGCCTCAACGTCTTCAACGACAAATACGTGCTGGCGTCGGGCGACAGCGCCACCGACAGCGATTTCGCCGGCGTCGAGGCCGTCATTGCCCACGAATATTTCCACAACTGGACCGGCAACCGCATCACCTGCCGCGACTGGTTCCAGCTTTGCCTGAAGGAAGGCCTGACGGTTTTCCGCGATCAGGAATTTTCCAGCGACATGCGCTCGCGTCCGGTCAAGCGCATCGGCGATGTGCGGGGTTTGCGCGCGGCGCAGTTCATCGAGGATTCAGGGCCATTGGCGCATCCGGTCCGGCCCGAGCAGTACAAGGAGATCAACAACTTCTACACCAGCACCATTTACGAAAAGGGCGCGGAAGTCGTGCGCATGGTGCACACCTTGCTTGGTCCCGAGAAATTCCGCGCCGGCATGGATCTGTATTTCGAACGCCATGACGGCGAAGCCGCCACTGTCGAACAGTTCATCCAGTGTTTTGCCGACGTCAGCGGCAGGGACATGACCCAGTTCATGCGCTGGTACAGTCAGGCCGGAACGCCAGAGGTCACTGTCGCCACGCAATACGACGCGGCGGCAAATACATATATGCTCGATCTTAAACAGACCGTGCCGCCGACGCCGAACCAGCCGGACAAATTGCCGATGGTGGTTCCGCTGGTCACCGGACTTGTCGGCAAGGACGGCCGCGATCTGCCGCTCACGCTCGTCAATGGGACCACGTTGCCGCGCGGCGTTATCGTTCTTGACGATACCGAGCAGACTTTCACCTTCACCGGCATCGCTGAACGGCCGGTGCTGTCGATCAATCGCGGGTTTTCAGCGCCGATCAAGCTGTCGAGCGATATAGATGGCGTCGACCTCGCCTTCCTCGCCACGCATGACAGCGACCCGTTCAATCGCTGGCAGGCGCTGCAAACCGTAGCGATGCGGCTTCTGATCGACAACGTGACGCGGCTGCGGGCCGGCGAGACGCCGCGCCGCGACGACGCCCTGCTCGCGGCGATGGCCGCCATTCTCGATGACGCCTCGCTGGAGCCGGCCTTTGTCGCGCTGGCGCTGCCCCCGCCTGGCGACGGCGACATCGCCCGAGAAATAGGCCGCGACATCGATCCCGATGCGATCTACCGCGCCCGCTTGAGTCTGCGCGGCGACATCGGCGTCCGCCTCGGCGCCGCGCTTGCTACCGTCTATGAGCGTATGGCGACGAAGGAACCCTATTCACCCGACGCGACAAGCGCCGGCCGCCGGGCTTTACGGAATACCGCGCTCGATCTGCTGGCGGCTCAAGGCGCGCCGGATGCGATTGCGCGGCCGGCACGGCAATACCAGTCCGCCGACAACATGACAGACCGCTTCGCCGCGCTCGCGACCTTGTCGCAGCACGGCACGCCGGAACGCGGCACGGCGCTCGCCGATTTCTACAAGCGCTATGCCGACGATGCGCTCATCGTCGACAAATGGTTCTCGCTGCAGGCGGCGACGCCGCAGGCCGATACCTTGGCCAATGTCCGCGCCCTCACCGGTCACCCGGCGTTTTCGTTCGCCAACCCGAACCGCGTCCGCGCGCTGATCGGCGCTTTCGCGCAGGGCAATCCGACACAGTTCAATCGCGCCGATGGCGCCGGCTATGATTTCGTCGCCGATACCATCCTCGCGCTCGATCCGAAGAACTCGCAATTGGCGGCGAGGCTGGCGACGGCCTTCCGCACCTGGCGCACGCTGGAAGACGGTCGGCAAAACAAGGCGCAAGCGGCTCTGCGCCGGATCAAAGCTACCTCCGGTCTATCGCGCGATCTTTCCGACATCATCGAGCGGGCGACGGCGTAAACACCTGTCGCTTAGCCTTTGAGCGGACTCATGTTTCAGTGGGTAACGATTTTTTCATAATTGACTCCTCCGGACTCTCGACAAATCAGCGGCCATCGATTCCAATCGCTTTGCTGATTCGGGCGGGTATTGCGGTGCTTCCGGCTCAGGGCGGTAGGGGAAATTCCACACGGAGGCCTTCATGGCGCGCGCCACTATGGCGAGTGCGTCTGCACGGAGCGATTCGATCAAGGGCCTCGCGCAATCGATCGCCAATCCGGCGTATCGGCGGCTGCTGACGGCGGAGCCCCTGCTGCGTCGCGCGGTGCCGGTGCTGATCATTGCCTTTCTGGTGACCATCTGCGTCGGCGCAGCGGTGCAGGTGCTCGATCAGCGCCGCCAGACACTCGACACCATGGTGCTGTCGCTCGACGCCGTCGCCGACGTCGCCGCTGAGCGGCTCATCCAGCCGCTCAAGAATGCCCGCGACGCAGTCGAGCGTCCGCAGGAATTGCTGGCCAAGTCGCTGCCGTCCTGGGCGACCGGCGCCGGGCGCCACTTTCTGCTGGCCAACGATCAAGGCGTTGTGATCGCCGCGATCCCCACCACCGATCTCACCGTCGGCCGTCGTCTGATCGACCTGCTCGGCCCGACCCAGCCGCTCACCACCTTTGGCGCCGGCGCCGGCGTGATGGAAGTCGTCCTGCCCGATACTGCGTCGGCGCTCGCCACCGTGCGCCTGCTGAACGCGCCGTTCGGCCAATTGGCCGTGGTGCAGCCGCGCGACGCGGCGCTGGCGTCGTGGCGGTCGCTGACCACGCTGACGATTACCTTGTCGGCCACCACCGGCTTCGTCGTTCTGATCCTCGGCTTTGCCTTTCACTGGCAGGCGACGCGCGCCCGCGAAGCCGACGTCATTTATGAGACGGTGCGCAGCCGCATCGACACCGCGCTCAACCGTGGCCGCTGCGGCCTGTGGGACTGGGACCTGGCGCGCGGC
This sequence comes from Rhizobium sp. Q54, assembly GCA_945861265.1. Taxonomy (GTDB): domain Bacteria; phylum Pseudomonadota; class Alphaproteobacteria; order Rhizobiales; family Xanthobacteraceae; genus Pseudolabrys. Next base: position 6,167 of record CAMAUC010000063.1, on the reverse strand, counting down.
CGTATCTTCTGGTCGCAATCGATGTTCGACATTCTTGGCCTCAAGGCCAAGGACGATCTGCTGAGCTTCGGCGACGTCAACGCGCTGATGCACCCCGACGATCTCGAGCTTTACGCGCTGGCAACCGACCTCGCCGAAGCGCGCACCACCACGATCGACCACGCCTTCCGCATGCGCCACGCCAGCGGCCATTGGGTCTGGCTGCGCGCGCGCTGCGAAATCGTCCGACAGGCCGGCGATCCGGGCCTGCATCTGATCGGCATCGCCGTCGACGTCACCGAGCAGAAAAGCCTGGTCGAAAAAACCATGGCCGCCGACATGCGCCTGCGCGACGCCATCGAGACCATTCCGGAAGCCTTCGTACTGTGGGACGCGGACAACCGGCTGGTACTGTGTAATTCCAATTTCCAGGACCTGCACCACCTGCCCGATAGCGAAATCGTCGTCGGCGCGTCCTACGAGTCCGTGGTGGCGGCCGGCAGCAAGCCGGTGGTCCGCAACAAGATCGTCACCGGGGGCCCGGCGGTGCCGGGCGCCCGCACATTCGAAGCACAGCTTGAAGACGGCCGCTGGCTGCATATCAGCGAGCGCCGCACCAAGGACGGCGGTTATGTGTCGGTCGGCACCGATATCACCGCGCTCAAGACGCATGAGGAGAAGCTGATCGACAGTGAACAGCGCCTGATCGCAACCGTCTCCGATCTGCGCACCTCGCAGCAGCGCACCGCCGAACTCGCCGAAAAATACGCAGTCGAAAAGACCCGCGCCGAGGAAGCCAACCAGGCCAAGTCGAAATTCCTCGCCAATATGAGCCACGAGCTGCGCACGCCGCTCAACGCCATTATCGGCTTTTCCGAAATCATGGAATCCGGCATGTTCGGCCCGCTCGGCGCCGAAAAATACCGCGAATATTGCAACGACATTCTCGGCAGCGGCCAATATCTGCTCGACGTCATCAACGACATTCTCGATATGTCGAAGATCGAAGCCGGCCGCATTCGCCTCGATTTCGAAGACCTTGATCTCGATTCGCTGCTGGCCGAGTCGATGCGCGTGGTCTCCGCCCGCGCCAGCGACAAGCAACTCAAGCTCAGCGCCCGGATATCGCCGGACTTGCATCTGCGCGCCGACCGCCGCGCGCTCAAGCAGGTCGCGCTCAATCTTCTGTCCAACGCCGTCAAATTCACCCCGGTCGGCGGTCAGGTTACCGTGCGCGGACGCATGGCGGAAAACTGCGTAATGCTGAGCATTGCCGACAGCGGCATCGGTATCGCCAAGGAAGCTCTGGCAAAGTTGGGCCGCCCGTTCGAGCAGGTCGAAAGCCAGCTCACCAAAAGCCATCAGGGCTCCGGTCTTGGTCTGGCCATCGCCAAGTCGCTGGTCGAACTGCATGGCGGGCGCATGCGCATTCGCTCGGCCCTCGGCCGCGGCACGCTGGTCGTCGTGCGTCTGCCACTGAAGCCGCAGTGCCCGCTGCCGAAGGACGAGGCGGCCTGACCGTCGCGCTACGGCGCCTTGCCCAAAATCCGCACGAAGCTTTCGCGCACCCGCTTTTGCGTTTCCAGAAGCGTCACGTTCAAGGTCGCGAAATCCGGCACGTCGGCCGCGCGCGCCAACAGCCGCAACAGACCGGGCCCGGCGGTTTTGGCGTCAAACGGACCCGCAAGACACAACCGCAGGATCTGCGTCAGGTCCTGATAGAGTTGCGCCGCCGGACGCAGCACCTCGGCATCCTCGACCGACACCAGACGCAAATGGCGGGCTTTGTCGAGGACGCGCGCCGTCGACGTGTCGAGGATTTCCGGGTGGTCATGTGCGTGCACCAGTTGCAGATACTGCGCGATGAACTCCAGATCGACCAATCCGCCGGCTGCATTTTTGAAATCCCACGGATTGCTGTCGCCCTTCTCCCGCGCGATCGCCGTGCGCATTTCGACAACGTCGCCGGCGATCTGCTCGGCGTCGCGCGGCCGTCTCAGTATGTCCCGAATGACGCCTTCGACGCGGCTGGCGAAAGCAGGTGATGCCGAGACCACTCGCGCGCGGGTCAGCGCCATGTGTTCCCAGGTCCAGGCTTCGTTTTCCTGATAGTCGGTAAAACTGCCGATCTTCGTCGCCAGTGGCCCCGCCTGCCCCGACGGCCGCAGCCGCATATCGACCTCATAGAGCGCGCCGTAATTAGTCTGCGCGGTCAGCGCATTGATCAGGCGCTGCGTCAGGCGCGCGAAATACTGCGCCCCGTACAACATGCGCTTGCCGCTCGATTCCGGATGCTCGCCATCGAAATCGTAAAACAGAATCAGATCGAGATCGGACGTCGCCGTCATTTCGCGGCCGCCGAGCTTTCCCATCGCCAGCATCGCGGTCTCTTCCGCCCTGATGTGACCGTAGGTCGCGGCGAAATTTTCCGACACGGCGCGGTGCACGGCGCGGATCACGGCGTCGGCCAGCCGCGCGAAAGCCTCGCCCGCCAGCCGCGCGGTCAGCGTGCCGGACAAGATGCGGACGCCAATCAGGAACATATATTCCAGCCCGAACATGCGGATGCGTTCGAGCAGATCCTCGTCATAGCGCGCCTGCGCCAGCGCGGCGTCGAGCCGGCGTTGCAATTCCTCGTCGTCCGGCAGCACGCCGAAGAAGCTCGGATCGACCAGCGCATCCATGACCTGCGGATGGCGCGCCAGCGTGTCGGCAAGCCGGGGCGCGATGCCGAGAACCAGCGCGATCAGCGCGATGAGTTCCGGCTTCTGCCGTAGCAGGGACAAAAGGCGCGCCGCGCCGTGCAAATTGGCGAGGAAATGGTCGAACAGCACCAGAGTCGCCGCCGGATTGTCGGTGCGGCCGATATGCTCCAGCAATGTCGGCAACAGCGCGGTCAGATGCTCGCGGGTCACGTCGCCTTTCAGCGAACGATGTTCGCCGGCCAGCCATTGCCGAACGACATGCGAGGCTTCCAGCGGCGCGCGAAAGCCGAGTTCAGTCAACTGCGCCAAAGTCTGCGGATCGTCGGCGCCGGCCGGAAAAGCCAAAACCGGACCGTCGCCATCCGGCACCTTCTCGAACAGCCGCGCATAATGACTTTGCACGGCTTCGAGATGCCCGACCAGAACCTCGGCAAAGGCGTCGCGACCGGCAAACCCAAGAAAATGCGCGAAGCGTTCGAGATCGGCGCGCGAGGCCGGCAGCAACTGCGTTTGCTCGTCATTGACCATCTGCAAACGGTGTTCGACCGTGCGCAGAAAACAATAAGCGGCTTTCATCGCGTCGCGCGCGGCCGCGTCGATCCAGCGGTCCTCGCAGAGTTTGTCGAGGGTGATGAGGGTGTCGCGGTCGCGCAGATGCGGATTGCGGCCGCCGGCGATCAGTTGCTGGGTCTGCGCGAAAAATTCGATCTCGCGAATGCCGCCGCGCCCGAGCTTTATATTGTGGCCCTCGACCGCGATCTCGCCATGCCCGCGAAAGGCATTGATCTGCCGCTTCATGGCATGAACGTCGGCGACAGCGGCGAAGTCGAGATATTTTCGCCAGACGAACGGAGCAAGCTCACCAAGCAATCTCTCGCCCGCGGCGATGTCGCCGGCGCAGGGACGCCCCTTGATCATCATGGCCCGTTCCCAGTTCTGGCCGACGCTTTCGTAATAGACCATCGCCGCGTGGGTCGAGATCGCAATACCGGTCGAGGCCGGATCGGGCCGCAGCCGCAGATCGGTGCGGAACACATAGCCGTCGCCGGTGTGCTCCTGCAGAAGCTTCACTACCCGCTGGGTGATACGCACGAACACGCGCGCGGCTTCCGCGCCTTCCGGCAGGGCCGCGCTCGCCGGATCGAAGAAAACGATGAGATCGATGTCGCTGGAATAATTAAGCTCGAAGCCGCCCATCTTGCCCATGGCGAGCACGATATAGCCGCTGCCGATCTGAGGATTGTCTTTGTCCATCGGCACAAGCCGGCCGGCGCGCGCCGCCTCGGCAAGCGCAAAGCGCACGGCGGCATCGACTGCGGTGTCAGCCAGTGCAGTGAGCGCGCGGGTCGCCCGCATGACCGGCCAGACGCCGCCAATATCCGCGAGCGCGATCAGGAGTGCTGCTTCCGCCTTCATGCGACGCAGAATGCGCATCGCCTCCTCTATATCTTCGGCTTGCGCGGCGGCGCGGCCGCTTGCGGCGAGGAGTTCGTCAAGGTGGCGTTCGGGCTCACCGGCCAGCAGCGCATCGAGACGCTCGGGCGACGCCGTCACCAGGTCCCACAGGAATGGCGAATGATCGGCAAGACTCGCCAGCAAGCCCTCGACGATCGGATGCGCTGCCAACTGAGCACGCAGCGCCCCGCTCTCAACCCCGGGCAGACCGTCCAGCCAGGAATTGAGCCTAGCTTTGGCCGCGTCCGGGTCGACCGTGAACGGCGCCGTTACAATGCGCGCGGCAAGCGACCCGCCACCTGACGGCGGCAAAGCATGGGTCAGGTCGTTTTGGTGTCCGGCAGGAGCACTCATCCTGCAATCTGTACCGGGCCGCCGCGCGGCAAAGCAATGATGCTCTTGAGGCCGGGCGCGTTATCCGCAAGCGTCAATTCGCCGCCATGCAGCCGCGCCACCGCCGCCGCAAGGCTCAGCCCCAGTCCGGACCCCGGCTGCGAGCGGCTTTGCTCGAGCCGGACAAACCGTTCGAGCGCGCGCGCGCGGTCGGCTTCCGGAATGCCAGGACCGTTGTCAGCGACAATCAGCAAAACCCGGTCGCCCTCATTCACCGCCTTGACGAGGATCTCGCCGGACGCACCACCGGCCACGCGATCGGCTGGCTCGGCATATTTGATAGCGTTATCGACCAGATTGGCCAGCGCCTGGCTGACCAGTTCGCGGTTGCCTTTTACCGGCGCCGGCGCTCCGGCATCGACCGTTAAAACGATGCCCTTCTGGTCGGCGAGAGGCTCGTAGAGTTCGCCGACGTCGTTGGCTATCTCGGCGGCGTCGAAGTCGATCATGTCGTCGCGCGCCTGGCCGGACTCGGCGCGTGCGATCATCAGCAGCGCGTTAAAGGTGCGGATCAGCCCGTCGGATTCCTCGATCGTGCCTTCCAGCGCCGCGCGAAATTCCGCTTCGCTGCTTGCGGTACGCAGCGCCTGTTCGGTGCGATTGCGCAAGCGCGTCAGCGGCGTCTTGAGATCGTGCGCGATGTTGTCGGACACTTCCTTGAGGCCATGCATCAGGGCCTCGATCCGCTCCAGCATCAGATTGAGATTGACCGCGAGCCGGTCGAGTTCGTCGCCGGTGCCGGCCACCGGCAGACGTTCGCCGAGATCGCCCGCCATGATGCTGCGGCTGGTTTCGGTCATAGCGTCGACACGGCGCAGCACGCGGCGCGTCACGAACAGGCCGCCGGCAAGGCCGAGAATGACAACGATGGCCACCGACCAGCGCCCGGCATCGAGTACGATGTGATAGAGCCGTTCGCGCTCGTCGAGATCGCGGCCGACCAGCATGCGAAAACCGCCAGGAAGCTGGAACACGCGCACCAGCGCATGGTGATCGGGATGGTCCTTTTCCTTGTCTTCGGCCTCGTCGAGACGGCGGTAGCTGGTCTCGGCCCAGCCGGGCGTGTCCAATGTTCCGGGCTGTAGCGCCGTCACGTTGCCGGCCAAAGCCTCGCCGGAAAATGTCGTGACGAGATAGAGGCTGGAGCCCGGCCGACGCGCCCGCTCGTCGACGACGATGACCAGCCGCCGGATGCCGCCCTGCCGGTATTGCTCCGACAGGCCTGTGATCTCGGCATTGACCGTATCGGTGATCTGTTCGGTGATGAGGCGGCGGGTGTTGAGCGCGAAATAACCGAGCAGGAAGGCCGCGAACAGCGCGAACACCGTCAGATAGACCAGCGTCAGCTTGAATGTGGTGGTGCGGAAAAGCTTACCGAGCGCCGTCACGTATCATGTACCCCGTGCCGCGAATGGTGTGCAAAAGCGGCTGGGAGAAACCTTTATCGATTTTCGAGCGCAAACGCGAGATGTGGACGTCGATCACATTGGTTTGCGGGTCGAAATGATAATCCCATACGTTTTCCAGAAGCATGGTGCGGGTCACCACCTGCCCGGCATGCTGCATCAAATATTCCAACAAGCGAAATTCACGCGGCTGCAAGGTAATCTCCTCCTCGCCGCGCCGCACCATATG
>CAMAUC010000062.1 GCA_945861265.1 Rhizobium sp. Q54 | reverse complement strand
CGGAGCACGCCGCATCGTCGGGAAACAGCCGCTGAAGCTCGGGGAGCGATTGGGGGAAAGCCAGGTCGTCACGCTGGTGGATGTCCATCGCGCCCATCATGGGCAGACACTAGCCCTAGTGGGTGTATGCGTCAACCGGATAGGCAAGCCTCGAACATCAGGCCAAGGCCATGGACGAGCAGGTGGCGTTTTTCCAGATCGATGAGGGCCGGGGGCAGGAGACTGCCGCTGCGAACCGCCCGAGGGCAACTGCGAGCCAGAAGGCTTTCCGGGCGCGGGCGGCCTAGCGGCCGGCCCCTCTGTCGCGCGGTGGCTTAAGATGGGCCCTGGCGGCTAATACCGGCTTGCGACCGCCCCGGCAGGCGATTAGGCTTGAGTTGTCGCTTGACTGGGGAAAATAGGCCCTTTATAAGCCGCGCAACGAAAGTACGGTCAGGAACGATGACGCGCAATATTATTACTCTTGTAGGAGTTTGGACACTGGCCAGGTAGCCCTGCGGGGCGCCTCAGGTGAGTGTCCGGACATGGCCCTTCGCGGGCCTTTTTTATTGCCGCAACGGCTGAATGAACCAAGACTGAAGACGGAAAAGGATGTCGAAAATGACACGGGAAATGACCGGCGCCGAAATGGTGATCCAGGCAATGGCGGACCAGGGTGTAAAGCATCTGTTCGGCTATCCGGGCGGCGCGGTGCTGCCGATCTATGACGCCATTTTCGCGCAGACCGAGGTGAAGCACATTCTGGTGCGGCACGAGCAGGGCGCCGTGCACGCGGCGGAAGGCTATGCCCGATCGACCGGGAAAGTTGGTTGCGTACTGGTCACATCCGGTCCCGGCGCCACCAATGCCGTCACCGGCCTGACCGACGCGCTGTGCGATTCGATCCCGTTGGTCTGCATCACCGGTCAGGTGCCGACGCATCTCATCGGCAACGATGCCTTCCAGGAATGCGACACGGTCGGCATCACCCGGCCATGCACCAAGCACAATTATCTGGTGAAGCGCATCGAGGATCTGCCACGCATCCTGCACGAGGCCTTCCATATTGCGTCGAGCGGACGTCCTGGTCCGGTCGTGATCGATATTCCGAAGGACATCCAGTTCGCCAAGGGCATCTACTCGAAGCCGAAGGAATTCCCGCACACCGGCTACAAGCCGAAGCTCAAGGGCGACATCGAGGCGATCAAGGCCGCCGTCGAACTGATGGCGAATGCCAAGCGGCCGCTGTTCTACACCGGCGGCGGCGTTATCAATTCCGGCAAGCACGCCAGCGAATTGCTGAAGGAACTGGTCAGGCTGACCGGCTTCCCGATCACTTCGACCTTGATGGGCCTTGGCGCTTATCCCGCCGCCGATCCGCAGTGGATGGGCATGCTTGGTATGCACGGCACGATGGAAGCCAACATGGCGATGCACGATTGCGACGTCATGGTCTGCGTCGGCGCGCGGTTCGACGACCGCATCACCGGCCGCATCGATGCGTTCTCGCCGGGCTCGAAGAAAATCCATATCGACATCGACGCGTCGTCGATCAACAAGAACGTCAAGGTCGATATCCCGATCGTCGGCGACTGCGCGCATGTTCTCGAAGACATGCTGCGGCTGTGGAAGGCCCACGCCAAGCACAACGACAAGAAGGCGATGGGCGACTGGTGGAAGCAGATCGGCAAGTGGCGCGACCGCAAGTCGCTGGCCTATCGCGGTTCCAACGAAGTCATCAAGCCGCAATACGCGATCCAGCGGCTGTACGAGGCGACCAAGGACAAGGACGTCTACATCACCACCGAAGTCGGCCAGCATCAGATGTGGGCGGCGCAGTTCTTCCATTTCCAGGAGCCGAACCGCTGGATGACCTCCGGCGGTCTCGGCACCATGGGCTATGGCCTGCCGGCGTCGGTCGGCGTGCAACTGGCGCATCCGAAATCGCTGGTCATCGACATCGCCGGCGAGGCGAGCGTGCAAATGACGATGCAGGAGTTGTCGACGGCGGTGCAGTACCGCCTGCCGATCAAGATCTTCATTCTCAACAATGGCTATATGGGAATGGTGCGGCAGTGGCAGGAATTGCTGCACGGCAACCGCTATTCGGAAAGCTATTCGGAAGCCCTGCCGGATTTCGTCAAGCTCGCCGAGGCGATGCATGCGGTCGGCATTCGTTGCGAGAAGCCGGGCGATCTCGATCACGCCATTAAGGAGATGATCGACATTGACCGGCCGGTGCTGTTCGACTGCGTCGTCGATCAGAAGGAAAACTGCTTCCCGATGATTCCGTCGGGCAAGGCGCACAACGAGATGATCCTTGGCGATAGCGGCGTCAGCCTCGATGACGCGATCACCGAAGAAGGCAAGATGCTGGTTTAAGCGCTATTCGCGCGCAAACGCATAAGGACGACGACCGTGAACGCAAACGTGCCCTCAAGTACCTCGCACTATCCGACCGCGCCGAAAGCGCAGACGGATGTCACGCACACTTTGTCGGTGCTGGTCGACAATGAACCGGGCGTGCTGGCGCGCGTCATCGGGCTTTTCTCCGGCCGCGGCTACAACATCGAATCGCTGACGGTGTCGGAAACCGAGCACGCCAAGCACCTTTCGCTTATTACCGTCGTCACCACCGGCACGCCGATGGTGATCGAGCAGATCAAGAACCAGCTAGATCGCCTTGTTCCGGTGCACCGCGTCGTCGACATGACTCTGTCCGGCCGCTCGATCGAGCGTGAACTGGCGATGGTCAAAGTGCGCGGCAAGGGTGACAACAGGGTTGAGGCCCTGCGGCTGGCCGACGCCTTCCGTGCCCGGGTCATCGACGCGACCACCGAGAGCTTCGTGTTCGAGATCACCGGCAAGAGCGACAAGATCGAGCAATTCGTTGCCTTGATGTTGCCGCTCGGGCTGGTCGAAGTCTCGCGCACCGGCATCGCGGCGATCGCGCGCGGTCCGGACGGCATGTGATTGGCCTTGAGGGCGAGATGTTTCTGACTCTGCTGTCGATCCCGTTCATTCTGTTCGGCGCCTTCGTCAAGCCGTACGATCAGCAGTCGCAGCGTTGCTTTAACGTCAATCAGACGCCGTTCTGTTTCGAGCAGGGTTCGCCGATGCCGGAGATCGTCAAATTCGGCAGCGTCGCTTTGGGCTTCGGCCTTATCTATGCCGGGCGCCGGCAGATCAGGCGCCGGCGCGGCGAAAAAACCTGATGATGCCGCTCGACGCCGTCGTGGCGCTGGCCGTGTTCACCTTTGCCACGGCGTTCACGCCGGGTCCGAACAACATCATGGTGACGGCGTCCGGCGTGAATTTCGGTTTCGCACGCACCGTTCCGCATATGGCCGGCATCACTATCGGCTTCATGGTGCTGCTGGTGGCTTGCGCCGCCGGCCTTGGACTGGTGTTTGCGACCGTGCCGGCCTTGCAGCTGGCGCTGAAGATCGTCGGCGCAATCTACATGCTGTGGCTGGCCTGGAAGGTCGCCAATGCGCAGCCGGCAAGCAATGAGCCAGACGATCTGGCGCGGCCGCTGACTTTTCTGCAGGCGGCGGCTTTTCAGTGGGTCAATCCGAAAGCGGTAGTGATCGGGCTGACGGCGATTTCGATCTATGTGCGGCCCGACCATCGTGTGTCGGATTTTCTGATCGTGCTGTTTCTCTTCGTCCTCAGCACAGCAATGACGGTCGTCACCTGGACGGGTTTTGCGTGGCGCTGCGCGGCCTTTTGCGCGACCCGCGCCGCGCCCGGATTTTCAACGTCATCATGGCATTGCTGCTGGTCGCCAGCATCGCGCCGATGGTCTGGCCGGTCTGAAGCGGCTATTTTTCGGCGTAGTCGCTTTGGAACAAAAAAGAATATTTATTCTAAAAAATAGCAATATTCGTTCCTATTCAAGAGACTTTTCTAGGCGATGGCCTTTTTATAGTAAAATGATGCCACGAAGGCGATATTAAGATAATTGACCTGTCCCGTATAAGCGGTTCACATCAAGCATCAAATTCGCGCAGTGCGAAAATCCCGTCCGGAGCGTTATCGGATGGGCGGATGATGGAGATGACGATGCGAGGCCTTTTTACGGGATTGATCTTGTCGACCGTGTTGGCGGTCTCTGCCCAAGCGCAGACCACGCTGCTCAACGTGTCCTACGATCCGACACGCGAGTTGTATAAGGAATTCAACGCCGAATTCGTCAAACACTGGAAAGAGAAGTCTGGCGAGGCAATCTCAATCAAGCAATCGCATGGCGGCTCCGGCGGCCAGGCGCGTTCGGTGATCGACGGGCTGGACGCGGACGTCGTGACCCTGGCGCTCGAGTCGGACATTGACGCGGTTGTCGAGAAATCGGGCAAAATCAACAAGGATTGGCGCAAGCGCCTGCCCAATAACAGTTCGCCTTACACCTCGACCGTCGTGCTTCTGGTGAAAAAGGGCAATCCAAAGAACGTAAAGGATTGGGACGATCTGGTGAAGCCGGGCATCGAAGTCATCACGCCAAATCCGAAAACGTCGGGCGGCGCGCGCTGGAACTATCTTTCCGCCTGGGCCTACGCCGAGCATAAATTCAAAGGCGACAAAGCCAAGGTGAAGGAGTTCGTCAGCACACTTTTCAGGAACGTGCCGGTGCTGGATACGGGGGCCCGTGGTTCAACGACCACTTTCGTCCAGCGTGGAATCGGCGACGTGCTGCTGGCATGGGAGAACGAAGCATTTCTTGCGCTGAAGGAGTTCGGTCCGGAAAAGTTTGAAATCATCGTGCCGTCGATCGCGACGCTGGCCGAACCGCCGGTCGCGGTGGTCGATCAGAATGTCGACAAGAAAGGCACGCGCAAGGTTGCCGAGGCCTATCTGGAATACCTTTATTCGCCGGTCGGGCAAAAGATCGCGGCGAAAAACTTTTACCGTCCATTCAAGCCCGAACTGGCCGACGCGGCGGACGTGAAGCTGTTCCCGAAAGTGACGCTCATCTCAATCGACGATCCGATCTTCGGTGGTTGGGCGAAAGCGCAGCCAGAGCACTTTGGCGACGGCGGCACGTTCGATCAGATTTACAAGAAGTGATGCGCGGTTTAGTTAGGCAGCAAGCATGACCGCGATCGCAATCGGAACCTGGCGGAAGCCGAGCATCATCCCGGGCTTCGGGCTGACGTTCGGCTTCCTCATGGTCTATCTCAGCCTGATCGTGCTTATTCCGATCGCGCTGCTGATTCTGCGCACGACCCAGTTGTCGTGGGCGGAGTACTGGGCGATAGCGACTAACGCGCGCGTTGTCGCGGCCTTGCGGCTGTCCTTCGGCGCGGCGTTGATTGCCGCGGCGATCAACACGGTGTTCGGCATCATCGTCGCATGGGTGCTGGTGCGCTACGAATTTCCCGGCCGGCGCCTGGCCGACGCGATCGTCGATTTGCCCTTTGCCTTGCCGACCGCGGTTGCCGGCATCGCGCTGACGGCGATCTTCGCCAAGAACGGCTGGGTCGGCCAATACACCGAGCCGCTTGGCATCAAGATCGCCTACACATCGATTGGCGTCGTGATCGCGCTCACCTTCATTGGCCTGCCGTTCGTGGTGCGTACCTTGCAGCCGGTGATCATGGAAATCGAACGTGAGACCGAAGAAGCGGCGGCGACATTAGGCGCCAGCCGTCGTCAAACGGTTTTTCGCGTCGTATTGCCGACCCTGGTGCCGGCCTTGCTGACCGGCTTCGTCCTCGCGCTGGCGCGTGGCATCGGCGAATATGGCTCGGTCGTGTTCATCGCCGGCAATCTGCCGTACCGCACCGAGATCGCGCCGCTTCTGATCGTGATCCGGCTGACCGAGTTCGATTACAATGGCGCCACCGCGATTGCCACGATCATGCTGGCGATTTCCTTTGTCATGTTCCTCGCCATCAACCTGATCCAGGTCTGGGCGCGGCGGAGGTTCGGCTATGTCTGAGCAAACGCTCGCGCCCCCGGCGACAATGCCTCCAGTGACATGGCGCGCGCCGACCGCCGAGGTTCCGCCGGTGCGGATCGTGCTGATCGGCGTCGCGGTCCTGTTTATCGGCGTGTTTCTCGGCTTCCCGCTGCTCGTGGTGTTTTTCGAAGCGTTCCTGAACGGCGTAGGCAAGTATTTCGAGACCTTCGCCGATAGCGATACTCAGGCGGCCATTCGCTTGACCTTGCTGGTCGCAGCCTTGGCGGTGCCGGCCAACCTCATCTTCGGCATCTCCGCCGCCTGGGCGATCGCCAAGTACGATTTCCGCGGCAAGGCCTTGTTGATCACGTTGATCGATCTGCCGTTCTCGGTGTCGCCGGTGATCGCCGGTCTGATCTACGTGATCATGTTTGGCGCGCAGGGCTATTTTGGCGATTGGTTGAAGGCGAATAATATCCAGATCATTTTCGCCATTCCAGGCATCGTGCTGGCGACGATCTTCGTCACCTTCCCGTTTGTGGCGCGCGAATTGATCCCGCTGATGGAAGAGCAGGGCACACAAGACGAGGAAGCCGCGATCTCACTCGGCGCCAGCGGCTGGCAGACCTTCCGCCGCGTGACCTTGCCCAATGTGAAATGGGGCCTGATGTATGGCGTCCTGCTCTGCAATGCGCGCGCCATGGGCGAGTTCGGCGCGGTGGCGGTGGTGTCAGGGCACATCCGCGGCTTGACCAATACGATGCCGCTGCATATCGAGATTCTCTACAACGATTATCAATGGGTTGCGGCCTTCACCGTCGCTTCGCTGCTGGCGTTGCTCGCACTAATCACGCTGATCGTGAAAACACTGCTCGAATGGCGTTTCAGCGATGAATTAGCCAACGGCCCCCGATAAGGAACCGAAACCATGACCGCGCTTGCGCAATTCCGCAGGGACACCGATTATATCGAGGCGAACCTTTCGCTTGTGGCCCCATTCGTCGATGAAAGACTGCGTGTCAAAACCATGAATGTGACGGTCGAGAATCTGGTGAAGGCGTTCGGGGCGACGCCGGCGCTGCACGGCGTCTCGCTTGAGATCGCCAGCGGCGAGCTGATCGCTTTGGTCGGACCCTCGGGCTCCGGCAAGACGACCTTGCTGCGCCTGATCGCCGGCCTCGATTTTCCCAATTCCGGCCGTGTGCTGTTCGGCGCCGAGGATGCGTCGTCGAAGTCCGTGCAGGAGCGCAATGTCGGCTTCGTCTTCCAGAACTACGCACTGTTCAAACATATGTCGGTGTTCGAGAATATCGCCTTCGGCCTGCGCGTGCGCCCGCGTGCGACGCGGCCGAGCGAAGCGTCGATCCGCCAGCGGGTGATGACGCTGCTTGATCTGGTCCAGCTCAATGGTCTGGAAAAGCGGTTCCCGGGGCAGCTCTCTGGCGGTCAGCGCCAGCGGGTTGCCTTTGCCCGCGCGCTCGCGATCGAACCGGGCGTATTGCTGCTCGACGAGCCTTTCGGCGCGCTCGACGCCAAGGTGCGCAAGGAGTTGCGCCGCTGGCTGCGCGAAATTCACGACCGCACTGGCCATACCACCGTGTTCGTCACGCATGACCAGGAAGAGGCGCTCGAACTCGCCGACCGCGTCGTGGTGATGAGCCAGGGCCGGATCGAACAGGTCGGCTCAGCCGACGATATCTACGACAATCCGGCGACGCCGTTCGTGTTCGACTTCATCGGCGATTCCAGCGCACTACCGGTCATCGTCGACAAGGGCAGTATCGCGCTCGACGATCGGATTTTATCGATCGACGCCAAAGGTCACGCCGATGGGCCGGCAACCCTGTTTTTCCGGCCCAACCATGTCCGGCTCGCCGGGCAGGAAAGCGGCAGCATTGTCGGCACCGTCACCGGATCGCGCCGCCATGGCGATATCCGGCGGCTGGAGCTGGAGGTGGGCCTTGCCCGCCATCGCTGCGAAATCGACGTCCCGGCCGATTCCGAGGTGTCGCGGAATGGCCGTGTCGCGGTCAAACCCACCGATTGGCGGCTTTTTCCCCGCGTTTCCTAGCTTTGCCGGGCGCCGGTGCGCGACGGTTTGGGCCCCCTTTAGGGCGGCGTCCGGGCTTGTCCCGCACGCCTAACCGCCTTAGAAGCATCCCGGCTGCGGCCCGGGGGGCCGGATCATCATCATTGTGCAAGCGGCCCGGTGCCGGGCGCTAAAGTTCAAGGACCTTATCATGCGCGTTTATTACGATCGCGACGCCGACCTCAACCTGATCAAGGGCAAGAAGGTCGCCGTCATCGGCTATGGCAGCCAGGGCCATGCCCATGCGCTCAATATGCGCGACAGCGGCGTCAAGGATGTCGTCATTGCGCTGCGCAAGGGTTCGCAGGGCATCAAGAAGGCCGAAGGCTCGGGCTTCAAGACCATGGAAGTGGCCGAAGCCGCTAAATGGGCCGACGTGATGATGATGCTCACCCCGGACGAATTGCAGGGCGACATCTATCGCGAGAGCCTTCATGGCAACATGAAGCAGGGCGCGGCGCTGTTGTTCGCGCATGGCCTCAACGTCCACTTCAACCTGATCGATCCGCGTCCCGATCTCGACGTGCTGATGATCGCGCCGAAGGGCCCGGGCCACACCGTGCGTTCGGAATATGCGCGCGGCGCCGGCGTGCCGTGCCTGATTGCGATCCACAAGGATGCCTCGGGCAATGCGCATGATCTCGGCCTGTCCTACGCCTCCGCCATTGGTGGTGGCCGCGCCGGCATCATCGAGACCACATTCAAGGAAGAGTGCGAGACCGATCTGTTCGGCGAACAGGCCGTTCTCTGCGGCGGCCTCGTCGAATTGATCAAGGCCGGTTACGAGACCTTGTGCGAAGCCGGTTACGCCCCCGAGATGGCGTATTTCGAATGCTTGCACGAAGTGAAGCTGATCGTCGACCTGATCTATGAAGGCGGCATCGCCAACATGAACTACTCGATCTCGAACACCGCGGAATACGGCGAGTATGTTTCGGGACCGCGCGTCATCACGCCGGAAACCAAGGCGGAGATGAAGCGCATTCTCGGCGATATCCAGTCCGGCCGCTTCACGCGCGACTGGATGCTGGAGAACAAGGTCAACCAGACCTCGTTCAAGGCGACGCGCGCCAAGCTCGCCGAGCACTCGATCGAACTGGTCGGCGCCAAGCTGCGCGAGATGATGCCGTGGATCAAGGAGCGCGCGATGGTGGACAAGTCGAAGAACTAGGCTCCTGCGTCTTTCGTTTGAGTTGGCGGCCGCCCACGTTGGGCGGCCGTTTCATTTGTGTTGGGTGCGTCACGGGTTTGCATTGCTTTGGCAACCGGCTAGTTTGCGCCCCGGAGGGGCCCATGACCGAGACAGCGGCAGCAATCGCGCCGGCGCGAACAAATGACGCCGCCGTTGCGCTCGATGGCGTCGACGTCGCCTTCCGCCTTGCGGATGGCGGGGTCTATCGCGCGGTCGCCAATGCCACGCTCAAGGTCGCCGATGGCGAATTTGTCTCGATTGTCGGCCCGACCGGCTGCGGCAAATCCACGCTGCTGAACATCGCCGCCGGTCTGCTGGCGCCGGCCGCCGGCCGCGTCGACATTTTCGGGACGACGCTCGCCACGCTCAACCGGCAGGCCGGCTATCTTTTTCAGGCCGACGCGTTGTTTCCCTGGAAGACTGCGCTCGAGAACGTCGCCATCGGCATGGAGACGGCCGGCACGCCGCAAGACGAGGCTCGCGCGCGGGCCGGGAAATGGCTGACGCGCGTCGGCCTCGGCTCGTTCGGCGACCGCTATCCTCACATGCTGTCGGGTGGGCAGCGCAAGCGCATCGGTCTCGCGCAGGTGTTGATCCGCGATCCGAAGATTCTTCTGATGGACGAGCCGTTCGGCCCGCTCGATGCGCAGACCCGCCAGATCATGGGCAACCTGCTGCTCGATCTGTGGAACGCCGACCGCAAGGCGGTGCTGTTCGTCACCCACGATCTCGAGGAAGCCATCGCACTGTCGGATCGCGTCGTCATCATGTCGGCGGGCCCGGCCGCGCGCATCATCGGCGACTGGCGCGTGAAGCTATCGCGGCCGCGCGATATCGCCGAGATCAAGCTCGACCCGGCGTTTCACGATCTGCACCGCGAGATCTGGCAGATGCTCAAGTCGGAAGTCATCAAAGGCTACGCGCAGGCGGAGGCACGCTGATGTCGCGCGTCAAGCTCACGTTTTTGCAAGTGATGGTCGCGGTCGTCTCGCTGGCGATCTGGCATATTCTCACGACCTATCCGGTCTTCGGCCGCATGATTCTGCCGCCGTTCTTCTTTTCCAATCCGGTCGAAGTGGTCAAACAGATTTATGTGTGGTTCGCGACCGGCGTGATCTGGAAGCATCTCTATGTCACCTTGATCGAGGCGATGCTCGCCTTCGCCATCGGCTCAGTCGGCGGCGTGCTGGTCGGCTTCTGGTTTGCGCGCCAGCCAAGAACAGCCGCTGTGTTCGATCCTTACGTCAAGATGGCCAATGCGCTGCCGCGCGTCGTGCTGGCGCCGATCTTCACTTTGTGGCTCGGTCTGGGTATCTGGTCGAAAGTGGCGCTCGGGGTGACGCTGGTGTTCTTCATCGTTTTCTTCAACGTCTATCAGGGCGTCAAGGAAGTCTCGCCGACCGTGCTTGCCAATGCGCGCATGCTCGGCATGAGCGAAAGGCAACTGATGCGCCACGTCTATTGGCCGTCGGCTTTGTCGTGGATGTTCTCGTCGCTGCACACCTCGGTGGGCTTTGCCGTGGTGGGCGCGGTGGTGGGCGAGTATCTCGGCGCGGCGGCGGGACTCGGCTATCTGATCCAGCAGGCCGAAGGCGTGTTCGACGTCGCCGGCGTGTTTGCCGGCATGTTCGTTTTGGCCGCCTTCGTCATCGTCATCGACACGGTCGTCACGATCGTCGAGAAGCGGCTCCTGGTCTGGCGGCCGGTGGTGGGCGAGGCCCGGCCGTAATCGATTGCATCCCGATTGGCCTAGGCATGGTGCGCCGGCTGGCCTATCTTGCGCTCCGAATTGGCCTGCTCAAGAGGCCGACAGAGGGAGGAATTCATGCACACAAAGTTCCGCAAAGCCGCAACGGCGCTGGCCGCGCTGGTGCTGTCGACCGGCTTGATGTCCGGCCTCGCCCAGGCGCAGTCGAAGATCACGCTCGCCGTCGGCGGCGCATCGTGCCTGTGCTATCTGCCGACCATGCTGGCCAAGGAGCTCGGCGAATACGCGAAGGCCGGTGTTAATGTCGATGTCGTCGACTTCAAGGGCGGCTCGCAATCGCTGCAAGCGGTGATGGGCGGCTCAGCCGACGTGGTGTCCGGCTATTTCGATCACACCGTCAATCTCGCCGCCAAGGGCCAGAACCTGCAATCCTTCGTGGTCTATGACCGCTATCCGGGCTTCGCGCTGGTGGTCTCGCCCAAGCACACGGCCACGATCAAATCGATCAAGGACCTCGCCAACAAGAAAGTCGGCGTTTCGGCGCCGGGCTCATCGACCGACTTCTTCCTCAAATACATCCTGAAAAAGAACGGCGTCGACCCGAACTCGATCGGCGTCATCGGCGTCGGCCTCGGCGCGACCGCGATTGCCTCGATGGAGCAGGGCGAGATCGAAGCCGCCATCATGCTCGATCCGGCCGTCACCGTGCTGCAAGGCCGGCACAAGGACATCACGATCCTCAGCGACACGCGCTCGCAAAAGGACACGCTCGCCGTGTTCGGCGGCGAGTATCCGGGCGGTGCGCTCTACACCAAGGCGGACTGGATCGCGTCGCACGAGAAGGAAGTGCAGGCGATGACCATCGCCATCGTCAACACGCTGAAGTGGATCCACACCCATACGCCGGAAGAGATCGCCGACAAGATGCCGCCGGAACTCGTCGGCAAGGACAAGCCGGGCTACATCGCCGCGCTCAAGAACACGCTGCCGATGTATTCGGAAACCGGTCTGATGGACCCGAAGGGCGCCGCCGCCGTCTTGGCGGTGTTCAGCCAGTCCTCGCCGGACGTGGCCAAGGCCAATGTCGATTTGTCCAAGACCTACACCAACAAATATGTCGAGGCAGCGAAGAAGACGAACTAATCAATCTTTCTGATACGATTCATTGGCAACACGGCGGGGAAATTCCCGCCGTGTCTGTTAGTGTCGGGCCCATGAACCTCATCTCCATCCAGTCGCACGTCGCCTACGGCCATGTCGGCAATTCGGCCGCGGTGTTTCCGCTGCAGCGTATGGGCGTGGAAGTATGGCCGGTGCACACCGTGCAGTTCTCCAATCACACCGGCTATGGCGAGGCCAAGGGCGAGGTCTTCGGCGCGCCGCTGATCCGCGACGTCGTCGCGGGCATCGCTGCGCGCGGCGTGCTCGGCGAATGCGACGGTGTCCTGTCCGGCTACATGGGCGACGCCGAAATCGGCGCGGCGATCCTCGACGCGGTGTCGACCGTGCGCAAGGCCAATCCTTCGGCGCGCTATTGTTGCGATCCCGTCATCGGCGACGTCGGCAAGGGCGTGTTCGTGCGAAAGGGCATTCCGGAATTCATAAAGAGCAAGGCGCTGCCGCTTGCTGACATCGTTACGCCGAACCAGTTCGAGCTGGACTATCTGTCCGGGCGCGGCTCGACAACGCTGGATGGAGCCCGCGAGGCCATCAAGGTGGTGCACGATCTCGGACCGCGCGCGGTGCTGGTGACGTCGGTGCATACGGCCGAGACGCCGGAGGGGCATCTCGACATGCTGGCGTCGGACGAGACCGGGCTGTTTCGCCTGCGCACGCCGAAACTCGACGTGGCGGCGAGCGGCGCTGGCGACGCGATTGCCGCTCTGTTCTTCGCGCATTACCTGCGCCAGGGAAAAATCGACGAGGCGCTGGCGCGCGCCGGGTCGGCGATCTTCGGCGTGCTGGCAAAGACGGCGGAAGCCGGTTGCAGTGAAATTCAGATGGTGACGGCGCAGGACGAGATCGTCAATCCTGGCCGCGTGTTCGATGTGGAACGGTTAAGCGAGGCGACAGGGCCGGAGAAGGTGCTCTAGATGCGCAGGCATTTCATGACGCTCGATGTCTTCACACGCGTGCGCTTCGGCGGCAATCCGCTGGCGCTGTTGCTGGACGCACAGGGCCTCGACACCGCCGCGATGCAGACCATTGCCCGCGAATTCAGTCACCCGGAAACCGTGTTCGTGCTGCCGCCGGAAAATCCCACGCATAAAGCGCGACTGCGCATTTTCACGCCAGCGGCCGAATTGCCATTCGCCGGTCACCCGACCGTTGGCGCGGCAGTTGGTTTGGCGCGGCTGGGCGGTGGAGCCGCCCGGCAGAGTTTCGTATTGGAGGAGAAAATCGGCCCGGTCTCCTGCACAGCGCAGGCGCATGACGCCGACAGCGGGCAGGCCGAATTCCAACTGCCGCGCTTGCCGGCCGATGTCGGGCAGGTGCCGGACGGCGTCGCGATGGCGCAGGCGCTCGGACTGGCCGAAACGGATATCGGCGGCGACTACCCGCTGGCGCGCTGGTCGGCTGGCGTCGCCTACACCATTGTCCCGGTGCGTTCGCTGGCCGCGCTGGCGCGGGCCAAGCCCGATGCCGCGACCTTCGAGAAGGTTTTCGGCATTGGCGGGCCGGCCATGGTCTATGTCATCTGCACCGAAACCGCTGTGCCAGGTCGCCATCTCCACGCGCGCATGTTCGCGCCGGCCAATGGCATTCCGGAAGACCCGGCGACCGGTAGCGCGGTGGCGGCTTTCGCCGGCCTTCATGCCGCGCATCGCAAGCCGGCCGATGGCGAGCACAAATTGGTTGTCGAGCAGGGTTACGAGATGGGCCGGCCGAGCCTGATGCACCTGTCGCTGACGATTTCCGATGGTGCGTTGGCTGCGGCGTCGATCGGCGGCGACGCCATTGTCGTTACCGAAGGCGTGCTTGAGGCATGAGCGAGGACACCGCAATCGAGGTTTTCAGTGTTGATAGCCTCGCATTGAGCGTGGATGCGACCAAGTGGAAATTCGCAATCCAGCGCCGCCGTGAAATCGACGCGCTATTCACCGAGTTGCAAAGTGCTAAGCCGGCGCTGTTCAATGGTCAGGTTTTGTTGATGCATGACTATGCGATTGTCGACGGGATAATGCGCGGAAAATTTCTGCAATCAGATTACGCTTCCTTTGCCGCGTGGCAACGATGGGGCCGCCCGCCCGCCCGGATTTATGATTGTTTCGGTTCGGCGGCGATCCTGAGCGCCGATGGTGCGTTTCTCCTCGGCGAGATGGGTGTTCACACCTTTAACGCCGGCCATATATACTTTCCATGCGGCGTACCGGATCCAAGCGACATTCGCAGCGATGGCATGCTTGACCTTGATTTCAGCGTTCGGCGGGAGCTGTTTGAGGAGACTGGCCTTGGCGCTGATTCGCTTGTTGCCGAGCCGGGCTGGACGATCATAGTCGATGGCGCGCTCGTTGCCGTCATCAAGGTTTTCAGATCGGAAATGTCCGCTGTGCCGCTGCGCAATCTCATTCTCCAGAACCTGACGCGGGAACAACAGCCAGAATTCAGCAATATTCGCGTTGTACGAAGCGTCGATGATTTCGATCCGATGATGCGTGGTTTCGTCAAGAAATTTATGACGCAGCGGTTCGCCCGCGCATAACAGTGCTCACGAAGGAGTTCGTCATGAAGCTCGGCAAGATCGCCAAACAGTTTCGGATCGACAAGCCTGCGAAGTTTCGCCTCGCCGATCACGATCCGGCCGAATGCTGCGGCCTGTCGATCGAAAAGGAAGATGCCAAGGCGATGCTCAAGGAGGGCGTCGAGCGGCTGGCGGAGTTGCAGGAAAAATTATACGCCCATAATAAATGGTCTGTGCTGCTGGTCTTTCAGGCCATGGATGCCGCCGGCAAGGACAGCGTCATCAAGCACGTCATGAGCGGCGTCAATCCGCAAGGTGTGCAAGTTCACTCGTTCAAGGCACCGAGTGAGGAAGAACTCGATCACGATTTCCTCTGGCGGATCGGCAAGGCGCTGCCCGAGCGTGGCCGGATCGGCATCTTCAATCGTTCGCATTACGAGGAGGTCCTGACCGTCCGCGTGCATGGCGAATATTTGGCGCGTCAGCGGCTGCCGGACGCGGTTGCCGGAAAAAAGATATGGCAACACCGCTTCGACGATATCCGCGCCTTCGAGCAGCATCTGGCGCGCAACGGCACGTTGGTTCTGAAATTCTTTCTCAATGTGTCGCTGGAGGAACAGCGCAAGCGCTTCCTGGCGCGCATCGACGAGCCCGGCAAGCGCTGGAAATTTTCCATGGGCGATGTCGCCGAGCGCAAGCTGTGGCCGAAATACATGGCCGCCTATGAGGAGTTGATTCAGGAAACCAGCCGCGACGAGGCGCCTTGGTACGTGGTCCCGGCCGACAATAAATGGTTCACCCGTCTGGTGGTCGCCGGCGCGGTGGCGAAAGCGATGGAAGACCTCGATCTGGCCTATCCAAAGGTGGAGGGTCAGGCGCTCAAGGATTTGCAGTCGGCCAGGAAGGCGCTGGAAGCCGAGCGGTGAAGCGGCAACCAACCGGACAGCATTACTGACCTATCGCGGTGCTTGATTTCGGCCGACGGTTTCCGCTAGAAGCGGGGCCTCGGCTGGGATTAACGCGGGCTTCACCTTGGTCCGCCATCCTGTCAGTCGAAACGAGGGTGCTTTTGCCAATGTCGACGTCGCAGACCATCTGCACGATCGAGCCGGCAGCCGCCAAGGCTGGACCGGCGGCAACCCTTATTCTGGGCACGCTCCTTCTCCTTATCCGCCCCTGAGGGCCGGCTGGGCGCTGCGCGCCTGGGCACTCGGGGGAAGGCGGCAAAGCGACAGCACCCCTAAAAGCGCCCCCAAGCGGCGCATGCGACGAGAAGGACTAATCCCATGAGTACCCAGACCCAGTCCGACAAGGACCGCGTCATCATCTTCGATACCACCTTGCGCGACGGCGAGCAGTGCCCCGGCGCCACCATGACCCACGAGGAAAAACTCGAGGTCGCGGAGTTGCTCGACGATATGGGCGTGGACGTGATCGAGGCCGGCTTTCCGATCGCCTCGGACGGCGACTTCGCCGCCGTCAACGAGATTGCCCGCCGCGCCAAGAATTCGGTGATCTGCGGCCTGTCGCGCGCCTCGCCGAAGGATATCGACCGCTGCGCCGAGGCGATCAAGCCCGCCAAACGCCGCCGCATCCATACGTTCCTGTCGACCTCGCCGGTCCACATGAAGTGGAAGCTGCAGAAGGAGCCGCACGAGGTCTACGAGATGGTGATCGGGCAGGTCACCCGCGCCCGCAGCCACACCGACGACGTCGAGTGGTCGGCCGAGGACGGCACCCGCACCGAGCACGATTTCCTGTGCCGTTGCGTGGAGGCCGCGATCAAGGCCGGCGCCACCACCATCAATATCCCGGACACCGTCGGCTATACGGTTCCGGAGGAATACATGGCGCTGTTCAAGATGGTGCGCGAACGTGTGCCGAATTCTGACAAGGCGGTGTTCTCGGTTCATTGCCATGACGATCTCGGCATGGCGGTGGCCAATTCGCTGGCCGGCGTTGCCGGCGGCGCGCGTCAGATCGAATGCACCATCAACGGCATCGGCGAGCGCGCCGGCAATACCGCGCTTGAGGAAGTCGTGATGGCGATGCAGGTGCGCAACGACGTCATGCCGTACTGGACCGGCATCAAGCCGGCGATGCTGACGCGCGCCTCCAAACTGGTGTCGGCGGTGACGTCGTTCCCGGTGCAGTACAACAAGGCGATCGTCGGCCGCAACGCCTTCGCGCACGAGAGCGGCATCCATCAGGACGGCATGCTCAAGAACGCGCAGACCTACGAGATCATGACGCCGGAAACCGTCGGCGTGAAGCAGACCTCGCTGGTCATGGGCAAGCACTCCGGACGTCACGCCTTCGAGCACAAGCTGGAAGAACTCGGCTATCAGTTGCAGTCCAATCAGCTGGAAGACGCCTTCGTGCGCTTCAAGGCCTTGGCCGACAAGAAAAAGCAGATCTACGACGAGGATATCGAGGCGCTAGTCGATGAGGAAATCGCGCACGCCCATGACCGTATCAAGATCATTTCCCTCACGGTGATTGCCGGCACGATGGGCCCACAATCGGCGACATTGACGCTCGACATCGAGGGCAAGCACACCACCACGCAATCGACCGGCAACGGTCCGGTCGACGCGATCTTCAATGCGATCCGTGCGCTGGTGCCGCACGAGGCCAAGCTCGAACTGTACCAGGTGCATGCCGTTACCGAGGGAACCGATGCGCAGGCGGAAGTGTCGGTGCGGCTGTCGGAGAATGGCCGCGCCTTTACGGCCAAGGGCGCCGATCCCGACACCTTGGTGGCGTCGGCGAAGGCCTATCTCGGCGCGCTCAACAAGCTGACCAGCAAAAGCAGCCGGGTACCGGGCGTCGAAAACCGGATCCACTCGACCGACGTCGGCTGATCCACTGCGTCTTTTATGTTGCAACGCAATGCCGCGCCCTTTGGGTGCGGCACTTTTTTTATTCGAAAACCTCGCGATTTCTGCCGTTAGTTCCGGCCCTGCATAAAGTTTTGCCTTGACGGCGGCTGCGTCAAATAGGCCTATCGCGCGACTTGCCGGGCATAAGAATAAATGCGATTTTGCCGCAGGCATTGGCTTGAGATATCAGAACTTTAGTTCAAAAAGAGGGAGGAACGAACATGCGCACTTGGCTTCTCGCCGCCGCCGCGGCCGCCATCATCGTCGCGCCCACCGCCAGCATGGCGCAGGCCCCGATCGTCATCAAATTCAGCCACGTCGTTGCGCCCAATACGCCGAAAGGCAAGGGCGCCGAGAAATTCAAGGAGCTGGCCGAGAAGTACACCGCAGGCAAGGTCAAAGTCGAAGTCTATCCGAACTCGACACTCTACAAGGACAAGGAAGAGCTCGAGGCCTTGCAGCTTGGCGCCGTACAGATGCTGGCGCCGTCGAACTCCAAGTTCGGCCCGATGGGCATCAAGGAATTCGAGGTATTCGACCTTCCGTTCATCATTCCGAACCTCGCCGCGCTGCGCAAGGTTACCGAAGGTCCGATGGGCGACAAGATGCTCGAACTGCTCAAGCCCAAGGGCATGATCGGTCTGGCTTACTGGGATAATGGCTTCAAGCAGATGAGCGCCAACAAGCCGTTGCGCGTGCCGGAAGACTACAAGGGCCTGAAGTTCCGTATCCAGTCGTCGAAGGTGCTGGAAGCGCAGTTCCGCTCGCTCGGCGCCACGCCGCAGGTGATGGCGTTCTCGGAAGTGTATCAGGCGCTGCAGACCGGCGTGGTCGACGGCCAGGAAAACACGCCGTCGAACATGTACACCCAGAAAATGCACGAAGTGCAGAAGTACACGACCCTGACGAACCATGGCTACATCGGTTACGTCGTCGTCGTGAACAAGAAGTTCTGGGACGATCTGCCGGGCGATGTCCGCACCAACCTCGACAAGGCGATGAAGGAATCGACCGCCTATGCCAACAAGATTTCGGCGCAGGAAAACGACGAGGCGCTTGAGGACATCAAGAAGTCCGGCAAGACCCAGCTGATCACGCCGACCGCCGCGGAAATGGCGGCGATGCGCAAGGCCATGGAACCGATCTACGAAGACATGGGCAAGCGCGTCGGCAAGCAATTAATCGACGACGTGGTGAAGACCGTCAACGCCGCGACCAATTAAGAATAAGGCGAACCCCGGCATAAAAGCCGGGGTTCGTTTTCGGCCAGACTTGGGGATAGCGGCGGGGGCGCCGCTTTTTGTCCATCTAGAAATTGTACGCCGCTTGGCCGGATTCGCGTGCCTCAAGGCGGCGCATGGGGGCTTCGTGTTTTTACGCATTCTTGACCGACTGGAAGAAATATTGATCGCCAGCCTGATCGCAGCGGCAACGCTGCTGATCTTTGTCGCTGTCATGCAACGCTATCTGGTTGGCGTCCCGATTCTTTATCCGTTTTTCTACCATTTCAACCTGACCTGGGCGCAGGAACTCTGCATCTACATGTTCGTCTGGATGGCGAAATTCGGCGCGGCCTATGGCGTGCGCACCGGCATCCATGTCGGAGTCGACGTCATCGTCAACATGCTGCGGCCGTCGATTCAGCGGAAGGTAATTCTGTTCGGCCTGTTCGCCGGCGCATTCTTCACCTTCATTGTCGGCACCATGGGCGCCAAATTCGTCTTCGAACTTTACCCGACCGACCAGGTCTCGCCCGATCTGGAAATGCCACGCTGGCTCATCTTTCTGTGCGTGCCGCTCGGCTCCTACCTGATGTGTTTCCGGTTCTTGCAAGTGGCTTGGAATTATATGCGCGGCGGCGACCTGCCGCATCATGATCCCGGCCATGTCGAGGGCGTTGTCGAAAGCCCCGCTGCCGCCAGGGATTTAATGGCCGAAGAATTGGCGACGAAGGGAGTCGCCCGATGAACAGCGCACTGATTTTCGGCGGTCTGCTCGCCTTGATGCTGACCGGCATGCCGATTTCGATCGCGCTCGGCCTGACCGTGCTGACGTTCCTCTACGTCATGACATCGGTGCCGATCGAGGCGGTGGCGCTCAAGCTGTTCACCGGGATCGAGAGCTTCGAGATCATGGCGATCCCGTTCTTCATCCTGGCCGGCAATTTCCTCACGCATGGCGGCGTGGCGCGGCGTATGATCCGCTTCGCCACCACCATGGTCGGTCACTGGTATGGCGGCCTCGGCCTGGCGGCGGTGGTCGCCTGCGCGCTGTTTGCCGCAATCTCCGGCTCGTCGCCGGCGACCGTGGTGGCGATCGGTTCGATCCTGTTGCCGGCGATGGTGCAGGCCGGTTACCCGAAGCGTTTCGGTGCCGGCGTCATCGCCACGTCGGGTGCGCTCGGGATTCTCATTCCGCCATCGATCGTGATGGTGCTTTACGCCGTGGCGACCAGCGGCAGCGTCGCACTCGACCCGGCGGGCCAGCGCGTCGGCTCCGCTTCGGTCGCGCAATTGTTCATGGCTGGCGTTATCCCTGGGCTTATTCTTGCCTTTCTGCTGGGCCTGACGACGTTCTATCGCGCCTGGAAGGGCAACTACCCGCGCATGCCGAAGGCGACCTGGCTCGAAGCCCTGGTCGCATTCCGCGATTCGATATGGGGTCTGCTTCTGATCGTGCTCGTGCTCGGTGGCATCTACAGCGGGCTGTTCACGCCGACCGAAGCCGCCGCTGTCAGCGCCGTCTATGCCTTTGTCGTCGCGGTGTTCGTCTATAACGACCTCAAGCTGTCCGACATTCCGCAAGTGCTTCTGTCATCGGCGAATATGAGCGCGATGATTCTCTACATCATCACCAATGCGGTGCTGTTCTCTTTCCTGATGACCAGCGAGCAAATTCCCCAATCCATTACGGCCTGGGCGGTCGGGAGCGGCATCGGCCAGGTCGAGTTCCTCCTGTTCGTCAACGTGCTGCTGCTGGTCGCCGGCAATGTGATGGAGCCGTCATCGATCGTGCTGATTACCGCGCCGATCCTGTTTCCGGTCGCGGTCGGCCTTGGCGTGCACCCGGTTCATCTCGGTATTCTGATGACGGTGAACATGGAAGTCGGGCTTTGCCATCCGCCAGTCGGCCTCAACCTTTATGTCGCCTCCGGCATGGCCAAGATGGGCATTACCGAACTGACAATCGCGGTGTGGCCATGGCTGCTGACCATGCTGGGTTTCCTTTTCGTGGTGACTTACGTGCCGGAGCTTTCGCTGTGGCTGCCGCGTGTTTTGGGCATGCTGTACTAGACTCGTCGAAAATGAACGGCCGTCAATGAAGATTGCTTCGCCGTAATCTCTGTCCAAACCTTAACTTGAACCAATGGCGCGGAATTCCATTATCAAGGCATCAGAAATGCCTTTGGAGGAATTCCATGCGATCGACTTTGATGAAGACGCTTCTTGCCGGTACCGCCGCGCTGGCGATTGCCGGAACGACTTTGGCCTTCGCCCAGCAAGGCCCCGGCGGACGCGGCCCCGAGCGCGGCCATCATGCGCGGATGAGCGCGGAAGACATCGCCGCTTACGGTGACGCCCGTATCGCGGCCGTCCACACCGGTCTCAAGCTGACGACCGAGCAGGAAAAGAACTGGCCGGCGGTGGAAACCGCGCTGCGCGATCTGGCCAAGCAACGCTCGGATCGTTTCGCCGCGCGCGCCAGCTCCGACAAACCGCAGGAGCCGCGCAAGGACCCGATCGAGCGCCTTAATCAGCGTGCCGAGCGGATGATGCAGGCTGGCGCCGCGCTTAAGAAGCTCGCCGATGCGGCGGGCCCGCTCTACAAGAGCCTCGACGACGGCCAGAAGCAGCGCCTGGTGGTGCTCGCTAAGCTCGGCGGCCCGGAGCAGGGTGGCTGGCGCGGCCGTCACGGCGGTCCCGGCAGGCACCATGGCGGCCCGCGTGGCTCCGAGCGCGGCCCGAACGGCCTCGATGGCGGCAAGGCGCCGCTCTAAGCCGTTTCTCGGCCCTGGCGGTCGCGTCCGGGAAGTGGGACTGGTGCGGCGTCTTAATGACCGCGCCCAGCACCCAGAAAAGCCGCCGGCTCCGCCCGGCGGCTTTTTTATTTTTCCTTGGAAAAACAGGTCTGTATGAGCCGCCTGGCGGACGGCGCGCGGCTGGACAGGGGGGAAACCCTTTGCTAGAGGACCGTTCGCCTTGCGGTACTCCCCGCGACAGGCAATCCGGGCGCATAGCTCAGTTGGTAGAGCAGCTGACTCTTAATCAGCGGGTCGTAGGTTCGAATCCTACTGCGCCCACCATTTATCCGGACAAATCAAAGAGTTACGACGGAATCGAAATTTGTTTCGATTTCGGAAAAAGCTATAAACAGGTATAAACTTTTTCTGCGGTACTTCTGCGCCCGGCGAAGTGGTCCGAATGCCGGCGAATATCTCGTTATCGCCAACGTGGCGGTAGCAGCGGCGATTATCTGACTCAGAGGCTAAGTCCGCCGGTACCAGTAGGTTCTTGCGTCCAGTTGCCGCAGCTTCTTGCGCCACGCTGCCATTGAAACACCAAACAAGCGGAATATCTAAATTTATAGAG
>CAMAUC010000061.1 GCA_945861265.1 Rhizobium sp. Q54 | reverse complement strand
CAGATCGGCGACGGAAAGATTTTCGTCTTCGGGCTGGACAGCGCCGTGCGCATCCGCACCGGCGCGACCGACGCAGCGGCCCTCTAGTAACCCGCACCGCAAACATACGGACAGGAGTTAGACCATGACGTTGAAGAAGATTTCCAGTGCGGGGCTGATCGCGCTCGCCGCACTGACCGCCGGCTTGATTATAGCCGACGGTGCGCTTGCGCAGACGGCGGCGCCAGCCGCTGCCGACGCAGCGCCGGCTGCCGCTGCGGCCGCGCCAAAACTGGATACGGGCGACACCGCCTGGATGCTCACCTCGACCGCTTTCGTGCTGATGATGACCATCCCAGGCCTCGGCCTGTTCTATGGCGGCATGGTCCGCAAGAAGAACGTGCTCTCGACCGTGATGCAGAGCTTCGCCATCACCTGCATGGTCACCGTTCTCTGGATGATCCTCGGCTACTCGCTCGCCTTCACCGAAGGCAGCATGAACGCCTACATCGGCAGCCTGTCGAAGTGGTTCCTCGCCGGCGTCGGTCCGACCACGACAAACTCGCTGGCCGCAACCATCCCGGAAACCGTGTTCATCACGTTCCAGATGACCTTCGCCATCATCACCCCGGCGCTGATCGCCGGCGCTTTCGCCGAACGCATGAAGTTCTCGGCGATGTGCTGGTTCATGGCGCTGTGGCTGTTGCTGGTCTATGTGCCGATCGCGCACTGGGTCTGGGGCGGCGGCTTCCTCGGCGCGGCTGGCGTGCTCGACTTCGCCGGCGGCACCGTGGTGCATATCAACGCTGGCGTTGCCGGTCTGGTCTGTGCGCTCGTCCTCGGCAAGCGCAAGGGTTACGGCGCCACTGCGATGGCGCCGCATAACCTGACCTGGTCCTTCATCGGCGCCGCGTTGCTGTGGGTCGGCTGGTTCGGCTTCAACGCCGGTTCGGCTGTCGCCGCCAACGCCCTCGCCGGCGCTGCGATGATCAACACCCAGGTTGCCACCGCCGGTGCGGCGATGGCCTGGATGTTCGCCGAATGGATCATCCACAAGAAGCCGAGCGTCCTCGGCATCATCTCCGGCGCGGTTGCCGGCCTGGTCGCGGTCACTCCCGCCTCGGGCTTCGTCAATCCGACCGGCGCGCTGATCATCGGCATCGTTGCCGGCGTCGGCTGCTACATCTTCGCGGTCCATCTCAAGAAGATGTTCGGCTACGATGACTCGCTCGATGCCTTCGGCGTGCATGGCATCGGCGGCATCATCGGCGCCTTGCTCACCGGCGTGTTCGCGGACGTTGCCGTCAACGAACTGGGCAAGGATGCGAGCATCGCGACCCAGGCCTACGGCGTCGGTGTCACCATCGTCTACACCGCGGTCGCCACCGCGATCATCCTCTACGTTGTCAAGGCGATCATCGGGCTGCGGCCGTCGGAAGCCGCCGAAGAGGAAGGTCTCGACATCACGCTGCACGGCGAAACCGTTCAGTAGGATCTCCAACGCGCATGGCCTTAGGGCCAACCTTTAGGGCCATGCGCGCCTGAGCTAGCGGTAGGGGCGGAAACCCGGCACTGTCCCTTCCGTTGAGGCCCTCGGTTCGCAAGGACCGGGGGCCTCTCTTTTTTTGGGGGGAGCCCTGCGTTTCTCCCCGGAATTCGCGGGCGGCCCGGCCCCCGCCGCCCGATGGTTAATCGGGTCTTAACCTCGCCCCTTCTAATGTGCTTCACCCTTGTGCCGCGGGCTCATCCCCGCGCGATCCCTGATGCCGGGCGCCGGCATCCGGCGAGACCGCGCGCCAACCACCCCGCCGGTGTGTCCAATGTCCATGATGACGGCCCAGCGCGAAGCCCAGATATCGACACAGGCCGCGGCCGAGAACAGCCGCTCGCCCTTCGTGCGGCTGACCGATCTCATTGCCGGCATCGAACCGGGCAAGCCGGTCATCAACCTGTCGGTCGGCGAGCCGCAGCACGCGATTCCCGATTTCGTCGGCCCGGTGCTGGCGGCGCATCTTGCCGAATTCGGCCGCTATCCGGCCAACAAGGGCCTGGAGCCATTCCGCAAGGCGGTCGCCACCTGGCTCGGCCGCCGCTACACATTGGCCAAGCCGGTCGATGCTGAAAACGAAGTGCTGGTGCTCAACGGCACACGCGAAGGCCTGTTCCTCGGCGCCCTCGCGGCAAAGCGTTTCGTCGGCGGCCGCACCGGAAAGCCCGCGGTGCTGATCCCCAATCCATTCTACGCCGCCTACTCGGCCGGCGCGCTCGCCGCCGATTGCGAACCGGTCTATTTGCCGGCGACGCGCGCAAGCTCCTTCCTGCCCGATCTCGGCGCGCTCGACGAAGCGCTGCTCAAGCGCACGGTCGCCTTTTACCTCGCGTCGCCATCGAACCCGCAGGGCGCGGTCGCCTCGCGCGATTATCTAGACAGACTTCATGCGCTGTCGCGCCGCTTCGGCTTTCTGGTGTTCGCCGACGAATGCTACGGCGAGATCTACAGCAAGGATAAGCCGGCCGGCATGCTGGAAGCATCCGGCCCCGGTTTCCCGAACACGGTGGTGTTTCACTCGCTGTCGAAGCGCTCGAACCTGCCCGGTCTGCGCGTCGGTTTTGCCGCGGGAGACGCCAAATTCCTCGCCGCCTTTCTTGAACTGCGCAATGTCGCCGCGCCGCAGGTGCCGGGACCGATGCAGCATGTCGCCGTCGCCGCCTATAACGACGAAGCGCATGTCGAAAAGAACCGCGAGCTGTACAACGCCAAATTCGATCTCGCCGATCAGATCATCGGCGACCGCTATGGCTACAAGCGCCCGGCCGGTGGATTTTTTCTCTGGCTCGACGTCTCGAAATTCGGCGGCAGCGAAGTAGCGACCAAGCGGTTGTGGGCGGAAGCCGGCGTGCGCGTCGTGCCGGGACGATACCTCGCGCGCGAACAGGCCGACGGTTCAAACCCCGGCGCCGACTATATCCGCGTCGCCATGGTGCAGGACGCGGCGACCACCGGCGAAGCGTTGCATCGTATCGTTGCAGTATTAGGCTGACGGAATAAATAGATGGCATCGTCCGACCGCAATCTCGACGTCGTCGCCTTTGTCACGGATCATTTCCGCGACATCGTGCGCCGCCGCTTGAGCGAGCTGGCCGGGCTGGCGCTGATTACCTGCGCGTTGCTCGGTGTGATCGCGCTCGCCACATGGTCGGTGCAGGACCCCTCGCTCAGCCACGCGACGCAGACGCCGATCAAGAACCTGCTCGGCTTCCCCGGCGCCATTTTCTCCGATCTGGCGATGCAGTTGCTGGGCCTGGGCTCGGTGCTGCTGCTGTTGCCGGAAGCGCTGCTCGGCTGGCGGCTGCTGGCGCATCGTCCGCTCGGCGAGAAGTGGCGCGGCCTGGTCTGGATCGTCGCGACATTCCTGGCCGCCGCCTTTGCCTCGACGCTGCCGCGCAGTGATTCCTGGCCGCTCCCATCCGGCCTTGGCGGCGCCTGCGGCGATGGCATTTTAATGGTGCCGACCCTTTTGCTCGGCGCCCCGCTCGCCGGCATGAGGCTGATCGCTATGTCCGTCAGCTTCGGACTTGCCGCGGCGGTGACCCTGGCCATCGCGTCCGGGCTGCGATGGCCAAGTCACGAAGATAAACCGGCCGCGCCGGCGCATCAGGAAATCGACGACGAGATCGATGACGACGCCGAGGCCGATCGCGGCTCACCCTGGCTCGGCATGATCGTGCACGCACTGTTGAGCTGGAAGGCCCGCCTCGGCCGGATGCTGCGCGGTGCGGTGCGCAAGCCGCTGCCCGCCGGCGCCGTTGCGCCCGCCGGCGCGCGTCAGGAGCCGCGTTTTGACAACCTCGGCCGCGTCGCTGCGCCGAGCATGGCGCCAGCGCCGGATGCCTTCGACGCCGAGGAAGAATATGAGGACGAAGAGGAAGCACCCGAACCGGCGCCGCGCCGCCGCGCCGCCGCGCCGAAGCCGCGCAAGTCCGGCTCGGGCTTCGTCCTTCCGTCGCTCAATCTGCTGACCGCGCAGAAGGTTTCGGAACGCACGACTTTGTCGAAGGACGTGCTCGACGCCAACTCGACGGCGCTGGAAAGCGTGCTCGGCGATTTCGGCGTGCGCGGCGAGATCATCAATGCGCGTCCCGGCCCGGTGGTGACGCTCTACGAACTTGAACCGGCGCCCGGCATCAAGTCCTCGCGCGTCATCGGCCTTGCCGACGATATCGCCCGGTCGATGAGCGCGGTGTCGGCGCGCGTCGCCGTCGTTTCCGGCCGCAACGCCATCGGCATCGAACTGCCAAATCCGGTGCGCGAGAAGGTTTACTTCCGCGAATTGCTGTCGGCCAAGGATTACACCGAGAGCAGTTCCAAGCTCGCGCTCTGTCTCGGCAAGACCATCGGCGGCGAAAGCGTGATCGTCGATCTGGCGCGCATGCCGCATTTGTTGATCGCCGGCACCACCGGCTCCGGCAAGTCGGTCGCCATCAACACCATGATCCTGTCGCTGCTGTACCGGCTGACGCCGGAACAGTGCCGCCTCATCATGGTCGATCCGAAAATGCTCGAACTCTCCGTCTATGACGGCATCCCTCACCTTCTCACGCCGGTCGTCACCGATCCGAAGAAAGCCGTCGTCGCGCTCAAATGGGCGGTGCGCGAGATGGAGGGCCGCTACAAGATGATGTCGAAGCTCGGCGTGCGCAACATCGACGGCTACAATGCGCGCCTCGCCGAAGCCAAGGCCAAAGGCGAGACGCTGACCCGCACCGTGCACACCGGTTACGACAAGGAAACCGGCCAGGCGATCTACGAGAAGGAAGAGCTCACGCTCGAGCCGTTGCCGTTCATCGTCGTCATCGTCGACGAAATGGCCGACCTGATGATGGTCGCCGGTAAGGATATCGAAGGCGCGATCCAGCGCCTGGCGCAGATGGCGCGCGCCGCCGGCATTCACGTCATTCTCGCCACGCAGCGCCCGTCGGTCGATGTCATCACCGGCACCATCAAGGCGAACTTCCCGACCCGCATTTCCTTCCAAGTGACGTCGAAGATCGACAGCCGCACCATCCTGGGCGAACAGGGCGCCGAGCAACTGCTCGGCCAGGGCGACATGCTCTATATGGCCGGCGGCGGCCGCATCAGCCGCGTTCACGGGCCTTTCGTCTCCGACGACGAGGTCGAAAAGATTGTGCGCCATCTCAAGTCGCAGGGTCAGCCGGAATATCTGGAAGAAGTCACCGCCGAAGAGCCGGAAATCGGCGAAGACGGCGCGGTGTTCGATTCCACCGGCATGGGCAATGGAATGGGCATGGCGGAAGGCGGCGACCTCTATGCCCAGGCCGTCGCCATCGTGAAGCGCGACCGCAAGGCCTCGACCTCCTACATCCAGCGCCGGCTGCAGATCGGCTACAACCGCGCCGCCACCTTGATGGAGCGGCTGGAGCAGGAAGGCATCATCGGCCAGCCCAATCACGCCGGCAAACGCGAAATCCTGATCCCGGAAAATCCGCAGGACGACCGCTTCTGACGCCGGTTATTGATATTATGGGCCTCGCGAATCACGCCACACTCGGGGTCGCGAAATTGCCACAGGCAGTTCCTAAAGATCGCTCCGGACGGGGCGCAACGCGCAAGGCGGAAAACGCGATGGCGACATTGCATAAGGCAATCGGCGGAACTGCGGTCGTGGCGGCTTTGCTCGCCGGACTGACGGCCGCGCTGGCGCAAGGGGCTCCCATGCCGCTGACGCGCCCTTCCGGCAATGTCCCGAATGCCCGGCCCGCGGCACCGAGCCAGGCGCCGGCGCCAGCCACAAATCCCTTCGCCGCGCTGCTCGGCAAGCCCGGCTCCAGCACCGGCACGCTCAATGCGGAACAGCGCACCATCATTGGCCGCATCAACACCTATCTGACGGGCGTGCAGCAGCTCAACGGCAAATTCGTCCAGGTCGGCCCCGACGGTGGCCGCAGCCAGGGCGATTTCTACATTTCCAAGCCCGGCCGCGTCCGGTTTGAATATGACGATCCCTCGCCGATCGAGCTGATCGCCGATGGTCAATCGGTGGTCGTGCGCGACCGCAAGCTGGCGACACAGGATGTGTTTCCACTGTCGCAGACGCCGCTGCGTTTCCTGCTCTCGGACAAAGTCGATCTGTTGAAGGATTCCAGCCTGGTCGCGGTTTACGCCGACGACGTTTTTGTCACCGCCGTACTCGAGGAAAAAAATGGCGTCGTCGGCACCAGTCGGCTGATGATCATGTTCAATGCCAAGGACATGCAGCTCAAGCAGTGGACGGTGACCGACCCGCAAGGCTACGACACCACGGTGGCGGTCTATAATCTCGACACGAGCCGGACGCCCGACCCGGCGATGTTCAAGATCGATTACACCCGCTACAAAAATTAATCTCCCGGCAGAATTTTCAGACCCCTCTTTCTGTGCGCGGGCCTCGAATGCGGCTCGCACCGTCAGGACCACAGGTCGGGGGACAAGCTGGATCCCGGCGTAGAAAAGGCACCGCGCAGACCTTATGTTGCGCCCATGCCCCTGAAAATCGCCACCTGGAATATCAACTCGGTCCGCCTGCGTATCGATCTGGTCGCCAAGTTCATCAAGAGCGTGCGCCCCGACGTTTTGTGTCTGCAAGAGACCAAATGCCCGGACG
This sequence comes from Rhizobium sp. Q54, assembly GCA_945861265.1. Lineage (GTDB taxonomy): Bacteria > Pseudomonadota > Alphaproteobacteria > Rhizobiales > Xanthobacteraceae > Pseudolabrys. Next base: position 15,554 of record CAMAUC010000061.1, on the reverse strand, counting down.
ACGCTTTTCCGATGAAGCGTTTCGAAAAGCTCGGCTACGAACACGCCGCGCTCAGTGGGCAGAAGGGCTATCACGGCGTCGCTGTGCTCTCGCGCGTTCCGTTCGAGAGCTTCAATATCGAGAATTTCTGCGGCAAGACCGATTGCCGGCATGTCTCGGTGGTGCTCGGTGAAAAAGCGGGCCTGCGCGATCCGCTGACCATCCATAATTTCTACGTGCCCGCAGGCGGCGACGAACCCGATCCAGTGGTCAACGAGAAATTCAAGCACAAGCTGGATTTTCTCGACGAGATGACAGCGCATCCAGCTTTACGCCCGGCCAAGGAGCAACGCGCCATTCTGGTCGGCGATCTCAATGTCGCACCGCTCGAGCACGACGTCTGGAGCCATAAGCAGATGGTGAAAGTGGTGTCGCACACGCCGGTCGAATGCGAGAAGCTGACCGCCGCGCGCAACGCCGGGCAATGGATCGACACGATGCGCGTGCTGACGCCGGAGCCGGAAAAAATCTATACGTGGTGGAGCTATCGCGCGATGGAGAACTGGCGCACCTCCGACCGCGGCCGGCGGCTCGATCACGTCTGGACCTCGGACGCGCTCGCCGGCCAAGTGTCGAAGATCAAGATCGGCAAGGATTATCGCGGCGCCGAGCGACCGTCCGACCATGTGCCGGTGACGACGACGGTGGAGATATAAGTAAGGTCGTCACCCCCGCGCAGGCGGGGATCCAGCCCTTTATTAAATGAGAAGCGCTGGATCGTCCGCCTTCGCGGACGATAACAGGAGCGGCGGGGACGACAGCCGCTATTTGCCGCCCTTTTCCAGCGCCTGCTTCACGCCGCCGAGTTCGCGCTGCCAGCCATCGAGCCGTCTGGTCATGATGTCGCGCAAAGTCACCGCGGCGGCCGGATAACCTTCCAGCATCTTGCGGAACAGACTGCGCGAAATGCGGATGACAATCGTCGGCTCCCTGGCGATCGCCGTCGCATGGCATACCATGTCGGTGAGTAACGCCAGTTCGCCGACCAGCGTGCCTGGCCCGACAACGACTTCGGCTGCCTCGGCGAATGTGCCGGGATCAAGCCGCAGCGAACCCTGCTGCACGATATAGCCCGCGTCGGCGAGTTCGCCGGCATAATAAAGCACCGCGCCGCTCTGCAACTGCTTGGTCTCGGCGCCGATGGCTAGAATTTGCAATGCCTGCCGGTCGAGCGCCGCGAAGATCGGCACCCGTGCGAAGAAGGCAATGTCGTCGTCGAGGCCCATGCCCTAATGCCTCGACGGTGAGATGCGGCGCACCTTGCTCACGGCACCAGCTTGTAGCCGCCGGCTTCCGTCACCAGGATCGATGGCGCCGCGGCATCTTTCTCCACCTTTTGCCGCAGCCGGTAGATGTGGGTTTCCAGCGTGTGGGTGGTGACGCCGGAATTGTAGCCCCACACTTCCTGCAGCAAGGTCTCGCGCGACACGGCTTTCTGCCCGGCGCGATAGAGATAGCGCAGGATCGCGGTTTCCTTTTCGGTCAGCCGCACCTTGCTGCCTTTCGGATTGAGCAGCAGCTTCGAGCTTGGCTGAAAAGTATAAGGGCCGATGGCGAAGACTGCGTCCTCGCTGGCTTCATGCTGGCGCAACTGCGCGCGGATGCGCGCCAGCAGCACGGCGAAACGGAATGGCTTGGTGACGTAATCATTGGCGCCGGATTCGAGCCCGAGAATCGTGTCGCTGTCGGTATCGTGCCCGGTCAGCATGATGATCGGCGCCTTGAAGCCGTTCTTGCGCAAAATGCGCACCGCCTCGGGGCCATCGACATCCGGCAGCCCGACATCCATCAACACCAGATCGATCTGACCGCCTTTGGCGGCCTGCACGCCCTTGGTGCCGGAGTCGGCGGCGATGGTTTCGAATTCCTCATGCAGCGCCAGCTGCTCGACCAGCGCCTCGCGCAGCTCGGTATCGTCGTCGACGATCAGGATGGTCCGCTTGTTCGGCATCGCTCTAAAAGTCCCTCCGCGGGCGCCGAGGCACCCGGCCATAGACCTGGCCGATTAATCCCGGTCGAATATTCCGGCCCAAATCGTTAGGCCCAAATCTTCCGGCCTTTGGCCCGACGCCACGCCGCCTGTCGCGTTCCCATCTTACCGGCGCGCGGTCTATTTGGGAAAATCTGTTCCGCGCTATCGACCTGTGAGGGCGCGAATTTGCCTAGGTTCAGACGCGCGAAGTATTACATTCGGGGCTAAAAGAGAAGCTTGAACTGGCCGTTAGGCCGGATCGGGCAAATCCGGGCGCATTTCTGGCATTTATGCAAAAAAACACCCTTTCACGCATTGCCGTCCGCCGCCGGCCGGGAAATCCGAGCCAGGGCTGGCTGGTCGCCGGTCCCCTGGCACTGCCGGTGGCGCTCGGGCGCGGCGGCATCAAGGCCAACAAGCGGGAAGGCGACGGCGGCACGCCGCGCGGCACCTTCCAGCTTCGGCGGCTGTGGTGGCGGGCCGACCGGCATGCCTGTCCGGCGACTATGCTGCCCGTGCACCGCATCCGGCCCGATGATGGCTGGTGCGAGGACCCCACCGACCGGCACTACAACCGGCCGGTCAAGGTGCCGGCCGACTCCAACGCCGACCGGCTGGCGCGCGCCGATCATCTGTACGACTTCATCATCGAGCTGGATCACAATACCCGGCCGCGTGTGGCGGGGCGCGGCAGCGCCGTGTTCATTCATATCGCCCGACCGCAATTCGCGCCGACCGCCGGTTGCGTCGCGCTTCGCCTCGACACGTTGCGCCATCTATTGGCGCGGCTCGGTCCGCAAACAAAAATTATGGTTGAGTAAGCGTAAATTTCGCCGCCATGTCGGCTACCGGACATTAAGCATGCCTCGCAGGTCCATCGACAATATATTCCGAATTAACAATCCAAAGATCGGCCAATGCTATTTGTGACAGTGGCGCGCAATATTTGCGACGAAGCCGCGCCGGGGCGATTTGAGGAAATAACACGTGCTGGACACTCCCATTTCCGCCGCTTCGCAGCCGATCGGCCGGGTCATCGCGGTAAACGGTTCGCAATCGACCGTCGATCTTACTGGGCGCGCCGGAAACGGCGAGACGCCGACGGTCGGCCGCTTCATGGGCCTGACCACCGCCAAGGCGATCATCATCGGCCTGATCACCGATGTCAGCGAGCAGCCTTTGCCGGCGGCCGGCGGCGGCCAGACATTCCGCAAAGTCGCCCATCTCGATTTGATCGGCGAACTTCTGTCGCGCCCGAGCGGCGCCCCGCGTTTTCAGCGCGGCGTCACCGAATATCCCAACATCGGCGATAGCGCGGCGATGCTCGGCGAGCGTGAACTGCGCCTGGTCTATGGCGCCGCCGATACCGATCACGCCCATATCGGCGACCTGCAGCAGAACCTGAATATCGGCGTGCATATCGACATCGACAATCTGGTCAGCCGTCACTTCGCCATTCTCGGCGCCACCGGCGTCGGCAAGTCGAGCGGCGTCGCCATCATCCTGCAGAAGATTCTCGACACCCGTCCGAACCTGCGCGTCTTTCTCGTCGATCCGCATAACGAATACGGCCGCTGCTTTGGCGACAAGGCCAATGTGCTAAACCCGCGCAATCTGCGGCTGCCGTTCTGGCTGTTCAATTTCGAGGAAACCATCGACGCCTTCTTCGGCGGCCGGCCCGGCGTCGAGGAGGAAGTCGAAATCCTGTCGGAAGTCATTCCGCTCGCCAAAGGCGCCTATCTGCAATATCGCAATGGCGCGAGCGGCGGCAATGGCCTGCTGACCAAGAAGCGCGAACCGAAAGACGCCGGCTTCACCGCCGACACGCCGGTGCCCTATCGCATCGAGGACCTGATCAATCTGCTCGACGAGCGCATGGGCAAGCTGGAAAACCGTTCGCGCGCGGCGCTCTATCACAAGCTGATCGGCCGCATTCAGACCTTCCGCAATCATCCGCGCTACGCCTTCATGTTCGAGAACGCCAATATCGGCGGCGACACGATGGCGGAAATCCTCAGCGCGCTGTTCCGCCTGCCGCCGGACGGCAAGCCGATGACCATCATGCAGCTCGCCGGTTTCCCGGCCGAAGTGGTCGACTCGGTCGTGTCGGTGCTGTGCCGCATGGCCTTCGACTTCGGCCTGTGGTCGGACGGCGTCGCGCCTTTGCTGTTCGTATGCGAGGAAGCGCATCGCTACGCGCCCGCCGACAAGAAGGTCGGCTTCGGCCCGACCAAGCGCGCGCTGTCGCGCATCGCCAAGGAAGGCCGCAAATACGGCGTGTTCCTCGGCCTGGTGACGCAGCGCCCGGCGGAGATCGACGCCACCATCATCTCGCAGTGCTCGACCTTGTTCGTCATGCGGCTGTCGAACGAAGGCGACCAGAAACTGATCCGCTCGGCCGTCTCCGACGCCGCCGCCAACCTTTTGTCGTTCATACCCTCGCTCGGCACCCGCGAAGTCTTCACCTTCGGCTCCGGCGTGGCGCTGCCAACGCGCATGCGCTTTGCCGAACTCTCCGCCGACAAGCGGCCGAACTCCGAGGCTTCCGGCAACACGCGCTCGGATGCCGGCACCAACATGAATCGCGATTTGCTGACCACCGTGATCGAGCGCTGGCGCTCGGCCTCGATGAGTCACCGCGTCAGCGACGATTTGTACGACGATGTGCCGTCGCCGTTCGATTCGCCGGCGTTGCAGCCAGCGCAAGTCGCGGCCCCGGCCTATGCGCCACCGCCATCGCCATCGCCCGGCGCGTCGCTCTACGCACCGGCGCAACCGCCGGGCTCGTCGATGAATCCGCCGCAGCCGCGTCCGGACGGCCTGCGCTCCAGCCTGCTGAAAAAGCCGCTTGCCGACAGCCTGAACGAGGCGCCGAAAGCGCCGATCATGCCGTCGCGATTCAGATAATCAGCGCCCGCCGAAAATCGCCGAACCGACGCGCACATGCGTGGCGCCGAGCAGAATCGCGTCGGCGAAATCGGCGCTCATGCCCATCGATAAAAGCTTGAGGCCGTTGCGTCTTGCAATCTTGGCGGTAAGCCCGAAATGCGGGCCCGGCGCTTCATCCGCCGGCGGAATGCACATTAGTCCGGAAATTTTCAGCCCGTAGGTTTCCGCGCATTTCTTCAGGAACGCATCGGCGTCCTGCGGCAGCACGCCGGCCTTTTGCGGCTCGGCACCGGTGTTGATCTGCGCGAACAGCAGCGGATCGCGCTTCTGCGCGGCGATCTCTTTCGCCAATGCCTCGCACAGGCTGTCGCGGTCGATCGAGTGAATCGCATCGAACAGCGCCACCGCTTCCTTCGCCTTGTTGGATTGCAGCGGCCCGATCAGGTGCAACTGAATGCCGGCGTGCTTTTCGATCAGCGCCGGCCATTTCGCTTTGGCTTCCTGCACGCGGTTTTCGCCGAACACGCGCTGACCGGCCGCGATCACCGGCTCGATCGCACCGGCCTCGAAGGTCTTCGACACCGCTACCAAAGTCACCTCGGACGGGTCGCGGCCGGCGTCCTTGCAGGCACGCGCGATTTGTACGCGTACCAATGCGAGAGCCGATGTCGCCGGGGTGGCTGAAGGTGGCGGCGGAGTTTGGGTCATGGGCATGCGCCAGATGCCTGCAACTGGCCCCCCCGCGTCAAGCGCCCCGTTGACCGGCCCGCCTCTTTCATGTCACCTCCCGGCTCCTTAAAAAGAGCCGTAAATGACCGCCGATTCGAGCAAAACCGAGCGTTACGCCGCCCGCGCCGCCGAGACCCGCTGGCAGAAGCTGTGGGACGAGCAGGGCATCTACGCCACCAAAAACGACGACCCCCGGCCGAAATACTACGTCCTAGAGATGTTCCCCTACCCGTCGGGGCGCATCCACATGGGGCATGTGCGCAACTACACGATGGGCGACGTGGTGGCGCGCTTCAAGCGGGCCATGGGCCACGCCGTGCTGCACCCGATGGGCTGGGACGCCTTCGGCATGCCGGCCGAAAACGCGGCCATCGACCGCAAGGTCCACCCCAAAGAATGGACCTACGCCAACATCGCGGCGATGAAGAAGCAGCTCAAGTCGATGGGCCTGTCGCTCGACTGGGCGCGCGAAGTCGCCACCTGCGACCCGAGCTACTACAAGCATCAGCAGAAGATGTTTCTCGACTTCCTGAAGGCGGGATTGGTCGAGCGCAAGCAGTCGAAGGTGAACTGGGACCCGGTCGACAACACCGTGCTCGCCAATGAGCAGGTGATCGACGGCCGCGGCTGGCGAAGCGGCGCTCTGGTCGAACAGCGCGAGCTGATCCAGTGGTTCTTCAAGATCAGCGACTATTCGGAAGAATTGCTCAAGGCGCTCGATACGCTCGACCGCTGGCCGGACAAGGTCCGGCTGATGCAGAAGAACTGGATCGGCAAGTCGGAAGGCCTGCTGGTGCGCTTCATGCTCGATCCATCGACGGTGCCATCCGGCGAAACCGAGCTGGAGATTTTCACGACGCGCCCGGACACTTTGTTCGGCGCCAAGTTCATGGCGCTGGCGCCGGATCATCCACTGGCGCAAGCAGCGGCGGCGAAGAATCCCAAGCTCGCCGCCTTCATCGAAGAGTGCAAGCGCATCGGCACGTCGCAGGAAGCGATCGACACCGCCGAGAAGATGGGCTTCGACACCGGCATTCGCGCCGTGCATCCACTCGATCCGAGCTGGACCGTCCCGGTCTATGTCGCCAACTTCATTTTGATGGACTACGGCACCGGCGCGATTTTCGGCTGTCCGGCGCATGACCAGCGCGACCTCGATTTCGTCAACAAATACGGCCTCGGCAATACGCCGGTGGTGTGCCCGCCGGGTCAGGACCCGGCGACATTCGTCATCACCAAGACCGCCTATGACGGCGACGGCCGCATGATCAATTCGCGCTTTCTCGACGGCATGACCATCGACGAAGCAAAGGAGGAAGTCAGCAAGCGCCTCGAAAAGACGACCGCGGGAAACCGCCCGGTGGCGCAGCGCCAGATCAATTATCGCCTGCGCGACTGGGGCATTTCGCGTCAACGTTATTGGGGCTGCCCGATCCCGATCATCCACTGCGCAGCGTGCGGCGTCGTTCCGGTGCCGGCAAGCGACCTGCCGGTGGTGCTGCCGGACGACATCAATTTCGACAAGCCCGGCAATCCGCTCGATCGTCATCCGACCTGGAAGAACGTCAAGTGCCCGCAATGCGCCGGCGATGCGCGGCGCGAAACCGACACGATGGACACCTTCGTCGATTCGTCGTGGTACTTCGCGCGCTTCACCGATCCGTGGAACGAGACCTCACCGACGACTCCGAAGGCGGCCAACGAATGGCTGCCGGTCGATCAATATATCGGCGGTATCGAGCACGCGATTTTACATCTGTTGTATTCGCGCTTCTTCACCCGCGCCATGCACAAGACCGGCCACATCAATATCGATGAGCCGTTCGCCGGCCTGTTCACGCAGGGCATGGTCGTGCACGAAACCTACAAGTCGAAAAGCGGCGACTGGGTCGAGCCGGCCAATGTCACTATCGAAGGCATGGGCGAGACGCGCCGCGCAAAGCTGACAACCACCGGCGAAGAACTCGACATCGGCTCGATCGAGAAGATGTCGAAGTCGAAGAAGAACGTGGTCGATCCCGACGACATCATAGAAGCTTACGGCGCCGATACCGCGCGGTGGTTCATGCTGTCGGACAGCCCGCCCGAGCGCGACGTGATCTGGACCGAGGAAGGCGTGCAGGGCGCCTGGCGTTTCGTGCAGCGCCTGTGGCGGCTCAATGGCGAGATCGCGCGCATCTCCGCGCCCGCCGCGCGTCCGGCAACGTTCGGCGAGCAGGCTTTGGTGGTGCGGAAGGCCGCCCACCGCGCGCTGAATAGTGTCTCCGACGATATCGGCAAATTGCGCTTCAACCGCTGCGTCGCCCATATCTACGAATTTGCCAATGCGCTGTCGGACGCCATCGGCTCGGCCGAGACCGCGCCTTCCCCGGACTTCGCCTGGGCGTTGCGGGAGGCCGGCGACATTCTGGTGCGCCTGTTCCACCCGATGATGCCGCATCTGGCCGAGGAGTGCTGGGCGGCGCTTGGGCATAAGACCCTGGTCGCCACCGAGGCCTGGCCTCAGGTCGAAGCTGAGCTTTTAGTCGAAAACACGGTCACTTTGCCGGTCCAGGTCAATGGTAAGAAGCGCGCCGACGTCACCGTCGCCCGCGACGCTGGGGAAGCCGACATTAAGGCTGCCGTTTTGGCCCTCGATGCGGTAATAAAGGCGCTGGACGGCAAAAGCCCGAAAAAGGTCATTGTCGTCCCGCAAAGGATCGTGAATGTCGTCGTCTAGCGCCCCTCGTCTGTCGCGGCTTCTGCTGGCCCTGTCGCTCGCCGGGCTTACCGCCGGCTGCTTCCAGCCGCTCTATGGCGACCGTACGGTCGGCAGCGGCGGCAGTTCGCTCAGCGACAAGCTGAGCGCTGTCGAGGTGCCGCCGGTCAAGGCCGAGAACGGCACCCGGATCGCGCGCGTCGGCATCGAGATGCGCGACCAGTTGCTGTTCGATTTGACCGGGGGCGGCCCGGCGGCGGCATCGGCCTACAGGCTGGACATCCTGTTAAGCGCGACCCAGGTTCAAGTCATCGTCGATATCAATAGCGCCCGCCCCGAGATTCAGAATTACGGCATCAACGCCACCTATACGCTGGTCGATAACACCACCGGCAAACCGGTGATCAAGGGTACGACCTTCTCGCGCGTGTCGTACAATATTCCCGGCCAGCAGCAGCGCTTCGCCGGCGAGCGCGGCCTGATCGACGCCGAGAACCGCGCCGCCAAGGTGATTGCCGACAATATCCGTTCGCGTCTCGCGTCGTATTTCGCCGCCGGAGCGTAAGACTCCCCGCACGCGGTTAAGAAGCGCCATGACCGCCATCAAAGCCGCCGACGTCGACCGCTTCGTCGCCAAACCCGATCCGCGTCAGCCGATCGTGCTGGTCTATGGGCCGGACGCGGGGTTGGTGCGCGAGCGCGTCGACGCGCTGGTCAAGGCCTCGGTCGACGATCCCAATGATCCGTTCGCCTTCGTCCGCATCGAAGGCGAGGACCTGGCCGGCAATCCCTCGCGGCTGGTCGACGAAGCGCACACCGTGCCATTGTTTGGCGGCCGCCGCGCCGTGCTGGTCAAGGCCGGTTCGCGTAACATCGTTTCATCGGTCGAGCCGGTGCTGGCCTCGCCGTCGGATGAGTGCCGCATCATCATCGAAGCCGGCGATCTCAAAAAGACGTCGCCGCTGCGCACGATGATTGAAAAGGCCAAGAACGCCGCCGCGCTGCCCTGCTATGTCGATAACGGCGCGGCACTCGGGCAACTCATCGACAGTGAAATGCGCGACGCGCAGCTGACCATCGCGCCGGATGCGCGCGCCAGCCTGGTGACGTTGCTTGGCGGCGATCGTCTCGCCTCGCGCAACGAGATCAGAAAGCTCGCGCTTTATGCGCGCGGCCAGGGCCGGGTCGAACTCGCAGACGTGATGGCGGTGGTGGCGGATGCCTCGGCGCTGGCGCTCGACGGCGTTATCGACGCGGCTTTTTCAGGCAACACCCGCGATGTCGAGACCGAATTCAACAAGGCGCGCGCCGGCGGCTCATCGCCGGCGGCGATCATCTCGGCGGCGATCCGCCAGGTCGCGAATTTGCACAAGATGAAGCTCGCCGTCGACGACGGCGATTCGATCGAATTCGCCATGAAGCGCGGCGCGCCGCCGGTGCATTTCAGCCGCGAGCGCAAGGTCGGCGATGCGTTGCGCGTCTGGTCCCCGGCGCGGCTGGTGCGCACGATGGAAACATTGGCCGAAGCTTCGCTCGAGGCACGGCGCAATGCGCCGCTGGCGGAAGCGATTGCGCAGCGCACGCTGCTGTCGATCGCCGTCAATGCGCGGCGGCGCGAAGCCTGATTTTATAAGTTCATCTGATAGCTGTGCGGCACCCAGCGATAGCCGGCGGCCGATTTGTCGATCCAGCCGATGGCGGGGAACGGCATGTGAAAGCTCGCCACGAAGATTCGTTCGCTCGCCAGCAGTTCGAGCATGCGCTGGCGCGTGGCGACGGCTCTGTCCTTGTCGTCGTCCATTTCAAAGTGCCAGTCCGGCCGCTGCACCGCCATCACATAATGCGTGAACGTATCGGCGGTCACCATCAGCCTTTTGCCGTCGCTCTCGATGTGAAACGCCAGCAGGCCGGGCGCGTGGCCGAAGGCATCGACCGCGGTGACGCCGGACGTGACCGTGTCGCCCGGCTTGATGAAGGTTGAACGTTCCGCCAGTGGCTCGCAAATTTTGACGAACAGTTCGCGGTTGAATTTGCGTGCCTCGCGCACGCCTTCGTTCTTTTTCCAGAAATCAAATTCGGTGGCGCCGAACACATAGCGCGCATTCGGATAAACCGGCTTGCCGCCGTCCACGAGCCCACCGATATGATCGGGATGGCCGTGCGTCAGCACGACGACGTCGATGTCTTCCGGCTTATGGCCGAGCAGCGCCAGCCGCGCGGCCAGATTACCCATCGGCATGCGGGTCTTGAGCTGCTCGTAGTCGCGCGGCAAAAAGCCGTTGCCGGTGTCGAACAGGATCAGCTCCTTGCCGGTATTGAGCAAAGTCGGAATGTTCGGATGCTCGAGCCGGTGCGGATCGATATTGTTGACGCGCGCCAGGGCATGCACCTGATCGGCCGAGGCATTGGCGCCGTAGAGCGGCGACAGGCCTTCGCGGACGCCTTTGCTGTCGAGAATGGTTGCGACCTCAAAGCCGCCGAGCTTGAAGCGGAAAATCGTCGGCTGCAGTTCGCCTTGCATCGAAGCGGGCACGGGCATCCTCCACGAAATGTTTTAGGCCGGCCGCTTTGTAGCGTCCGGCAAGGCTGCGATCCAGTCTGCATTCTAGTGGTCCGATTCTAACATTCGCATCCCGTCTGCGGAGCCACTTTTGCGAATGTTAGAATCAAAGGACCACTAGCAAGATATTGTTGCTAGTGGAGCTTTGGATTTGACGTTCGCATAAGAGAGACGCGGCAAATGGGTAGCGAACGTCAAATCCGCTCCACTAGCGCGTTGATTGCACTGGTACGGCTCTGGCGCAATGGCGCGGCACCGCCTAGGCTCACGCGCACGGTTGGGCATGAGGAGCGAGCAATGGCAAAAAAGACCCGCAAGAAAACAGTCAAGAAGACGGCTAAAAAGTCCGGCAAGAAGGGCGCTGCGAAGCGGGCTAAGACGTCGAAGCTTGCACGCAAATCCAAGCCGAAGACCAAGGCGAAGGCCAAATCGAGGACCAAGCGCAAGGTCAAAGCCGCGTCACCGGGTCTCGGCGAGAGAATTTCCGGCGCTTATCACGCGGTCGTCGACACCGTGAAAGGCACGGGCGCGCTGCGCGACAAGCTTGAGCGGCCGGGCACATCCGAGTCCGAGTAACCGGCACTAGAGCGTTTTCGAGCGAAGTGGGTACCGGCCTTCGCCGTCAAGAAAACGCGTCAAAGCAAAAAGCTAGAGCCCCGGCTTTGATTCCATCAAAGCCGGAAAGGCTCTAGCGGGAACACGGCCGTCACTGGCGAGTTGTTGTTGCGGCTCGTGTCCGTCAATTGAGGAATGCCCCTTGGTCAACATAATGAATGCCTGGTTCGAGGCGGCGCGGTTCATGACCGACAGCCAGAGTGTCGTTGCGATGCGGCTGATGCGCATCGCCGAAGGCGGACCGCACGCGACCACTGAAGCCACCAGGATGATTTCCGAGAAAGTTGCCGCTTTCGCCGAGGCGCAGGGCGCCGTCTTCAGCGCCTTGGCAACTGGCGGGAGCTTTCACAGCGCTGCCACCAAGGCCTATGCCCCCTATCGGCGCGCGGTCCGCGCCAATCGGCGGCGGTTGGGCGCCTGAAATTTCACAATAACGGGTCTATTTTTTCCGCGAGCCTTGGCGATAACCTCGGCGACGCGGCTTTGCACCCTCCGGTCAAAAAATGGATCGTCGAGATCGTGCGGACGCCTGGCGTCCGGATCGTGAACGATCACCGCGTCAGCGGGCAGCGGCGCGGGTTTGGTCCACAGACCACGCACCAGCTGCGACATGCTCCGGACAGGGTTTAGCGGAATAGTCTTGGCCTGGACGATGTCGGCTCGATCAGGCCGAATCGGGGCCTGTTTGGACGCGGCGGGGCTGGACATAATCGCGCCCTTTCATGTTGGTGATGCTTACCAACCGATGGCGGGGCCGAAAGTTCCGTTTGCCGGGCGGCCGTCTCAGCGGCCGGGAGACGCCGCCGAACCCGATTTAAAGCCGGTGCCGCCGCAGCGCTGGCACTTCATTTTCTTGTCGCCGACCTTCAGCAAGCCCTTGCCTTCGCAGTTCTTGCACTTCTGCTTCTTCTTGGGCGTGATCTGCATGGCTTTTCCGCTCCCGGTTATGCAAGGCCATGCCTACGCCGGGCGGCTGGGGAAAGCCATGCGGCGGGCCGTTTTACCTCTCCCGCGCGATGAGCGGATTTGTTATCGATTGAGTCGCCGCAAGCGCCGGCGGGGTCGAAAACAGCACGATGCTTCTGGTCAAAACCTATCTCGACAGGAGCCCAATCCACGGCCTGGGCGTCTTTGCCGGCGAGTTCATCACCAAAGGCACAAAAATCTGGCGCTTCGTCGAGGGTTTCGATCGTTGTTTCACGCCAAAACAATTCGCCAAATTGCCAAAGCCGGCGCGCGAGTATCTCAAGGATTATGCCTATCGCGTCGACGGCGAAATCCTGTTCACCGTCGATAACGACCACTACATCAACCACTCGGAAAGCCCGAATACCTATTTGCGCGGCGGCTATACCATCGCCGCACGGAATATCGCCAAGGGCGCCGAGATTACCAATGACTACCGTGAATTCGATCCCGGCCTGTGCGCTGCGTTTCTGAAGGCGCCGGCGGCGAAGCCGGCCAAAGGTCGCGGCAAATCCGGGAAAAAGTAGCGGACCTATGTGGGTCTAGAGCCTTACCGGCTTTGATGAAATCAAAGCCGGGCCTCTAGTTTCTTATTTTATCGCGTTTTCTTCACGCGAACCGGTGCCCACTTCGCTCGAAAACGCTTTAGCCGTTGATCTAACGCAAGGCGGCCGGTTGCGGGGCATGCATGATAAGTGTGCATTTTTCCCTGGATGGAGGGCGCTATGCCCAACCGCGACAACACGCAGCCGCACTACCCCGTACTCGATATGGTTCTCAATTCTATAGCCGACTGGGTGAACAATTATCGCTATGCGCTCGGCGCCGGCGGCGGGCTGGACCGTTGTGACCGCGACGAGGTGGCGCAGATCGCCAATGACATCGGCATATCGGCGGGCGAATTGCAGGAGCTGTCGAGAAAAGGACCGGGCTCCGCCGATCTGTTGCAGAAAATGCTGACGGCGCTCGGCGTCGATCCTAAGGCGCTGAACGACAAAGAGCCGTTGGTCATGCGCGACCTGCAGCGTCTATGCACGACCTGCGGCGACAAGAGCCGTTGTTCGCACGAACTGGCCGACGGCACGGCGAAAGCCCACTTCCACGAATTCTGTCCGAACGCTTTCACGCTCGATTCTTTGTTCGCCGACAAGGACAAGACCGTCGTGCATTAGACGTCGACGGCTTGCTGCCGGGTTCTGCTGCGGGATGCAGGCTTGAGTCGATGGCGCTCTTTGGCGCGTAAGTCGATACGGCGTTGGCGCATGCACCGCGTCTAACGCGCATCACAAAAATTAGTGCCGCTCCAGCTTGTGCAATACCGCGTCGAGCTGATCGAGGTCCTTGTACTTGATATGCAGCGTGCCGCTCTCGCCCTTGTGGTCGACGCTGACGGCAAGTCCAAGCGCATCGGACAGCCGCTTTTCCAGCGCGCGGGTGTCGGCGTCCTTCGCCTTTGCGGCTTTGGCGCGATCTTTTTTCAGTTGCTGGTCCATGGTCGCGTCGCCGGGCTTGGCGTTATCCTCGCGCACCCATTCCTCGAGCTGGCGCACGCTGTAACCTTCGTCGATCGCCATCTCGGCCAGGATCTGCGCGTTGATGTGACCGATGAGCAGACGCGCATGGCCGGCCGACAGTTTGCCGTCGCGCACCATTTTTTTGACTGGCTCGGGCAATTTCAGCAGCCGCACCAGATTGGCGACATAGGGCCGGCTCTTGCCGACGATCTGCGCCACCTGCTCCTGCGTGTGATTGCACTGCTCCATCAGCGCGACATAGCCGGCGGCTTCCTCGATCGGATTGAGGTCGGCGCGCTGAACGTTCTCGATGATAGCGAATTCGAGCGACTGGATATCGGTGGCATCGACGATGGCGATTGGCACTTCGTGCAGACCGGCGCGCTGCGCCGCGCGCCAGCGCCGTTCGCCAGCGATGATCTCGAAGTTCTTTTCATTGGCGAGCTGGCGCACCACGATCGGCTGAATGATGCCGCGCTCTTTGATCGACTCGGTCAGCTCTTCAAGTTCGGCTTCGGTGAAGCTGCGGCGCGGGTTGCGTGGATTGGCGACGAGATTTTCGATCGGCGCCTTGCGCGGCTTGCGGCTGGTTTCGGTCGACGGCGATTCCTCGGCGACCTCACCCATCAGTGAAGCCAGGCCGCGTCCCAATCGTGAATGATCCGCCATCGCCGCCGCTCCCGAAACTCTGGTCACACGTAGCCTCTTACCGAAAGTGTTTCGCCGATTTTATTTTGCCGTCATGCTGCGCGTAGGCGGAGCATCCAGCATTTATCTCATTGCGCGAAGCGCTGGGTCCCCGCTTTCGCGGGACGGATGAGCTAGCCCGCCTGCAATGCCCGCTCGCGCTGGATGATCTCGGTCGCAAGCCGTAAGTAAGCTTCGCTGCCGACACATTTCAGGTCGTACACCAGCACCGGCTTGCCGTAGGACGGCGCTTCGGAAATGCGGACATTGCGCGGGATCATCGTGTCGTAAACCTTCGTGCCCATGAACTGGCGCACGTCGGCGACAACCTGGTTGGAGAGGTTGTTGCGCGAGTCGTACATCGTCAGCACGATGCCGTGGATCGACAGAGTCGGGTTGAGCGTCTTCTTCACTTCCTCGACAGTCTTGAGCAATTGCGACAGACCTTCGAGCGCGAAGAATTCGCATTGCAGCGGCACCAGAATCGAGTCGGCGGCGGCCATCGCATTGACCGTGATCAGGTTGAGCGACGGCGGGCAATCGACCAGCACATAGGTGAAGTGGAAAGCGGGCGTGCCTTTGTTGATGTCGCCGAGGGCGACGCGCAGGCGGAAGGCACGATCCTTCTGCTGGCCGATTTCGAGCTCGAGGCCGGACAGGTCCATGGTCGACGGCGCGATGTGGAGCTGCGGCACGCCGGTCGGGATCACCGCATCGCGCATCGGCGCCTGGCCGGTCATTACGTCATAGGTCGAAGTCCGGCGCGCCTTGCGCTCGATGCCCAGGCCGGTCGAGGCGTTGCCTTGCGGGTCGAGGTCGACGATCAGGACGTGTTCGCCGATGGCGGCCAGCGCGGTGCCGAGATTGATTGCGGTCGTGGTCTTG
>CAMAUC010000060.1 GCA_945861265.1 Rhizobium sp. Q54 | reverse complement strand
TTCGGAACCACGCAGATGCTCAAGCTCGGCAGATGCATTCGAAATTTTCGTTGCGGGCCTTTGATCATATGCATACATGGCAATGTATCCTAAAATTTGTTTTTTCTTGGTAATGCCGGGCTCGCCGCAATCATACGCGCCCGGTAGCGCGGACGAGCGAAGGGTAATCTGTCACTGTCAATGATTCAACGCGGCGGGTTCCGCCTTCCGCCTTCGCGCTGAGAGCTTCGGCGGACAAGTCGGCTAACCCGCCCTGCAACGGCATCCAACAAAGTCGTTTCCAATCCCGCTCACCCCCCGCGAAGGCGGGGGTCTAGTCTTCGGCCAAGAACTGGATGCTCGTCTGCGCGGGCGTGAGCGGAATTATTGGCTTCGGCCGAAAATAACCCCTTGACTGTATAAATCCCTAGGTTTATATACACGGCTATCCCGTCCCAACTCACGAGGGGCGTTTGATCAGCGTCGTCAGATGCTGGGGCGGGGAGCGGTGGCTGGTCGGGGCGTTGGAGATGCGACGCAAACACCCGATCAGCGGTCCAAGCCGCTTGGTCCCGATGCGCCAGCCGCGCATCACTGGGGCGAAATGGCGCGTGGCCAATGGGCAGAAGCCTTGGCTTCCAAAGGGCTCGATACCAGGGTCCGGCGGAAATCAGGGCGAGGAAGCATCCTCGTCATGCGCCAGGAAACCCCGCAGCGGTGGATAGGCATGTCCTAAAGCAAGAGGAAGCCTGAAAAGGTCAGTCCACCGGGGGCCAAGCGGAGCAAACCTAAGAAACACCGCGCGCGGAGCGCCGGGGATCCGGCAGTTTCGTGGTGACTAACCTGTGTACTTTAACTCACATCGTGCACAGGGCTGCGGGGCTGTTGTGGCCCCGGCGTTCCGCGCGCCCTCGTTTTATGAGGGCGTAAGAGGATGCGAGATTAAGCGACGGCCTGCCCGGGGCCGATAAAGAATACGGGCGATGAATCACGTCTGCGCGCCGTCCGCTTACTTCGCGCCGCTGGCGGCGTCCTGCGCGGTGAAGAAGCGCACCATCACGTCGGTGGCGTCGGCCGGCGGCGCGGCCAGCCGGCTCTGGAATTCCAGGCGCTCGTTGGGCCCGAGGATGCTGCGGCGGGGCAGCGCGGTCCAGGTATAGACGTCCTGGCCGGTGGCGTTGCGCGCGGCAAAGCGCAGCCGCGGCACTTCGGTCGCCTTGCTCGCGGTGTTCACGATGTTGCCTTCGATGATCAGGATATTGACGCCGTCCTGCGCTTCCTTGGTGATCTTGACCTTGTCGAATTTCAGATTGCGCAGATTGACCGGCAGGCCGATCGCGGCAAACAGCGAGGCGGTCTGCGGCAGATAGCGCACCACTTCGCCGCGCGCGCCGATCAGCGCGACGTTGAAGGCAAACAACACGAGGATCACCGCGGTCCAGCGCGACATGCGCTTGGACTGCTGGCGGCGCGCCTTCAGGCGTTCGCGGCGGGCGATATAGCTGTCGGCTTCCTCGGGGTCGATCTCGGTGCGCAGGACACCGCTCCGCAGCGACTCGGTGTAGGCCCCGTCGCCGTGCAGGCTATCTGCATGCGCATCGAGATCGATCGGCGGTACCAGCGACGGCCCGTCGGTGACGGCGAGGTCATGGCTGCCGTCTTGGCCGCCGACTTGGCCGCCGTCCGGGTCGTTTCGGCCGGCGAAGTCTTCCAGGGCGGTGTCCGGGCGGGGCGCGAGATCGCTGTTATGCGGCGCTTCGTCAAACGGCGCCGGCGCAATCTCCGAACCATAGGCCGGCGGAAAGCCGTCGGCCTGCGGCTCGCTTGGACGATCGTCCTCGGCCGGGTCATTCATGGCCGGCGGCGGGTTGTCCTGCGGCGCGGGCGATTGTTCGGCGTAGGGCTCGCCCGATTCGGCCTCGGCTTCGGCAATGACGCCATCGACAAAGGCGGTGACGCCGGACCCGGGCTTGGCGACGCCGGCAAACCAGGTCGTCTTGCAGCGCGCACAACGCACGGCGCGCCCGTTCGGCCCGACCGAGGCCGGGTCAATCATGTAGGACGTCGCGCAGTTGGGGCAGACAATCAACATGGATATTGACGTGCAACCTGGCTTCTATCGTGGCCCCGAACCTACCAGCCGAGCGTTAATGGACTGGAAACCATGGCCCGGCGCGAATGCCCCGGGTTTGCGCGGTTTTCAGGGTCTAGGCCGATGGCGGCGCCGTGCTATTCCTGTAAAAGCGGGAATCTCAGGGGCAATCTTGGGGCTCCTGCTGTTTCCCGGCAGTTTGCGGCGGGAAACGGGCGGTCTGGGGCAAAGAAGCGGGCGGCGTCGGGGATAATCTCGGGGTCAGGAAGACAATTGGTCGGAGACGGGCGTGGTCCGATTCGAAAACGTAGGTCTTCGTTATGGTCTCGGCCCGGAGGTGCTGCGCGACCTCACATTCCGTATCGAGCCGCATTCCTTCCAGTTCCTCACCGGCCCGTCCGGCGCCGGCAAGACGTCGCTGCTGAAGCTGCTGTTTTTGTCGCTCAAGCCGACGCGCGGGCTGATCACGCAATTCGGCCACGACGTCGCGACTCTATCCAAGGACGCGGTGGCGACCTTGCGCCGGCGCATCGGCATCGTGTTCCAGGATTTCCGGCTGCTCGACCACATGACGACCTATGAG
Source organism: Rhizobium sp. Q54 (assembly GCA_945861265.1). GTDB lineage: Bacteria > Pseudomonadota > Alphaproteobacteria > Rhizobiales > Xanthobacteraceae > Pseudolabrys. Next base: position 19,938 of record CAMAUC010000060.1, on the reverse strand, counting down.
AACGTCGCGCTGCCGTTGCGTGTGATGGGCCGCCACGAGGACAGTTACCGTGACGAGGTGATCGAGTTGTTGCGCTGGGTCGATCTCGGCGAGCGGATGTGGGCCTTGCCGCCGGTACTCTCGGGTGGCGAGAAGCAGCGCGCCGCGATCGCGCGCGCGGTGATCGCGCGGCCGCAACTGCTGCTCGCCGACGAGCCCACAGGCAATGTCGATCCGCCTCTGGCGCAGCGGCTGCTGCGGCTGTTCGTCGAACTCAACAAATCCGGAACTTCGGTGGTCATCGCCACCCACGACATCGCCTTGATGGACCAATACAATGCCCGCCGTCTGGTGCTGCATGACGGCCGGCTGCATATTTACGACTGAGAACTCTTGGGCGCGCATGATCCCGAAAAGCATGCCCTAGGGCTTGACCCGAGGGTGGGCACCGGTTTTCGGATAAGATCATGCGCAGGAAAAAATGACGATGTCGGACGAGACGCAACAGGAACTGACGGCGCCGGCGCGTTTGCCGAGCGGCGGCAAGCCGCGTTTCGAAACGCCTCTGGTGCCGCGCAATTCCATTTCCGGCAGCGCGCTGATCGCGGTCGTCGCCATCATGACGTTTCTGGCGTCGCTGACGACCGGCGCTGTGATGCTGGTGAACCAGGCCGCCAGCGAATGGGAATCCGACGTCGCCCGCGAGGTCACCATCCAGGTCCTGCCGGCGCCCAATCGCGATGTCGACGCCACGGTCGAGCGCGCCGCGGCGGTCGCCCGCGCTTTTGCCGGCATCGGCGACGTGCGCGTCTACACGAAAGAGGAATCGGCGAAGCTCTTGGAGCCGTGGCTCGGCAGCGGTCTGTCGCTCGCCGATCTGCCGGTGCCGCGTCTCATCGTCGTCAAGATAGCCTCGGGCGCGACGCCGGATCTGCCGCAGCTTCGGCGCCTACTGGCCGAGCAGGTGCCGGGCGCGATGCTTGACGATCACCGCGGCTGGGTCGACCGGATGCGCGCCATGGCCGGCACCGCTGTCGCCGTCGGCATCGGCGTGCTGCTGCTGATGTTCGCCGCCACCATTCTATCGGTAACTTTCGCCACGCGCGGCGCGATGGCGACCAACAAGACGGTGATCGAGGTGTTGCATTTCGTCGGCGCCAAGAACCGCTTCATCGCTGGCAATTTTCAGCGCCACTTTTTGTTATTGGGCCTGCAGGGCGGCGCCATCGGCGGCGGCGGCGCGATTTTTCTGTTCGCGCTGGCTTCGATGATGAGCGGCTGGTTTTCCGGGACGGCGGGCGGCGATCAGACCTCGGCCATGTTCGGCACATTCTCGATCGGGTTGGCCGGCTATGTCGGTGTGCTATGTCAGGTCGCGCTGACCGCGGTGGTGACCGCGGTGACATCGCGGCATACGGTCAACCGCACCTTGGAGTCCATCGACTAGCATGTTCGCAGGTTTCGCCCGCTGGCTCGGTTTTCTGACAATGACGGCGGCGCTCGCCGGCGGCCTCTTGTTGACCGGCGGCTTTTTCTGGTTCGCCATGCAGATTTCCGGTGAGGAGGTTATCCTCGAGCGCAAAGCCGACGGCATCGTCGCACTGACCGGCGCCGCCTCGCGCATTCCCGACGCCATCGAACTCCTCGCCGCCGAGCGCGGCAAAAGGCTGCTGATTACCGGTGTGCATCGCGCCACCAGCGCTAGCGAGATCGCCCGGCTGACGCCGCTCTATTCCAAATATTTCACCTGCTGCATCGATCTCGACCGTTCGGCGCTCAATACGCTCGGCAACGCGCTGGAAACCAAACGCTGGACGCGCGACCGCGGCTTCACATCGCTGATCGTTGTCACGTCGAACTGGCATATGCCGCGCGCCATGGCCGAAATCGCGCACCAGCTTCCGGATGTCGTCTTGATCGCCTATCCTGTGATATCGGAAAAGGTGAAGACCGAACCGTGGTGGCAGAATCCGGACACCGCACGCTTTCTGGTCGCGGAATATCTGAAATATCTTTTCGCGCTATTGCGTATGCGCCTCGATCCCGATGGCGCCCTCTGAAGGACTACAATGCCGTGCTGATCCTCGTGCGCTCGATTATTTTCAATATCCTGTTCTACCTGAACACGCTGATCCTGTTGATCGTGGCGCTGCCGACGTTTTTTTTGCCCTATCGTGCCATAATCTGGGTGGCGAAGACCTGGGGGCGGATCAATCTCGTTCTGCTGCGCGTCGTCGCCGGCGTGAAGATCGAGGTTCGCGGCCGCGAAAAGATTCCGAAGGGCGCGCTTCTGGTTGCAGCCAAGCATCAGTCGGCCTGGGAAACCTTCGCGCTGGTGCCGCTGTTCGACAATCCGGTGTTCATCGTCAAGCGCGAGCTGCAATGGATTCCGGTGTTCGGCTGGCTGATGATCAAGGGCCGTATGGTGCCGGTCGATCGCAGCGCCGGCTCGCAGGCGCTAACCGATATGACCGAACGCGCGCGCATCGAACTCGCTGACAACCGCCAACTCATCATCTTCCCCGAAGGGACGCGCCGGGCGGCCGGCGCCGAACCGCGCTACAAGTTCGGCGTCGCGCAACTGTATGCCGCCGAAGGCGTTCCTTGCGTTCCGATCGCGCTGAATTCCGGGCTATTCTGGCCGCGCCGCTCGATCCGCCGGATACCGGGAACGGTGGTCATCGAAATTCTCGATCCGATCCCGCCCGGCCTGGCAAAAGATGTTTTCTACAAGCGTCTGCAAAACGATATCGAGACCGCGACGGCGCGGCTGATCGACAAAGGCCGCGCCGAGATCGCCGCGTCGTCCTAGCGGCTTTCGTGTACGCCTTTGAGCTGCGCGGCGAGTTGATGCAGGCCGGCGTCGCGGACGCCGAGCGTTTCCAGTTCCTGCACCGCCGCCAGAACGTAATCGCGGCAAGCGCCGGAGCGGCCATGGCCCTGCCGGCAATAATGCAATTGTTCGGCGAGGCTGAGGCGGCCGGCATATTGCTGATGGCCGCGATCGACGACATAGCAAAGCGCCTGGACGCTGCTTCGCGGATCGTCGTCGAGCCAGACCCGGCGCCAGGCCTCGACATAGACCATGGTCACCTGCTCGCGGGCGCGCAGATAGTCGATGACCTCGGTGCGCTTGTCGGCGGCGACCCGGTAGGCGATGCCGCGGCAATTGCCGCCGCGATCAAGGCCGAGCACCAGGCCCGGCTTTTCCGGCGTGCCGCGATGCACGAATGAATAGACACACAGCGCGCGATGGGCGCCGACCAGGCGCGCCTGGCGCCGCTCGAGCGCGTCGAAGCCCGGCCGCCACATCAGCGAGCCGTAGGCGAAGACCCAGAATTCGCCGGTGCTTTGACGACTATCGGTGCTCATGGCGGGTGTCGCCTACCAGCCGGAATGTTCCGGTGCAACCCGGCGGCATACCGTCCCTTGCGTTCGGTCACGATCTTGCGCAGAGAAGAGATTATAAACAAATGGCGTATAAACGCCGCATTCCGCAGGTTCTCACTCATCAATGACGACAGTTTACCCCGCCCGCCGCACCGCCTGGCGTTACATCTCGCTCTTTGTTCTGGTCGCTGCCCTGTTCGGCGGCTGGAGCTGGTTTTGGGTGGCCGCGACCGGAAAGGCGCAGGCGACCGTCGAAGGCTGGCGCGCGCGCGAAGCCAAGGCCGGCCGCATCTATGCCTGCGGTTCGGAAAGCTTCGGCGGCTATCCGTTTCGTTTCGAGATGACTTGCGAAGCAGCGTCGGCTCTTTTCCAGAGCAACCAGCCGCCGGTCGAGATCAAGGCGCGTAACATTTTGGTTGCCGCGCAGGTCTATCAGCCGACTTTGCTGCTCAGCGAATTTCACGGCCCTCTCACCGTCGCCGCGCCGGGCGAGGCGCCGAGCCTCGTCGTCAACTGGAAGCTTTTTCAGTCGAGCGTGCGCGGCACACCGGCGGCACCGGAGCGGGTGTCGCTGGTGCTCGATAAGCCGGTCGTCGACAGCATGATCAATGGCAGCGCCCGCACGCTGCTGCGCGCCAATCATATCGAAATTCATGGTCGCCTCGCCGAGGGCTCGGTGCTCAGCCAGCCGGTGATCGAGGTGGCGTTGCGGCTTAACGGCGCGGTCGCGCCGGATGTGCATCCGGCGATGGCGCAACCGGTCGATGCCAGTATCGACACGGTGCTGCGCGGCCTGAACGACTTTTCGCCGAAGCCATGGCCGGAGCGTTTTCGCCAGATTCAGGCAGACGGCGGGCGCATCGATGTGACGCAAGCACGCCTGCAGCAGGGCGACATCATCGCGGTTGGCAGCGGCAGCATCTCGATCAATCCGAATGGCCGGCCGCAGGGTCAGTTGCGCGTGACCATCGCCGGGCTGGAATCGTTTCTCAAACTGATCGGCGCGCAGCAAATCGTGCAGACCTCGCCGCAAGTCGACAAACTGGCCGGCGTGCTGGACCGGCTGTCGCCGGGTCTCGGCAATGTCGCGCGCCAGCAGGTCGGCGCCAATTTGTCGGCGGGCATCAATATGATCGGCGAGCAGACCACGCTGGAAGGCCAGCGCGCAGTGACGCTGCCGCTGAAGTTCGAGGATGGCCGGATGTTTCTTGGGCCCATCCCGCTCGGTGACGCGCCGGCGCTGTTCTAATTTTCGTCGGAAGCGTAAGGCTTCGGCAGCGGCTCATGCGGCAGGTCCGGATGCGGGCGGCCGAAATCCGGCGCCGGCGAATCCTGGCCGATCTGCACGATGCCCTTGCGGATGGCGCGCGTGCGGGTGAAGTGTTCGAACAAAGCATCGCCGTCGTCCTTGCGGATTGCCTTGGTCAGAAGCGAGATGTCCTCGTTGAAGCGGCCGAGCATTTCCAGCACCGCGTCCTTGTTGGCGAGGAACACGTCGCGCCACATCGTCGGGTCGGACGCCGCGATGCGGGTGAAATCGCGGAAGCCGCCGGCCGAGAACTTCAGCACTTCTGAGCGCGTCACGGCCTCCAGTTCGTCGGCGGTGCCGACGATAGTGTAAGCGATCAGATGCGGCAGATGGCTGGTGACGGCGAGTACCAGATCGTGGTGGTCAGGCGCCATCGTTTCGACATTCGCGCCAATGAGACGCCAGAACGCGGCAAGTTTCTCGACCGCGGCCTGGTCCTGTCCCGCCGGCGGCGTCAGGATGCACCAGCGGTTTACGAACAGCTCGGCAAAGCCGGCGTCGGGGCCGGAATATTCGGTGCCGGCGACTGGATGCGCCGGGACGAAATGGATGTTCTTCGGCAGATGCGGCGCCATATCGCGCACCACCGAGCCCTTGACTGAGCCGACATCGGAGACGGTCGCGCCGGGCATCAGATGCGGGCCGATCTCCTTGGCGACCGGGCCGCAAGCGCCGACCGGAATGCAGACGATGACGAGATCGGCACCTTCGACGGCGGCGGCGGCCGTCTCGACCACCTGATCGGCCAGCCCAAGTTCGGCCACGCGCTTGCGCGTCGCTTCCGAGCGCGCGGTGGCGACGATCGAGCCGACCGCGCCTTGCGCCCGCGCCGCGCGCGCAATCGACGAGCCGATCAGGCCGACACCGATGAGCGCGAGCCGATTATAGAGCGGCGCCGGTTTGGTCACGCTTTGCGCTCCAGAAAATCCTTTAGCCCGGTCACTACCAGCCGGTTGGCTTCCTCGGTGCCGATGGTCATGCGCAAGGCATTGGGCAGGCCATAGCCGGCGACGCGGCGCAAAATGATGCCGCGCCTGGTCAGGAATTCGTCGGCTTCAGTGGCGGTCTTGCCTTTGGTCTCGGGGAAATGGATCAAGACGAAATTCGCCACGCTCGGCGTCACCTTGAAGCCGAGCTTGCCGATCTCCTGCGTCACCCAGGCGAGCCACTTGTTGTTGTGCGCGACCGATGCCTCGACATGCGCGGCGTCCTCGATCGCGGCAATGCCCGCCTTCATCGCTGGCGTATTGACGTTGAACGGATTGCGCACGCGGTTCAAGGCATCGACAATGTGCGCCGGGCCGTAAAGCCAGCCGAGCCGCACCGCGGCGAGGCCGTGAATCTTCGAGAAGGTGCGGCACATCACGACGTTCTCGGATGTGGCGACCAGCTCGATGCCGGCTTCGTAGTCGTTGCGCTGGACATATTCGGCGTAAGCTGCGTCGAGTACGAGAATGACATGCGGCGGCAGCGCCTGCTGCAGGCGCTTGATCTCGTCGAAGGGCACATAAGTGCCGGTCGGGTTGTTCGGATTGGCGATGAAGACGATGCGCGTGCGCTCCGTCACCGCCGCGATCATCGCGTCGATGTCGGCGGTGTAATTCTTCTCCGGCACCTTGACCGGCTTGCCGCCATGGCCAAGCGCATAGATCGGATACATCAGGAAGCCGTGCTCGCTGTAGATCACCTCGTCGCCGTCGCGCAGATAGGCGTGCGCCAGCAAATTGAGCAGATCGTCGGAGCCGGCGCCGCAGACGAGGCGCGCGGGATCGAGGCCGAACACGCGGCCGATCGCGCTGCGCAATTCGCTCACCGAGCCGTCCGGATAATCCTCAAGATGCGGCACGCCGGTCCGATAAGCGTCGAGCGCCTTCGGACTCGGGCCGAGCGGGCTTTCGTTCGACGAAAGCTTGATGACTTTGTCGACGCCGGGCGCGCTGCTCTTGCCCGGAACGTAAGGGGCAATGTCGAGCACGCCGGGGCGCGGGGTGGGTCGGTTAGGAGTCATGGCAGGCTTTCTAAAGATCAGGCTTTTACTTTGTTTTGCGCATGATCTTTTCCGAAAACCGGAATCCACTTTTCGGGATCATGCGCCGGCGGCAACCGTATAGCGGGTCGCGTGGCTTCCGACGAGGGCCGTCGAGCGGACAGTGGCCCCGGCTTTAACCAAAGTCTCGGTGATCGAGCCAATGCTCTGATCCTGCGGCAGCGTCACCAGCAAAGCGGCGCCATCGAAGGCGCGGTCGGGCACGGCGAGAAAATCGGCCATGGTCGCCAGCGTCTGCGCCGCCTGCGCGGTCCAGCCGGAAACGCGGATGCTCCAGACACCGGCTTCGGTTGCCATGGCGTCGGCGGCGGCGCGCGAGATGACGAACACCGGCAGCGCGGCCGGATGGTCGGCGCGCTCGACGAAGGGCAGGCGGGCGATGATCTTGGGCGCCGCGTCGAATTCGAGCGCCGTCCACCAGGCGCCGGCGCTTGCGATCGCCGGTACGAGGCCGAGATCGCCTTTCGAGTTGGAGACCGCGGCGACCACGGCGGCGGCGCCCATGTGCGGCACCAGCGGAACGGTAAAACCGAAATGGAAGCGGGCGGAATCCCGCATCGAAGCATCGCCGGCGGAAAAATCCGCGTGGGCGGAGAACGGCGCCTGTACATATGTAAATGTGGCGATGATGACCCGCCAGATGCTCTCTACGGTGTCGAGCGGCAGAATGCCTTTGTGCCGCTTGACCAGGCGGCGCATCATTTCGGCTTCGCGCGCGGGGCGGAAGGCCGAGCCGGTGTCCTGGCTCTTCTTGACCGCGATCAGCCGGTCGATGATGTCGCCGCGCTCCATCAGCAGGCGGTGCATCGACTCGTCGATACGATCGATCTCCTTGCGGAGTTCGGTCAGGTCGGGAGCTTTTGGTGGCGTCGGCAGGTTCGTAGGCATGGCCGCATTGATAGGGGGCGCGGGGCCTGAAATCAAACCGGCCGGCGGCTCTTAAGGGCCGTCTTGACGACCCCGGCGACGGGGCTTAAGTCTTCATTCCGTGGTCATTTGAGCCGGCCGGCTTGCAGCCACGTTAAACAACTCGCTAAATAGGCCGGGGAACATGTGTCCCGGCCGAACCTTTGTTCAGGCCGGGTTTTTTTATGGCCTGATGTCGAGCGGTCCGGGAGACCTCGTTCGGGGGCTGTTTTCACGATGGTGGACAATCAAACAGCGGCAGATTTGCAAACGGCGTCTGATCTGATCGTGCGTGACGCGGACCATCCGCGCGACTCGTTGATCGCCACGTTTGGCGCCGACAAGCCGCTCAAGCTAGATGCCGGCGTGTCGCTGTCGCCGTTCCAGATCGCCTACACCACCTACGGCACGCTCAATGCCGACAAGTCCAACGCGATCATGGTTTGCCATGCGCTGACCGGCGATCAATATGTCGCGCAGGTCCACCCGGTGACCAAAAAGAACGGCTGGTGGGAAACCTTGATCGGCCCCGGCAAGCCGATCGATCCGGCGCGTTATTTCGTTATTTGTCCGAACGTCATCGGCGGCTGCATGGGCTCATCCGGCCCGGCCTCGACCAATCCGAAAACCGGCACGCCCTGGGGCCTGGAATTTCCCGTCGTTACCATTCGCGACATGGTGCGGGCGCAGGCCATGTTGCTCGATCATCTCGGCATCGACACCTTGTTCGCCGTGGTTGGCGGTTCGATGGGCGGCATGCAGGTGCTGCAATGGGCGGCGAGCTATCCGGAGCGCGTCTTCGCCGCGGTGCCGATCGCCTGCGCCACCCGCCACTCGGCGCAGAACATCGCGTTTCACGAGGTCGGCCGTCAGGCCATCATGGCCGATCCGGAATGGCGCGGCGGCCGTTATCATCTTGAAGGCAGCAATCCGCGCCGTGGCCTCGCGGTCGCCCGCATGGGCGCGCATATCACCTATCTGTCCGACGCGGCCTTGCACCGCAAATTCGGCCGCAAGTTCCAGGACCGCGAAAACCCGACGTTTTCCTTCGACGCCGATTTCGAGGTGGAATCCTATCTGCGCCATCAGGGCATCACGTTCGTCGAGCGCTTTGACGCCAATTCCTATCTCTATCTGACGCGGGCGATGGATTATTTCGATCTGGCCGCCGATGCCGGCGGCACCTTGGCCAATGCGTTCAAGGGAACGCCGACGCGGTTCTGCGTCGTCTCCTTCACCAGCGACTGGCTGTTTCCGACCTCGGAATCGCGCGCCACTGTGCATGCGCTGAATGCCGCCAGCGCCCGCGTGTCTTTCGCCGAAATCGTTACCGACAAGGGCCACGATGCCTTCCTGCTCGACGAGCCGGAATTGTTCGGCATCGTGCGCGGCTTTCTCGAGGGCGCCAGCCGGGCGCGCGGTCTCACGGCTAAAAAGTGATGGCAACCATGACCGATTTCAATGCCGCCAAGATTGCCCGCACCGCCGGGGGCACCCGCGTCGATCTCGTTCTGGTGTCGCAGATGGTGGCGCGCGGCGCCAAGGTGCTCGACGTCGGCTGTGGCGATGGCGAACTGCTGCATCTGCTCGGCGAAAGCCGTGACGTCGACGGCCGCGGCATCGAACTGTCGCGCGAAGGCGTCAATGAATGCGTCGCCAAAGGCCTCGCCGTGATCCAGGGCGACGCCGACACCGATCTCGGCGACTACCCGGACGACGCCTTCGACTACGTCATCCTGTCGCAGACGTTGCAGGCGACCCGCCATCCGCGCGTCGTGCTGGAGCACATGCTGCGCATCGGCCGCCATGCCGTGGTTTCGTTCCCGAATTTCGGCCACTGGACGGTTCGGCTGCAATTGCTGTTCGCCGGCCACATGCCGCAGACCGATATCCTGCCCTATAGCTGGTACGACACCCCCAATATTCACCACTGCACGATCAAGGACTTCGTCCAGCTCTGTAATCAGATCGGCGTGAAAATCGAAAAAGCAGTGGCCCTCAATGCCTGGGGCTCACCGTTGCGGCTCAACGCCCCGTGGTGGTTCTGGAACCTGTTCGGCGAGCAGGGCGTGTTCCTGCTCAGTCGCAAGGACTAGCCGTCCCGCCGATCGACGCAACGCAGACATCTTTGCTGCACTGCATCGTTAACTTGGGTCGCTGATGGCGACGACTTGATGACACAGTATTTAAAGACGACAATACAGCATTCAATTATATAACTGAGTAATTTTGAATATAATTACGAAAAATGTTCATGGCGGTAAGGTAATGACGAACATACCTCTCGCCAGATTCCAAAATGACCTTACCTGGAACATGAAGTCGCCATGATTGGTCGGCGTCTAGACAGTGCATTGCGGGAGGATTCCCGATCCGTGCCCAATGAATTGCTTAGGTAGCTAGAGGACTAAACATTATGAAGCGACTAAGAAAGCAGGCGACGCTCTTGTTGTGTGCGGTGACGGCAGCGAGCTTTGCTGGCTCGGCCATGGCGAGACCGCATAAAGCCATGAAGCGCCTGCAAGCCGCGACCCAACAGCAGGGGGATTCCCGATCGGCGGACGGTCAGCCTTATCCATTCGTGAACGGCCAGACGTCGACCGGCAGGCTCGAGATAACCCGTGGCCGGGATCGGCGGATCGCTGTAGCTCATGCCGGCGACGCCTTCGGCGGCTTCACCTCGAACTCTCTCGTCTCCGAGGCCCGGAAATATCTCGGCACCAATCCGACTGGCCGGGGCAGTCTCTGGTGCGGCGCTTTCATGGATATGGTGCTCAAGCGCACCGGCCATGCCGGCGGCGGAAACCTGGCCAGCGCCTATGCGCGTTACGGCGCCCGTATTTCGGGCCCGCAAGTCGGGGCCATCGCCGTCATGCATCGCGGTAGCGGCGGTCATGTCGGCGTCGTGTCCGGAATCGATCCGAACGGCAATCCGATCATCATCTCCGGCAACCACAATCGCACGACCGCCGAGGCGGTGTATCCGCGCGGCCGCATCTACGCCTACGTCATGCCGGGCAGTTGACCGCTTCCAACGGCATTCAAGAACACGCCGCGCCTCATTGAGGCGCGGCTTTTTTTAAGCGCCATCATTCGCGCCGACCGCGTCACCGATGGCGATGCCGCCGCCGGTCACCACCTCGGCATAGATGCCGCAATCGGCATGGTTGAAGGTCTGCTGCAAGGTCGTCGGGATCGTCAGGTCGCGTATGCCAGTGACCGGGTCCACATTGGTGGCGGCGCAGCGCACGATCCGCTTCACCACCTTCAGGCGCGCCTCGCCGACGGCGAGCTCGGCGCCCAGCAGGTCGAATTCATGCCAGGCCGGCCAGCCGCTGACATAAATATTGGCGCGAAAACGCAAGGGGTCGACCGGCTGGCCGACGGCGGCCTCGACCGCGGCGACCGAGGCGAGATTGATGATGGAGACGACTTTTTTGGCGACGTCGGAGAAGCTGTGCGGTACGCCGGATGGCGCTTCGCCGGACAGGACCTTCGGCGGCCCGTTCAATTCGTTCGGCATGAAGTGGCGCAAGAAGGCCTCGATCGCCAGCCGGCCTTCCCTGGTGCGCAGATCGCCGCGCGCCGCCTCGCGGCCTTCATGACCGATGCTCAGGGTGTGACTGGCCTCGTCGTAATCGGTCTTCAACCCGGCCAGCCGCTCATTGCGCATCAGCATCAGAAATCGGATTTTCGGGAAATACGACGGCGCGGCCGGGTCGAATCCGGTCGGCCCGTTCTCGATGGCGTAGAGCCGGTCAGCGGCGATGGTCCGCCCGGCGGCGAGGGCGGCCCGCTCCAGCTTCTGCGGCGACAGGCCCTTCACCGGGTAGCGGTAAATGGCGTCGATCCGGGCCGCAGGGCTGGTCATGGCGGGGGCTTTCGCTTCGCGGGCAGAGGTTAACGCTGACCTATATCAAGTACGCCGCCCCTTCAAACTGGCAATAAGTCCCCCTACATAAGTTCCGCAGGCTGCCATGCTCGGGGTCTGCGTTCATACGGTGCCATCATGGGCCGAGGGAGTTGAGACATGAACTTCGAGAAATACACCGACCGTGCGCGCGGTTTCGTCCAGTCCGCGCAATCCATGGCCCTGCGAGAGGGCCATCAGCAATTTACCCCAGAGCATATGTTGAAAGTTCTACTCGACGACCCGGAAGGGTTGGCGGCGGGCCTGATCGACCGTTCCGGGGGCAATTCGCGCCAGGTGCTGCGCGACGTCGAGTCCGCGCTCGGCAAGATTCCGAAAGTGTCCGGCGCCGGCGCCGGCCAGGTTTATTTGAGCCCGCAGTTGGCGCGGGTGTTCGACGCCGCCGAGAAGGCCGGCGAGAAGGCCGGCGACAGCTTCGTCACCGTTGAACGGCTCTTGCTCGCGCTTGCCCTTGAGAAGGACAGCGACGCCGGCAAGGCGCTCGCCAAATCCGGGACGACGCCGCAAAATCTCAACGCCGCCATTGAGGCACTGCGCAAAGGCCGCACCGCCGATTCGGCGTCGGCCGAGAATGCCTATGACGCGCTCAAGAAATACGCCCGCGATCTGACGCAGGCCGCGCGCGACGGCAAGCTCGATCCCGTCATCGGCCGCGACGAGGAAATCCGCCGCACCATTCAGGTGCTCTCCCGCCGCACCAAGAACAATCCGGTGCTGATCGGCGAGCCCGGCGTCGGCAAGACCGCCATCGTCGAAGGTCTCGCTCTGCGCATCGTCAATGGCGACGTGCCGGAAAGCCTTCAGGACAAGAAACTGATGGCGCTCGACATGGGCGCGCTGATTGCCGGCGCGAAATATCGCGGCGAGTTCGAGGAGCGCCTCAAGGCGGTGCTCAACGAGGTGACCTCGGCCGAGGGCGGCATCGTGTTGTTCATCGACGAGATGCACACCTTGATCGGCGCCGGCAAGGCCGATGGCGCGATGGATGCGTCCAACCTTTTAAAGCCGGCTTTGGCGCGCGGCGAACTGCACTGCATCGGCGCGACCACGCTCGACGAATACAAAAAGCATGTCGAGAAGGACGCCGCTTTGGCGCGGCGCTTCCAGCCGGTCTTCGTCTCCGAGCCGACCGTCGAGGATACGATCTCGATCTTGCGCGGGCTCAAGGACAAATATGAGCAGCATCACGGCGTGCGCATAGCCGATTCAGCCATTGTCGCGGCGGCGACTTTGTCGAACCGCTACATCACCGACCGCTTCCTGCCTGACAAGGCCATCGATCTGATCGACGAGGCCGGCGCGCGGCTGAAGATGCAGGTCGACAGCAAGCCGGAAGAACTCGACTCTTACGACCGCGAAATTGTGCGGCTGAAGATCGAAGCCGAGGCGCTCAAGAAGGAGAGCGATCCGGGCTCGAAGGATCGGCTCAAGCGTTTGGAGGTCGAACTCAAAGACCTCGAGATGAAGTCGGCCGACATCACGTCGCGCTGGAAGGCCGAGAAGGAAAAGCTGTCGGACGCGCAGAAGCTCAAGAACGAGCTGGATACGTTGCGCGGCGAACTGGCCAATGCGCAACGCAAGGGTGATTACCAGCGTGCCGGCGAACTGGCTTATGGCCGCATTCCGGAGCTGGAAAAAAAGCTGAAGTCGACCGAAGGTTCGCAATCACCCGGCTCGATGATGGAAGAGACCGTGACCGCCGATCACATCGCTGGCGTCGTCTCGCGCTGGACCGGCGTGCCGGTCGACAAGATGCTCGAGGGCGAGAAGGCAAAATTGCTGCGCATGGAAGATGAGCTTGGCAAGCGCGTCATCGGCCAGGCCGAAGCGGTCAAGGCGGTCGCCACCGCGGTGCGCCGCGCGCGCGCCGGCTTGCAGGACCCGCACCGGCCGATCGGCTCGTTCATGTTCTTAGGACCGACCGGCGTCGGCAAGACCGAACTGACCAAGACGCTCGCCGCCTATCTGTTCGACGACGAGAACGCGCTGATCCGCATCGACATGTCGGAATACATGGAGAAGCATTCGGTCGCGCGTCTGATCGGCGCCCCTCCGGGCTATGTCGGTTATGAGGAAGGCGGCGCGCTCACCGAGGCGGTGCGGCGCCGGCCGTATCAGGTCGTGCTGTTCGACGAAATCGAGAAGGCGCATCCGGACGTGTTCAACGTTCTGTTGCAGGTGCTCGATGACGGGCGGCTGACCGACGGGCAGGGCCATCAGGTCGACTTCCGCAACACCTTGATCGTCATGACCTCGAACCTCGGCTCCGACTTCCTGGTCAATCAGCCGGAAGGCGAAGACACCGAGGTGGTGCGCGATTCCGTGATGGGCGTCGTGCGTTCCGCGTTCCGGCCGGAGTTCCTGAACCGCATCGACGAGATCATTCTGTTCCACCGGCTGAAGAAGTCGGAGATGACGGCGATCGTCGATATCCAGATGGGGCGCCTGCGCAAGCTCCTGGACGATCGCAAGATCACCATCGAACTCGATGCCGGCGCGCGCGAGTGGCTCGCCGAAAAAGGCTGGGATCCGGCTTACGGTGCGCGCCCGTTGAAGCGGGTCATCCAGAAGTCGATCCAGGACCCACTCGCCGAGTTGATCCTGTCCGGTGCGATCAAGGACGGCGAGGCGGTCAATGTCTCCGCCGGTAAGCAGGGCCTGACCTTCAACGGCAAGCTGGCCCAGGCGGCTTAGCGTCGCTTCTCCCTCTCCCCCGTTCTTACGGGGAGAGGGTTGGGGTGAGGGGCAAGCTGCGAACTCCGTATTGGCGGTTTGCCCCTCACCCGACATTTTCGTTTCGCTCAAATGTCACCCTCTCCCCGCAAGCGGGGAGAGGGGAAAGAAAGATCACTTCCACATCCCGCGCATCTTCGCGCCGACATCGACCGGCTTGCGGGCAGGAGCGGCGCCCGCCTGTGCCGCGCGCGGCGGCGGCCATGAGCGATGATCGAAGTGCGTCAGCAGCGAATTCGGTATGAAACGCGTGCGCTGCGCATAGACGTGACGGTCGCCGCCCGAGCGCTGGCTGTGCGTGAAGAAGCGCTGCGGCACCATCACATGCAGTTGGTCCTTGGCGCGCGTCATGGCGACATAGAGCAGGCGCCGCTCTTCCTCGATCTCGGTTGTTGAACCGGTCGAGAGATCGGACGGAAGGCAGCCATCGACGGCGTTGAGTAAATAGACCGACGTCCACTCCTGGCCCTTGGCGGAATGGATCGTCGACAGGATCAGATAATCCTCGTCGAGCAATGGCGGACCGGATTGATCGCTGGTGGCGCTCGGCGGGTCGAGCGTCAGTTCGGTGAGGAAGCGCTCGCGGCTCGGATAGGTCGCAGCGATCTGCGCCAGTTGCGCCAGATCGCCCTGCCGCGCGGCGGCGTCCTCGTGCATGCGCTCGAGATGCGGCGCGTACCAGCGACAGACGCAATCCATTTCGTCCGGCCAGCCGACCACGTTGCGGCGAAGAAGCCCTATCATTTCCTCGAAGTCCGGCCAGTGTTCGATGGCCGCTGCCGGCGCTTTGAAGCCGATGAGTGCGCCGATGGGATCGCCACTTTCGGCGATGCGGTCGAGCAGGCGGCCGGCGGCGCTCGGACCGATGCCGGGCAGCATCTGTGCGACGCGAAAACCGGCGACGCGGTCACGCATGTTGTGAACAAAGCGCAGCACCGCGAGCACATCCTTGATATGCGCGGCTTCGAGAAACTTCAGCCCGCCGAATTTAACGAACGGAATATTCCGCCGCGTCAGCTCGATCTCGAGCCCGGCGCTATGGCTCGATGTGCGGAACAGCACGGCTTGCGATTTCAGCACGATGCCGGCTTCGCGGTTTTCCAAAATCTTCTCGACAATGTACTGCGCCTGGCCGACGTCGTCGGCGACATTGACGATGCGCGGACGATCCGCCGATGGCCGGTCCGACCATAAATTCTTGGTGAAGCGTTCGCTGGCGAGATCGATGACTGCATTGGCGGCGGCCAGGATCGGCTGCGTCGAGCGATAATTGCGCTCGAGCGTGATGACCTGCGCGCGCGGCGTGAAGTGGCCGGGAAAGTCGAGAATGTTACGCACGGTCGCGGCGCGAAACGAATAGATCGATTGCGCGTCGTCGCCGACCACGGTGAGGCCACGGCCATTCGGCTTCAAGGCCAGCAGGATCGAGGCCTGCAGCTTGTTGGTGTCCTGGTATTCATCGACCATGACGTGATCGAAGCGCGCGGCGATGTCCTGTGCGATCGCGCCCTCGCTCATCATCTGCGCCCAATAGAGCAGCAGGTCGTCGTAATCGAGCACGTTCTGTTTCTGCTTGGCCTCGACATAGGCAGAGAACAGCGCGCGCAATTCGCTTTCCCATTCCGCGCACCAGGGAAAGAAATTTTCCAGCACTTCCAGCAACGGTGTCTCGGCGTTGACCGCGCGCGAATAGATCGAAAGGCACGTTCCCTTCATCGGGAAGCGCTTGCGCGTTTTCGAGAAGCCGAGTTCGTGCCGCACCAGATTCATCAGATCGGCGGAATCCTCGCGATCGTGGATGGTGAAGGCCTGATCGAGCCCGATGTCGCGGGCGTATTCGCGCAACAGCCGCGCGCCTATGGCGTGGAAAGTGCCGGACCAGTTCAACTGCCCCGCCGACGCGCCGCTCTGCGCGCCAAATATCTGCGCGGTGATGCGCTCGACACGCCGCTGCATCTCCGCCGCCGCGCGCCGCGAAAACGTCAGCAGGAGAATACGGCGCGGATCGACGCCGCCGACGATGAGATGCGCGACGCGGTGCGCCAGGGTGTTGGTCTTGCCGGAACCGGCGCCGGCGATAATCAGCAACGGCGCGGCTTCATCGAGCGCACCTTCGCCGTGCTCGACGGCGCGGCGCTGCTCGGCGTTCAATTTTGTGAGGTAGGCGGCATTAGCCGCCAAAGGCGCAGCGTGGCTCATGCTCGTACAAAGCATGAACGCCGTGATTCGTCATGTTCTAAAGCGTTAACGCGCGCTCGAGGCGACGCGCGCCGGCTTGCGGGCCATGATGTTGTCGAGCCGTTCGCGCTCCATCTCGAAACTCGACATCATCGATCCGGCGAGTTCGCGGCCGCGCGGCAGCTTGATGCGCATCGGATCGACGAAGCGGCCGTTGACCAGAATTTCGTAGTGCACATGCGAACCGGTCGACAGGCCGGTCGAGCCGACGAAGCCGATCACCTGGCCCTGACGCACGCGCTTGCCCTCTTCGACGCCGCGCGCATAGGCGCTCATGTGGCCGTAGGCGGTCTTGTAGCCGTTGTTGTGACGAAGACGGATATATTTGCCGTAGCCGGACTCCCAGCCTTCCTTGTCGACGACGCCGTTGCCCGCGGCATAGATCGGCGTGCCGGTTGGCGCCGCCCAGTCGACGCCGGTGTGCATCTTGCTGTAGCCGAGGATAGGGTGGCGGCGCAGGCCGAAGCCGGAGCGCATGATGCCGGCGATCACCGGCTTGCGCACCAGGAACTTCTTCGCGCTCTTGCCGCTTTCGTCGTAATAATCGACCAGGCCATCGTCCGGCGACTGGAAGCGATAGAACTTCTTGGCTTCACCGCCGACGGTGAGCGCGGCGAACAGCACGTCGTTGCGGCTGTCGGCGCCCGGCGTTTCTTCCTCGCCGGCATACAGCACCTCGAACGAGTCGCCCGGCTGCACCTTGCGCTGGAAATCGACGTCGTAGGAGTAGATGCGGATCAACTCGTCGATAATCGGCCGCGGAATTTGATTGCGCAGCGCGGTCTCATAAACGCTCTGGTAAAGCCGCACGCCGGACGTGTCGTTTTCGTCCGGTTCCTGACTGGAATTGTCGGCGACTTCGGTGTCGATGCTCTTCACATCGACCGAAACATATTTGCCGGTGTCGGCCAGAGCCACCACCGCTTCGATCACGCTGTCGCCGGCGACGATCACGCGGATCGGCTGCAGCCGCGGCGAACCGGCGGTCGGCGCCATCAGAATGCGCAGTTTCTGGCCTTCCTTGATGCCGCCGTCGCGCCCGCGCGCACCGAGGACGGCGACAACCTTGGCAATTTCGTCAGGCGCGGCGCCAAGATCGCGCAGGATCGAGGTCAGGCCTTCGCCCTTTTTGGCGATGACAACTTTTTCGTTGAAGTTGTTGCCGCCGGTAGTCTGGTTGGCGGTCTTGGGCAGCAACGTGATGTTCTCAGGCACGACCCGCGCCTCGAAGCCGGCATAAGGATCGGCCGCCGCCGTGCCGGCATAAGCCAGCTTGATGCCGGTGACGTTGTTGGCGCCGACCTGGATCTGGTTGCCGGCCTTCTCGCTCCACTCGGCCGCTTCCTTGACGCGCGCCATCACCTCCTCGTTGGGCGTGAGCAGCGCGATCTTCAGGCGCGGCATCATCGGCACAAGATCGCGCATGACGAAGGCGACCTCGGCGTCCGGTTCGGCGGCCGGTGCGTCGTCCGGCGTGGCCGTGCCGCCGGGCGCGTTTTCCGCCAGCAGCGTTTGCGGATTGAAGGCCGGGATGGAGGCGGAAAGATCGGACACGGTCAGCGACAGGTTGCCGGCGATGCGCACGAAGGGGCGCACACGCACGACTTCGTGGTTGCCGACGCGGGTGGTGGTGGAAACGCGGATCAGTTGCTTGGCGAAGGAGGGTTCGTCCGCGGTTTGCAGGCGGTCGCTCTTGCGCGCGCCGAGCCGTTCGGCGCCCGCGGTCAGTGCGCCGCGCAGCGCCACTTCGACCCGTTCCGGCAACGACGCAAAATTGGTCTCGCCGTCGAGTGACGTGAAAACGGCGCCGCCCATCAAGGCAGCGCCGCACAGAGCGGTCAAAATTGTGCCGGCAAACCATTGCACCGATACGCGGCGGCGATCGACAAACGCGGAAGTGCCGCCGTCGACCGACAGCGGCGCTTCGTTGCCGAGTTCTATCGTCTCGGCATTCTTCAATCGATGCGCGCCGCGCGACCGTATGTGGTCCAAGCTGACCGTCCCCTCAAGCGTCGTGATCGACGATGGATCGACCTGACCCGGAGCCCCAATATCACCAGCAAATCGCTGAACAGGCTGATTAACTTGCCTTTTGAATCGGCGCCGGCACGATGCCGGTTAGCCCCCGCCCCGTCAATCGCGGGTCGTGGCCCTCGTTAATGGCCTGATCGACAGTGGTGGGCCTCCGAAAAGCGCGATTCCATCCCTCAACCAAGGTGCCAAGGACGTCCCATGAATATGGCTTGAGTGCGGCACCGGGCCCGCGGGTGCGATGGCTTGGCCGCAATACCGGGCATTGGCCCGGCAGGCCCGGGCTCCGTGCCCGCCGGGCCCGGCATCCGGCCTAAACCAGGCCGCCGAAACTGGCCCTGCGCAGGGCTCGTCCGCCGGCCAAAGGCCGCCTCCGCGCCCCCAGACGGCCCCTCCAAAATTTCAGTAGTTTTTTTTGTAAAATAGTTTTGCCGGCCGGCCCAGTTCCGGCGCCGAAAAACGACGAAAAGGCCTGTTATTTCAGGCTTAAAGGCTTGTCACAGGGCTGTTGCTTTTCCCGGTTGACAAGCCGAGAGGCCGAAGCCTATATACGACCCATCGGCGCGCCGTTCCGAAAGTTACGGCTCGATGGCGCGCATCTGAAACTCCTCACTGGTTCAGTGAAAATGCCTCCGATAGTATTCGGAAGCATGAGTTTCGACGACGCATTTAGATACCTTGCCGGTTGGCAAGTGGGGTTTTCGGACCCCGGGCTGTTTGACAAGTAAATCGGAAGAAAGAGAAACGTGGACGGCGGGGTCCTTGCGGGCCGCGGTAACGTGAAGAAGCAATTCAACACGGTGCACGCGGTCGGAAGAGACTTCTGACGGTCTACGTTTTCAAAGGTACACTGCCGGTCATTCTCACGAGTGATCGGTGATGTGGACCTCGTCAAAACGTGAAATTTTGCGCAAGCGAAAAGACCAGTCAGTTTTAAATTTCTCATCCAACTTGAGAGTTTGATCCTGGCTCAGAGCGAACGCTGGCGGCAGGCCTAACACATGCAAGTCGAACGCCCAGCAATGGGAGTGGCAGACGGGATAGTAACACGTGGGAACGCGCCCTTCGGTTCGGAATAACTCAGGGAAACTTGAGCTAATACCGGATACGCCCTTACGGGGAAAGATTTATTGCCGAAGGAACGGCCCGCGTCGGATTAGCTAGTTGGTGAGGTAATGGCTCACCAAGGCGACGATCCGTAGCTGGTCTGAGAGGATGACCAGCATCACTGGGACTGAGACACGGCCCAGACTCCTACGGGAGGCAGCAGTGGGGAATATTGGACAATGGGCGCAAGCCTGATCCAGCCATGCCGCGTGGATGATGAAGGCCCTAGGGTTGTAAAGTCCTTTTAACGGGGAAGATAATGACGGT
>CAMAUC010000059.1 GCA_945861265.1 Rhizobium sp. Q54 | reverse complement strand
AGGAAACCGCGCGAAAACAGCGGCAGATCCCGGCGACATATAATGCTGGCCGACGGCAATCACAGCTTGGAACGTAATAAGAACGGCGGCACATTTCCAGTGTGCGCCAGCGACTAATCGGTTGAAAAGCCCGCAAATGAAAAAGGGCCAGCGCAAAGGCCGGCCCTTGATCTTGGATTGTTGTATGGTCGCCGCGGCCGATCAGAATCGGTAGTTCAGGCCGGTGCGGACGATGTTTTCCTTGAACTTGACGTCGGTGTCGATGCCGCAGGTGGCGGCCGAACAGGTCGTCCTGCCAAGATCGACATAGAGATACTCAGCCTTGATCGACCAGGCGCGGGTGACCGCGTATTCGACGCCGCCGCCGAGCGTCCAGCCGAACTTGGATTTGGTTTGGCTGAGGCCGTTATTCGGTGACATCTTGAGGCCGCCGAGGGCCGCGCCGCCGGTGAGGTAAGGCAGCCAGCGATCCGCCGCGAAGCCGATGCGGCCGCGACCGGTCGCCAGGTAGATGTTCCGGGTTTCGCAGCCCGGGGCGGCACAGACGCCTGTGCCGGCCGAATCCGAACCCTTGATCCACGAGTAATCGAGATCGGCTTCCAGGCCCCAGACCAGGCCGCCGGACTGCACGTTGTAACCCAACGTGCCGCCGATCAGGCCGCCTTTGGGTTTCGGGCTGCCGGCCGTGGCGGCGCTGGACCAGTCCGAGGTGCCCCAGCCATAGCCGCCATTGATGCCGATATAGACGCCACTCCACGAGTAAACAGGAGCGGTGTAAACGGGAGCCTTGCGCGGCAGGTCGGCGGCGGACGAAGGCGTCGCCATCGCCAGTGCCAGAAAGCCTGCCAGAACAAATTGAATGATACGCGCCATAAAGTACCTCCTGGTGGGTTTGGCCAAACGCAGGACAGGTCTCAACGCGATGTACTGAAGCTCCTCGCTATATAACTTGCCCGCGATTCGGACTGTTGTTTTGTGGCAACAGAAAACACGAATTTACCGCAGGAAACAGTTGCAAGTTGTACCGGTACGGACTAGAACAAACAACGAACATCAACGGTCGACACGGGGCCAGAAGCGCTGTGGATTAAAGCTGATCGGGCCTGCCGCGCCCTTTGTTGCCGCCCGGGCGGGGACTAGGGTGGGCCGTCATTCATACGAGGGGCGTGACGCGGCAACGTCCCTTAACCGGCGAGCGGCGACGGCTTTTTAGAAGAGCCGGCAGCGCCGCTTTCGTCACGCGGAGAACATCATGGCGGGTAGCGTCAACAAAGTCATCCTGGTCGGCAATCTCGGCAAGGATCCGGAAATTCGCCGCACCCAGGACGGCCGGCCGATCGCCAATCTCAGCGTCGCCACCTCGGAAACCTGGCGCGACAAGAACACCGGCGAGCGCAAGGAAAAGACCGAGTGGCACCGCGTCGTCGTGTTCAACGAAGGCCTCTGCAAGGTCATCGAGCAGTACCTGAAAAAGGGCGCCAAGGTCTATCTCGAAGGCGCGCTGCAGACGCGCAAGTGGACCGACAAAGACGGCCACGACAAGTACTCAACCGAAGTGGTGTTGCAGGGCTTCAACTCGACGCTGACCATGCTCGACGGCCGTGGCGGCGGATCGGGCGCCAGCGCGCCGGACAGCGGCGACGAATTCGGCTCGAGCGGGCCAAGCGGGGGATCGAGCGGCGGAGCGCCGGCGCGCAAGCCGGCCATGGCGAGCGCGGGCAAGCGCGACGACATGGACGACGAAATTCCGTTTTGAAATTTCCCTTAAGCGCGTCAGGCAGCGCTCGCGTGTTGGCCGCGCAGCCGCGTGTTCGGCAAGACGGTGGCCAGCGCCTTGTCGATGCGGCGACCATCGAGATCGACGACCTCGAAGCGCCAGCCATAGCAAGCCACCGCTTCACCGGTCTTCGGCATGTGCTGAAGCTGGGCCAGAATAAACCCGGCGACGGTGTGATAATCGTGCGACGGCGGCAGCACAAAGCCGAGCCGTTCCGCCATTTCATCGACGGGCAGTGAACCTGCCAACAGCCAGGAACCATCGTTTCGCTGAACGGCGCGGGGCTCATCGCTATCGGCGTCGGAGCGAAATTCGCCAAGCACTGTCGCCATGACATTGGCGGCGGTCATGACGCCGGCGAAATGTCCATATTCATCATGCACCAGAGCCATCGGCACCTCGGCATCGCGCAGCATGGCCAGCGCCGTGAGCGCGTCGGCAGTTTCGTGAATGACCGGGGCCTTGCGGACATGGGAGCGGATGTCGAGCGGCTTGCGGGACAAGGCGGCGGCAAGCAGATCGCGGGTCAACACGACGCCGACCAAGGTATCGATCGTATCCCCGGCGGGCAGACGGGAATGTTGCGTGTTCTTCAGCGTCGCGCGGATCTCCTTGTCACTGGCCGTGAGGTCTATCCAGTCGACCGCGGTGCGCGGCGTCAGCACGGCGCCGACGCGGCGATCGCCGAGCCGCATCACCCCTGAAATCAGTTCGCGCTCGCCGGGTTCGATAATGCCGGCGGTTTCCGCTTCCGCGATCAAGGTCTTGATTTCCTCATCGGAGACGCCGCTTTCTGATGGTTGGTGCTGTCGGAGCAGGCGCAGCAAGGCGCGGCCGGAAAAATCGAGCAGCCAGACCAGCGGCCGGGCAACGATGGCAAGGATTGTCATCGCCGGCGCCACCCTGGCGGCGACCTGTTCGGGATTGCGCAAGGCGATCTGCTTCGGCACCAGTTCGCCGACGATCAGCGACGCATAGGTAATCAGTGCGACGACAACGCCGATTCCAGCCGGTTCGGCAATGGTGCGCGGCAAGCCTAGGCCGAGCAGAAAGTCGGTCAGCCGCAGGCCGAGCGTCGCGCCTGACACGGCGCCTGAGACGACGCCGACCATGGTGATGCCGATCTGCACCGTCGACAGGAAGCGGCCAGGATCGGAAGCCAGCGCCAAAGCGCGGCGCGAACCATAGACATTGCGCTCGATCATCGCCTTCAGCCGGCTCCGGCGCGATGACACGATTGCCAGTTCCGACATGGCCAGCAGGCCGTTGATGATGATGAGAACGGCGGCGATGGAAATTTCAAGGTAAAGCATGCTGCGCCATCATAGCGGCTCGCATGGCCTAAAGATGGTGCCATGGTGACGCGCACATTGGTGCTTTAACCCGCCATCGCCACTTTCACGCCGTCGATGACGAACTGCACGGCGAGCGCGGCGAGCAGCACGCCGAGAATGCGCGAGGCGACCGACGTCGCCGTGGTGCCGAGCAGATTGCCGATGCGGCCGGCCAGTTCGAACACGATAAAACACAGTAGCATGCTGGCGGCGATGACGCCAAGCAGCAGGCTAAGCCTGAGCGGATCGCCGCCGCTTTTGCCGGATAACAACACACTGGCGGTGATGGCGCCGGGCCCGGCCATCAGCGGAATGGCCAACGGGAAGGCGGCGATGTTGCGCACGCGCTCCTCGATGGCGTGCTCGGCGGTTTCGGTCTGACGCACGACGCGCACGCCGAACACCATTTCCGAGGCGATCGAGAACAACAGCAGGCCGCCGGCGATGCGGAAGGCGGGCAGGCCGATCGACAGCATGCGCAACAGCCAGTCGCCGGCCAGCGCTGAGCCGGCGAGAATGGCGGACGCGATCAAGCAGGCGCGCAGCGCCACGTTGCGGCGCGACTTTAACGGCAGGCCTTGCGTGATGGCGATGAAAGACGGCACCAGCCCGATCGGATCGAGCACGACCAGGATCGTGACCAGAGCTGAGATGGTGAATTCCATGAATCAAGTCGTAGCGGCGGCCCCAGGCAGGGTCAATTGGCCGCTCACCAGAGATAGCGCATCGTTGCGCTGGCTGCGTATGACCGCGTGCCGGGCGCGAATTCGCCGTCTACCTTGCTGCTGAGTGACAGGCGATTGGGCAGACGCAATTCGGAACCGACGGAAACGAGCGCACGGTTTGCCGCAGAGGCCGCGCCGAGCACCGTGAAGCTCGAGCCCGGCAAGGTCTGGAAACTGGCATTGGCCGATGGCGTGTCGGATTGCTCGTGCACCCAGGCGACGCGGCCGCGCATTGACAGCCAGGCGTCGTCGACCGGCATCGTACGGTCAAGCCAGACACCGGCTTCCGTGCGGGTCGTCGTGGTGTCGCGCTTGGCGATGTCGAGCGCGTAATCATTGGCGCCGGCGCCGACGGTCTCGCCGTAGCCGGGCGCGCTGAAGGTTTGCCGCTGCACGGCGACATGCGGCGTGACGCCGAAATTTCTGGTTTCAAGGCGGTAGCCGACTTCGACGCGGCCGCCGAGGCTGCTGGCGTCGAAGCTGCCGCGCAAGGTATCGGCGCCATCGATCGTGATCGTGCGCTCGGTCTTCATCTTGTGCCAGGCGGCTGAAACGGCGCCGGAGATATAGGCGGCGCCAAATCGCTGCGAGCCGTAGAGCCCGGCTTGCATGACCTCGCTCTTGCCGCTGCCGAGATTTTGCGACAGCGACCACGAGGTGACGCCGCCGGCGATCGCGGCGCCGAGCACGCCGCCGCTGGTCGTGTGAAAATCCAAACCGGCGATGACGCCGCCTTGCGTGATGGCAGTGTCATGGCTGCCGGTCGGCGCATCGCCATTGGCAAAACTGTAGCCGCCGTACGTTGTCTGCCAAACGCTCCAGCGGTTTTCAAATTCGCGCCGCTGCAGAAGTCCGGCACCACGGTTGCCCTGGCCCGCGCCATTGCCGTAACCGGAACGGCCGTAGCCCGCATTGCCGTAGCCATAACTGCCGTCGCCTTGATTGCTGTAACCTTGGTCGCCGTAGCCTTGATTTCCGTAACCGTGATTGCCGTAACCCTGACCGCCGTAACCTTGGGATCCGGCGTCGCCATAGGCCGGGTCGCCATTGGGCTGGCCGCCATTCGGACCGTAATTGCCGTAAGGCGATTGCGGATCGTAATAGGTGCCGCTGCCGGGCATGGAGCCGCCGTAAGGCGAGCCGTAAGATCCACCGCCATCCGGCGTGCCTCCATAAGCTGAGCCATAAAACCCGGCGCCCGACGGCGCGGCGCCGAAATCGCCGCCACGCATCCCGCCGGCAAACGGGTCCATCATCGCCGACATGAACGCATCGCCTGACTGGAACGCGGCGCGCGAGGATTGCGTATGCACTTCGCCCGACAATTGGGTCAGCGCCGCCGCCATCGACGCGGCCGGCAATGCGGCAATATTGTAGATGCGCTGATTGTAGCCGCCAGCCGCGATCGCTGTGTCGAGCGCGCGGCCGACCGCGCGCTGGTTGGTGTTGTTGCCGTAGAAGCGATAGCCGGCGATGCCGAGAATATCCTGCGCGGTCAGCGTGAAGCTGTTCGTTCGGATCACATCGTTGATCGGATGCCATTCGACGGTCGGCAGCGCCAGCGGATTGTATGTGAATGTATAGGTGCCCGGGCGCAGACCGGTATAGGTCGCGCCCTGCCAGTTCAGGACAGTTTTTGTCGCTGGATTGAAGGAGCCGCCTGAACCATCGGTGGACACGACAAATTCGGGAATGCCGACCAAGGCCGTGCCTGCGGCGTTCGAGTAGAAATTGTTTGTGCCGTCTACCAAGCCCATTGGCTTGATCCCGCTCAACAGCACCATGTTCTGGAGCGAGTAGTAGCCGGGCCCGACAAGCTGGGTGTCGGCTTCATTGAAGGTGGCGGTGTTGTGATATGAACCGTACCAGAGCGTCACCGCCCCCGGGCCGGCAAAGACATAGCCGATAGATACCGTGTGTGCTCCGGCTGTGCCGCTCTGCGCGACGAGCAGGGCGGCAATCGAAACCGATGCGAGAAACTTGCGGGCAAGGGCAGTGGTGCCGGCGGGACGCATGCATTAGTCATCGACGCGAGCACAAAGGATTCTGGTCGCGCCGGTCGCTCGGCGGGATCGATGCGAGGCGCCATCACCGGCAACCGCCCAATCTTTGTAATTTGTTAGGCTTAATATCCGGTGAATCATGGAACCGCAGACGACGGGTCGCGGTCCGAAAAGATCAATGATCTGGACTTTGTGACAGTCGGCGGGGAGGCCGTTTTCCCGTCAATAACCGATTGAAATATAATAAGAAAATAGCCCGTTTCCGGCGTCTTTAGGGTTGGCGTCGGGCCCCTGAATCGGCTAGAAATCGCAGGATTCTTATAGCCCTGCAGGAACGCCTCTTTGTCCGACACCGAAACACCCAAATCGGGGGGCGAACCGCCCACCGACGTGCGCCCTGTCTCCATCACCGAAGAGATGAAGCGTTCGTATCTCGATTACGCCATGAGCGTGATCGTGAGCCGCGCGCTGCCCGATGTGCGCGACGGCCTCAAGCCGGTGCATCGGCGCATTCTCTATTCGATGCACGAGCAGGGCCACACGCCGGACAAGAAATACGTCAAGTCGGCGCGCGTTGTCGGCGACGTGATGGGCAAATACCATCCGCATGGCGACAGCGCGATCTATGACGCGCTGGTGCGCATGGCGCAGGACTTCTCGATGCGTCTGCAGCTGATCGACGGGCAAGGCAATTTCGGCTCGGTCGACGGCGATCCGGCCGCCGCCATGCGCTACACCGAGTGTAAGCTGGCCAAGCCTGCGATGGCCTTGCTCGACGACATTGACAAGGACACCGTCGACTTCCAGGAAAATTACGACGGCAGCGAAAGCGAACCGAAGGTTCTGCCGGCGCGCTATCCGAATTTGCTGGTCAACGGCGCCGGCGGCATCGCCGTCGGCATGGCGACCAATATTCCGCCGCACAATCTCGGCGAAGTCATCGACGCGACCATCGCGGTCATCGACAATCCGGCGATATCGACCGACGACCTGATCCAGATCGTGCCCGGACCGGACTTCCCGACCGGCGGCATCATTCTCGGCCGCGCCGGCATCTACAGCGCCTATCACACCGGGCGCGGCTCGGTGGTGATGCGCGGCAAGGTCGCCTTCGAGACGTTGCGCAAGGATCGCGAAGCCATCATCATTTCGGAAATTCCCTATCAGGTGAACAAGGCGACGATGGTCGAGCGCATCGCCGAACTGGTGCGCGACAAGAAGATCGACGGCATTTCCGATCTGCGCGACGAGTCCGACCGCGACGGCTATCGCGTCGTCATCGAATTGAAGCGCGATGCCGAGCGCGACGTGGTGATGAACCAGCTCTATCGCTTCACGCCTTTGCAGACGAGCTTCGGCGTCAACACCGTGGCACTCGACGGCGGCCGTCCGCTGGTGATGACGCTCAAGGACATGCTGGTAGCCTTCGTCGCGTTCCGCGAAGAGGTCGTGTCGCGGCGCACCAAGTTCCTGCTTAACAAGGCGCGCGACCGCGCCCATGTTTTGGTCGGTCTGGCCATCGCGGTGGCCAATATCGACGAAGTGATCAAGCTGATCCGCGCCTCGGCCGACGCCAAGGAAGCACGCGAGCAGTTGATGGCGCGCGACTGGCCGGCCAAGGACATGGCGACCATGGTGCTGCTGATCGACGACCCGCGCCATCGCATTTCGCCGGAAGGCAATACGCGGCTGTCGGCCGAACAGGCGCAGGCCATTCTCGATCTGCGCCTGCAGCGCCTGACCGCGCTTGGCCGCGACGAAATCGCCGCCGAACTGGACAAGCTCGCCGCCGAGATCGCCGATTATCTCGACATCCTGCGCTCGCGCGCGCGCATCCAGACCATCATCAAGGAAGATCTGACCGCGCTGAAGGCGCAGTTCGCGACGCCGCGCCGCACCGAGATCGCCGAGGCGATCGGCGACATGGACGACGAGGACCTGATCCAGCGCGAGGACATGGTCGTCACCGTGTCGCATCTCGGCTACGTCAAGCGCGTGCCGCTCTCGACCTATCGCGCGCAGAAGCGCGGCGGCAAGGGCCGTTCCGGCATGCAGACGCGCGACGAGGATTTCGTTTCGCGGCTGTTCGTCGCCTCGACGCATACGCCGGTGCTGTTCTTCTCGTCCAAGGGACAAGTGTACAAAGAAAAGGTCTGGCGTCTGCCGCTGGCGGCGCCGCAGGCGCGCGGCAAGGCGATGATCAACATATTGCCGCTCGATGCCGGCGAGACGATTACATCGATCATGCCGCTGCCCGAGGACGAGACGTCCTGGGCCAATCTCGACGTCATGTTTGCGTCGACCAAGGGCACCGTGCGCCGCAACAAGCTGTCGGATTTCGTCGACGTGCGCCGCTCCGGCATCATCGCCATGAAGCTGGCCGACGGCGAGGGCATTGTCGGCGTTCAAATTTGTACCGAGAAGGACGACGTGCTGCTGACCTCATCGGGCGGTCAGTGCATCCGCTTCCCGGTCACCGATGTGCGCGTCTTTACCGGCCGCACCTCGATGGGCGTGCGCGGCATCGCGCTCGACAATGACGACCGGTTGATCTCGATGTCGATCCTGCGCCATATCGACGTTACCTCGGACGAACGCGCCGCCTATCTCAAACGCGCCAGCGCTATTCGCCGCGGCACCGGCGCCGAAGTCGACGAGCCGCAGGTGGTCGATGCCGAGGAGGCAGCGGAAGCCGGCGACGTCGCCAATATCGAACTCGGCGAACAGCGTTATGTCGAACTCTCGGAAGCCGAGCAGTTCGTGCTGACCCTGTCTGAACGCGGTTTTGGCAAGCGCACGTCGTCTTACGAATACCGGATCACCGGCCGCGGCGGCAAAGGCATCGTCGCCATGGACATCTGGGAAAAGAAGGGCGGCACGTTCCAGCTCAAGCCGAAGATCGGCCGGCTGGTCGCCTCGTTCCCGATCGAGGAAGACGACCAGGTCATGCTGGTCACCGACGCGGGCAAGCTGATCCGCACCACGGTCGCCGGCATCCGCATCGCCGGGCGCTCCACGCAAGGCGTGATCGTGCTCAACACGGCGGACGACGAGCATGTTGTTTCGGTTGAGCGCTTGAGCGAGGATGAGGCGGAGTAAGAGCAGAGGCGTGCACCGATGAACACCCAACTCTTCACCGCCTTCCTGCTCATCACCGTCGTTCTGTTCCTGACGCCGGGGCCAATCGTCACTTTAATCATCGCCACAGGCGCCCGGCAGGGCACGCGCGCCGCGCTGCTGACGGTGGCCGGTTCGAGCGTCGGCAACGCGGTGCTGCTCGCGGCGATCGCCTTCGGGCTGACGTGGATATTGAAAGCTTCGTCGGAAGTGTTCGACATGCTGCGCTGGGTCGGCGCGGCCTATCTGGTCTGGCTCGGCATCCAGTCCTGGCGGCACGCCGGCGCGGCGGCGGAAGCGATACCACCGGGCGCGCATGTGCATGCCTGGCGCGGTTTCATCGTCGCCATCACCAATCCGAAGACCATCGCGTTCTTCACGGCGTTCCTGCCGCAATTCATCGATCCGGCGCTGCCGGTCGACCGGCAATTGCTGGTGATGTGCGTGTGCTCGGTGTCGCTCGGCGCGGTGCTCGATAGCGGCTGGGCGGTTGCCGCCGGTTTCGGCCGCGCCTGGTTCCTCAAGCCGCATCACAACAAGTTGCTTGGCCGGCTGTCCGGCGCGATGCTGGTCGGCGGCGGCATCTGGCTGTCGCTGGCGCGGCGGCCGGGATGAGCCGGTTCGGTTTTCCCAGAAGCCTAAAATTTTAGCCAATTCCGCAGCGGTTCCGTTTCTTTTTCGCCCTAAAAAGCGAGGTGGGGGAAGAATGGGACACAAGAAAATGACCCGCGCGGAGTTTTTCGGAGCCTGGAAGGGCGTCGTTGCCATTACGCTGGCCACGATCGCGGGCGGCCACGTCCTGACCACCGGCGTCCTGTTTCTCACCGGCTTCAAGGATGCGTGGCTGCATTATACGCTGTCGACTGTGTTCCCGCTGATCCTCGCGCCCGCCGCCACCATGCCTTTGCTCGTGATGGCTGGGCGGCTGCGGCTGATGAAGGAAGAGCTGGAAAATCTGCTGCGCCTCGACACGCTGACCGAACTGCCGAACCGGCGCGCCTTTTTCGAGAAGGCCGAGATTGTGTTCAAGCGCGATAGCGCCATCAGCCTGATGATGATTGACGTCGATCGTTTCAAGCAGGTCAACGACAATTACGGCCATGATTTCGGCGATCGCGTGCTGCGTTCGGTCGCGCAATCCATCCAATGCATCGTCGCACAGACGGCGGGCGCCGGCGTGAAATTCGCCGCGCGTATTGGCGGCGAGGAATTCGCCGCGCTGGTCGAGGGGCTTACGCCGGACGCGGCCGACCGGCTGGCTAAGTATCTCGTCGAGCAGATCGCGCGGTTGCCCGTGCAGGGTGACGGCCAACTGGTGTCGGTGACGGTGAGCGTCGGGGTGGCGCATCGCCGGGCGGGGGACGCACCGGGTGTGGTTCTGCACGCCGCCGACAATGCCTGTTACCGCGCCAAGCGGCTGGGCCGCAATCAATGGCGGGATGCCGACGCCGATGCGGTGCAGCCGGCCACCGCCGCGGTGCAGAGCGCGGCCTAGGTCGTCGCTTACTTGGCGGTTACCTGGCGCCTGCTTTCTCCAGGATCGCCACCATCTCGGCGTAGCCGCGCCGTTTCGCCAAAGTCAGCGGCGTGGCGCCGCTTGAATCGGCGAGCGACAGATTGGCGCCGGCTTTCACCAGGGCATCGAGCGTGGCGATGTGGCGCTTGCCGCCATTGCCGAGCACGATCGATTCGATGGTCGCGGTCCAGTGCAGATTGTTGACGTGATCGAGCGGCGCCTTGGCCGCGATCAGGATGCGCACGACCTCGTCGTGACCGAGATGCGCGGCGGCGATCAGCGCGGTGCCGTCATAAGGACTGGTCATATTGCCCGATCGGCAACCGCCGGCGAGCGCGACTTTGAGCATCGGCACATCGTCGGCGACCGCGGCGATGGTGACGATGTCATATTTTTGCGCGTCCAGTGCGTTGGCGTCGGCGCCAAGCTTCATCAGAAGCGCGGCGGCCTCGTTGCGTTTGAGATGCGCGGCGACATGCAGCGGCGTGCGCTGGTGGCCGTCGCGGGCTTCAATCGGGCTGCCGGCTTTCACCAGTTTCTCGATTTCGGCGGTGTTGCCGCTCGCTGCCGCCGCGTGCAAACCGCGATAGGCGGCGATCTCGGCGGCGCTCGGCGCGATCTGGGCGAGGGCAGGGACGGGCGCCATCAGAAGCGTGAGAGACAGAAGTCGAAGCCAAAGCGTCATGGAAAATACCCCCGGGAATGGTCCCGAAGGCTAACCCCGCCAGGGCCGCTTCATTCAATGGCGAGCGGCCAATATTTTTTTACGGGGCCAAGCGGTCCGTGGTCACCAGCCGGATCTTCCGGTTGCCGAGCGGGGTGCCGACGCAGTTGAGATAGGGCCAGGGGCGCTGGGTGCAGGATTTCAGCGCCGCCTCGTCGGGCTTGGCGAGGGGGCCGGCATCGACGGGGCTGCCGGGGGTGAAGACCGTCAGGAGCGCGGCGATGGCCGCGGCGGTGAGGATGGCGGAGACCGTCTTGAGCATGGCAATCCCTGTTGTGGCTGACATAACCATTAGCGGACCCGGCCTGATAAAGGTTCAAAGCGGCTACGAAGGTTCGGCTTAATAACGGCGGACCGCCGTAATGGTTCATTCAGGACGAGCCGCCTGGCGCGCAGGCGGCTCCCGCCCTTGCGGGCGTCAAAAGGGCGGGTTAGACCCCGCTGATGCCGAGGATTGCCCTTTATGCGGGGTCTTTCGACCCCGTCACCAACGGCCACATCGACGTGGTGCGCCATGCCGTGCGACTGGCCGACCGGCTGGTGCTGGCGATCGGCGTCCATCCCGGCAAGGCGCCTTTGTTTACCGCCGACGAGCGGTTGGCCATGCTGGACGAGACCTGCGGGCCGATCGCGCGCGAGGCGAGTTGCGAAATTACCTGCATCACCTTCGATAATCTCGTCGTCGAGGCGGCGCGCAAGGCCGGCGCCGGCATCCTGATCCGGGGGCTGCGCGACGGCACCGACTTCGATTACGAAATGCAGTTGGCCGGCATGAACGCGGCGATGGCGCCCGGCGTGCAGACCGTGTTCCTGCCGGCGTCGCCGGCTGTGCGCCCGATCACCGCCACATTGGTGCGCCAGATCGCGGCCATGGGCGGCGACATATCCAGCTTCGTGCCGGCCGCGGTGGCGGCGCGGCTGAAGCAGCGCTTTTCCGCCAAAGCTTAAATCCCGGGAGTTGTCATGATCCGCACGCTCAGCCTTGCCCTTGCGCTCGCTTTCTCGGTTTGCGCCGCCGCGCCCGCCTTTGCGCAGGCGCCCAAGCTGCAGGCCGGCGCCGATCCGCAGAACACGATCGTCATCGACACCACCAAGGGCCGCATCATCATCAAGCTGCGCACCGATCTCGCGCCCAAGCACGCCGAGCGGCTGAAGCTTCTGGCGCGCGAAGGCTATTACAACAACGTGCCGTTCCACCGCGTGATGGACGGCTTCATGGCGCAGACCGGCGACGGCGCCAATTTTAACGGCACCGGCAATTCGAAATATCCAAACCTGACGGCGGAATTCACGCCGACGCCCTTCGTGCGCGGCGTCGTCGGCATGGCGCGCGGCGGCAATCCAAATTCCGGCAATTCTCAGTTCTTCATCTGCTTTGCCGACGCCTCGTTCCTCAACGGGCAATATACCGTGATCGGCAATGTCGTCTCCGGCATGGATGTCGCCGACAAGCTCAAGAAGGCGCCGGCCGGTTCGCAATCCGGCACGGTGACTGATCCGGACAAGATGGTGAAGGTGCAAGTCGCCGCCGATATGAAATAACCAGATTATTCAAGAGAGAAATGAAATGGCAAAACCTGAAGACACGCTGACGCTGGAAACCACCCAGGGCAATGTCGTGATCGAAATGCGTCCAGATCTCGCGCCGGGCCATGTCGCCCGTCTCAAGGAGCTGGTGAAGAGCGGCTTCTATGACGGCATCGTGTTTCACCGCGTCATCGACGGCTTCATGGCGCAGACCGGATGCCCGGACGGCACCGGCATGGGCGGCTCCGGCAAGAAGCTGAAGGCCGAGTTCAACAAGGAGCCGCATGTGCGCGGCACCGTGTCGATGGCCCGCGCCTCGAATCCGGATAGCGGCGACAGCCAGTTCTTCATCTGCCTGGACGACGCCACCTTTCTGGACAACCAGTACACCGCCTGGGGCAAGGTCATCGACGGCATGGACAATGTCGACAAGATCAAGAAGGGCGAGCCGGTCAAGAATCCGGACAAGATCAACAAGGCGACGATGGGGGCGTAAGCCTCTTTGTCTTTCCGGGACGCCGCGTAAAGCGCGTTTACCCGCGTCTTCGACGCGCTACGGCGGCGGACCCGGAATCCAGTGGCGAACTCCACTGCGCGTGGCTCTGGATTCCGGGCTCGCGCGCTTATGGCGCGCGCCCCGGAATGACAGGTAATTATGCGCACCGATCTTTTCGACTTCGACCTGCCAGCCGACCGCATCGCGCTGCGGCCGGTATCGCCGCGCGAGGCGGCGAGACTCTTGGTCGTGCGGCCGGGGCAGCCGAGTGAGCTGGAAGACCACACCGTCGGCGATCTGGCGGACCTGCTGCGCGCCGGCGACTGCCTGGTGGTCAACGACAGCAAGGTCATCGCCGCCCGACTTAAGGGGCGGCGGATCGGGCGGGGCGAGGTCGAGCCGTCGATCGAGGCGACCCTGCACAAGCGTATCGACGGCTCACATTGGCGCGCCTTCATCCTCGGCGCAAAGAAGGTCCAGGTCGGCGATATCCTCCGGTTCGGCTCCGAGGGGCGGGTCTGCTTCCTCGACCAGCTCGATGCTGAGGTTTCACATAAAGATGAGGGTGGTGAGGTAAACCTTTCATTTTCCTACACAGGTCCGGTTCTCGATCAGGCCATTGCCGAGCGCGGCGACATGCCTTTGCCGCCCTATATCGCGTCAAAGCGGCCCCCGGACGCCCAGGATCGAGATGACTATCAAACCCTGTTTGCCCGTGAGGACGGCTCTGTGGCGGCTCCCACGGCCGGGCTGCACTTCACCCCGGCGCTGATGGAGCGGCTTCAGGCGCGCGGCGTCGCCGTCCACAAGGTGACGCTGCATGTCGGTGCCGGCACCTTCCTGCCGGTCAAATCGGATGACACCGAGGGCCACAAGATGCATGCCGAGTTCGGCGTGGTGACGGCGGCAACCGCGGCGGCGCTCAATGCCGCTCGGGCCAAAGGCGGGCGCATCGTCGCGGTCGGCTCGACGGCACTGCGGACGCTGGAGACGGCGGCTTCCGATGACGGCCTGATCCGGGAATTCGCAGGCGACACCGCGATCTTCATTACGCCCGGCTACCGCTTCAAGGCGGTCGACCTGATGCTGACCAATTTCCACTTGCCGCGTTCGACTTTGTTCATGCTGGTGTCGGCCTTCAGCGGACTTTCGACAATGCAGCGCGCCTACAGGCATGCCATAGACAGCGGCTACCGCTTTTATTCGTATGGCGATGCGTGTTTGTTGTATCCGGAGCGTTGAGATACTTGTCCCGGACGCATTGCAGCGCGTAGTGGTGCAATGCAGAGCCGGGACCGTCACGAACTCCGCCTGGAACGATCCCGGGTCTGCATCGCATCACCAAGTGGTGCTGCGATGCGCCCGGGAAAAGTAGAAGCCGCGAAAGAACCCATGCCCGACCCGTTTTCCTTCAAGCTGATCAAAACCTCCGGCGCGGCACGGCGCGGCGAGGTGACGACGCCGCACGGAAAAGTGCAGACGCCGGCCTTCATGCCGGTCGGCACGCAGGCGACGGTGAAGGGGCTTTATCCCGAAGCGGTGAAGGCGACAGGCGCGGAAATCCTGCTCGGCAACACCTATCATTTGATGCTGCGGCCGACGGCGGAGCGCGTCGCCGCGCTCGGCGGGCTGCATAAATTCATGAACTGGCCGCACCCGATCCTGACCGACAGCGGCGGCTTCCAGGTGATGTCGCTCGCCACGTTGCGCAAGATGAGCGAGCAGGGGGTCACCTTCAAGTCGCATCTCGATGGCTCGATGCACGAGCTGTCTCCGGAACGCTCGATCGAAATCCAGGCGCTGCTCGGCACCGACATCACCATGCAGCTCGACGAATGCCTGAAGCTCCCCGCGCCGCGCGACGAGATCGAGCGCGCCATGCAGCTGTCGCTACGCTGGGGTGAGCGCTCCAAGCGCGCTTTCGAGAGCAGAGCACGCGATGGCTACGCGCTGTTCGGCATCGTGCAGGGCGGCGACGACATCGCGCTGCGCCAGCAAAGCGCGAAAGCGCTGACCGACATCGGCTTCCATGGTTATGCCATTGGCGGGCTGGCGGTCGGCGAGCCGCAGGAGGTGATGCTCAAGGTCGTCGAGGAGACGACACCGCATTTGCCGGTCAACCATCCGCGCTATCTGATGGGCGTCGGCACGCCGCACGACATGCTGGAAGCGGTTGCGCGCGGCGTCGACATGTTCGATTGCGTGATGCCGACGCGCAACGGCCGCCACGGCACCGCGTTTACGCGCTTCGGCTCGATCAATCTGGCCAATGCGCGCCACGCCAACGATCCCCGTCCGCTCGACGAGCAGAGCACGCACCCCGACGCGCGGACCTATTCGCGCGCCTACCTGCATCACCTGACCAAGGCCAATGAAATCCTCGGTCAAGTGCTGCTGTCGACCATCAACATCGCCTATTACCAGCAATTGATGTCGGACATGCGCGAGGCGATCGTGGTCGGACGCTTTGCCGATTTTCACGCCGTGACAATGGCGGGTTGGGCCGAGGGCGATATTCCGGCGCTGTAATTGGTTGTCTGCCGAAGCGCAATTCGTTAAGCCGGGCCAAAGAAAAAAGCCCAGACGAGGCCACCCGTATGACGACGCAGATTCCGGCGGATTTTCTGACCAAGCGCCGCAAGCCCACTTTCAAGCTGCCGCCGGGCGCAACCGACGCGCATTGCCATGTGTTCGGGCCGGGCAACGTGTTTCCCTATTCGCCGTCCCGCAAATACACGCCGGAAGACGCACCCAAGGAAATGCTGCGGGCGCTGCACGACTATCTCGGCATCGACCGCGCGGTGATCGTGCAGGCGAGCTGCCACGGGCTCGACAACACAGCGATGCTCGACTGCATCGCCTCCGATCCGAAGCGCTATCGCGGCGTCGCCATCGTCAACGACACGTTCACCGATAGGGATTTCCAGAAGCTGCATGATGGCGGCGTGCGCGGCGTGCGCTTCAATTTCGTCAAGCATCTCGGCGGCGCGCCGGATATGGCCGTGTTCGATCGCGTCATTGATCGCGTCAAGGATCGCGGCTGGCATGTCGTGCTGCATCTCGACGCCAAGGACATTGACGAACTGTCCGCGATCATTCGCAAACTGCCGCTGACTTTCGTCATCGATCATATGGGCCGCGTGCCGGGCGTCGATGGTGTCCAGCAGGCGCCACTGAAGACGTTGCTCGAACTGGCCAAGCTGGAGAAGTGCTGGATCAAGGTCACCGGCTCGGAGCGCATCGACTTTCCGCCTTACGACAAGGCTGTGCCGATCGCGCGCAAGATTCTTGAGACCATTCCCGACCGCGTGCTGTGGGGAACCGACTTCCCGCATCCGAATTCGACCCATGAAGCGGACGAGGGCGAACTGGTCGATCTGGTTCCGCACATAGCTGTCAGCGCCGATTTGCAGCGCATGTTGCTGGTCGATAACCCGGCAAAGCTGTATGACTTTTGAAATATCCAAAGCGGTTGAATAGACGGGAAGAAGCATGAGCAAAAAGCTGAAAATCGCCGTGGTTGGCGCCGGCATGGGCGGCCTCGCGGTCGCCGCGACGTTGCGCAAGGTCGGCATCGACGTCGAGGTGTTCGAGCAGGCGAGCCGCTTCGGCCGCATTGGCGCCGGCATCCAGATGATGCCGAATTCGATGAAGGTACTGCGCGGCATCGGCGTCGAGGAACGGCTGCGGCAGGTTGCCTTCGCGCCGTTCTCGCATCTCAACCGCGATGGCTATACCGGCGAATTGATGCGTGAACTGCCGATGCCGGAAGCGCTCTATGGCGCGCCCTATCTGTGCATGCATCGCGCCGATCTGCACGATGCGCTCGCCTCGGCCGTGCCATCCGACATCATTCATCTCAACAAGAAGCTGACCGGGCTCGACCAGGCCGGAAGCATCGTGACACTGTCATTCGCGGACGGCAGCAAGGCGACGGCCGACGCGGTCGTCGGCGCCGACGGCGTGCAATCGCTGGTGCGCGATATTGTCGTTGGCCCGGACTCGCCGGTGCATAAAGGCCGCATCGCTTACCGCGCGGTGTTCCGTTCCGAGTTGATGGGTGGCTTCGATATCGGACCGTCGCGCACCAAATGGTGGGGCACCGACCGACACATCGTCATTTATTACACGACCAAATCGAAGAGCGAACTCTACTTCGTCACCAGCGTGCCGGAAGAAGCCGGCTGGATGACCAAGGAATCGTGGTCGGCCAAGGGTAATGTCGAGGAACTGCGCGCCGCTTACGGCGACTTCCATCAGGACGTTCGCAACGTTTTGAATGCCTGCCCGGATTGCCACAAATGGGCGATCCTCGAGCGCGAGCCGCTGCCGAACTGGAGCAGCGGGCGTGTCGTGCTGCTCGGTGATTCAGCGCATCCGATGACGCCTTACATGGCGCAGGGCGCGGCAACCTCGATCGAGGACGCCGCTATTCTGGCGCGCTGCCTCGAAGCGGTGCAGGGCGACGATATCGAAGGGGCGTTCAGGCGTTATGAAGCGCACCGCAAGCCGCGCACATCCGTGGTGCAGGCGATCTCCAGCGCCAATACCTGGATGAAGGGCGGCGAGTCCGACACCTCGTGGCTCTATGGCTACGACGCCTGGGGCGCCGATCTCGATCTGCCGGCGGCCAATCCGAAGACGGCAAAAGCGGCGTAGTCTTAAAAGGGGCTCTCCTGGTCCGCGAGCATGCGTTGCATGATTTGTGCCCGATAGGCGCCGAGGTTTAGCAGGCATTGCCGGCGCTGCGGCGTGCCTTGAGCGCTGCCGAATTTTTCGCAGTAAAGATTGTCCATGGCCTCGATCTCATGCAGGCGCTGACTTTCGGCGCGGGCGTGCGCCTCCGGCATATGCGGAACGACAAATAAAGCGAACCAGGCAAGGAGCGCGAGCAAGCCGGCCCAAAGCGCCAGTTCGATTTCACTGTGCAGCCGCTGCAGAATATGCCGCGCCCGGCCAGATCGGGCATGACGTCTCCGGTCTCGCTGCTTGCGATCTTGGGGCGTGCGATCTTGGGGCGTGCGGTTTTCCCACGGCGCGCATTGCGCCGAACCAGAAGGCGGGCGCCGCCAGACTAGAAATTTCTTCAGCGCGGCGAGCAACATGAAATGCGCCCCTAAAGGACGAAATTAATTGCGCAAAATTCGGCGTTTCTTGAAATTTTCGTGAGGGTATCAACGCGGCGCCAGCGCGCAAATAAATTTGTCGATAAATCGTACGCCTCTATTTGCGGCACGCGCCCGGCGAACTCTCCGGCGCCGGCGGGTCAGAGCAGTCTATGGCCCGCCGTACAGCCAGGAAATGCCTTCATAGGCCTGATCGGGGGTGCGGCCGCCGACGGCCATGTCGCGCAGTTCGGCGGTGACGCCGCGCGCGTGATAGAAATCGCCATAGACGCGCGCCATGATCTGCACGCGCGCGGTGCGCAGATAGCGCGCCTGCTCATAGGCCTTGAAGGCGGCCGGCAAATTGTCCGGCTGCGCCGCGACTTTCTCGGCCAGAATGACAGCGTCCTCGGTCGCCATGCAGGCGCCCTGCGCCAGATATTGCAGCATCGGATGTGCGGCATCGCCGAGCAAAGTGACGTTGCCCTTGCTCCAGTCCTTCACCGGCTCGCGGTCGCACAGCACCCACATTTTCCAGGTGTCGATCAATTCCAGAAGCCGCGTGACTTCCGGGCGCAGGCCCTTGAAGTGATTGAACAGCAGTTCCTTGCTGCCTTCGGCGTTCCAGCCTTCCTCGTAATGATCGGAATGGAAGACGGCGACGAGGTTGAACAGTTCGCCGCGACGCAACGGGTAATGCACGAAATGGCATTTCGGCCCGGCCCACAGCACGACGTCGGGCCGCCATAAATCCTTCGGCACCTGTTCGCGTTTGAGCACGCCGCGATAGGCGATGTGACCGGAGACGCGCGGTCTGCCGTCGCCGACGATGCGCTCGCGGATCTTCGACCACATGCCGTCGCAGGCGATCAGGGCGCGGCCGTCGACCGTCTCGCCGCCTTCGAGCGTGATGGTGACGCCGTCGCCGGTGTCATTATAGGAATCGACGCGGCGGCTGGTTTCCAGCGTGATCAGGTTGTTGGACCGGCAGGCCTTGAGAAACCGGCCGTGAATATCGGCGCGATGGATGACCGCATAAGGCTGGCCGCCGAAGCGTTTGGAAAATTCCGCGCCGAGCGGGATGTTGGTGATGAGGTCGCCGGTGATGGCGTTGCGCATTTCCTGCGACGGCGGGATGTGCGCGTCGGCGAGGACTTCGTCCTTCAAACCGATTTTTTCCAGCACGCGGAAAATATTGGGACCGAGCTGGATGCCGGCGCCGACCTCGCGGAATTCGTCGGCCTGCTCGTACACGCGGACCGGCAGGCCGATACGGGCAAGCGCGAAGGCGGTGATGAGGCCGCCAATGCCGCCGCCGGAAATGAGAATGGGTTTGCCGTTCGCCGCCGCCATTTCGTGCCTCGCCGCGTTTCCAAAAATCGATTTTGTGCGCAACGATAAAGCGCTCAAGGCCCGGACGCAAAGCGCGTCTGACGTGTGGACAGGGCAGGCGGTACCGGACAAAAAAAACCCGCCGGTTTGTGCCGGCGGGCCTGTCGCTAAGACGAATTATAGTTCGCTTCGGGGGGATTTGTCGTCGCTTACTTGGTGAGCTGGCCGCGGATTTCGCCGGCTTTATTGGCCTCGGTGTGAATGTTGGCGTAGTACTTGCCGCCGAGCAGATCGGACGCTTGGGCGTCGGTAAGGGTCGCTTCGCCTTCGAACGGGGTTTTGGCGGCTGCGCCGGCAAAGATCGGCACGGCGACGCCGGCATTCTTGCCCGCCTCGGCCGGACCGTGGAAATGCGCGGCGGTCGCCGGGCCGGAAAGGCCCGAATAGCTGCCTTTCCAGGTCAGCTTCTTGCTGGCGGTGTCGAAGGTCGCGGTGACGGCGCCGCTGCCTTTGGTGTCGTTGGCCGGCACTTCCGCAGCGCCACTGAGGGCGGCCTTCAGATTGACCACTTCGGCCAAAGCCGGCCCGGCAAACGCGATGGCGAGGGTGCAGGTAACGGCGGCCAGAGTGGACCGCAGGACTGTCGAGGTCATGTTCAGGCTCCTGGCATTTGTTGGCGTGCAACCGGAAGAACAAACACCGCACCGGACGCGGTATTCCGCCGCCGAATTAGGCAACGCCAAATTAAACTTGCGCCGTTTCGTCGAGCGCCAGCCCGATGGAAGTAGTCGCGGTCCCACCACAGCCGTCACAGACCCAATGATGTCGGATTTCGCCGCCTACGACGAATTCCGACATGAACGGGGCAATCATCACCTCGCCGCAAGTCGGACACTGCAACGGTGCGGCAAAGGCGCGGAGCGAGGACAGTGTGGCCGGTGTGCAATAAAGCTGCATGGTCAGGGCCTCCTCTGTTGAAACGTCGTCCGTAGCGTTTGTCGTAGGGGCCAACCATGGCGGCGGCGAGACGCTTTGGTGAAACTGTCGTGGCCGCGGGGATAAAGTTTCGTGACAGGCGCGACATGTGTAGCGCTTGCGGCAATGGCGTTTTATCACCATTGCCGCCATCTTCGCGTCTTCGCAGCATGGGACAATGGCCGGCTTGCCCAATGGTGAACAAGGTCTCGCCAGCTTCGTTAAATCAATCGCTCAATCGTGAACCGATATCGCAGTGCGGCCGGGATCATGACGCGGCGCAACCAAAAATGATTCGCGTCTAGAGCCCCGGCTTTGATGGAATCAAAGCCGGGGCTCTAGCATTTTGTTTTGTCGCGTTTTCTTCACGCGAACCGGTACCCACTTCGCTCGATAACGCTCTATGCACGCGTCTTGGCGGCGCCATTGCCTTCGAGCCATTCCTGTTGCTCGGCGACCGCCAGAAGGCCGTCGCGCATTTTCACCAGGCGCTCGTATTCATCGCCGCTGGCGTGTGGATCTTTGGCGCGGCTGTCGCATTGAGCGGCCCAGCGGCGCAGTTCGGTGGCGGACAGATTGGTATTCATCGCATGTGACTCCCGGCGTCACAATAAATGCCGAAAGCCTAGCGACGTTCCATGCGCGGCCGTCGGTGCCACGGGGAGGGCCGCGCAAAGTCGTCAGTCGTCAATGTCTTCGAGCGGCGGCAATTGCCGGATCGGTCCGGTCGACAGACTGACCTTGCGGCGCTGCGTCAGATAGGTTTCGGCGACGGTTTCGGCGGTGCGGGATTTGATGAACAGGTCGGCGCCGAGATTGCCGCCATATTGCGCCAGATCGTCTTCCTCGCAACTCGCAGCGATAGCGAGACCAACCGAGGCCAGATGGGCGCGTCGGTAGCAATAGACCGCCAGCATGGCGCGGGTCTGGGGCGGCACGATGTCGATCAAGGCGTCAAGCCCGTGCGGGCTGGCGCGGTAGAGCTGGCCCAACACACTCTCGGGAACAGGACAGGTCTCTTCGTTCAACTGCATGTTGATCTCCGACCCCCCGATGGGATGCCCTTTCATTGCCGGAAATTCATTAACAAATCGGAAACTATAAAAGCCATGTAACATGCACGGCGCGGCGCCACTTGAGCGGTGCCATGGCACTTCCGGTCAATCGAGAACCACGGTGTCGTAGGTTCCCAAGGCCAGCGCCATGTCGATGGCGATGTACTGGTCGAGCGCCTTGATCAAGTGGCCTTTGGCCTCGACCGGGAAGTTCGAGCGAATGATGACCTCGATGAAAGCGAGTTTGAGCCGCATATAGCCGGCGATGTACCACATCGGATCGAGCTCGATATCGCGATGCCGCACGGCAATGCGGCGGACGTTGCGCAGATATTCTTCGCCGAACTGCGAATTGAACAGTTCGATCCAGTGCTGTTTCTGCCGCGATTTGAGCGATGCGATGGCCTTGTCGGTGACGTGCGGGTTGATGTCGAATTCCTGCACGCGCGCGTAGAAGCGTTCGATGATGCCGTCGAGCTGGGGCGCGATCAGGTCCGATAGAATCTTGCCCGACCTTTTGGCAGCGGCATCGACTTCGAGAAAATTGAGCAGTTTGTCGATCACGTTCGCTCCCATGAACGGCGCCGAACATTGGAGGTATCCGATTCCCGCGAGGTCAGGAGCGACACATATAAGAATTTAGTTTGTCATTTTGGATGAATGGTTTGCGCGCTGAATTCATGTCGCTTCGCGCGCGATGCGAATCATTCAGGTAAACTTTTTTGGAGGGCTGGTGAGCGCGCTGGAAGTGAGTTGGACGGCTCATTTCAAATACTTAGAGTGGCAAACCGCGCTATTGGCTTTCATTGTTTCTGAAAGCATATTTCGCGTAGTGGCTAACCGTTCCCGCCGCGTATCTGGCGAACCTGTGGCTCTTTTGCCGCATGCACCCGATGCCGGCGGTGCCGAGCATGGCTGAAAGCTTCGCGCGAATGAAATGGCGATGGCTCGACCGTGCAATGCACGATGGTCGGCTGTCCCCTAGGGCGCGGTGTGTCGCCTATGAGATCGGCCGGCACATCAACGCGGTCACCGGCGAAGCGTGGCCCAGCCAAGAAACGATGCGCCACAATCTCGCTTTCAAACACGTCAACCAGGTCAAGAAGGCGGTCGCGGAACTGTACGCGGCCGGCCACTTGGAAGTGAGCCGCAATGCTCGCACAAGAAGCAATACCTATGTTCCGAAGTTTGAAGCCGCGCTGCGCGTGGTCGATACGCCTGCGCGTCAAGTAGGACATGGGACCACGGGTGGTCCCATGTCAGGACCCAAAGTAGGGACCACGGGTGGTCCCACGTGGGACCAAAACCGCGAAATAGATGGCACCACGGGTGGTCCCCTATCTTCAAAAGATATTACTCAAACTGAAAAAAGGGTCGTGGCGGTTGCTGGCGAGGTGCCCAACGGGGACGCGCTTTGGCAATCGATCATGAACAACCTGGGAAAGCTTCTGACCCCGTCAGTCGCGTTGGGCTGGTTTGGCAAAGTGGCTATCGAGAAGGTTGCTGGGCACGAGCTCACCTTGGCCGTGAACACACGCTTCGCGGCGAAATGGATTTGCGACAAATTCTCGAATGAGGTTCTGTCTGCGACGTTC
>CAMAUC010000058.1 GCA_945861265.1 Rhizobium sp. Q54 | reverse complement strand
GAGCGCAAGGCGGATTCCGCGCCGGTGTTCACGGTTGCTTACGTGGTGCGGGCGGTGTCGCCCGGGCGCTACGCGCTGCCGCAGGCCAAGATCGAGGACATGTACCGGCCGGACCGCTTCGGTCGAACCGCGACGGGGACAGTCGAGATCGTAGCGAAATGAAGCACGCGCGGTCCATCCTCGCGGCAGCATGTGGCGCGGCGGTGCTTGCCGCCGTTGCCTGTGCGGGATGGGTCTGGTCTTTGGGTCCGCCGCCGCTTGGCGCGGATCTGCCGACTTCGCATGTCGTGCTCGACCGCGACGGCCGGTTGCTGCGCGCTTACGCGACCGAAGACGGCCGCTGGCGTCTGCGCGCGAGCGTCGACGACGTCGATCCGCGCTTCATCAAGCTGCTGCTGGCTTACGAGGATCGGCGTTTCTACACGCATCACGGCGTCGATCCGCGCGCGATGGCGCGCGCGGCAGCGCAATTGATCCGCGAGCGGCACATCGTTTCGGGTGGCAGCACATTGACCATGCAGGTCGCGCGCCTGCTCGAGCCGCGCGAACACCGCAGTTTCACGGCCAAGCTGCGGCAGGTGACGCGCGCCCTGCAATTGGAATATGCACTAAGCAAGAACGACATCCTCGGTCTTTACCTGACATTGGCACCTTACGGCGGGAATCTCGAAGGCATACGCGCTGCCTCGCTCGCTTACTTTGGCAAGGAACCGCGGCGGCTGTCGCTGGGCGAAGCGGCCTTGCTGGTCGCACTGCCGCAGTCGCCGGAATTGCGGCGGCCGGACCGGCATCCGCAACGCGCGCAGGCGGCGCGCGACCGCGTTCTCGATCGCGCCATCGCACGCGGCGTCGTGCCGCGCGACGAAGCCGCTCAAGCCAAATTGGAACCGGTGCCGAATGCGCGCAAGGCGCTGCCGGCATGGGCGCCGCATGCGGCCGACAATATCGTCGCCTCCGAGCGCGACAGGCGCATTCATCGGCTGACCATCGAAGCGCCGTTGCAAGGCAGGTTGGAAGCGTTGGCGCGGGAGCGCGCTATCGCGCTTGGACCCGATATTTCGGTGGCCATCCTCGCGGTCGACAATGACAGCGGCGAGGTGCGCGCGCGCATCGCCTCATCCGATTATTTCGACAAGCGCCGCGCCGGTCAGGTCGACATGACCCGGGCGCTGCGCTCGCCCGGTTCGACCTTGAAGCCATTCATCTATGGGCTTGGCTTCGAGGACGGCCTCATTCATCCCGAGACTTTGATCGACGATCGGCCGGCGCGTTATGGCAGCTATACGCCGGAGAATTTCGATCTGACCTTTCAGGGTACGGTGACGGTACGCAAGGCGTTGCAATTGTCGCTCAACGTGCCGGCCATCGCCGTGCTCGGCAAACTCGGCGTCAATCGGCTGAGCGCGCGGCTGACCGACGCCGGTGCCGCTTTGGTCTTGCCGAAGGGCGAGGCGCCAGGTCTGGCGATGGGTCTTGGCGGCGTCGGCATCACGCTTAACGATCTCACCGCTCTCTATGCTGGGCTGGCGCGCGGCGGCGTCGCGCAGCCGTTGATCGAAAAGCAG
Source organism: Rhizobium sp. Q54 (assembly GCA_945861265.1). Classification (GTDB taxonomy): domain Bacteria; phylum Pseudomonadota; class Alphaproteobacteria; order Rhizobiales; family Xanthobacteraceae; genus Pseudolabrys. The sequence goes on along the minus strand of CAMAUC010000058.1, from coordinate 21,783 downwards.
GGTGAAGCGGCAACGTCGCGCCGGCTGATCGATCCCGTCGCCGCCTGGTATGTTGGCAATATCCTGATTGGCGCGCCGCCGCCGGACAATGCGCCGCATGGCCGCATCGCCTTCAAGACGGGTACGTCCTACGGCTTCCGCGATGCTTGGGCGGTTGGCTTCGATGGCCGCATGACCATCGGCGTCTGGGTTGGCCGGCCGGACGGTTCGCCGGTGCCGGGTCTGGTCGGCCGCGCTAGCGCCGCGCCCATCCTGTTCGACGCCTTTGCCCGCTCGGGCCATGCGCAGGCGCCTTTGCCGCCGCCGCCGAAGGGCGCGTTATTTGCCGCGACCGCCAAACTGCCGCCGCCGCTGCAACGATTTGGCCGCGCCGACGGCGCGAACACCAGCCCGCCGCGCATCATGTTTCCGCCCGACGGCGCCCGGCTGGAATTGGCGGCTGGACGCCCGGCCGATCCGGTGGCCCTAAAAGTAGCGGGCGGGAGCGGGACGCTGACCGTCATGGTCAATGGTGTTCCAATACCGGCAATCGGCGGTCGCCATGCGCTGTTTTTCCAGCCGGACGGGCCTGGCTTTGTCCGCCTGACGGTCATGGATGCGCGGGGTGCGGCAGACAGCGTCATGGTGCGCTTGCAATAGGCGTGTCAGCCTCGCTCGAAGCCTGAAATCGCGGCTGTGCCTATTGTGCAACGCCGGCTAACGAGTTCTAGATAAACCTATAATCCCATTTGGCCGGGCTGGGCCGGATCGCTATGAGCATGGTCGATATTGCTGTGAATCGCGCATTGCTCGAACCGTTGCGCGCAAAAACCTGAGCGAGCCCCCGTGAGCACGACGACCGAAGACGCGCAGCCAAGACCTGCCCCGACGCGGGGCCTGGCCGCCGTGCTGGATTTTGCCGCCGCCTCGCACGGCCGCGCCGTTGTGCTGCTGCTGGCCTTCTGCCTGATCGCGTTCCTGCCCGGTTTTTTCCAGCTCCCGCCGGTCGACCGCGACGAGGCGCGCTTCGCCCAGGCGACCAAGCAGATGGTCGAGAGCGGCGATTATGTCGACATCCGTTTTCAGGACGAGGTCCGCTACAAGAAGCCGGTCGGCATTTACTGGATGCAGGCCGTCGCGGTGAAAGCAGGCGAGGCGCTCGGCGTGCCGAAGGCGCGCAGCACGATCTGGCTTTATCGCCTGCCGTCGCTTCTCGGCGCGACCGGCGGCGTGCTGTTGACCTATTGGGCGGCGCTCGCCTTTGTCGCACGTCGCACCGCGCTGCTCGCCGCCTTGATGATGGCGAGTTCGATCCTGCTCGGCGTCGAGGCGCGTCTGGCCAAGACCGACGCCATGTTGTTCATGATGAGCGTGGCGGCGATGGGCGCAATGGCGCGCGTTTATTTTTCGTGCCGGCGAACGCCTGAACTGGCGATCGGCTGGCAGATGCCGGCGATTCTGTGGACCGCCTTGGCCGGCGGTGTTTTGATCAAAGGTCCGTTGATCCTGATGTTCGTCGGCTTGACCGCGCTGACATTGTCGATTGCCGATCGCTCGTGGCGCTGGATCGGCAAACTGCGGCCATTCACCGGGTTCATCTGGCTGATCGTGCTGGTGCTGCCGTGGTTCGCCGCCATCGTCGCCAAATCCGGCGACAGCTTCTTCGTGCAGGCGCTGGGTCACGACATGCTGGAAAAGGTCACCAGCGGGCAGGAGGCACATGGCGCGCCACCGGGACTTTATCTGCTGCTGTTCTGGGTGACGTTCTGGCCGGGGTCGATCCTGGCGGGCCTTGCGGCGCCGACGATCTGGATGGCGCGGCGCGAACCCGGCGCGCGCTTCTTGCTGGCCTGGCTTATTCCGTCCTGGATCGTGTTTGAAGTGGTGGTGACCAAGCTGCCGCATTACGTGCTGCCGCTTTATCCCGCTATCGCCATCCTGATCGCCGGCATCGTCGAAGGGCGCGGACTTTTCCGCAAATCCTGGCTGGTGCGCGGCACGGTCGGCTGGTTTCTGTTTCCCGCCGTCATCGCCATCATGGTGCCGGTCGGCTTCTTCACGCTGAGCCGCGATCTCGGCCTGGTGGCTTGGCCGTTCGCGGCCGCGGCGGTAATTTTCGGGCTGTTCGCCTGGTGGCTTTATGAGGTCGACGGCGCCGAACGGGCACTGCTGCGCGGCATGGTGTCTTCGATCTTCGTCGGCATCACCGTCTACGCGGTGATGTTCCCGATGTTGCCCGCTTTGTTTCCAAGCGCGCTGGTGGCCGAGAATGTGCGCGCCAGCGGCTGCGCCAATCCGCAACTGGCTTCGACCTTCGCCTATCAGGAGCCGAGCCTGGTATTTCTGCTCGGTACCGACACGCGCTTTACCGATGGCGCCGGCGCCGCTGAATTCATGAGCGGCGGGGAGTGTCGCTTCGCGCTGGTCGATGTGCGCAGCGAACGCGGCTTCGTGCAGCGCGCGGATTCGGTCGGCTTGCGCTACACGCTGAGCCAGCGCATCGAAGGCTTTAACGTCAGCAACGGCAAGGCATTTGCCATGGCTGTATTTCGCACGGCCGCGCCATGACCGAGGCTGCGAGCGCGCAGGTGAGTGGGGCGGGCGGTGCGATGGTGCAAGTGCCGCGGCGTTGTATCGTCACCGTCGCGCTGGCGCTCAGGCGCGTGACGCGGCCGATCAAAGGCTATGGCGCGCATCCTTGGCGGCGTGGCTATCCCTGGATCGATGAACCGAAGCGTTTGGGCATCGCCGCGGCAGTCGTCGTCGCCGTATTCGTTTTCGGCATGGTTTTGCTCGACGCAGCGGCGACCAATTCGGTGCGCTATCTCGCGCACGTCGTCGTTTCGTTCTTCGACTGGGTTACCGATTTCGGCAAGGCTGCCTGGGTGCTGTGGCCGCTCGGCGTTCTGTTTTTGATATTGGCGGCGCTGCCGCGAAGCCTGCCGCGGATGGCGCGCGCGGTGGTGATGGCGTTGATGGTGCGTGTCGGTTTTCTGTTCGTCGCCGTCAGTCTGCCGGGCCTGTTTGCTTCGTTCATCAAGAACGTCATCGGCCGCGCCCGTCCGGGTGTCGGCGGCTCGGTCAATCCTAATCTGTTCGATCCGTTTCATTGGACGCCGGCCTGGGCCGGCCTGCCGTCCGGCCACACGACGGCTGCCTTTGCGATAATGGCGGCTTTCGCAACCTTGTTTCCGCGCGCACGGACATATTTGCTGATTTACGCGCTGCTGATCGCGGTGAGCCGTGTTGTGGTGAAAGCCCATTATCCTACCGACGCCGCCGCCGGCGCCTTGGTCGGTATCGTCGGCGTCCTGCTGGTACGGCGCTGGTTTGCCCTGCAAAGACTGGGTTTTTCGATTCTTCCGGATGGCACGCTGGCGCAGTATCCCGGCCCGTCGCTGCGGCGGATTAAATCTGTTGCCCGGACGCTGTTGGCTTAATAAAGAACAGCGTATGAACAGCAATGATCCAGCCGTGGCCGTCGTCGTGCCGGTCCGCAATGAGGCCGGCAACATCGCGCCGCTGGTCGCAGAAATCGCCGCCGCGCTGCAAGGCCAATGGCCGTTCGAGGTCGTCTATGTCAATGACGGCTCTACCGACGGCACCGAGGCCGAGCTGTCGCGCCTGATGGCGCTGCATCCGTTCCTGCGCCGCGTTCGGCATAAACAATCCTGCGGGCAGTCCTCGGCGGTGCGTTCCGGTGTCGCCGCGGCGCGCGCGCCGATCGTCGTGACTATCGACGGCGACGGCCAGAATAACCCGGGCTTCATTCCGGCGATGATCCGCGCGCTGGAAGCCGGCAGCCCGAAGACGGGTCTGATCGCCGGCCAGCGTGTCGGCCGGAAATCCGGCGGCTTCAAGAAGCTGCAATCGCGCATCGCCAATGCCGTGCGCAACGCGGTGCTGCGTGACGGCACCCGCGATACCGGTTGCGGCCTGAAAGCGTTCCGCCGCGACATGTTCCTGGGGCTACCTTATTTCGACGGCCTGCATCGCTTTCTCCCCGCGCTGGTCAAGCGCGACGGCTACGACATTGGCTATGTCGAGGTGGTCGACCGTCCGCGCGGCACTGGCGTATCGAATTACGGTTTGTGGGACCGGCTGTGGGTCGGCATTCTCGATCTGGCCGGCGTGTGGTGGTTGGTCCGCCGCAAGAAGCGTGTACCGGAAATTTCGGAGTCTTAATCATGCTTATCGACATCACCAGCGCCGTTGGCGGCTATCTGCACGAAGTGTTCGCCGGCAATCTCGATTGGGGCATTCTGGTCGGATATGTCGCGCAGATCTTGTTCGCCATGCGCTTCGTCGTGCAGTGGATCGCCTCCGAACGCGCTGGCCGCAGCGTCGTGCCGACCGCGTTCTGGGTCTTCTCCATCGGCGGCGGCTTCATGCTGCTCGGCTATGCGCTGTACCGCAAGGACCCGGTCTTCATCATCGGGCAGGCCTTCGGCGTGTTCGTCTATCTGCGCAATTTGCAATTCGTCATGCGCAGTGGCGGGCAGGGCGCACCCGCGTGATGGCTACTTAATGGCCGCCATCGCCTTGAAGCCGTTTTCCAGATCGGCGATCAGGTCGTCCGGGTCTTCCAGCCCGATGTGAAAGCGCAAGGTCGGTCCGCCCGGCGCCCACTTGGTCGCGGTGCGATATTCGGCGCAGTCGAAAATGATGACGAGGCTTTCGAAGCCGCCCCATGAGAAGCCCATGCCGAACAACTGAAGTTCGTTCATGAAGGCATAGACAGCCTTCTCATCCATCGGTTTCAGCACGATGCTGAACAGACCGGAGGCGCCGGTAAAATCCCGCTTCCAAATCCTATGTCCCGGATCGCTTTCCAGTCCCGGATGCATGACGCGCAGCACTTCCGGCCGCGCCTCAAGCCAGCGCGCGACCGTCATGCCGGATGCGTTATGCTGCTTGAGCCGCACCGCCATGGTGCGCAGGCCGCGCAGCGCCAGAAACACATCGTCCGGCCCGACGCATTGTCCCATCAAACCATGCGCGTTCTTGAGCGCAGGGAATGCCTTGGCATTGGCCGAGACGCAGCCGAACATGATGTCGGAATGGCCGCCGATATATTTTGTGCCGGCCTGAATCGAAATGTCGACGCCCTTGTCGAAGGCCTTGAAATAAAGCGGCGTCGCCCAGGTGTTGTCCGTCATCACCAGCGCGCCCTTGTCGTGCGCGATCTTGGCGATGGCCGGAATATCCTGCATCTCGAAGCTCTGCGAGCCGGGCGCCTCGACGAAAACCGCGCGCGTATTCGGCTTGAACAGCGAAGCAATATCGGCGCCGATCAGCGGATCGTAATAGGTGGTCTCGACGCCCATGCGCTTGAACAGGCCTTCGCAGAAATTGCGCGTCGGCCGATAGACGCTGTCGGTAATCAGGATGTGATCGCCGGCGCCGGCGACCGCGAAGAGCGCGGTCGAGATCGCCGCCAGACCCGACGGCAACAGCACGACGCCGGCGCAGTTGTCGCCCTCGATGTCGCGCAGCGTGGCTTCGAGCGCCTCAGTGGTCGGGGTGCCGCGCCGGCCGTATTGATAGCGCGAGCGGTGGGCGACCTGATCCTCGGCGGTCGGATATAGCACGGTGGAGGCGTGGTAAACTGGCGGGTTGACGAAGCCGAACTGGGCCTGCGGGTCGCGGCCGGCGGTGATAAGGCGCGTTTCCGGGCTGAGCGGGCTTTTGGGCATCTTCGCCATGGCGGTTCGGTATCCGTCGCAAGAGGAACGATGAAGGCCGTCAGATGTGGCATATACGGCTACGAATACAGCATCGGCAAGCGTTTAAGCCCTTGACCTGCTGCTTCAATCGTTCTGAGATGCGGGATAAGTGCGGCGCTTGCGGAATGGCTGGGGATAATCACGGTGCTGAGGGGCGCCGGGACTTTCCTTTGAGGGGAATGATTGGCCACCCATAAGAGCGTCGCAATTCACCACGCATGAATGGGGCTACCCGATGAAACGTATTGTCAGTGTTATCGCACTCGCCGTCATCTTTGGTGCAACGAGCGCCTCCGCCCAGACCCTCAAGACGGTCAAGGACCGTGGAATCCTGAACTGCGGTTCCAACGGCTCGCTGGCCGGTTTCGGCCTGCCGGATGCGCAGGGCAAGTGGGCTGGCCTCGACGTCGATTTGTGCCGCGCGGTTGCCGCCGCGGTGTTCGGCGACGACAAGAAGGTCAAGTTCGTGCCGCTTTCGGCCAAGGACCGCTTCACCGCGTTGCAGTCCGGCGAAGTCGACGTTCTGGCCCGCAACACCACCTGGACCTCGTCGCGCGACACCCAGCTCGGCCTCAACTTCATCGGTGTCAATTATTACGACGGCCAGGGCTTCATGGTGCGCAAGGCGCTGAAGGTGAACTCGGCGCTGGAACTCGGCGAAGCGTCGGTCTGCGTGCAGCAGGGCACGACGACTGAGCTGAACCTCGCCGACTATTTCCGCGCCAACAAGATGAAGCTCAAGACCGTCACTTTCGCGACCGCGAACGAAGCGGTGAAGGCTTATGACAGCGGCCGCTGCGACGCCTACACCACCGACGCTTCGGGTCTTTATGCCGAGCGCCTGCGTTTGGCCAATGCTGCCGACCACATCGTGCTGCCGGAGATCATCTCCAAGGAGCCGCTTGGACCGGCCGTTCGCCACGGCGACGACCAGTGGTTCGATGTTGTGAAGTGGTCGCTCTACGCGATGCTCAATGCCGAAGAGCTTGGCATCACCTCGGCCAATGTCGCCGAGATGGCCAAGTCCGACAATCCGGACGTCAAGCGTCTGCTCGGCAGCGAAGGCAATTACGGCGAGCAGCTCGGTCTGGCGAAGGACTGGGCGGTCAACATCATCAAGCTGGTCGGCAATTACGGTGAATCGTTCGACCGCAATGTCGGTTCCGGTTCGGCGCTCAAGATCGACCGTGGCCTGAACAAGCTGTGGAGCAAAGGCGGCCTGCAATACGCGCCGCCGGTGCGCTAAGCGATCGATGAGCTGAAGGAAAAATGCCGGACTGCCGCGGAGAGGGGTTTCCACGGCAGTCCGGTTGAGAGTTGCGAGAGACACTGAATTCGATTTGCCGGAACTTCAGGTTTCGGCACGGTTCGTGCTTCTTTCAGGCTCACATGAGACCCGGCGCCGGGTTTAGCGGATGTCGGACGTGAGAGATTGCGGGCAGCGTTTGAGCCCGGAAGAGGGGTAGATGTCGATTGATCTTCGAACGGGATCGCCGCCCGCGCGCGTCCCTTTCTACAACGACCCGAAGGTCCGGAGCATCGCCTATCAGGTCGCTCTGTGCGCGGTCATCGTATTCCTGGTCTATGGCGCCGCACGCAACGCAATCGACAATCTTGAGCGCGCCCACATCGCGTCCGGCTTCGGCTTCTGGAATCAGACCGCCGGCTTCGACATCAGCCAGACGATGATCTCCTACAGCAATCTTTCCACCTACGGCCGCGCCTTCTGGGTCGGCCTTTGCAATACATTGCTGGTGGCGGTGATCGGCATTTTCCTTGCGACCATTCTCGGCTTCATCGTCGGCATCGCCCGGCTGTCGAAAAACTGGCTGGTGAACAAAGCCGCCACCGGTTACGTCGAGACCATTCGCAACATCCCGCTGCTGCTGCAATTGCTGTTCTGGTACAACGCTGTGCTCAAGGCGCTGCCGGATTTTCGCGACAGCGTGAACATTCCGGGCGGCGCCTTCCTCAACAATCGCGGCCTGTTTCTGCCGGAGCCGATCCCGCAGACCGGTTTTAATATTGTCGCGCTGACATTTTTCGCCGGCATCGTCGTCTCGATCGGCTATCACATCTGGGCGCGCAAGCGGCAGGAGAAGACCGGCCAGCAGGCGCCGGTGTTCCTGGTGTCGCTCGGCCTCATCGTCGGCGTGCCGCTGATCGTCTTCCTGGCCCTCGGCCTGCCGCTCGGTTTCGATTATCCGCGCGCCGGCAAGTTTAACATGGCCGGCGGCATCGAGATCTTGCCGGAATTCGCCGCGCTGTTGTTCGGCCTGTCGATCTACACCGCGGCCTTCATCGCCGAGGTGGTGCGCGCCGGCATCCGCGCGGTGTCGCACGGGCAGACGGAAGCGTCCTATTCGCTGGGCCTGCGGGCGCAGCCGACCTTGCGGCTGATTGTGGTGCCGCAGGCGATGCGCGTCATCATTCCGCCGTTGACCAGCCAGTACCTGAACCTGACCAAGAATTCGACGCTGGCTGTCGCCATCGGCTATCCGGACCTGGTGCAGATTTTCACCGGCACTGTGCTTAACCAGACCGGCCAGGCGGTCGAAGTCGTCGCCATCACCATGGCGGTCTATCTCACCATCAGCCTTGCGACCTCGCTGCTGATGAATTTCTACAACAGCCGCATCGCGCTGGTGGAAAGGTGAGGGCCGCATCATGACCATGTCGGAAGGCGATCTCGCCGTTGCCCAGATCAAGTTCGTGCGGCAGACGACGCTTGAGCAGCAGCCGCCGCCGATGTCGATGCACGGGCCGATCGGCTGGCTGCGCGCCAATCTGCTGTCGAGCCCGTTCAATATCGCGCTGACGATCCTGATCGCGCTATTCCTCGCCTGGATCATTCCCGGCCTGCTGAACTTCCTGCTGATCGACGCGGTGTGGACCGGCGCCGACCGCGACGCCTGCCGCGAAGTGGTGCAGCAGCGGACCATCGGCGCCTGCTGGCCCTTCGCCTGGGAGCGCCTGGCCTATTTCACTTATGGTTCGTATCCGATTGAAGAACGCTGGCGCGTCGATGTGTTCTTCGCGATGCTGGCCATCGGTGTGTTCTGGATTTTGTGGCTGCAGGCGCCGCGCCGCGACCTCGCAACTTATTACTGCTTCATCGTGCTGCCGGTCTGCTCCTATTTCCTGCTGCACGGCCTGCCGCTCGTCGGCCTGCCGGTGGTCGATACGGTGCTGTGGGGCGGCGTGCTGGTGACCATCGTCGTGTCGGCGGTTGGCATCGTCGTCTCGCTGCCGATCGGCATCCTGCTGGCGCTCGGACGGCGTTCGGACATGCCGACGGTCAAATTGTTCTCGGTGCTGTTCATCGAATTCGTGCGCGGCGTGCCGCTGGTGACCGTGCTGTTCATGGCGAGCGTCATGCTGCCGCTGTTCGTGCCGGAGCAGTACTCGCCCGACAAGCTGTTGCGCGCGCTGATCGGCATCGCCATGTTCGCTTCCGCCTATATGGCGGAAGTCGTGCGCGCCGGTTTGCAAGCGATCCCGAAAGGCCAGTTCGAAGGCGCCATGGCGGTGGGCTTGGGCTATTGGCAGATGATGCGGCTGATCGTGCTGCCTCAGGCACTCAAGATCACCATCCCGAACATCGTCAACACCTATATCGGCCTGTTCAAGGACACGACGCTCGTTTTCATCGTCGGCATTTTCGACCTGCTGCACACCATCGAAGTGTCGCGCATCGATCCGAAATGGGCGACGCCGGTGACCTCGACCACCGGCTACGCGGTCGCCGGAATTTTCTATCTCGTCTTCTGCTACGCCATGTCGCGCTATGCCCGCGCGACCGAAGCCAGACTCGCCAAGAGCGAGAGGCGCTAAAGTAGGTGATGCCGTGAACAAACCAGCGCTCAAGATCAAGCCGACCCAACTGACCACCGACGTCGCCGTCGAGATCATCGGCATGAACAAGTGGTACGGCGACTTCCATGTGTTGCGCGACATCAACCTCAAGGTGATGGGCGGCGAACGCATCGTCATCTGCGGGCCCTCGGGCTCCGGCAAATCGACGATGATCCGCTGCATCAACCGGCTCGAGGAACATCAGAAGGGCCGCATCATCGTCGACGGCGTTGAATTGACCCAGGATCTCAAGAAGATCGACGAAGTTCGCCGCGAAGTCGGCATGGTGTTCCAGCATTTCAATCTGTTCCCGCATCTGACGATTCTGGAGAACTGCACGCTGGCGCCGATCTGGGTGCGCAAGATGCCCAAGCACCAGGCCGAGGAAATCGCCATGCATTATCTCAAGCGGGTGAAGATTCCCGAGCAGGCGCACAAATTCCCCGGGCAGCTTTCGGGCGGCCAGCAGCAGCGCGTCGCCATCGCGCGTGCGCTATGCATGAACCCGAAGATCATGCTGTTCGACGAGCCGACTTCGGCGCTCGATCCGGAAATGGTCAAGGAAGTGCTCGACACCATGGTCGGTCTCGCCGAAGAGGGAATGACCATGTTGTGCGTGACGCACGAGATGGGCTTTGCCCGTCAGGTCGCCAATCGCGTGATCTTCATGGATGCCGGTCAGATCGTGGAGATGAACGAACCAAACGAATTCTTCTCGAACCCGCAGCACGAGCGCACCAAGCTGTTCCTCAGCCAGATTTTGCATTAGCGGACGCCGTGCGGCGGCAAAACGGACCGTTGATCAAGCGTCTTTCACCAACGCTCCGCCGGCCTTCTTCCACGCATCGATGCCGCCTTCGATATGTACGGCCGCGGTCAGGCCGGCATCCTGCGCGGCCTGCACCGCCATCGCCGAGCGCTCGCCGAACGCGCAATAGAACACGATGCGCTTGTCGCCGCGGCGCGCCAGTTCATGCAGCAGGCCGCCGGCGCGGATATTGTTCTGCAAATCGCCATAGGGCGCGTGCAGCGCGCCCGGAATACTGCCGTGCCTGGCGCATTCGCCGGGTTCGCGCAGGTCGATGAAAGCGACATCCGGGCGGCCGGTCAGCGCGATCGATTGCGCCGCCGTCAGCGCCCAGCCGCGCCGCGCGATATCCTGCTGCGCCAGGCCGACCTTCATGTTGGACGGCACCGCGACATCCATCATTTTCGGATTGGGCAGGTTGAGGCTCGCCATCAGCGCGACATAGTCGTCAACCGACTTGACCTGGAGGCGGGGATTGTAACGTTTTTCCTCGCCGATGGTGGAGACGGTGTCGCCTTTGTAGTCGTGCGCCGGGAATACAAAGGTTTCGTCCGGCAGTCGGAGCAGTTTGCCGAAAAGCGACTCGTATTGCATGCGCGCGTCGCCATTCTGGAAATCGGTGCGGCCCGTGCCGCGAATGAGCAAAGTGTCGCCGGTGAAGACGCGGTCGCCCATCAGGAACGAGTAGGAGTCGTCGGTGTGGCCGGGCGTATACAGCACGTCCATGCTGATGCCTTCGATCGACAACTTGTCGCCTTCGGCAAGCCGCATCGACACCACATCGGCTTTGGTGTTCTCGCCCATCACCGTGATGCAGTGCGTGCGGTCGCGCAGCGCCCCTAAGCCGGTGATGTGGTCGGCGTGCAGATGCGTGTCGACCGCCTTGACCAGTTTGAGGTCGAGCTCGGCAATCAATTGCAGATAGCGGTCGACCTTCTCCAGCACCGGATCGATGATCAGCGCTTCGCCGCCGGCGCGGCTGGCGAGCAGATAGGAGTAGGTGCCGGAGACGCTGTCGAAGAGCTGGCGGAAGATCATCGCGTGCCTGTTCGGGTGGGCCGAGTCATATGCAAGAGACTATATGTATTCGGTCGACCGGGGCAATGCGTGCGCGAATAGGCAGGCGGACGGTTAGTCCTTCTCCACCGCCAGATCGGGCCGCGCGCCCCACTCGGCCCAGGAGCCGTCATAGACCGGCGCCAGTTTCTTGCCGAGGGCATCGAGGCTGAGCGATAGGATCACGGCGGAGACGCCGGAGCCGCAACTGGTGATGATGGGCTTATCGGTATCGACGCCGGCCTTTTTGAACGCGGCGGCGATGCGCTCGGGCGATACCAGCCGGCCATTCTCGACCAGTTCGCTCGACGGCAAATTGAACGCGCCGGGCATGTGGCCGGGGCGCAGGCCCGGACGCGGTTCAGGATCGCGGCCGGCGAAACGTCCGGCAGGCCGGGCATCGACCACCTGGATGTCCTTGCCGTTGAGCGCCATTTGAATGTCGCTATGCCCTGCCACCGCGTTCGTTTTCATCTCGGCATTGAAGGTGGCGGCTTTAAGTTTGGCCTCACCCTGTTCGAGCGGACGCTTCTCCGCCGTCCAGGCCGGCAGACCGCCATCGAGGATGAAAACATTCTTGGCGCCCATGATGCGAAACGTCCACCAGACGCGCGGCGCCGAGAACAGCCCGAGGCCGTCATAGACAACGATGGTGTCGGTGTCGGCGATGCCGAGTTTGCCGACCGCGTCGCCGAATTGTTTCGGTCCCGGCAGCATGTGCGGCAGGTCGCTGGAATGGTCGGCGATCTCGTTGATGTCGAAGAACGTAGCGCCCGGAATGTGCCCGGCAAGAAATTCGGTTTTGCCGTCCCGCTTGTGTGCCGGCAGGTAGTAGGAACCATCGACGATCGACACGCCCGGCTTGCCGATCTGGCCGGCCAGCCATTCGGTCGATTTGAGCCAAGGACTTGCAGGATTTGGGCTCGCGGTTTTTTCGTTTGTCATGCGGTCCATTCGTTTGCAGGGGTTAATGTCTGTTGGCAGTTAATCGTTCCGTTCCGCGATCGCTAGGCGAACGCGATCCGCACGCGGCGGTTCAGTTTGCCCTTCTTCTCGATCGCGGTGACCTTGACCGCGCCGATTTCACTCAGACGCCGCACATGCGTGCCGCCGCACGGCTGCAGATCGAGACCGGCGATCTCGATCAGCCGCACCTGACCCGTGCCCATCGGCGGCTTCACCGACATGGTCTTGATCAGGCCGGGATTGGCCTCGAGTTCGGCGTCGCTGATCCAGCGGCTGGTCACCGCCGCGTCGGTCGCGATCATTTCGCCAAGCCGCGCGGTGACGGCGTCCTTGTCGAGGCCGGCGTCCGGGATATCGAAATCGAGGCGGCCATCGGTGTCGCCGACCGAGCCGCCGGTCACCGCATAGGGCAGGGCCGCCGACAGCAGATGCAGCGCGGTATGCATGCGCATGCGGCCGTAGCGTTTGTCCCAGTCGATCTCGGCGCGCACAATGTCGCCGGCCTTCGGCGGCGGCGCGCCGGCGGCAAGAACATGGGCGATCTCGCTCTTGGCGGGATCGGTGAAAATGGCGTTCTCCACTGGCACCCGGACGTCATCGGCCAGGACCAGTGCGCCGGTATCGCCCGGCTGTCCGCCCGAATTGGCGTAGAACACCGTGCGATCGAGCACGACGCCGCCTTGCGCGGTGATGGCGACGACGCGCGCCTCGCACGCCTTCATATAAGCGTCGTGGCGGAACAGGCAGTCGGTTGGCATCCCGCACCCAGGCGTTAGACGAACGGCGGCTTGATGTCCGATTTTCGCTCGAGCCAGTCCGGCACCGGCAACTTCTTCGAGCGCAGGAATTCCGGATTGAACAGTTTCGACTGATAGCGAGCGCCGCCGTCGCACAGCAACGTCACGATGGTGTGGCCGGGGCCGAGATCCTTGGCGAGGCGGATGGCGCCGGCGACGTTGACGCCCGACGAGCCGCCGAGACAGAGGCCTTCGTGTTCCAAAAGGTCGAACACGATCGGCACGGCTTCCTCATCGGGAATGAGATAGGCCTTGTCGACTCTCATTTGCTCGACGATGGCCGTGACGCGCGCAAGGCCAATGCCCTCGGTGATCGAGCCGCCTTCGGTCACCTTGGCCTCGCCATGATCGAAGTAATTGAACATCGCAGCACCCCGCGGATCGGCGACGCCGATGGTCACGGCCTTGTTCTTCTCTTTGAGAAAAGTCGAGACGCCGGCGAGCGTGCCGCCCGAGCCGACCGAGCAAATGAAGCCGTCGATCTTGCCGCCGGTCTGCTCCCAGATTTCCGGGCCGGTCGAGACGTAATGCGCCTTGCTGTTGTCGAGGTTGTTCCACTGGTCGGCAAAGATGACGCCGTTCTTCTCGGTCTTGCGCAATTCGTCGGCCAGCCTGCGGCCGACATGCTGGTAGTTGTTCGGATTGGCGAAAGGCAGCGCCGGCACTTCGAGGAGTTCGGCGCCGCACAGCCGCAGCATGTCTTTCTTTTCCTGGCTCTGCGTGTCGGGGATGACGATAAGGGTGCGATAGCCGCGCGCATTGGCGACCAATGCGAGGCCAATGCCGGTGTTACCGGCGGTCGATTCCACCACCAGGCCGCCGGGGCGCAAGTCACCGCGCGCTTCCGCCTCGAGGATCATCTGTCGGCCGGCGCGATCCTTGACCGATCCGCCGGGATTCATGAATTCGGCCTTGCCCAGAATGGCACAGCCCGTCAGTTCGGAGGCAAGCCGGAGCTTGATGAGGGGGGTATGGCCGATGGCGTCGACGATGCCGTTGCGAATTTGCATAACGGTTCCGGAATAAGGGAAGACGGCCTGCGACCCTAGTTGACGCCTCGGGCCGTCACAAGACCGCAGGTAATTGTCCCCGCGGAAGCTGGAAAGACCGGGTCTGGCGAAAAATGAGGCTCAATTTCGCCTCATCGGCAGGCAAATCGGCGGCGCGCCGCGATAGCCGGCAATTTTGGCAAGGTCCCCGAAACCATATTATCGCAATGGCGCGCGGTATCCCGCCACGTTCACAACTTTTTTGCCGGCCGCCCCTATTTGTGAGGGGAAGCGCGCAAATCAAGCCGGGCCTTTTCAATAGGCGGTCGCATCCGATGAATCTCGACGTCAATACACTGTTCATGGTGACGATCTACGTGGAAGCGATCCTCGGATTGCTCCTGTTGTTTGCCTGGGCGCAGAACATGGCTATCCGCGCGGTCGCGTGGTGGGGGTTTGCGCACTTGATCCGCGCCTCCTCGGTCGTGTTGTTCGGCATGTACGGCTCGGCGCCGGATTTGATCACCATCGATCTCGCCAATGCGCTGCTGTTCACCGCTTTCGCCGTCAGCTGGACCGGCGCCCGCGTGTTCGACGGCCGTCCGGTCGAGCCGGTCTATCTGGTGACCGGCGCTGTGCTGTGGCTGCTGGTCTGCCGTCTGCCGGTGTTGACGGATGCGATCGAAATGCGGGCGATGATCGCCTCAGGCATCGTCACCGCTTACACTTGGCTCACGGCTTACGAATTCTGGCGCGGCCGCGGCGAGGCTCTGGTCTCGCGCTGGCCGGCAATCTTCATGCTGTTTGCCCATGGCGCGCTGTTTCTGCTGCGCACGCCGCTGGTCTCGGTGCTGCCCTGGTCGCCGACCAATAACAATATCTTCGGCAGCGTCTGGCTGACCGTTCTGAGTTTCGAGGCGTTGCTGTTCACGATTTCCATCGCCTTCATCCTGCTGGCGATGGCCAAGGAGCGCACCGAACTGCGCCACCGCACCGCCGCCATGGTCGATCCGCTTACCGGCATCGCCAATCGGCGCGCGTTTCTCCACGAGGCCGGCGGCATCGCCAAGCGTCACGCCGGCAATCCGCGCCCGAGCGCGGTGCTTCTGGTCGACCTCGATCATTTCAAATCAATAAACGACCGCTTCGGCCATGCGCTTGGCGACCGTGTGCTCGAGATTTTCGCCGCGACCACGCTTGAATCGCTGCGGGCCAGCGATCTGGTCGGCCGCATCGGCGGTGAGGAGTTTGCCGCCGTGATTTACGACACCGACAGCGACAAGGCGTTGGCGGTGGCGGAACGGATTCGCGATGCCTTCGCCAAGGCGGCGCAGGAAGTCGATGGCCGTCCGGTCTGCGCCACCGTCAGTATCGGCGTGGTCTATTGCGATGGCCCCGTCCTCGATATTGCCGAGTTGCTGGCACAGGCCGACCAGGCGCTTTATTTCGCCAAGGAAAACGGCCGCAACCGGGTCGAGGTCGCATCGCTGGAAATGATCCTGAAGCGCCAGGACGAGGCGCTTGAGCCAGGCGTACCGGCCGTCGGGACGAAAGTGGCTCAAAACGCAGCCTGACGCGGGCGCAGCTCCCGTCTCTGTTTTCCCGCGCGACAGGCTACAGATTTCCCTCTATTCATGAATCCGGTGCATGTCGGCCTTTTCCGGCCGCGGCTAAGGATGGCGTCATGCGGGTCGATTTCCTCGGGCTGGAGGCATTTCTCAGCATTGCCGAACGCGGCAGCTTTCAGCGCGCCGCGGCGCATCTCGGCCTGTCGCAAACCGCGATCAGCCACCGGATGCGCAAGCTGGAAGACGGGCTCGGTCTCAAGCTGTTTGCGCGCACGACCCGGGATGTGACGCTGACGCGCGCCGGCATCGATTTTCTGCCGAAGGCCCGCAAGGCCGTCGACGTACTCGAGCAGTCTGTCGACGATCTCAGGCAGCAGGGTGCGAAAAGGCGGGAGCGCATCGACATAGCCTGCATTCCGATCCTGGCCGTGAACTATTTGCCGCCGATCCTCGGCCGGTTTCACAAGGTGGTGCCCGGCGCGCAGGTGCGCATCTTTGAAACGCCGTCGGCCGCTATTGCCGAATTGGTGCAGTCCGGCGAGGCCGAATTCGGTGTCAGCGTCATTCAGACAAATCGCTGGGATCTGGATGTCGAGGCGATTTCGTCGGCATCGCTCGTACTCGCCTGTCCGGCCAAGCATCCTTTGGCCAAAAAGAAGTCGGTGACCTGGGCCGACCTGCACGATGTGCCGCTGATCCGCGTCAGCCAGAAGACGGCGATCTGCCCGATGATCGACGAAGAACTCGGCAGCGCCCGTGTCGACGTCACCTGGCAATACGAGGTTCAGCATGTCGAAACGGCGGTGAATCTCGTCGAGGTCGGGCTCGGCTTCGCGGTCGTCCTCAGCATCGACGTGGCGCTGCACCGCGGCAAAGGCGTGGCCGCGGTTCCGCTGCGTGGGCCCAAATTGACCTGCACCTACGGCCTGGTCACGCGGCGCGGCATGCCGCTGTCGCCGCCGGCGGCGATCCTGCGCGACCTTCTGGTCGAGGAATTAAAAGCCAAAACGGCCACGCATGCAGAAAATGCATGAATAGGTATATTAAATTCATTTGATTAGGTGTTGTGGCACCGGCATCGTTCTTTGGCGCGATATGAAATAAGACGCAAACAGGCGAGGGGACGAAAAGACGATACGCAAGAGTGTCTGCTCGGCTGGCACAATCGGCGGCACCCGACGGCGACCGCAGGTTGCGGCTTACCGGACGCTTGGGCTATATGTACCAAAGTTCGGTACACGCGCGGGCACAGCGGGCATAGCGACCGCCAGCGTCGCATTGACGGCGGACTCTGAACTAGTCCACCTTACAAAAATAACGGACCGGACGGCTTTTCGGATTTGGTCTTTTGAATTAGTGGGATATCCAACTAATTCGCGAAGCAAGGGAGAAAACGATGAAGATTTTGGGATGGGCCGGTGTTGCCGCCCTCGCTGTGACCCTGGGTGCGACCGCCCAGGCTGAAAACATCAA
Organism: Rhizobium sp. Q54; assembly: GCA_945861265.1. Classification (GTDB taxonomy): domain Bacteria; phylum Pseudomonadota; class Alphaproteobacteria; order Rhizobiales; family Xanthobacteraceae; genus Pseudolabrys. Next base: position 4,566 of record CAMAUC010000058.1, on the reverse strand, counting down.
GATCGGCGTCGTCGCGCCGTTCTCGGGCGCCAATGCCGATCTCGGCCAGCAGATCGACAAGGCGATCGATCTCTACGTCAAGCTGCACGCCAAGGACATCGCGCCGCACACCGTGCAGATCGTCAAGCGCGACGAAGGCCCGCCGACCGGCGCCAACGCCAAGACGGTGGCGACCGAACTGATCACCAACGACAAGGTCCAGATCCTCACCGGCTTCGCGTTCTCGCCTTCGGCGATCGCGCTCGCGCCGGTCGTGACGCAGGCCAAGATTCCGATGGTGATCGCCAATGCCGGCACCGCCTGGATCACCAACCTGTCGCCTTATATCGCCCGCCTGTCGTTCAGCATGTGGCACCACGGTTATCCGATGGGCGCCTATGCCTTCGACAAGATCGGCTGCAAGTCGGCCGCGCTCGCCTATACCGACTTCCCGCCGGGTAAGGATTCGACCGAAGCCTTCAAGACCGGTTTCGAAAAGGCCGGCGGCAAGATCACGGAGTCGATCCCGCTCGGCAGCCCTGTGCAGGTGCCGGACTTCACCCCGTTCTTCCAGCGCATCAAGGATAGCAAGCCGGACTGCATGTACGTCTTCATCCCGTCGGGTGCGCATGCGACCGGCGTGACCAAGGCTTACGGCGAACTCGGCATGCGCAAGGCCGGCATCAAGCTGATCGGGCCGATGGATCTCATCCCCGACAACAAGCTGCAGGACATGGGCGACGCCGCCATCGGCACCATCGTCATGGGCAACTACGCGGTCGATCTCGACAACGCCGAGAACAAGGCCTTCAACGAAGCCTGGCACAAGGAGTACGGCAAGGACTCGTACCCGGACTTCATGTCAGCGGCGAGCTGGGATACCATGCACGCGATCTTCGACACGATTAAGAAGGTCAAAGGCGACCTCTCGGATGGCGGCAAGTTCATTGACGCGATGAAGGGCTGGACCGGCAAGGGTCCGCGCGGCACCGTCTCGATCGACGCCGACACCCGCGACATCGTGCAGGACGAGCATGCCATGGAAGTCATCCGCAAAGCCGACGGCAAGCTTGGCATCAAGGTTCTTGGCACCACCAAGGCGGTCAAGGACGAGTGCAAGGTACTCAAGATCGGCCGCTGCGGCTCTTGATCGCCTAACGAATATTTGACACGGAAAGGCGCCGCCGCGCATAAAGGCGCGGCGGCGTTTTCATTAACTTGGGGTAGGGCTGGTGCCGCAATTTGCCATCATAGCCGTCAGTATTCTTTTCGACGGGCTGGCCTATGCCATGTTCCTGTTCATTACCTCCGTCGGCCTGTCGGTGACGATGGGGCTGATGGGCTTCGTGAACCTGGCGCATGGCGCCTTCGCCATGGCCGGCGGTTACATCGTCGTGTCGTTGACGCGCAATCTCGGCATCGGCTTTGCGCCGTCGCTGGCGATTGCCGCGGTCGCGGTCGGCGCGGTCAGCGTCCTGTTCGAGCGCGGGCTTTACCGCCGTCTCTACAAGGCGACCGATCTTGAGCAGGTGCTGCTTACCATCGGCCTGGCTTTCATGGCGATTGCCACCGCCACTTATCTATACGGGCCGATCCCGAAATCGGTGCCGCTGCCGACCTGGCTGCAAGGCGACATCAGCCTCGGCTTCCGCGCATTCCCGACCTATCGCGCCTTCCTGATCGTACTCGGCATCGTGCTGATCTCGGTGCTCTGGTACGGCTTCGAGAAGACCAATATCGGCGCAAAAATCCGCGCCGCGGTGGATAACCGGCGCATGGCGGAATCGGTCGGAATCAATGTCGATCTCTTGTTCACGCTGACCTTTGCACTCGGCTCGGGCCTTGCCGCGCTCGGCGGCGGCCTGGCGATCCAGTTGTTCGGCCTGTCGCCGAGCTTCGCGGTTCTCTATCTCGTGCTGTTCCTGATCGTCGTTGCCGTCGGCGGTCTCGGCAGCCTTAAAGGTACGCTGTTGGCGGCTTTGGTGATCGGCGTCATCGATACCGGCGGCAAATATCTCTACGCCGAGGCCGGTGGTTTCTTCATCTACGCCATTACTGTGATTGTTCTCCTGATCAAGCCTGCGGGGTTCTATGGCCGCGAATGAGACGACAGCCGCCGCCATGACGCCGCCGCGCGATGCCGCGGCGACCGCGGCGCGCGACCGCGCCGCCGAATATCTGGTCAGCCGCCACCGCTACCGCTGGGCGGAGGCTTTGCCGTGGCTTGCTTGCATCGCGGTGTTCTTCCTGTTTCCCGATCGCCTGACCTTCGGCAGTCAGGTGTTGGTGATGGTGCTGTTTGCGCTGTCGCTCGATCTGATCCTCGGTTACGCCGGCATCGTCACGCTTGGCCATGCCGCCTTCTTCGGGATCGGCGCCTATACGGTGGGCCTCGGCGCGGCCAAGTTCGGCTGGACCGAGCCGGTCAGCGGCCTGTTCGCCGCGTTCGTCGTGGCGTCGATCGCCGGCTTTATTACTGGCTGGTTCCTGCTGCGCTATCGCGGTCTGACTTTGCTGATGCTCACATTGGCAACCGCCATCATGATGCAGGAGGCCGGCAACCTGCGCTCCGATCTGTCCGGCGGTTACGACGGACTGCCGGGCCTGGTCTTCGATCCGCTGCTCGGCCGTTTCGACTACGACCTCTACGGCCACACCAATTACGTCTACGCGCTGGTCGTGCTGGCCGTCGTGTTCTATTTCGTGCGCCGCATCGTCTACTCGCCGTTCGGGCAGGCGCTGACCGGCATCCGCGAGAATGTCCGCCGCATGCATGCGATCGGCTCGCCGGTCCACTGGCGTCTGGTGACCGTCTATACGATCGCCGCCGGTATCGCCGGCGTCGCCGGCGCGCTGTTCACGCAGACCAACGCCTATGTGACGCTGACCGTGTTCGACTTCGAGAATTCGGCCAAGGTGATGGTGATGCTGATCCTCGGCGGCACCGGACGGCTGTATGGCGCGTTCCTCGGCGCCGCCGTTTATATGGTGCTGGAGGATTATTTCTCGAAGCTGTCGCCGACCTTCTGGCAGTTCGGCATCGGCCTGTTGCTGGTGCTGGCGGTGCTGTTTGCCCGGCGCGGCGTACTCGGCCTGTTCGAACAGGCCGGTGCTTATTTCGGTAAAGACAAAAACAAGGGATCGAAGTCGTGACCGCCGCGCTGCAAGTCCAGAATCTCAATCGCAGCTTCGGTGCGCTCAATGTCACCTGCGACGTCACCATGTCGCTCGAGCGCGGCGCGCGTTGCGCGCTGATCGGGCCGAACGGCGCCGGCAAGACCACCTTGGTCAACCTGATCACCGGCGTGCTTGCTCCATCGTCCGGCAAGGTTCTGCTCAATGGCGTCGACATCACCACCTCGTCGCAGGCGGCGCGGGCGCGTGGCGGCCTGGCGCGCACGTTCCAGATCAATCAGCTGTTCCGCGGCCTGTCGGTGTTGGAAAACATCTGCATGGCGATCGGCGAGCGCGACGGCGAAAACAACAATATGTGGCGCTCGGCTGGCGCCAAGCGTTCGGTGATCGACGAGGCGCTCGACCATCTCGACTCGCTGCGGCTCGTTGACGATGCGCTGCGGCTGGTGCGCGAATTGCCCTATGGCCGCCAGCGTCTGGTGGAAATCGCCATCGCGCTGGCGCAAAAGCCGCGCGTGCTGCTGCTCGACGAACCGGCCGCCGGCGTGCCGTCCTCGGAAAGCCATCTCATTCTCGATGTTGTCGCCAATCTCGATCCCGACATCGCCGTGCTGATCATCGAGCACGACATGGACGTAGTATTCCGCTTCGCCAGGGAAATCATCGTGTTGGTGCAAGGCGCCGTGTTCACGCAAGGCACGCCGAAGGAAATCATGAGCAACGAAGACGTGCGCGCGGTTTATCTCGGCCAGGAAGGCCATGACGCGGTTCAGCGCGGAGGCGGTCATGTCTAGCCAGGAGCCGGTGCTTCGCCTCGACAAGGTTTTCGCCGGCTATGGCGAGACCGTGGTGCTGGAAGACGTCAATTTTTCGCTTGGTGTCGGCGAGGCCGTCTCGATCATTGGCCGCAACGGCGTCGGCAAGACGACGTTGCTTTCGACCATCATGGGCCATACCACCTTGCACGGTGGGCGCGTGATCCTGCACGGCAAGGATATTTCCGCCGCCGCGACCTACCGGCGCGTGACGGCGGGCCTCGGCCTCGTACCGCAGGAGCGCGAGATCTTCCCGTCGCTTTCGGTGCGCGAGAACATGGACGTCGCGGCGCGGCCGGGACCGTGGACACACAAGACCGTGTTCGATTTGTTTCCGCGTCTGGCCGAGCGGGCCGAGAACCGCGGCAACCAGTTGTCGGGCGGCGAGCAGCAGATGCTGGCGATTGGCCGCGCACTCATTGGCAACCCGAGCGTGCTGCTGATGGACGAACCGTCGGAAGGTCTGGCGCCGGTGATCGTCGAGGAATTGGCGCGCGCGGTGAAGAAGCTGACCCATGCCGGCGAGATGGCGCTGATCCTGGTCGAGCAAAACTCGCGGCTGGCGCTCGATATCGCGCCGCGCGCGGTTGTGATGGATCGCGGCCATATCGTTTTCGATGGGCCGAGCGCCACGTTG
>CAMAUC010000057.1 GCA_945861265.1 Rhizobium sp. Q54 | reverse complement strand
ATGAGGCGTCAGGATGGTGGAGCAGGGCGCGGCGCCCGCGGGCGTGGGGAAACGCACCTCACGCGCTCGGGCGGTGCCGGGGCCCCGCCCGGAGGCACTAGGACCTCCTGCGAGGAGCTCGCTGATGGTGCGAAGCCCTTGGCTTTGCCGGGACTAAAGAGGTGTGGGGCCCAAAAGGACCGCGCCTCGGCCGTTCTCGGTGAGGCCAATAGCCGCCAGAAGCGCGGCCCGGCTGCCGGAAGACGCCGCCGTGGCGCGCCGAGAGGCGCGGGCGCTTTGGCAACAAAGCGCTCACACACGGAAATAATGGAGCGCCTTTAGGCGCGCCACACCCTCGATATTTTGAGGGAAGCGAAAATAGAAGTTGGCTTGCCCGGGGCCGCAAACAATACGGGCGATGAGGCATGCGCGCTGTTTGAAAATTAAATCGGAAGGTCGCTGCGGCGAACGCGCGCGCAGCGCGCCTCACACGTGCTGACCGCCATTGATGTGAATCTCGGCGCCGTTCACATAAGAGCTGGTTTCCGTGCACAGCACATAGATGATCTTGGCGACTTCGTCGGGCGTGCCGAAGCGCTGCATCGGAATCTGCTCGACGATCTTGTCGGTGCCCGGCGACAATATCGCGGTGTCGATCTCGCCCGGCGCAATCGCATTGACGCGGATGCCGAGGCGGCCGAAGTCGGATGCCATTTCCCGCGTCAGCGAGGCGAGCGCCGCCTTCGACGTCGCGTAAGCCGCGCCCGCGAAAGGATGCACGCGCGATCCGGCAATCGAGGTGACATTCACCACCGCGCCGTTCGTCGCCTTGAGCTGATCGACCAGCCCGCGCGCCAGCATGATCGGCGCGAAGAAGTTCACCGCGAAGACGCGCTGCCAGGTGCCGATATCGGTGTCGAGCGAGCCGAGCCTTTTGCCGCCGTCGGCCTTCGGCGAAATCGCCGCGTTGTTCACGAGAGCATGCAGTTCGCCGTGATCGAGCCGGCGCTTGATCTCGGCGATCGCCTCGGTGGTGCTGCCGACATCGGCGAGGTCGACCTGGATGTGGTCCTCGGGGCCGGCGTCCCACGGGCAGTTTTCCGGAAACGGATGCCGCGAACAGGTGATGACGCGCCAGCCGGCGGCGGAAAAACGCTTCACCGTCGCGTGGCCGATGCCGCGGCTGGCGCCGGTCAGAAGCAGCGTGCGGCGCGGCTGGTTGGATGGCGAAGTGGGCATTGCTCGATATGGCTTTCTTGAAACGATTCCAAACAGCGCGCGAATATTGCGTGCCGCAGTTTACCTCACGGATAGAGCCGCGTCTTGCTCCACGCTTCGGTTGGTGACGCGCGCTTGAACACGATGCGGTCGTGCAGGCGGAACGGCCGGTCATGCCAGAATTCGATCTGCGCCGGAACGATGCGAAAGCCGGACCAATAGGGTGGGCGCGGCACGGAGCCGATGGCGAATTTGGCGGCGTTGATCGCCACGGCTTTTTCAAATGCCAGCCGGCTTTCCAGCGGCCGCGATTGCTGCGAGGCCCAGGCGCCGATCTGCGCCTGCTTCGGCCGCGAGGCGAAATAGGCGTCGGCTTCCTCCGGCGTGACGCGCTCGACGGCGCCTCGCACGCGCACCTGGCGGTTCAGCGATTTCCAGTGGAACACCAGAGCGGCCTTGGCGGCTGTCGCCAGTTCCTGGCCCTTCTGGCTGTCGACGTTGGTGTAAAAGACGAAACCCTGCGCATCGGCGCCCTTGAGCAGCACCATGCGGGCGTTCGGCATGCCGCTTTCATCGACGGTCGCCAGGGTCATGGCGGTCGGATCGCGCGGTTCCGAAGCGGTGGCGTCCGAAAGCCACGCGGCAAACAGCCTCATCGGCTCGTCGGCCTCGGTAAAATCACCACTCGTTAACCAAGTTGTGCGTTCAATTGGTGGTGTATCGGACATCGTCGGAGCGCTCGCGTGGACGGTCTTTGGACCCCTCGGCAAATCGGCCAAAAGTTCCGCTGTTCTGCTCTATATAGTGGATGCGGGACCGCGCGCCTATGGCGCGGCGCGCTGGCCGCTGTTGCGCTGGGGGCCGCGTTGGGCGGCGCCGGTTGCAGCCTGTCGTCGCAGTTCGACTCGGTTTTCGCCACCCCGTCCGCGCTCGACACCACCGGCTCGATCACGCCGCCGCCGGGCACCAAGGAATCCAGCGATCTCCCGCCGGCCGCCGATCTGGTTTTCGCCCGCGCCGCCGTCAGCGAAGTGCTCAAGCGTGGCCACAAGGATGCCAGCCAGCCCTGGGAAAATCCGGCGACCGGCGCGCGCGGCACGGTCACGCCCATCGCCTCGGCCTATCAGAAGGACGATCGCACCTGTCACGATTTCCTGGCCAGCTATGTGAAAGGCGCGGCGCAGTCCTGGCTCCAGGGCGAAGCCTGCAAGCCGATCGAGGGCGCCGCCTGGGAAGTCCGCTCGATGAAGCCCTGGAAGCGGTCGTAATCTGACCCGTCCGCGTTGCAACTCCGCCTGCGGAACCCCACATTAAGTTCGATTCGCCGGCACGAGCGCCGGCGAGCAGGGGCTTATTTCAAACCGGTTTTAAGGAGAGGCGAAGGATGCGCGACCCCTACACCATTCTGGGGGTTTCCAAGGGTGCGAGCGCGGCGGACATCAAGTCCGCCTATCGCAAGCTGGCCAAGAAACTGCATCCCGACGCCAACAAGCACGACGCCAACGCGGCCTCGCGTTTTTCCGAATTGAACGCGGCTTACGAAATCGTCGGCGACGACGACAAGCGCAAGGCCTTCGACCGCGGCGAGATCGACGCCGAGGGCAAGCCGCGCTTTCGCGGCTTCGAGGGCGCGCAGCCGGGCGGCGGTTTCGGTCAGGGCTTCGGTCAAGGTGGCGGCCCCGGGGGCAGCCATTTCGAGAGTTTCAACTTTGGCGGCGACGGCTTCCAGCGTCGCGGCGGCGGTGCCGGTCCCGGCGCCGGCGGTTTCGAGGATCTGCTGCGCGGCATGTTCGGCGGCCGGGCCTCCCCCGGCGGCGGCGCGCGCGGCCACTTCAATCAGTTCGAGGCGGAAGATTTCGGCGCGCAAGCCGGCGGTCAGGACTTGATCGCCGAGTTGACTGTGACGCTGCCGGAAGCGGCGGCCGGCACGCAGGCGCGCGTCCATCTGCCGACTGGCAAAGAGGTCGAGGTGAAAATCCCGGCCGGAATCACGACGGGTCAGCAGATCAGGCTCAAGGGCCAGGGCTATGCCGGCCCGGCGGGACGGGCGGGTGACGCCATCATCACCATCACCGTCGCGCCGCATCCGGTGTTCAAGGCCGACGGCGACGACCTGCGTATCGAATTGCCGATCACGCTTTATGAAGCCGTGCTCGGGGCTAAGGTGCGGGTGCCGACGCTCGACGGCGCGGTTGAGCTTGCGATCCCGCCGGACACCAATGCCGGGCGCACCTTCCGCCTCAAGGGCAAGGGCCTGAAAGTCAAAGGCGGCGCGAAAGGCGCGCATGGCGATCTGTTCGTCACGGTGCGCGTGGTGCTGCCCGACAAGACCAGCGATGAGCTGAAAGAGTTGGCGAAGCTGCTGCGCGACGCCGCGCCCTACGATCCGCGGAAGGATCTGGGCTGACGCTTCAGCTTTTCTTCGGCGCGCTCTTGTCGATCTGCTCGTACACCGTCTTGGTCACCGCCTCGAGCCGCTCGCGGTCGGCCGGACCGCTCACCACATAGCCGATCTTGTCGTCGACCCAGGTGAACGACGCCAGCTGCTCGGCGCTGCGGAATTGCAAAGCCGTCTCCGGCCCGCCCGATTTGGCGCAGTAGATCGTGAAGCGTTCGCCGGACGGTCCTTCATACATATAGAACGCGGCCGCGCCTGTTGGTCCCGGCAACAGCCGGCCGCCGATCAGCTTGAGTCCCATCGACGACAGATCGGGAATGCTGAGGTCATGGCCGATCCGCTTCGACAGCCACTGCTTCAGATGTGCGAGTTCGCTGCCGGGCACTTCGACCGGGTGGCGCACTTCGACGACGTAAAGCCGGTAGGCATCGAGCGCCTCGGCGGCGAAAATGTCGGTTCCACTCACCGACCGCGACGCCGCGCCGTGCGCAAACCAGCCGGCGCCGCCGCCGGCGATAAAAGCAACAAGCGCGGCGGCCGCCGCCATCGCGGCGAAGGATCGGCCGCGCGCGCGGCCATAGGTGATGTCGTTCTTGATGATCTGGTCGAGTTGCAGGCGTTCCGGCACTGGCTCGCTGGCGACCGCGCCATAACGCGCGCGGATGCTGTCGGCTTGCGCCCGCCAGGCGGCGACCAAAGCGGCCTGCTCGGGATTGGCGGCGAGCCAGGCGCCGACGGTTTCGCTGCGGTCGGCCGGCAATTCGCCGTCGACATAAGCGTGCAACTCGTCCTCGGTCACGGGAAATTCGCGATCGATCATGGCTAAGCTTTCTCTCTCATTTAATCCGGCGCAGCGTCGGACGCTCGCCATCCAGAAAGTTTTTGATCTGCGCCCGCGCCCGCGCCAGTCGCGACATCACGGTGCCGATTGGCACGCCCTGCACATCGGCCACCTCGCGGTAGCTCAGGCCTTCCAGCACCACGAGCAGAAGCGCGTGGCGCTGGTCTTCCACCAAACTTGCCAGCGCGCGCTCGATGTCTCGCGCGCCGGATTCCGAACCGGAAGCGTCCGGTGCGTCGTGATCTTCGAGCGAGGCCATCGCCGGCCGCCGCGACAGGGAACGCAGCCGGTTGCGGTTGAGGTTGGTCAGGATCGTGTACATCCAGCTGCGCACGTCGCCGCCGAGAAACAGATGCTCCGAACGGAGTGCCCGGACCAAGGTGTCCTGCACCAGATCGTCGGCGATGTCGGCGTCCCGCGTCAGCGCCCGCGCATAGCGGCGCAGCGCTGGAATCGTCAGTTCAACGCTTTGCCGGAACGTGGCCAAAGGCCCTCCTTGATCCGCGCTACCTGAAAGCTCGGCAGGCGAGCCTAGCCGAGAACGCCCGGGGCCTGTGACACTCGATGCCCCTATGGTGAGAAAAACCCCGTAATTATAGACATATTCCCGGAACTGAATTGAATTAACGCCATTTTCAGGCCGTGACCGCCGCCTTGCTTGATGGTCCGGACACCCTATGCCATACGGTGCCGACCGGCTTCCGGCCGGCGATCACGAGGACGGCAATGGCGGAAATCTCAGGTCTGATGCGCGGCAAACGCGGGCTGATCATGGGCGTCGCCAATAACCGCTCGATCGCCTGGGGCATCGCCCGCGCTTGCCGCGACCACGGCGCCGATCTCGCCTTCACCTACCAGGGCGATGCGCTGAAAAAGCGGGTCGAGCCTTTGGCCGAGGAGGTCGACGGGCTGGTGGTCGGCCATTGCGACGTCACCGATCCGGCCTCCCTCGACGCGGTGTTCGCGCAGGTCCAGCAGGCCTGGGGCTCGCTCGATTTCATCGTCCACGCCATCGCCTTTTCCGACAAGGATCAACTCGACGGCCGATACGTCGACACCACGGAAGAAAATTTCACCAAGACCATGCTGATCAGCTGCTACTCGTTCACGGCGATCGCGCAACGCGCCGAGAAGCTGATGACCAATGGCGGCTCGATGCTGACGCTGACCTATTACGGCGCCGAGAAATGGATGCCGCATTACAATGTCATGGGTCTGGCCAAGGCGGCGCTGGAGGCCTCGGTGCGCTATATGGCCGCCGATCTCGGCGTCAAGAATATCCGCGTCAACGCCATCTCGGCCGGGCCGATCAAGACGCTTGCCGCGTCCGGCATCGGCGACTTCCGCTATATCCTGAAGTGGAACGAGTTCAATACGCCGCTGCGCCGCAACGTCACGCTGGAGGATGTCGGCAAGGCCGGCGTGTTCTTCCTGTCCGACCTGTCGAGCGGCGTCACCGGCGAAGTTCAGCATGTCGACGCCGGTTACCATATTGTCGGCATCAAGCATCCGGACGCCCCCGACTTCACGGTGAAGTAAGCACATGGCCTTGCCGACGGTTTTCTATATCCGTCACGGCGAGACCGATTGGAACGTCGCCGGCAGGCTACAGGGCCACCGTGACATTCCGCTCAATGACAAGGGCAGGGGCCAGGCCGCCCATTGCGGCGAGGTGCTGCGCGACCTGTTGGCGCGGGACGGTCGCGATCCGCAAAGTCTCGATTACATATCGAGCCCGCTTGGCCGCGCCACCGAGACGATGGAGCTGCTGCGCCCCAAGCTCGGGCTGCCGGCCGCGGGCTATGTCCGCGAGCCGCAATTGATCGAGCTTTCCTTCGGCGACTGGGAGGGCTCGACCATCGCGCTCCTGCATCGCAACGATCCGGTGCGCATTTCGCAGCGCGAACACGACAAATGGCATTTCGTGCCGCCGAACGGCGAAAGCTACGAGATGGTCGCAGCCCGGATGAAGCGCTGGTACGATGGCCTGACCGGCGACGTCGTCGCCACCTCGCATGGCGGCACCTGCCGCGGGCTGATGGCCTGCCTCGGCATCGCCAAGCCGGCCGCGGCGCCCCTGATCGATATCATCCAGGGCGAGGTTTACGTCTTTCAGGGCGACAAACTGGCGCGATATTCGTAAGAAACGCGCCATTTGACCCCCGCAAGGCTGCGGGGTACCTAACTCACCATGTCGTTCAATACCTTCGGCCACCTGTTCCGGTTCACCAGCTTCGGCGAAAGCCATGGGGCGGCGATCGGCTGCGTGGTCGACGGCTGCCCGCCGCGCATCCCGCTGACCGAAGCCGACATCCAGGTCCATCTCGACAAGCGCCGCCCTGGCCAGTCGCGTTTCACCACGCAGCGGCAGGAGCCGGACGCGGTCAAGATTCTGTCCGGCGTGTTCACCGGCGAGGACGGCGTCCAGGTCACCACCGGCACGCCGGTCATGCTGATGATCGAGAATGTCGATCAGCGCTCCAAGGATTATTCCGACATCAAGGACAAGTACCGGCCCGGCCACGCCGGCTATGTCTATGACGTCAAATACGGCATAACCGATTATCGGGGCGGCGGACGGGCCTCGGCGCGCGAGACCGCCGTGCGGGTCGCCGCCGGCGCCGTCGCGCGCAAGGTCATTCCGGGTCTGTCGGTGCGCGCCGCTCTGGTGCAGATGGGGCCGCATAAAATCGACCGCACGCGCTGGGACTGGAACGACGTCGACAACAATCCGTTCTTCTGCCCCGATCCGGTCCAGGCGAAATTCTACGAGACGTATCTCGATGGCATCCGCAAGTCCGGCTCCTCGGTCGGTGCGGTGATCGAAGTCGTCGCCGAGGGGGTCCCCCCCGGCCTCGGCGCCCCGGTCTATGCCAAGCTCGACGCCGATCTCGCCGCTGCGCTGATGAGCATCAATGCGGTGAAGGGTGTCGAGATCGGCGACGGTTTCGACACCGCCGCGATGGTCGGCGAGGACAATGCCGACGAGATGCGCATGGGCAACGACGGCAAGCCGGTGTTCCTGTCGAACCACGCCGGCGGCATTCTCGGCGGCATCTCGACCGGGCAGGCGATCATCGCGCGCTTCGCGGTCAAGCCGACCTCGTCGATCCTGACGCCGAAGAAGACGGTGGATCGCTACGGCAACGACACGGAGATCATGACCAAGGGCCGCCACGATCCGTGCGTCGGCATTCGTGCCGTGCCCATCGGCGAAGCCATGGTGGCGGCGGTGCTCGCCGATCACTATCTGATGCATCGGGGTCAGGTCGGCGAAGGCGTCGCGTGGCCTTTCACCAAGCCGGCGTGACGCCGCGCAAGAGGTAAGATTTAAGTGCCCAATACCCACAGTAAAGTTGAAGCGGCGATCAAGGCCTTCGCCAAGGGCGAACTCGTGGTCGTCACCGACGACGACGACCGCGAGAACGAAGGCGATCTCTTTGTGGCCGCATCTCTCTGCACGCCGGAAAAGATGGCTTTCATCATCCGTCATACGTCGGGCATCGTCTGCGCGCCGCTCGGTGCCGAGCACGCCACGCGCCTGCATCTCGATCCGATGGTGGCGAAGAACGACGCGCCGCTCGGCACGGCGTTTACCGTCACCGTCGACGTCAAACACGGCCTGACCACCGGCATCTCGGCCGAGGAACGCACCAACACCGTGCGCGCTCTGGCCAATGATAACAGCGGCGCGTCCGATTTCGTGCGGCCCGGTCATGTGTTTCCGCTGGTGGCGCGCCAGGGCGGCGTGCTGATGCGCTCCGGCCATACCGAAGCCTGCATCGATCTGTGCAAGCTCGCCAATCTGCCGCCGGTCGGGGTTCTGTCCGAACTCATGAACGACGACGGCACGGTGATGCGCGGGCCGGAAGTCGCGGCCTTCGCCGCCAAGCACAAACTCACTTACATCTCGATCGCCGAACTGATTTCCTATCGCCAGAGCCGCGAGAAGTTGGTCGAGCGCGTTGGCGAATTCCCGGCGGCGTCCGAAATCGGCACGCTTAAAGGTTACGCCTATATTACGCCGTTCGACCAAGTGCATCACATGGCCTTCGTCCATGGCGACATTGGCGACGGCCGCAATGTGCCGGCGCGGCTGCATCGCGCGGACGTGATCGGCGACGTGTTCGGCGGCGCCAAGGCGATTCGCGCGTCGCTCGCCCGCTTCAAGGCGGAAGGCCGCGGCGTCATCGTTTACCTGCGCGATGGCACCGCCGGCGTGCCGGTCGCCGCAATTCCGCATGAGGGCGACACCGGCACCGATGCCGCGCGCTCCCAGCAATGGCGCGATGTCGGCCTCGGCGCGCAGATCCTCAAGGATCTCGGTATTTCCTCAATCAGGCTGCAGACCTCGACGCAGCGCACTTATGTCGGACTTGGTGGCTTCGGCATCGAAATTACCGGCACCGACGCGCTCGACGGCTGACACAAGCGTCGCGGCGGGTGGCCTTTTTTCCACCCGCGCTTCGTGCCACCATCCGCATCTTGCGGCGGATAACGGCAAGGAGCGGGCATGAGGCGTTTTCGTCTTTCTGGTGCCATCGCCGGCGGCGTTGCCGCCGCGGCTTTTGCGATTGTGGCATGGGCCGCGCCCCATCCACGTTTCGCCGACCGCTCCCCCAACGCCGTGCCGGTCGATGTCGAACTTGTCATCGCTGTCGATGTTTCCTATTCCATGGACCCGGAAGAGCAGGCGCTGCAGCGCGAAGGCTATATCCAGGCGCTCACCTCGCGCGAATTCCTCTCGGCGCTGCGCGAAGGCGGCAACGGCAAGATCGCCATCACCTATTTTGAATGGGCTGGCGCCGCCGATCAGAAGATCGTCGTACCGTGGCGCGTCATCGACGGACCGGAATCGGCCGATTCGTTCGCCGCCGAAATCGCCAATGCGCCATACCGCCGCGCCTCGCGCACCTCGATTTCCGGCGCCATCAATTTCGGCCGGGCGCTGTTCGACAATAGCGGTTACCGCGGCCTGCGCCGCGTCATCGACGTGTCCGGCGACGGCGCCAACAATGCCGGCCCGCTGGTCGCGCTCACGCGCGACGAGACCGTCGCCGCCGGCATTACCATCAACGGACTGCCGATCATGCTCAAGCGCAATAGTCTCGGCTATGTCGACGCCGAAGAACTCGATGTCTACTATGAGGACTGCGTAATCGGCGGCACCGGCGCTTTCGTCGTGCCGATTCGGGACCGCTCGGAATTCGTCAAGGCGACGCGCACCAAGCTCATTCTCGAAATCGCGGGCCTTCAGCCGGACGCGCGCGTCATCCCGGCGAGCGCCGAGAAGCCGCGCGTGTCCTGCACTATCGGCGAAAAGGTATGGCGCGAGCGCTGGGGCGACGGGATGGATTTTAGGTAGTCTCCGTCACCCTGAGGTGCGAGCCGCAAAGCGGCGAGCCTCGAAAGATGACGATTACTTTGTAAACTTCGCCACCAGCTCGACGTGATGTGAATAGCGAAATTGATCGACCGGCGTGACAGTGATCAGTTTGTAACCGCCGTCGATCAGAAGGCGCGCATCGCGCGCGAAGGTGGTGGCATCGCACGATACCGCGACCACCACTGGCACTTTGCTTAAGGAAAGTTCGCGCGCCTGCGCTTCGGCGCCCTGGCGCGGCGGATCGAACACCACGGCGTCGAACGCTTTAAGTTCGATGGCCATGATCGGGCTGCGGAACAGATCGCGCGTGAGCGTCTCCACCGCTTTCAGGCCTGGCGTCATGGCGACGCCGCGCTCCAGCGCCTTGATCGCCGTTGCCTCGGTATCGACCGCGGTGATGCGCGCTTTCTCAGCCAGCCGCAGCGCAAAGGTGCCGATGCCGGAAAACAGGTCGGCGACACGCTTGGCGCTGCCGACATGGTCGATGACCAGCCGCGCCAATGCCGCTTCGCCCTCGGCGGTCGCTTGCAGGAATGCGCCCGGCGGCAGCGGCACCAGCGCGCGGCCGACCTTCAGCATTGGCTGTTCGCGTTGCAGCGCCAGTTCGCCGTTGCGCGTGACGCGCACGAGCCGGTGTTGTTCGGAAAGACGCGCCAAAGCGGTGGTCTGCTTCGACGACGGAACGGAGGCACCGCGCAGGTCGACATCGAGTCCTGAATCGGTGGCAGTAACATGGATATCGAGCGGCTTGTTGCTGCTCGGTTTGAACAGGTCGGCCAAAGCCCAAGCGGCCGGCACGGCATTGCCCAGACCGGGCGCCAGGATCGGACAGCGGTCAATGGCGACGATCTGGTGTGTGCGCTGCGCGGCAAATCCGACTTCGAGCACGTCACCGCCGCCCCGGCGCGCATGCAGCACCGCGCGGCGGCGGCCTTTACCATGCGCGTCGACGATCGGTTCGACCGGTGCGATCAGTCCGGCATGTTCAAGCGCCTCGACGACGAGATTGCGTTTCCACAACAGGTATTCGGCGAGCGACCAGTGCTGCATGGCGCAGCCGCCGCAAATGCCGAAATGCTTGCACACCGGCACCGCGCGCTCGTGCGAGGTCTGCTCGACGCGCAGTAGATGGCGGCGGTCCGGATGGCCGCCGACCGGCTCGACCGTGACGGTTTCGCCCGGCAGCGCATAAGGCACATAGACCGGGCCGGTATTGGTGTCGGCGATCCCGTCGCCGCGATGGCCGATGCGGGCGATCTTGAGTTGCTCAGTCACGGATTGCCCCTAGCAGAAATTCGACATTGCCGTCGCCGCCGCCGATCGGCGACGGAACGACGCCGAGGACGCGCCAGCCGAGCGCCGTCACGAAAGCCACGATATCGTCGCAGACCGCCGCGTGAACGGCGGCGTCGCGCACGATGCCTTTTTTGAGCTGCGCGCGACCGGCTTCGAATTGCGGTTTGATCAGAGCCACCAATTGCGCCGATTTCGCCGCCAGCGCAAGGGCGGGCGGCAGAACGAGCTTGAGCGAGATGAAGCTGACATCGGCGACCACGAGATCGGGCGGCGCGTCGAATACGGCAGGAGGCAGAGTGCGAATATCGGTCTGTTCCAGCGATACCACCTCGGGCCGCGTGAGCAGCGTGGGGTGCAACTGCCCGCTGCCGACATCGACGGCGTAAACCTTGCGCGCGCCGCGTTCGAGCAAAACCTGCGTGAAGCCCCCGGTGGAGGCGCCGACATCGAGGCAGACGCGGCCTTGCGGTGAGATGCCGAAATGGTCGAGCGCAGCGCTGAGCTTGACGCCGCCGCGCGAGACATAAGGATGCGCCGCGCTCGCCTCGATGGCCGCATCGGCCGCGATCAATTCCGCCGCTTTGACGATCTGCTTGCCGTTGGCAAAGACCAGGCCAGCGTCTATCGCCGCCTGGGCCTTGGCGCGGCTATCGAACAGGCCGCGCGCGACCAGCAAACGGTCGGCGCGATCTTTTTTCTGGGACACCAGCCTTACGCCAGCTTCACCGTCTCGGCGGCGGCGTCCTTGCCGAGCGCCTCGAAGACCTTGGCGACGATGCCCGCCGCGTCGAGCCCGGCAGTTGAATACATCGCCGCCGGCGTATCCTGATCGATGAACGTATCCGGCAGCACCATGCAGCGCACCTTTAAGCCCGCGTCGAGCACGCCGTTTTCGGCTAAAGTCTGGAGCACATATGAGCCGAAGCCGCCGACCGAGCCTTCCTCGATGGTGACCAGCACGTCGTGGTTTCGCGCCAGCCGCAGCACGAGATCGGTATCGAGCGGCTTGGCGAAGCGCGCATCGGCCACAGTCGTTGACAGGCCGAGCGCCTTGAGTTCATCGGCGGCTTTCAGGGCTTCGCCGAGCCGCGTGCCGTAAGACAGAAGCGCGATCTTGTGGCCTTCGCGGACGATGCGGCCCTTGCCGATTTCGAGCGGTACGCCTTCGGCCGGCATAGCGACGCCGGTTCCTTCGCCGCGCGGATAGCGCAAAGCGGAGGGGCGATCGTTGATAGCCACCTGCGTCGCCACCATGTTGACCAGTTCGGCCTCGTCAGCGGCGGCCATCAAAACGAAATTCGGCAGGCAGCCGAGATAGGCGACATCGAATGCGCCCGCGTGTGTCGGGCCGTCGGCGCCGACGAGACCGGCGCGGTCGATGGCGAAGCGTACCGGCAATTTCTGGATGGCGACGTCGTGCACCACCTGGTCGTAGCCGCGTTGCAGGAAGGTCGAATAGATCGCGCAGAACGGCTTGAAGCCTTCGGTGGCAAGCCCCGCCGCGAAAGTCACCGCGTGCTGCTCGGCGATGCCGACATCGAAGGTGCGCGCCGGGAATTCTTTCTCGAACGCATCGAGTCCGGTGCCGGACGGCATCGCCGCGGTGATGGCGACGATCTTGTCGTCCTTGCGCGCTTCCCTGACCAGGCTCTCGCCGAACACTTTGGTATATTGCGGTGCGCCGGGCTTCGACTTGGCCTGCGCGCCGGTGGCGACGTCGAATTTGACCACGCCGTGATATTTGTCGGCCGAAATTTCGGCCGGCGCGTAGCCCTTGCCCTTTTGCGTGACGACATGCACCAGGATCGGCCCGATCTCGGCGTCGCGCACATTGCGCAGGATCGGCAGCAGGTGATCGAGGTTATGGCCGTCGATCGGCCCGCAATAATAGAAGCCCATTTCCTCGAACAAAGTGCCGCCCATGACATAGCCGCGCGCATGTTCGACGGCGCGGGTGATGGCGCGGTCCCATGATTTCGGCAGATGCTTGGTCAGTTGCTTGCCGACGTCGCGGATCTTCAGATAGGTCGCGCCGGAGCCGAGACGGGCTAGGTAAGCCGACATGGCGCCGACCGGCGGTGCGATCGACATGTCGTTGTCGTTGAGGATGACGATGAGGCGTTCGTTGCGCGCGCCGGCATTGTTCATCGCCTCATAGGCCATGCCGGCCGACATCGCGCCATCGCCGATCACGGCGATGACATTGTTCTTGTCGCCCTTGAGATCGCGCGCCACCGCCATGCCGAGCGCGGCGGAGATCGAGGTCGAGGAATGCGCGGCGCCAAACGGGTCGTATTCGCTCTCGGCGCGTTTGGTAAAACCTGACAGCCCGCCGCCCTGGCGCAGGGTGCGGATGCGGTCACGGCGGCCGGTCAATATCTTGTGCGGATAGGCCTGGTGGCCGACGTCCCAGATCAGGCGGTCGGCGGGAGTCTCGAAAACCGCATGCAGCGCCACCGTCAGTTCGACCACACCGAGACCTGCACCTAAGTGCCCGCCGGTCTTGGCTACCGCGTCAATCATTTCATGGCGCACTTCGCCGGCCAACTGCTTGAGTTGCTCGGCGGAGAAATTGCGCAAATCGGCCGGGATATGGACGCGATCGAGCAGCGGGGTTTTGGAAGCCTCGGACAAAATGGAACTCCGGTCGTCAAACTAAGCCCGGATGGCTGCATTCGACCCGGGGCGTCAGAGACTTACACCGTTGAAGCAGGCCGGGCAATTCGCCGTCCTGACCTTTGCGAAACGGCGCTATTCGACGTCGAGCGGGGCCGTGCCGGTGGGCTTGCCGGAGGCGTCGAGGGTGATCTTTTCGACCCGGGCTTCCGCCTGCTTCAGCAGTTCCTCGCAGCGCTTTTTCAGGACCTCACCGCGCTCGTAGATCGCCACCGATTCCTCGAGCGGCACCTTGCCTTCCTCCAGCCGCTTGACGATCGTTTCAAGCTCGGCAATCGCCGTCTCGAAGGTCAGCTTCTTGATATCGGTATTCGTGGTGTCGGCCATGGTCGTTATCCGGCAGCGATTGTCGCGAGCGGCAGGGTATCCCGTTCTGGGATGGCGAATATAGGGCCTTCCGTCAACCGCGGCGACGGGCCTTCCACCAGCGCCAGCCCAAAAATCCCAGGACCAGCCCGCGCGGCAACAGCCGGGGCAGCAGGGTGGCGATCCGGTTCGGCTTACCGGGTACGACGATACGGTGGCCGGCCATGAAGCCTGCATAGCCGGCGCGCGCCACCTCTTCGGCCGGGCGCGACAGCGCCGCCGGGAAATAATCGTGCGGCACGCTCGCCCGATCGTTGAATTCGGTCGGCACCGGCCCCGGGCAGAGCGCGCAGACCTTGACGCCTTCGGCCTTCAACTCCTCATGCAGCGCCTCGGTCAGCGAAACGACGAAGGCCTTGCTGGCATGATAGACCGCCATGCCCGGGCCGGGCATGAAGCCGGCGATGGACGCGACATTGAGAATGCCGCCTTTGTGCCGCGTCACGCTGTCAAGAAAGCGCAAGGTCAGGTCGGTAAGCGCGCGGTTGTTGAGATCGATGGTGGCGAGCTGTTGCGCGCGGTCGAGCAAAGCGGCGTCGCCCAGGAGGCCGCCGCCGGCACTGTTGACCAGGATCGCAGGCTCAAGCCCCGCGGCCTGCATTGCGGCGGCAAGCTTCTCTATGCCTTCCGGATCGCCGAGGTCGGCGGCGATGACGCGCGGGCGGGCGTATCCCTTCGTGGCGATCTCCTCGGCCAGCGCATTCAGCTCGGCCTCGCGCCGCGCCGTCAGCACCAAGCTATGACCGTGGCTGGCGAACTCGCGCGCCAAAGCCGCGCCGATGCCGGAGGATGCGCCGGTGATCAGACAAACGGGAAGCATGCTGGAACCATTGGCTGACATATCGTCATGAATGCGCGACAATGCGGCGTAATGCAACAATGAGGTAACCGCGCGTGGCCGGACTGCAAGACAAAATCATTTTCATCACCGGCGCCGCCGGCGCGATTGGCGGCGCAGTCGCGGCGGAAGTGAAGGCGCATGGCGGCACCGTCATTGCCTCCGACCTTCAAGCCGGCAACGGCATCGACATGTCGCTCGACGTCACGTCGGAAGCCGACTGGCAGCGTGTCACCGCCGATATCGCGCAACAGCATGGCCGCCTCGACGGGCTGGTTAACGCCGCCGGCATCGCCGTGGTCGGCAGTATCGAAAAGACCGACTTCGCCACCTGGCGGCGCGTAATGTCGATCAATCTCGACGGCACCTTTCTCGGCTGCAAATATTCGTTTCCGCTGTTGCGCAAGCAGGGCGGGGCGATCGTCAATCTGTCTTCCGTGCTCGGACTGGTCGGCAGCGCCGGACTGGCCGCCTACAGCGCGTCCAAGGGCGGCGTGTCGCTCTTGACCAAATCGGTGGCGCTCAACGGCGCGCGCTACAAGCCGCCGGTGCGCGCCAACGCCATCTGTCCGGCCTTCATCGACGGCGCGATGGTCGACGAGATCGCGGCCGGCGCGCGCGATTCGCTTAAAGCGCGCGAGAATTTCGCCGGCGATATTCCGCTGGCGCGCCTCGGCCAGCCGGAGGAGGTCGCCTCGCTCTGCGCTTATCTTTTGTCGGATGCGGCCGCTTTCATTACCGGCGCCGATGTGCCGATCGATGGCGGGCTGACGGCAAAGTGAGCGCGCGGCCAGCTCTTACCCCCGCATCAGCGCGGTGACATGCGCGGCGGCCGAACGTGCGAGACCTTGCAAATCATAGCCGCCTTCCAGAATAGAGACGACGCGGCCTTGCGCCGAGTCATTGGCGACATCCATCAGCTTCTGCGTCACCCAGGTGTAATCGGCTTCCAGCAGATTGAGATTGGCCAGCGGATCGCGCGTATGCGCGTCGAAGCCAGCCGAGATGATGAGAATGTCGGGACGGAAAGCGCGCAGCCGCGGCAGGATCACGGTCTCGAAAGCATCGCGGAACTGGTCGCCGCCGTCGCCGGCGCGCAAGGGCGCATTGACGATGGTGTTGTGTTCGCCGCGCTCGGTGATGGAGCCGGTGCCGGGATAAAGCGGCATCTCGTGCGTCGATGAATACAAGACGCTCTTGTCGAACCAGAAAATATCCTGCGAGCCGTTGCCGTGATGCACGTCGAAATCGACGATCGCCGCGCGTTCGGCGCCGTAGCGTTTCTGCGCGTAGCGCGCGGCGATCGCCGCGTTGTTGAAAAAGCAGAAGCCCATCGGCTTGGCCGTCTCGGCATGGTGGCCGGGCGGGCGGGTGGCGACGAAGGCGTTCGACGCCTTCTGGTTCATCACCTCGTCGACGGCGAGACAGGCGCCGCCGGCGCCGCGCAAGGCCGCCTCGAAACTGCCGGGCGACATTGTCGTGTCGGCGTCGATTCGCACCATGCCTTCCGACGGCGAGGCGTTGCGGATCTCCTGGAAATATTCCAGCGGATGCACCAGCGTGATGAGTTCCTCGGTCGCCATCGGCGCCTGCTCGCGCGCCAGAATGTGAAAGCGCTCGTCCTCGAGCGCCTGCTCGACCGCGCGCATACGGTCCGGCCGCTCGGGGTGGCCCGGCGGGGTCTGGTGGTCGAGACAGGCGGGGTGCGAAATCAGGAGTGTGGACATTTTCATCATGTAACGCTGGTGGCGGGGTGTTGCAAACCGTGCTGGTCAAGTTTTCGCTGGCCGGTTTCCTCTGGGCAAGCGGCCGCATTCTCGCGACGCGAACGCGCCCGAGCTTTGCAAGTATCCCTCTTCTTAAAAAGAAGAGGGGGACGGCGCACCGAAAGGCGCGACGTTTCCTTCATCACACGCATCTCTTTCGAGATGCGTGGCGCCTCTCGGCGCGCCGTCCGGCGCTTTCGCGGCAGCCGGGCCACGCTTCCGGCGGCTATTGACCTCCCGAGGCGGCCGGACCCTCGGCCCTTTTGGGCACCGAGTTTCCTTTTGCCCCGGCAAGGCCAACGGCTACGCACCGTCAGCCGGCTCCCGGCGGGGGGTCCTAGTGCCCCCGGGTGGAGCCCCGGCACCGCCCGAGCGCGCGGGGTCAGCTTAACCCCGCGCCCGCGGACGCCGATCCGTTCCCCACGAGCCGGCGCTACCGGATCATGCCCCTCAGGGGGAACGGACGGGGATATAGGTATATTAGCATAGGATAGTAGTCAAGAGGGGAAACGCGGGAATTTTTGGCGGCGTCATGGTACGATGAGCGGACAGGAGCGGATCATGAAGGCTTTGGCCGACCGGATCACGATATCCCCGACGCAGATGCACGGGCGCCCCTGCATCCGGGGCCTGCGCTTAACCGTCGCGGACGTTCTTGCAATGCTCGCCGGCGGTATGACACGCGACGAAATCCTCGGTGATTATCCCTATTTGGAAAATGCCGATATTGACGCGGTGCTCGGTTTCGCATCCAGGCAAGCCGATCATCCCGTGATTGCGGCGGAGTGACCGTTGCGCCTGCTGATTGACACGCAACTGCCGCCACGATTGGCGCACTGTCTTTGGAAGGTTTTGCCATTCGACAATTATAGGCAAGCTTTGAAATCTGGAGTGAGCAATGAAGGAATTTTTGGCGACCCTCTTTATTTTGTCCGTAGTTGGAACGGCAAAATCAGAACAGCAATTTGCACTAATGGGCGCTGGCATGACAAGTTGCGCGGAATTTGCTCGCGCCTATCAAAAGGACCCTGTAGGCGCGGGCAGCTTTTTCTTTTCGTGGGCTCAGGGGTATATGAGCGGCATAAACAGAGGCCCCTTATTAAACAAACAGCCTATTTATAACCTCGCGGCGCGAAGCCCAATTCAGCAGCAGATTTCAATCGCTCAGTATTGCGACGAACGTCCATTGGCTTCTTACGTACAGGCTGTTTTGCATCTCTTGAGTACCCTCCCAAAAGTTTTGCCGCAATCAAACTGAGACTCTACCGAGCAGACAGGACGAGCTACTTCAACGCCTTCAAACTCACCCCCACCGGCGCCGGGATATTGTCGGGCACGAAAAAATCGACCTGCAGCGGCTGGCTCGGATTGACCCGGTACTGGTCGAAATCGGTGACGCCTTCCGACGCGAGGAACGTGTCGTCGATGATGAAGTTGCCGGTGAAGGTCTTGGGCTTTTGAAAGATGCGCCAGGCGGCGTCGGCGAGAATGTCCGGCGTGCGCGACATGTTCATCAGCGCGTCGCCGCCGAGCAGATTGCGCACCGCGGCGGTGGCGATAGTGGTGCGCGGCCACAAGGCATTGACGGCGATCTTGCCGCGCTGCTCGCCGGCCAAGCCAAGCACGACGAGGCTCATGCCGAACTTCGCCATAGCGTAGGCAGTCGCCGGCGCGAACCATTTCTCCTGCATGTCGAGCGGCGGCGACAACATCAGGATATGCGGGTTGGCCGATTTTAAAAGATGCGGCAGCGCATATTTCGACACCATGAAGGTGCCGCGCGCATTGATCTGGTGCATGAGATCGAAACGGCGCATGTCGGTCGCCGCCGTTTGCGTCAGTTGAATCGCGCTGGCGTTGTTGACGACGATATCGAGGCCGCCGAAGGCCGCCGCCGTCCTGTCGAGCGCATCCTTCACCGCCGCCTCATCGCGCACGTCGACGGCGAGCGCCAAGGCCTTGCCGCCGGCTTTCTCGATCTCGGCGGCGGCGGTGTGAATGGTGCCTTCAAGTTTCGGATGCGGATCGACGGTCTTCGCGGCAATCGCCACATTGGCGCCGTCGCGCGCCGCCTTCAGCGCGATGGCCAACCCGATGCCGCGCGAACCGCCAGTGATGAATAGGGTCTTGCCCTTCAGCGACATGGCTTTCGTCCTCCCTCATGCCTTTCGGCGCGTGTCTAACACATCCGCAGCCTTTGACCTATCGCAACAAGTCGCGCGGCGCGGCGTTGTCGAATGCTCAAACAGCGATTGAGGAGAGAGTCATGGCAGCCGCACTTTCGATGGACGCACTGCTGACCGCGTTGCAGAAGCTGTCGGTGGCGCACGGGCTTGTCCTGCGCGACGGCGCCAACCACGAAGTGGCGGGCGAGGTCGAAAAGATCGGCGCCAAATGGTGGTTCGGCGGCCGCAAGGTTAGCTACCGCATGTCGTGCCGCCTGGCGGAGGCGGAGCGCACGGTGCATTTCCGCGAGGTCGTCACTGAACGAAGCTGGGGCATACCGCCGCCGACTTTGACGGTTGAGACGACGTCGACCAGCGGCTGGCAGCGTTCGGGCACGCGCAAGGACGTTTCGGTTGGCGCGCAGGGCGGCACGCTCGATTATGCCAGCTTCCGCAACGCGGTTGAGCAGGCGGTCAAGGCGGCGGGCTGGACCTTTCATCTCGAAGGCGGACGGTTTCCGTAACGGTCAGCCGGCCAGCGCCGCTTCCGCGTCGGTGATGCTCTGCGCGCCGTCGACGACGCTGCGCTCGAGGCCCGAGGCTTGCACCGCGATATTCTCGGCGAAGAATCGCGCCAGCGCCATGCGCGCCGGCGCATCGCCGGCCTCGCGCAACGCCGCCAGCGCCTGGTCGGCCAGCATGCAGCCGCCGGCGGCATTGCCGAACAGCCTTAAGTACGGCGTCGCGCCGGCCAAAGTTGAATCCGAGGTTTTTTGCGACAGCAGCCATTGCGTCGCGCGCTCAAGGCTGTCGACCGCTTCGTTCAATCGCGCCGCCGTCTCGCCGAAGGCCGGGGAATTGCTGGCCTGCACCGCCTTCACGGTCTCGCGCAATTCGTTGAGATAGAGCCGCACCGTATTGCCGCCTTCGAGCGGCACCTTGCGCGTCACCAGATCGATGGCCTGGATGCCGTTGGTGCCTTCGTAGATCGCGGCGATGCGGGCGTCGCGATAATGCTGCGCCGCTCCCGTCTCTTCGATGAAACCCATGCCGCCATGCACCTGCACGCCGAGCGAGGCCACTTCAATGCCGACATCGGTGGAGAAGGCCTTGGCGACGGGTGTGAGCAGCGAGGCGCGCGCACTGGCGGCCATGCGCGCGGCGTCGGTTTGGCTCCGGATCGAGCGGTCGAGTTGCACGCCAGTGGCGAAGCAGATCGCGCGCGCAGCGCCGGTCATGACGCGCATGGTCAACAGCATGCGCTTGACATCCGGGTAGTCGATGATCGCCTTGCCCATCTGCTTGCGGTCGCGCGCGTATGACATCGCTTGTTGCAGCGCGCGCTCGGCGATCGCCACGCCCTGCAGGCCGACGGCGAGACGCGCGCGGTTCATCATCGTGAACATGCAGAGCATGCCCTTGTGCTCTTCGCCGATCAGCCAGCCGGTCGCGCCGCCTTTGTCGCCATAGACCATGGTGCAGGTCGGCGAGGCGTGAATGCCCATCTTGTGCTCGACCGAATGCGCGCGCACGTCGTTGCGCGTGCCGTCTTCGAGAAACTTCGGCACCAGGAACAGCGAGATCCCCTTGGTGCCGGGCGGCGCATCGGGCAACCGCGCCAGGACGAAGTGGATGATATTGTCGGTGAGGTCGTGCTCGCCATAGGTGATGAAGATCTTCGAGCCGGTGATCTTGTATGTGCCGTCGCTCGCACGTTCGGCCTTGGTGCGCAGCGCGCCGACATCGGAGCCGGCCTGCGGCTCGGTCAGTTGCATCGTGCCCATCCAGACGCCGCTGATCAGCTTCTCGAGATATTTCTGCTTGAGCGTGTCGGAGCCATAGGCGTGCAGCGCGTCGACCGCCGCCATGGTCAGCACCGGGCCGATGCCGAAGGCCATCGACGCCGCGTTCCACATTTCGACGCAGGCGGCATTGACCGCGTGCGGCAGTTCCTGGCCGCCGAAATCGGCCGGCGAGGCGAGGCCGTTCCAGCCCGCCGCGGCCCAGGACGTATAGGCCTCCTTCCAGCCCGGCGGCATGGTGACGTTGCCGTCCTTGAAAGGGGTGCCGAAGGTGTCGCCGGCGCGGTTGAGCGGGGCGATCACGTCGGAGGCGAATTTGCCGGCTTCCTCGAGGACCGAATCGATTGTGTCCTCGTCGAGCTCGCCATAGATGCCGTCGGCGATCGCGGAGCGCATTCCGGCGGCGTGTTTGAGGGCAAAAGCGATGTCGGCAACCGGGGCGCGGTATGTCATGGGCGCAATCTAGCCGGGCTTGCCGGCGCGTCAAAGGTGCCTCTGGGCGCCTCCAGCGGCACGGCCAAGTCCGCGAATTCAGGGGGATAAACCGGCTTTTGAGGCGTTGATCGGGCAGGGTCTCGCCGCTATGGTCCGCGCGACCACGGCAGGCATCGCTTCGCCGCGGTCTTTTCGTCGCTGTTGGGGCGTAGCCAAGCGGTAAGGCAGCGGATTTTGATTTCGCTATAAAATCAATAAAAACAGACACTTATTGACTAGTGTATAGGTCTGGTGTATAACTTTGAGCAGAATGTTCCGCGTTTCACGCGTGAAATGACACGATGAAAATCAGCTGCCTTGAAAGGGAAAAACATCACTCATGCGCGCAGTCATTTATTCGCGGGTTTCAACGCTCAAACAGTCAACTGAAAATCAAACGCTGGAACTACGTGAAGTCTGTAAGAGAAATAACTGGTCTGTTGTCAGGGAAATATCCGACAACGGTATATCTGGCAGCAAGGGCAGAACATCGCGTCCGGGCTTTGATGAACTTCACAAAATGATATCTCGCAGAGAAGCAGACATCGTTGCGGTGTGGTCGATAGACAGACTTGGTCGCAGCATCACTAATCTAGTCGCGTTTATGGCAGAACTTGAAGCAAAGAAGATGGACTTCTATTCACACATTCAAGCGATTGATTCGCGAACACCTGCTGGGAAAATGTCTTTCGCAATCTTTGGTGCGATAGCAGAGTTTGAGCGGTGCATAATAAGGGAACGAGTTATGGCTGGTCTTGCTCGTGCGAAAGCAGAGGGTAAGAAACTTGGGCGCCCAACAAATGTAAATGTGAATACGGGAGTTGCTGTAAAGTTGTTGCGGGAAAAAGGTGCTTCTATTCACTCAATAGCAAAGCAGTTGAGAATAGGAGTAAGCACGACGACACGATTGCTGGCAGCATAATGATAACGAAGTCGCCATATGCCTTAGATGGTCAAATCATTACCATCAGAAAAGGATTGGCGATTTACAAAATTTATAAAAGCAAGTTTTATCGTGTTCGTATTTGGGACCAAAAACACAAACGCTACATCGTAAAATCAACCAAAGAAGACAATCGCATTCAGGCAAGAGAAGCAGCGGACGAAATCCATAAATCACTATCCGCTTCAAATACCCTATCCAAAACGCCACAGCATTATACATTCCATCATTTTGCTAATGCACTTTTACTTCAAGCACAGAGAGAGGTTGCAAAAGGAAGTGGAAAGAGAGCGCAAGTCAAGGATTTGCGGCTCATACTAAACCAAAAAGAATGGGGTCTTCTTCAATATTTTGCTGACCATGATATCCGAGAAATACAAACTAAAGATTTTGTGTCGTTTACACGCAGTGTAGACGAAAAAAGACCAGATTTATCTTATTCATCTCATAATCAAATACGGGCTACTTTTCGCCGTATTATGAAATCTGCGAGAGATGAAGGAATAGTTCAAGTGATACCTGAGACGCCAACTCAAAATAAAAAATCAAAAAATGAAAGGCAGGAGCCAAGGGCATTTTTCTATTTTTATCCATTGGTCAAAAAAGAAGAAGATGAATGGAAAAAGTTATTAGATGCTGCAGAAAGAATAACCCATGAACCGACAACGATTCGTGGTCATAAGATAACAATAGAACTGCGTGATATGCTGATTTTTTTGCTGCATTCATTTCTTCGTCCGACTTATAGCGAACTCTATGCTCTTCAACATAAAGATATAACATTTAGAGACCGAGACAGTGAGAAGACAGCAAAAAAAACAGAATGGCTACTGTTGACTGTCCGTGAAGGAAAAACAGGACGCAGGCTTACTGATACAATGCCTGCTGCTGCTACTGTTTACCGAAGGATTTGTGAACGGCAAAAAAACTATAAACCCGATGATTATGTTTTCTTTCCAGACCAAAAAGATAGACACTATGCAAATAAGTTGGGAATGGAGATGTTTCGGAAGTTGCTTGAAGTATCAAATCTCCGAGTTGACACCGAGACAGGGAAGCGACGCAGTCTTTACTCTGTAAGACATACATCATTAGCGATGCGGACTTTGCTTTCGGAGGGTAAAGTGAATCTACTTATGCTTGCCCAGAATGCTGGAACATCAATAGAAATGTTAGAAACATTTTATCTAAAGCGCCTCCCGCGGACAAAGGAAGCAGTCCGTAATCTTCAGTCATTTGGTGATGAGTGAAGATTGCTGGGTGTTCGTGGAATATAGTCGCTGGCATCAGGATAACTAAACCAAATGGTTTGGACTCTGTGAAAAGCGATA
>CAMAUC010000056.1 GCA_945861265.1 Rhizobium sp. Q54 | reverse complement strand
TCGAGCGAGAGCGGCTCCTTGGCGATCTTGAGAACCTTGCGCACCTTCTCCAGCGGCATGCCGAGCTTCTCGGCCAACTCTTCCGGCGTCGGCTCGCGGCCGATCTCGTTGAGCATCTGGCGCGAGGTGCGCACGATCTTGTTGATCGTCTCGATCATGTGCACGGGGATGCGGATGGTGCGCGCCTGATCGGCGATCGAGCGGGTGATCGCCTGACGAATCCACCAGGTGGCGTAAGTCGAGAACTTGTAGCCGCGGCGGTATTCGAATTTATCGACCGCCTTCATCAGGCCGATATTGCCTTCCTGGATCAGATCGAGGACCTGCAGACCGCGGTTGGTGTATTTCTTGGCGATGGAGATGACGAGGCGCAAGTTCGCCTCGACCATTTCCTTCTTGGCCTGGCGCGCCTCGCGCTCGCCCTTCTGCACCATCTGCACGATCTTGCGGAATTCGGCGATCTCGACGCCGGTCTGCGCCGCGAGGTCATGCACCAGACCGCGGATGTCCTTGATCTTGTCCTTTTCCTTGGCGACCAGCCCCTTCCAGCCCTTGGCGGAGAGCTTGGAAATGCGGTTGAGCCAGCGCGGATCGAGCTCCGAGCCCATGTAGTTTTTCAGGAAGTCGTCGCGCGAGACGCCGTAGGATTCGGCGAGCCGCATCAGGCGGCCTTCGTTCGACACTAGGCTCTTGTTGATCGAGTAAAGCTGCTCGACCAGCGAATCGATGCGCGCCTGATTGAGCCGCAGCGACTTCACCTCGGTGATGATCTCGTCCTTGAGCTTCTTGTACTTGCGCTCCTGCGCCGGCGACAGCGACGTGTTCTTCAGCCGGAATTCGATGTCCTGCTCCTGCAGGCGGCGCAGGCGCTTGAAGCTGTCGGCGATGTTGTCGAAGGTCTCGACGACCTTCGGCTTCAGCTCGGCCTCGATCGCGGCCAGCGACAGCGAGCCTTCCATGTCGTCTTCGTCGTAGTCGCTCTCGGCGGCGGCTTCCGACGGGTCCTTCTCCTCGGTCTCGTCGCCGGGTGCCTTGAACGGCGTGGCGGCGGCCGGCGCGGTCGGCGCCACGGGCTGCACGACCTGGAGATGCGGCGCGCCGGGCACGGCGACGCCGCCATTCATCGGTTTACCGTCGGGACCGAGCGGCGTCTGCATCTGCTTGGCGTCGGGTCCGGCATAGGTCGCTTCGAGATCGATGATGTCGCGGAGGAAGACTTTGCCTTCGTTCAGTTCGTCGCGCCAGATGATGACCGCCTGGAAGGTCAGCGGGCTTTCGCACAAGCCGGAGATCATCGCCTCGCGGCCGGCCTCGATGCGCTTGGCGATGGCGATTTCGCCTTCGCGCGACAACAGTTCGACCGAGCCCATCTCGCGCAGATACATGCGCACCGGATCGTCGGTGCGCTCGGACGGCTCTTTCTTCTCGACGGTGGCCAGCGACTTCGATTTCGCCTCGACGACCTCGCGGCCGGTGTCGTCATCGTCGTCGTCATCCTGCTCGTCGGTGGCCTTCTCGGCCTCGCCGTCATCGCCGTCGGCATCCTCGGTCTCGACCACGTTGATGCCCATTTCGGACAGCATGGCGAGCGTATCTTCGATCTGCTCGGAGTTGACCTCCTCCGACGGCATCACGGCATTGAGCTGCTCATAAGTGACATAGCCGCGCTTCTTGGCGGCCTTGATCATCTTCTTGACGGCGGCATCGGACAGGTCGAGCAACGGCAGCGGCGTATCCGGCGCGCCTTCGGCTTCTTTTTCCGGAGTCTCTTCGCCCTTGGCCTGGGTGGCCTTCGCCTTCGCCGCCATCTGCTTCTCCTGGACCTTCCCAGCCATGTCGCACTCTCTTTTCGCTTTTGCGCGTCCCGCGTGTCGAACGCGTTCCGCGTTGCCGCGCCCGAAACTGCCGGGCACATGCCCAAAAAGGGCCGCGCCGATGGCGCCGCCCCCCGAATCAGGCCGTCAGTCTTGTCGGCGCCGCTTAAGCCCCGATTAACCCTATCAAAAACCGGCGGAAAACGGCCTTTTTTCCGCGCCGGTCCGGTATCCAAAAAGGCCTCGTCCGCCCCCTGTCCGTGACTCCGGGAAGCGCAACGGTCAAGCCTTTAGGCGCCAAAAAGCCAAGTTTTAAAGATTCGCGATTCCTAAAGACTCGCTATTCCTAAAGACTCCTGGCACCCCGCCCGGACGAAGCGCCAAAACCCTCGATCAGGGCCTCGGTGCCGTCCATCTGGGACAGGCGGTCCTTGACATCCCGCAGCCGTAAATAGTTGGTCTCGCTGGCGTCCTGGCCGAGAGCCTGCTCGGCGTCCTTGAGCTCCTTAGTTAGGGAATGCCACTGGCGATGCAAGGCAACGAGCTGCTGCCAGGTGATCAAAACGTCCTGCGGCGCAGCGTCCGGCCGCGATCCCCAGACCGACTGGGTGGTGATCGAGGCCTCGATGCGCTCGAGAACCTCGCCGAGGTGGCGGTTGCGCAGTTCCGCCCGCAAGGTCTCGGGCTCAAGGCCGGCGGCGTGGTCGGAGGAATGCGCGGCGATGTCGATCAACGCCGCTTTCAGGTGCTCGGCCCCCAGGTGGCGGAACTCGAGCGAGGCCAACTCCTCGAGGTGGTCGTGCAGCAGCCAAGGGTAGTTGATCGCCGCCTGCAAAATGAGGGCTTCGCGGGTCGGCACCGAGGTGCGCGAACCGCGGTGCAGCGGGCTTGCCGCCATCTGCTGTGAAACGACGACATAGGGCGTGTTGCGCGAGCCGACCTCCGGCCGCTTGACGCCGAAGCGGCCCGGCCCGGTGCCGGCAATGCCCTGGCGGTCGCGCCAATTGCCTTGTGCGCCGCCAAATCCCTGACCTTGCCCGCGCGACGGAAAATTGCCGCGCGTCCCGGCAGCCGGCGCAAAGAACGTGCGCAGCCGGTCGTTGAAATCCTGCCGGTAATATTTGCGCACCGATTCATCGGCGATCGAGGCGGTGACCTCGTTGACGCGCGCTTCAAGTGCGGCGCGGCGCTCCGGCGTGTCGAACGTGTGGCCTTCGGTCTCGCGGCCCCACAGCATCTGGCCGAGCGGACGCGCGGCGTCGATGACTTCGGCGACCGCTTCGCGGCCCGACGCACGCAACAGATCGTCGGGGTCCTGGCCCTGCGGCAGCAGCGCGAATTTCAGGCTCTTGCCGGGCTTGAGACGCGGCAGCGCCAGATCCATCGCCCGATACGCCGCGCGCACACCCGCGCCATCGCCGTCGAAACACAGAACCGGCTCATCGGCCATTTTCCAGAGCAGACCGAGCTGATCCTCGGTCAGCGCGGTGCCGAGCGGCGCGACGCTCGCCGGAAAACCGGCTGTGACCATAGCGATGACATCGACATAACCTTCGACCGCGACCAGTTGCACGCCGGTCTTCGCCCCGTCATGAACCGCCTGCCGCGCCATCGCTATGTTGTAGAGCGTGTGGCCTTTATGAAAGAGCGGCGTCTCCGGCGAATTGAGATATTTCGCGGCGACGTCCTTCTCCATGGCGCGTCCGCCGAAGGCGATGACGCGGTTGCGGCTGTCGGTGATCGGAAACATCACGCGGTCGCGAAAACGGTCGAACGGCACCGGAATGTCGTCGCCGGACACCAGCAGCCCGGCCTCGATCATGTCCTCGACCGGAATGCCGTGCGAGCCGAGATGTTCCTTCAGCGCGAAGCGCTCGCCCGGCGCAAATCCCAGACGGAATTGCACCTGTGTCGCCGCGGTCAGGCCGCGATCGGCGAGATAGCCGCGCGCCTTGGCGCCGGCGCGCCCGGCGAGCGAGGTCTCGAAGAATTTCGCCGCAAGGTCCATGACATCGTAGAGGCTCTTGGCGCGCGCATCGCGCTTCTGCTCCTCGGGCGAGACTTTCGGTAATGCGACGCCGGCCATCTGCGCCAGCCGCTCGACCGCTTCCGGGAACGCCACGCCTTCGGTCAGCATGATGAAATCGAAGATCGAGCCGTTCTTGCCGGAGGAGAAATCGAACCAGGCTTCCTTCTGGTCATTGACGAAGAAGGACGGCGTCTTCTCTTTGTTGAACGGCGACAGGCCCTTGAACTCGCGGCCCGAGCGGATGAGCTTCACGCGCTTGCCAACGACTTCCGAGACCGGCAGCCGGGCTTTCAGCTCATCGAGAAATTGCGGGGTGAAGCGCATCTTGTCCTTCGCCGCAATAAACTGGCGGCGTTCTGCTTTCGGGTTCCGGCCTGATTCGGGTCGCCTCTATCATAGGCCCGGACGCGGCACCGTAGCGGGGCATCTTTGGAGGGGGACGGCGCCTCCCGGGAAATAGGGTGTTTTCCTAGTTATTCACAGGGCAGAACCGGCACTCGCCGTTCCCGCGCTCGATTCGCAAACAAAGAGCTGGATCTTCGCGGGGATGACCGGGGAGTGAGGGACGCCGCCGGGACAAGCGGGCTTGCAGCATGCTTTAAATCCCGCTTGCCAAAATAATGGCCATCCGGGGAAACGTCCTATGCCCTCAACCTTCGTTCTCGTGCATGGCGCCTGGCATGGCGGCTGGGGCTGGGTGCGGCTCGTCGCATTGTTGCGCAAGCAGGGCCATACCGTGTTTGCGCCGACGCTGACGGGCCTCGGCGAGCGCAGCCATCTCATCCGGCCGGACATCGATGCGTCGCAGCACATCACCGACATCGTCAACGTCATCCGCTATGAGCGACTCACCGACATTGTGCTGGTCGGTCATTCTTATGGCGGCTGCGTCGTCTCCGGCGTCGCGGAAGTCTTGCCCGATACAATCAAATCAATCGTCTTTCTCGACGCCTTCATCCCCGACGACGGCGACGCCACCGTCGATCTGGTGCAGCCGGCGGTGAAGACGATCATCCTTGCCGCCGCCGCGCGCGGCGAAACCACGGTGCCGGTACGCGACGCCGCCGCTTTCAACGTCAACGAGAAGGACCGCGCCTGGGTGGACAGTCTCGCCCTTCCGCAGCCGATCGGCACCATGATCGAAAAGCTCAAGCTCACCGGCGCGCGCGAGCGCATCGCCAACAAGACCTACATCCGCGCCACCGGCTATCCGAACGTTTCGTTCGAGAAGGCGCATGCGCGCGCCAAGGCCGAAGGCTGGCGCACCTATGAAGTGCCGTGCGGCCACAACGTCATGGTCGACAGGCCGCAGCGGCTGGCGGAGATTTTGAACGAGGTGGTGTGAACGCTTCTTCACCTCTCCCCGCAATGCGGGGAGAGGTCGGCTTCCGAGCGAAAGCGAGGAAGCCGGGTGAGGGGCGATGCACCGAACTAAGCCAAGAGCCCCTCACCCGGCTCGCTTCGCTCGACACCCTCTCCCCGCAAAAGCGGGGCGAGGGAAGAAAGAACTACTGCGCTTCGACGCCGCTTTCCTTGACCACCTGTTTGGCCACCTCGCGGTCGGCCTTGATGTCGGCGGCGAACTGCGCCGGCGTGTTGAGCGCCGGCACCATGCTGCGGCTGATGATGAATTTTTCCTGGAACGCTTTGTCGCTGACGACGCGCGTGACTTCCGCGTTGAGCTTGTCGATGATCGCGGGCGGCGTGCCGGCCGGCGCGAACAGCCCGTACCAGGTGCGCGATGGCGCGCCCTTGTAGCCGAGGTCGGCGAGCGTCGGAACGTCGGGCAATTGCGTCGAGCGGATGTTGTTGCCGAGCGCCAGCGGCGTCATCTTGCCGGCGCTGATCTGCGCCAGCACATTGCCGAGACCGATCAGGCCGATGGGCGTCGAGCCAGACAGGATCGCATTGGTCGCCTCGCCGCCTCCCTTGAACGGCACGCGCACCCAGTCGGCGCCCTTCTCGCGCGTCAGATAATCCATATAGACGGCAAGCGGCAGCGCCGCGGTGAGATAGTTGAGCGTGCCCGGCTTGGCCTTGGACAAGGCGATCAGTTCGTCGACCGATTTCACTTTGAGATCGGAATTGACCACCAGCACCTGGATCAAATGGAACAGGTTGACGATGGGGCTGAGCTTTTCCGGATCGAAGGGCAGCTTCTTGAACAGGAACTGGTTATAGACCAGCGGATCGGCATTGATGATGCAGATGGTGTAGCCGTCCGGCTGCGCCTCGGTGCAGGCGCGCGCGCCGATATTGCCGAGACCGCCGGGGCGGTTTTCGATGATAATCGGCTGACCGAGCGACTTGTGCAGTTCCTCGCCGAGGACGCGCATGAAAATGTCGGAGAGGCCCCCGGCGCTCGACGTGGTCAGCACATGGATCGGCCGCGACGGATAATCCTGCGCACGCGCGGCGGTCGCGGTGAGCGCAACGGCCAAAGCCGCAATCAAAAAGCCATAGCTTGCCAAGCGCCGCATCGAAATTTCCTCCCCGGAAAACCGCCGCCTTGAATGGCGTCGTCTTGCTGGCCGCAGCAAACCATCGGGCGCGGCCGGCGACAAGCCGGGTGTCTCAGGCGCGGCGGCGGCGAAGGCGCATAGCGGCGTGCTTGGCGAGTTCGGCCGCCAGCAGATAACCGGCGACCAGCACGGCCATCGCCAGCAGCACCGAGGGCGGCGGCAGCGCGAAGCCTAACGGCGCGCCGAGCGGCGTCAGCGCGACGATGAAAGCGATCGCCAGCGCGCCCAGCGAGGTCAGCACCAGGAAGCGGTGCGGACGGCTCCTCCACAGCGGCAGGGTGCTGCGGATGAGAAAAATGACGAGGATCTGCGTCGCCATCGACTCGAGGAACCATGCGGTGCGAAACACCTCCGGCGTGGCGGCAAAGCCGTGCAGCAGGATCAGGAACGCGGCGATGTCAAACAGCGACGACAGCGGCCCCATGATCAGCGTGAAGCGCAGCAGATCCGACATGTCGAGCGCGTGCGGTCGGCGAATGGCGCTGGGCTCGACGGTGTCATAGGGAATGCCGACTTCGCTCAGGTCGTACAACAGATTGTTGAGCAGGACCTGGATCGGCGTCAGCGGCAGGAACGGAATGAACAACGACGCCATCGCCATCGACAGCATGTTGCCGAAATTCGACGACGTGCCCATGCGCAGATACTTCATGATGTTCGCATAGGTGCGGCGGCCTTCGTGCACGGCATCGCAAACGACGCCGAGATCGGACTCCAGCATGATCATGTCGGCGGCGGCGCGCGCCACTTCGGTCGCGCCGGAAACCGCCAGGCCGACATCGGCGATATGCAGCGCCGGCGCGTCGTTGATGCCGTCGCCGATGAAGCCGACCGTATGGCCACCGTGCTGCAGCGCGCGGATGATGCGCGTCTTCTGGTCGGGCGATACGCGCGCGAACAGGTCGGTCTTGCTCGCCTGCACGGCGAGCGCGGTGGCGCCGAGCTGGGCGATGTCGGCGCCGGTCAGCAACCCGCGCGCCGGGATGCCGAGCGTTTCGACGAGATGGCGTACCGTCGGCGCGGCATCGCCGGAGATCACCTTGACGCGAATGCCGGCTGATTCCAGCCGCTTGATCGCGGCGGCCGCGCTCTCCTTGGGCGGATCGACGAACAGACAGAAGCCGGCAAAAACCAGCTGCGCTTCATCGGCGAGGCCGACGCTTTGCGTCGCCGCGGGCATCTCGCGCCAGGCGACGCCGATGCTGCGCAGGCCCTGCGCGGATTTTTCCTCGTGCAACTTCTCGAGCGCGGCGCGGCCGGCGACATCGAGCGGCGCGACGCCGGCGGGCGTTCCGATGTGGGTCGCCAGCGCCAAAATGTCCTCCGATGCACCCTTGCAAATTAGCAAGCGGCGACCGTCTTTCTCCGCCAGCACCGAAGCGCGCCGCCGGTCGAAGTCGAATGGCACGTCCGCGATGTAACGCCAGCCGTCGCGCCGCGCGGCACCTGCATCAGCGAGAATGGCGTCGTCGAGCGGACTGTGCAGCTTGCTCTCAAAACCGCTGTTGACGGCGGCCAGTTCGAGCACATGCGCGCTGTCGGCGCCGTCGGGCCCGGGATGGCCGACCAGCGCGATCTTCGCCTGCGTCAGCGTGCCGGTCTTGTCCATGCACAACACGTTCATGGCTCCGAGATCGTGAATGGCGGACAGCCTCTTCACCACCACCTTGCTCGCCGCCATGCGCACGGCGCCGCGCGCCAGCGTCACGCTCATGATCATCGGCAGCAGCTCCGGCGTCATGCCGACCGCCAGCGCCACCGCGAACAGAAACGATTCCAACACCGGCCGCGACGACGCGAGATGCGCCAGCAGCACGAACAGCACCATGAAGCCGGTCAGCCGCATGATCAGCGTGCCGAAGACGCGCAGGCTACGCTCCAGGCTGCCGAGCGGCGGCGTAGATTCGAGCGCGGCGGCGATGGCGCCGAAACGGGTGCGGTTGCCGGTGGCGGCGACCAGCATCAACGCGGTGCCGCGCACCAGCACGGTGCCGCCAAACAGTGCGTTGAACGCCGCCGGAGGCTCGGTCGCATCGCAGGCGCCCGGCCGCTTCTCGACCGGGAAGGCTTCGCCGGTGAGCAGCGCCTCATCGGCCTGCGCGCCGGCGGCTTCGAGGATAAGACCGTCGGCCGGGACCAGATCGCCGGCGACCAACTCAACGACATCGCCGGCGACGATTTCCTCGACCGGCGTCTCGACCGCACGGCCATCGCGCCGCACCGCGGCGTGCACCGCCACCGAGCGCTTCAAGGCCTCGACCGCTTTTTCGGCGCCGTGCTCCTGCGACACTTCAAGGCCAATGGAGACGGTGAGAATGGCAAGGATGATTCCGCCGCTGGCGAAGTCGCCGACCGCGGCGGAGACGATGGCCGCGAGAATGAGGATGGCGATCAGCGGATCGACGAGGCGGCGCAGAATCTTGCCGAGGATATGACGGCGGGCCGGCTCGGCGACGACGTTGCGGCCATCCGCGCGCAGGCGGCGCGCGGCCTCAGGCCCGTTCAGGCCGGCGGCGCTGGTGCCAAGCCTTGCGAATAGATCAGCCGCGCTGCCGCACCAAAATGGCGCGTCCGTTAGCGGTGCGCCGGCGGGCTGATCGGACATGGGGCGATTCTCGTGTGAGGAAGTTCCGCGCCGCGCCGCCGCTTAGCTGGCGAGCCGCGCCTTCACCAACCCCGAGGCCTTGCCGAAGTCCATCTGCCCGGCGTATTTGCCGCGCAGGATGCCGATGACTTTGCCCATGTCCTTCATGCCGGCGGCGCCGGTTTCCTTGATCGCGGCGTCGATCGCGACCGAGACTTCGGCGTCCGACATCTGCTTCGGCAGATAGGCGGAGATGACGGCGATCTCTTCCTCTTCCTGCTTCACCAGATCGGGCCGCGCGCCCTTTTTGTACATCTCGACCGATTCCTGCCGCTGCTTGATCATCTTTTGCAGGATCGACAGAACCTCGGCGTCACCCAGCGGCTTGCCGGTGGTGCGCGCCTCGATGTCGGCATTCTTCAGGGTCGAGTTGACCATGCGCAAAGTCGACACGGTGCGCTCGTTCTTGGCCTTCTGCGCCTCGGTCAGCGCCTTGTTGATGTCGTCGCGGATCATTGCGTATCCTTTTCACTTGACCGGCTGGTGGCCGGCGTTTTCGCCGTAGGCCTCTTCGCGGTAGAGACCGAGCGCATTCATGACCGGTAAATCGTTAAAACAAAACAGACAGGCGTCCTCGGAGGCCGAATTGTTGCCGTGCTCGTGGAAGGCCCAGGCCGGCACGCAGAAGATGTCGCGCTTCTTCCAGTCGAAGCGCTTGCCGCCGATGATCGAATAGCCCGCGCCCTTGGCGCATTGATAGATCGACGAGCCGGTGTGGCGATGCGCGCGGGTCTTCTCGCCGGGGCGGAGCATCTGCATCGAGGCGCCGATGGTCTGCATCACCGGGCCGCCGGTCTGCGGGTTGACATAGTTCATCAGGACGCCGTCGAAGAGCGAGCCGTCGGTCGCCTTGGAAAATTTCGACAAAGCCTCGTAGGTCGGCGCCCATTCGTATTTGAGCAAAGGCGAATAGGGCTTCTGCCAATCGTGCAAAGACGGCTGAAGGCCGGGCGCGCCCCAGGACAGGGTCGCGTCGTCGACGGCGTAACTCACCTTCTGCTTGAGGTCGGGATGCACGGCGTAGAAATTCGCCTCCAGCGCATTGACCAAAGGAATGTCGAGGCCGTCCTGCCAGATGCATTCCGTGCCGGAGGCGTCGACGCCGTGCTCGTGCCATGAGCCGTTCGGCGTCAATACAAAATCATTCTCGCCGAGCGTCATCTTGTGGCCGTCGACGACGGTGTAGGCGCCCTTGCCTTCCATGATGAAACGCAGCGCCGAGGCGGAATGCATATGCGCCGAGGCGACCTCGCCGGCTTTCATGACCTGCAAGCCGGAATAGAGCCAGCCGCAGGCGGCGGCGACGTCCTGCCGGCCAGGATTGTTGAGATAGATGACGCGGCGGCCGGCCTTTTCCGGCGCGACCAGATCGATCGAGCGCAGAACCGGCTCGCGCAGGTCCTCATAGCGCCACAGCACCGGGACGGATGAGGATTTCGGCTCCCAGGGCTCGATCTTGTTGGCGACGGTCCACAGCGCCGCCGCCTCGAATTTCTCGAGGTCCTTGTAATAGGCCTTGAGGTCGGCGGTGTCCTCGACATTGGCGCGACCGGCGATGTCTTCACGGTAGTTTTCGCGCGCTTCCGCGGCCGGTCCGGTCATGGCGGGCTCCCTCATTCCAAGGCTATTTTCAGGCGGGGACGGCCCTCGGCCACCCCTTGCCTCTGTCACTATAATACGCAAGTAAGAGCCCATGACACAGACCAAATCAGACACCGCCGGGCAATGGGCCGAGCCCAAAGCGACCGCGCTTCTGGTGCTGGCCGACGGAACCGTGCTGGAGGGTTTCGGGCTGGGCGCGACCGGCAGCGCGGTCGGCGAAGTGTGCTTCAACACCGCGATGACGGGCTACGAGGAAATTCTCACCGACCCGTCCTATGCCGGGCAGATCATCACCTTCACCTTCCCGCACATCGGCAATGTCGGCACCAACGAGGAAGACGTCGAGTCGCTGAACATGGCGGCCCGTCCGGGCGCCTGCGGCGTCATCCTGCGCACCGATATCACCGCGCCATCGAACTACCGCGCCACCCGCGCGCTCGACGAATGGCTGAAGGCGCGCGGCATTGTCGGACTGGCCGGCATCGACACCCGAGCGCTGACCGCGCTGATCCGCGAGAAGGGCATGCCCAATGCCGTGATCGCGCATGCGGCGGACGGTAAATTCGATCTGCCGGCGCTGAAGAAACAGGCGGCGGAATGGCCGGGCCTCGTCGGCATGGATCTGGTGCCGATGGTGACATCGGCGCAAAGGTTCTCGTGGGACGAGACCGAATGGGTCTGGGGCAAAGGCTATGGCCGGCAAGAGAGCCCGGAGTTTCATGTCGTCGCCGTCGATTACGGCATCAAGCGCAACATCCTGCGGCTGCTGGCCTCGGCCGGCTGCAAGGTGACGGTTGTGCCGGCAACGACCTCGGCCGCCGAGATCATGACTTTGAAGCCCGATGGCGTGTTCCTGTCGAACGGTCCGGGCGATCCGGCCGAGACCGGCAAATACGCGGTGCCGGTGATCAAGTCGCTGGTCGACAGCGGCACGCCGACTTTCGGCATTTGTCTGGGCCACCAGATGCTCGGCATCGCGCTCGGCGGCACCACCGTGAAGATGCATCAGGGCCACCACGGCGCCAATCATCCGGTCAAGGACATGACCACCGGCAAGGTCGAGATCACCTCAATGAATCACGGCTTCGCGCTCGACAAGGATAGTCTGCCGGCGGGCGTCGAACAGACGCATGTGTCGCTGTTCGACGGCTCGAACTGCGGCATCGCACTGGCCGGCAAGCCGGTGTTCTCTGTGCAGTATCACCCGGAAGCGTCACCCGGCCCGCGCGACAGCCACTATCTGTTCGCGCGGTTTGTCGATGCGATGCGCAAGGCGAAGGCGGCGGCTTAAAGGCGTCGAACCGGAGCGGCCGCGGCGCGTTAGGTCGTCATGAAAGTGCCCCTCACCTTCCACTTCAAGGACGACGGCGCGGTGCCGAACAATCCGCGCCTGCCGATGCTGGTTTACAAAGGCGCGCTCGATCTATCGAACAGCCGCGACCCGGAAGGCGACATCGAGAAATTGTTCGCCGCCAATGGCTGGGGCCATGGCGGCTGGCGCAACGGCATTTTCCCGTTCACGCATTATCATTCGATGATCCATGAGGTGCTCGGCATCGCACGGGGCTCTGCGCGCGTGCGCTTCGGCGGCGACAACGGCGAAATCCTCGAAGTCGAGCCGGGCGATGTCGCTGTGCTGCCGGCCGGCACCGGGCACCAAAGGCTGTCGGATAAAGGCGGCCTCGTCGTCATTGGCGGCTATCCCGCGACCGGCAGCTATAACCTGTGCCGGGGCGACAACCCCGCCGACCGAATCGCGGCCTTGAAAACAATTCCCCATGTGCCACAACCGTCCGGCGACCCGGTGATGGGTGGCGACGGGCCGCTCACGGCCCTCTGGAAGCCGGCATAAATGGACTGGATCAGCTTCTACGACTTCAAGCACTCGGTGATCTACGTGAACGGACGTCACCGCGACGTCCATTACGAGACCATCGCCAGGGACATCCGCGCGCTGGTGCCCTCGCCCGCCGCGGTCGTCATGGACTATGGCTGCGGCGAGGCGACTTCGGCCGCCTTGGTGGCCGCTGCCTGCCAGCATCTCACTTTGGTCGAAGCGGCGCCGAATGTGCGCGCCGCCCTGCGCGAACGCTTTGCCGCCAATCCGAAGATGTCGGTGATGACGCCGGACGAAGCGGCGGCGCAGCCGCCGGGCTCGGTCGATATGATCGTCCTGCATTCGGTGGCGCAATATCTCACCGCCGCCGAACTCGACGCCATGATGGCGACTTTCAAACGCCTGCTGAAGCCCACCGGCACGTTCGTGCTCGGCGATATCGTGCCGCCGCAACTGGCGTCGGTCTGGGCGGCGCTGTCGCTGTTGCGCTTCGGCGCGGCGGAAGGATTTTTCTGGGCCGCGGTCGGCGGGCTCATTCGCATCCTGCTGTCGGATTATTTCACGCTCAAGAAATCGCATGGCCTGTCGCATTACACCGAAGCCGACATGCTGGCTAAACTGCGCGCCGCCGGCTTTGCGCCGCGCCGCGCCGCGCATAATATCGGCCATAACCAGCACCGCCTGACGTTCCTGTCGAAGCCGGCATAAACGCCGCGACAAAACCGCGCGAAATGGTAAGCGTCCGTTAACCGCGCGCAGACGGGGACGGACGCCGACGGTGTGCTGTAACCTTCCGTCAAGGCTCCATGCTTAAACCCGGTGACGGCCCGGTGGCGGAGAGATTACGCAGAAAGCCCCGCAAGGTTTTCCAGCCTGGTTCAATTCCAGGCCGGGCCTCCACCCGCCTTCGCTGAAGCTTCGGCGAGCAAGATCTTCGCCGTGACAGGTGCCCGTCGTAGCGCGTAGCGCGAAGACGGACGACGCCTCCTCCGCGAGCATCCGAACTACCTCCAAGTGATCCAACATCCGCGTAGGCTCGTATAATGCCGTTACACCAAACGGGAGCGAGCCATGCTGTACGCCATCATCTATGCCGCGATTCTCTTGCCGTTCTGCCTGCTCGACGCGGTCTGGCTCACCGTGATGGGCAAGTTGGTCTACAGGCCGACCCTGGGCGATATTCTTTTGCCGGGCGTCAACCTGCCGCCGGCAATCGCGTTCTATCTGATCTATCCGGTCGGCATTCTCGTGTTTGGCGTGTTGCCGGGGCTGAAGGCGGGTTCCGTGACGCCGGCGATTCTGTATGCCGCTCTGTTCGGCGCGCTGGCCTATGCCACCTACGACCTCACCAATTACGCGACTTTGCGCAACTGGACCTTGCAGATCACGCTTCTCGATGTCGCCTGGGGCGCGTTCGCCTCGGGCGCCGCCGCGGCGGTGTCGTATTATGCGGCGCGGTGGTGGGGCGCGTAATGGGTCATTCCACCGGCCTTAACCGGTAATGCCCGACACCCCATTCGGAACCGCCGGCAAAGCCGAACAATCCCGCCGTCGCCAGAAAGAAAAGCCGCCAGCGCCGCCGCCATAACGCGGCGTCTGCGCCGTAGGTCTCGCGCAACACGGCGTCGACGGCATCGGAATTGCGATCGAAGTTCTCCAGCCAATGATCGGCGGTGCGCTGATAATGCGTGCCGCTCCAGCGCCAGCTGGCTTCGACCGAAAACAGATCGCCGAATTCGCGGATCAGGTCCTGGCTCGGCATAATGCCGCCGGTGAAGAAGTGCTGGGCGATCCAGTCTTCCTTGTCGTCCTTCTCGAAGCGATAGGGCGCGCTTTTATGCGTGAAGACGTGGAAGAACAGCAAGCCTTTCGGCTTGAGCCATGAGCGCACGCGCGTGAGCAGCGCCCGCCAGTTGGCCATGTGTTCGAACATCTCCACCGACACGACGCGATCGAAGCGCTGCTTCGGGTCGAAGCCGTTCATGTCGGCGGTGACGATTTCGAGATTGGTCAGGCTACGCCTTTGCGCCTCGCACATAATGAAAGCGCGCTGCGAGTTCGAATTCGACACCGCGGTGATGCGGGCATTCGGGTAGTGGCTCGCCATCCAG
The DNA here is from genome assembly GCA_945861265.1 of Rhizobium sp. Q54. Lineage (GTDB taxonomy): Bacteria > Pseudomonadota > Alphaproteobacteria > Rhizobiales > Xanthobacteraceae > Pseudolabrys. The sequence goes on along the minus strand of CAMAUC010000056.1, from coordinate 9,144 downwards.
AGCGACAGCGAACCCCAGCCGCAGCCGAGTTCGAGAATATGCTGGCCGTCGGCGAGGAGCGCATTCTCGGCGGTGCGCGCAAGCGAGGACTCTTCCGCTTCCGCCAAGGTCGATGTCGCGTTGTCGTAATAGCAGCACGAATATTTGCGGTTCGGCCCGAGCACGAGACCGAAGAACGCCGCCGGCACTTCATAGTGCTGGTCGTTGGCATCGTCGACGCTTTCGGCGATCGGATAGTTCGGCATTCCGGCAGCAAAGCGTTTATTGATGTCGCGCGGCACGTCGCTCAGTTTGTCGCGGGTGCGGCCGACCAGATACGACACCGCGGCGCGCGAAACGATGTCCGGCAGCGGCAGGCGCTCGAACAACGGAATGGCGGCTTGAATAACGCTCATGACGCGTTCCTCACGGGGCCGGGAAAGAAGGCATTGGTGCGGCGCTGATAGGCGCGGAATTTCTCGCCGCGCGTGCGCAACATGTGTTCCTCCAGCGGCGGAATTCCGGATACGTACACGAGCAGCCAGTACATGCAGGCCGGCGCGGCGAGCGCGGCGAAACCCCAGGGATTGCCGCCGGTGAGATCGACGGCGAGGATCGGATAAGCCAGCCAACCGAGCGTCTCGAAGAAGTAATTCGGATGGCGCGAGAACCGCCACAGGCCAATGTCGTTGATGCCGCCTTTGTTGGCGGGATTTGATTTGAAGGCTTGAAGTTGCCAGTCGGCCAGCCCCTCGCCAGCAACGGCGATCGCCATGATCAGAATGGCTAGCGCGTCCCTCAGGTCAAATCCCGCCACGGGATGATGCGCGGCGAGAAACATCGCAAAAGCGAGCGGGATCGACACCAAAGCCTGCTTTTGCAACAGGCTGAACATCTGGCGCGGTGCGTCCTTGCCCCAGCCCTTTATCAAATCGGCATAGCGCGGATCGTCGCTGATCTTGGTCGTGCGCGTGGCAATGTGCAGGCCGAGCCGCGCCGCCCAGACCGCTGCGAAAACAGCGACGATGATCTGGCGTGGTTGAAGCGCACCACCGTCGATCGAGACCAGCGCGCTGACCGCGCCGGTAAGGCCAAGACCGAAGGTCCATACCGTATCGACCCAGCCGGAATTGCCGGTTTGCCGCCAGATCAGCCACGCGCCCGTCATGGTCGCCGACAAAGCGGCGGCGATCAGGACGAGGGCGGCAAAGGCTTGCAGGCTGGTCATCGCGCGCCTCGCCTTAAATGCGAATGAAAGGCTGGATCATGCGGCCGAAGAAGCCGGTCAGCTCGATATTGCCCTGCATGGCAACAAGACAGATGCAGACCTCGACCTCGTCGATCATTGGGTTATGGGCATCGTCCTGATCGGCGTCGTCGCAATCGCCGGCAGCATATCGGCCGCCGTCGTGGATGAAGGCGCCCTTGAGCACGCAGGTCAGTTCGGTGCCGGTGTGGCTGTGCTCCGGAATTTTCAGACCGGGCACCGCCTTCAGCATGAACACGCGCGTACTGCCAGCCTCCGGCGTCTTCACCGCACGGTAATGCAAGCCAGGCGACACCCAGCGCCAGGGACCGAGATCGTAGCCGAGCAATGTTTCCTGATCCGCCTGCCAGACCGGACGCGGCGCGGGCTTTGCCGGCGCAACAGGCGACGGTTCACGGTCGAGCAAGGCCAAAGCACGATCACGCGCGCCGTCCGACATCGCGACCGGCTCGATTGAATTGAGCATCTCGCCGCCGACGGCTTCGAACGCTGCGACCGCGCCACGGCATTCGGCGCATAGCGACAAATGCGTCGCGACGACAAGGCTGCGGCCTTCGTCGAGCGTTCCGGCGGCGAATTCAGCCAGCGTTTCGTTTTTGGGGTGGTGTCTCATGTCAGGTCACCAAGCAAATCACGGAGGCGGTTCATCGCGAGGCGTATCCTCGATTTGACCGTCCCCAACGGCAGGTCAAGTTCAGCGGCGATGTCGCCATGCGCCTTGCCTTCGAAAAACGACAGCCGCACCACGCGCAACTGCTCGTCGGATAAATTTTTCAGCGCGGCGCGGACGCGCTGCTCGCGCTCGGCGGCGAGCAATTCGGCTTCCGGCGGCGTCGGCTGTTCGGCGTCTTCGTTGGCTTCGCGATCCAGCACCTTGCCGCGCATGTCGCGGCGCGCGTTGTCGATGCGCAGGTTGCGCGCGATTGTGAAAATCCAGGAAGATGCGCCCGCGCGGGCGCGATCGAATTGCGCCGCCTTGCGCCAGACAATCAGCAATGCTTCCTGAGCTAGTTCCTCTGCACCGGCGGCCGGTAAATTGGTACGCATCAGAAATGCCTTGATGCGCGGGGCGAAGTGGTCGAACAAGGCAACGAATGCGTCGCGGTCCTGCCGCGCCGCCACGGCCTCTATCAGCCGCGCCAATTCAGCGGGGCTTTTCGCCGCTTCGGTCTGTCTCGACCTTTCGTGCAACCTGCCCGCCTTTGCCGGCAGCCCTGCCGCAAGGGCCGCCCTGTTCCATTCGTATCCGTGCGCCAGCGCTTGCATAACGATTATACGCGCGTCCCGCCAATTTGGATCACCGGTGATCCAAGGCCGCAAACCGCCCGTAATACCTTCATAGCAGCGGAACCGGAGGGGCCTGATGCGGGAAAAAGTGTCGGAACGTCTCAAGATCGCGGTCGTTGGCACTGGAATATCGGGCATGGCCGCCGCGTGGCTCCTCGCCAAGCGGCATGACGTCACCGTCTACGAGCGGGCCGACCGGATCGGCGGGCACAGCAACACCGTCGATGCCCATACGCCGCAGGGCGTTGTGCCGGTCGATACCGGATTCATCGTCTATAACGAGCAGACCTATCCGAACCTGACGGCGATGTTCGCTCATCTGGACGTCCCGACGATCGCCTCGGAAATGTCGTTCGCCGTCTCGCTCGACAATGGCGCGCTGGAATATGCCGGCGGCGACCGGATCGCGCCGTTGTTCGCGCAAAAGCGCAACCTCTTGCGCCCGCGTTTCTGGTCGATGCTGCGCGACCTTTACCGCTTCTACCGCGATGCGCCGGGCGACATTGCCCGGCTCGGGCCGCAGGCGAGCCTCGGCGACTATCTCAAACTTGGCGGCTATGGCGCGGCGTTCCGCGACGACCACCTGCTGCCGATGGCGGCGGCGATCTGGTCGGCGCCGGCGAAAACCATGCTGGATTACCCGGCCGCCGCCTTCATCCGCTTCAACGACAATCACGGCCTTCTGAAACTGACAGACCGGCCGGTCTGGCGCACGGTGCGCGGCGGCAGCCGGGCCTACGTCAAGAAGCTGACGGCATCCTATGCCGAGCATATCCGGCTCAATGAAAATATCGTTTCAATCCGGCGAAATCCGGACGGCGTCGATATCATCACCGCCACCGGCGACACGCAGCGCTACGACCACGTCGTCATGGCGACGCACGCCGACCAGGCCCTGGCGCTCATGGATAATCCCAGCCGTGACGAGCGCGCGGTCTTGACCAAGTTTCGCTACAGCCGCAACCTTGCCGTCCTGCATTGCGACGAGGGGCTGATGCCGCGGCGAAAGGCAGTGTGGTCGAGCTGGAATTACATTGGCGCGCGCGATGGCGCGGACGCCGGTGTGACGGTTTCCTATTGGATGAATCGCCTGCAAAACCTGCGGACCGAAAAGCCGCTGATCGTCACGCTGAATCCGCAACGGCCGCCGCATGCCGGCACCATTTATCATTCGGAAGTCTACGAGCATCCGCTGCTGGACACCGAGGCGCTCAATGCGCAGCGCAGACTGTGGTCATTGCAGGGCGTCAACTGCACCTGGTTCTGCGGCGCCTATTTCGGCGCCGGCTTTCATGAAGACGGATTGCAGGCGGGCCTCGCGGTGGCCGAACAGCTCGGCGGTGTGCGGCGGCCGTGGAATGTCGCCAACGAGTCGGGCCGAATCTGTCTCGATACCGGACGTCCCGCCCTGACAGAGGCGGTGTCGTGACCGCATCCTGTCTCTATACCGGAACGGTGATGCACCGGCGCTTCAAGCCGACGACGCACCGGCTGTCGTACCGGGTATTCTGGACGCTTCTCGATCTCGACGAATTGCCGGAACTGACGAAGAAACTACGGTTGTTTTCGCGCGAGCGCTTCAATCTGTTCGGCTTCTATAATTCCGGCCACGGCGACGGCTCGGCGACGCCGCTGCGCGCGCAGGTCGAGACGCATCTGGCCAAGGCCGGCATTCATCTCGACGGCGGCGCGATCCGCCTTCTGTGCATGCCGCGCATTCTCGGCTTCACCTTCAATCCGATCAGCGTCTATTACTGTTACCATCGCGACGGCGCGCTCACGGCGCTGCTGTACGAAGTGCACAATACGTTTGGCGAGCGGCACAGTTATCTGATCCCCGTCGAAGGCGTGGCCGACGGCCCGCTCGAACAGCATTGCCTGAAGGCGTTTTACGTCTCGCCGTTCATGGACATGGACATCGCCTATACGTTCCGCGTTACGCCGCCGGGCGAGCGCATTGCGCTGGTGATCGACGGCGCGGATGCGCAAGGTCGCGTCCTTGTTGCCTCCCTTGCCGGCGAACGCCGTGAACTGACCGACCGCGCCCTCCTTTCTGCCTTCCTCGCTTTCCCGCTGCTGACGCTGAAAGTCGTCGCCGGCATTCACTGGGAAGCGCTCAAGCTCTGGATCAAGGGCATGCGGCTTCGCCCGCGCCCGCCGGCGCCCGCGCCGCTCACCGTCGTGCAGCCGCTGTTGCGCACGCAGCATAGTCATGGAGGCCACAATGTCTGACATTCCGGCAATGACGACGCGCGCTGAGACGCGGCATCTGACGAGCGGACGCACGCCGTTCCTGGCGCGGCAACTGCAACGGCTGCTGTCGCAGGTCGCCTATGGCGATCTGACCATCGTGCTGCCGAACAACGAGGTTCTCTATAAGCAGGGCGAACACGAAGGCCCGAGCGCCAGGATCGTCATCCGGCGCTGGCGCACGGTGTGGCGGCTCCTTGTCGGTGGCGAGATAGCTTTCGCCGATGCCTATATCGACGGCGGCTGGTGGACTCCGAACCTCATGGCCTTTCTCGACTTCGGCGCGCGCAACGAGCGGCACATGGAGCGGCAGATTTCCGGTTCGCTGGCGCAGCGGCTGCTGTGGCGCTGGCAGCATTTCCGCAACCGCAACACCAAACGCCGCGCCAAGCGCAACATCGCCGCGCATTACGATCTCGGCAACGCCTTTTACGAGAAATGGCTCGACGCCGGCATGCAATATTCCTCGGCGCTTTATGCGCATCCCGACCAGCCGCTGGAAGCCGCGCAACGCGCCAAGCTCGACCGCATTGTCGACCTGCTCGGCATCGAGGGCGGCGAGCGCGTGCTGGAAATCGGCTGCGGCTGGGGCGCGCTGATGGAGCGGCTGGCGCCGCGCTGCGCCGTCACCGGCGTCACGCTGTCGGAAGAGCAACTCGCTTACGCCAAAGCCCGCGTCGGCAACGCCGACATTCGCCTGCAGGACTACCGCGACGTGCCGGGAACCTACGACCGTATCGTCTCGATCGAGATGATCGAGGCGGTCGGCGAGAGTTACTGGCCGACTTACTTCGCCAAGCTGCGCAGTGCGCTGACGCAAAGCGGAACGGTGCTGCTGCAGGCGATCACCATCGCCGAGGACCGTTTCGCCAAATACCGCAACCAGCCGGATTTCATCCAGCGCTACATCTTTCCGGGCGGCGTGCTGCCGACGGTCGAGATCATCCGCCGCGAGGCGGCGCGCGCCGGGCTCGAACTGGTGGCGCAGCAGCCGTTCGGGCTGAGCTATGCCCGCACTTTGGCGGACTGGCGCGAGCGCTTCCTGGCGGCCTGGCCAGCGATCGAGCCGCTCGGCTTCGACGCCTCGTTCCGGCGGATGTGGGAGTATTACCTCTGCTATTGCGAGGTCGGCTTCCGCAGCGGCGCCATCGACGTCGGTTTCTACAGGCTCAAGCCCTGCAAGGCCTGAATTCCGCCGGCGGCAGGATAGACACGCCGCAGCGTAAGATAGTATGACCGCCCCGGAAACCGGGCAGGCAGGCAATCAATGTCGAAACAGGAAATGCGCGAAGAAGCGGAACGGCTGATCCGCGAGGCGATGGCGAAAAAGACCGTTTCGATCAAGCAGGGCGATACCCGCATCGAAACCAAATGCGGCAAATGCGGCGCGATCAACAAGGTCACCGCCGCGCCCGGCCAGACCCGCGTCGAATACCACTGCAAGGAATGCGGGCATAAGCAGAAGGCGATGTAGCCTTCCGCCCGTGCACGCTGATTAATCCCACCCGCCGCTCACGCGCTCGACCGGATTGGCGATGCGGCCGTCGGGCCGCTTGAGCGCCGCGATCCGTTTCATCTCGTCATCGCTCAGCGTGAAGTCGAACACATTGAAATTGTCGGCGATGCGCTCCGGCTTCGACGAGAACGGGATCGGCACCACATTCTGCTGAAGGAGCCAGCGCAGCGCGACCTGGGCGATGCCTTTGCCGTGCGCCGCCGCGATGTCGCCCAGCACCGCATCGCTGAACATGCGCCCGCGCGCCAGCGGGCAATAGGCGACGAAAGCAAGGCCATGCCGGCGCACCGCCGCCAGCAACTTCGTCTGGTCGAGATAGGGGTGATACTCGGCCTGTAGCACCGACAACGGCTCGGCGCAGAGTTGAATCGCCCGGTCGAGCAGCGTCGTGTTGAAATTCGCGACGCCGATATGGCGGGCAACGCCGGCGCGCTTCGTTTTGGCCAGCGCCGGCATCACGACATCGAGCGGGATTTCCGGATTGGGCCAGTGGACCATCATCAGATCCACATAGTCGAGCTTGAGCGCCTTGAGGCTTTCCTCAACCGAACGGGCGAAATCGGCCGGGCGCAGATTTTCGTGGCTGACTTTGGTGGTGACAAAAATATCGCCGCGCGGCAGGCCGGACGCGGCGATCGCTTCGCCGACCAGTCCTTCGGTGCCGTATTTGCGGCCGGTGTCGATGTGGCGATAGCCGATCTTGAGTGCGGTCAGCACCGCCTCGGCCGACATGCCGCCGGTCATCGGCCCGGTGCCGTATCCGAGCGCAGGAATAGAGCCGCCCGGCATGGCGAAGGAAGGTGTCGTGGTCATGGCGATGATCCCGGAGATAGCAGCTACGGCTTGGGCTTCTGCGCTTCAATGGCGTCGGCAACGCGCCTGGTCAAGTTGGCCTTGCAGTAAACAATGACGTTGTGCGTCGCGTCCTTCACCGCCTTGAGCCTGAGCGTGCGGCTTTTGGCCATGCCGTTGATCCAGCCCGAATACCAGGCGAGCAGAAAGTCGGCGTCCTCCTGATAGACGCTGAGCAATTGCCCGCAGGTCAGGCTGCCCATGTCGATGACGCCCTTGTCGTCGGCGAGCGTGGTGATTTCGGCTTGCGGCTGCTGCACCGGCGCGGAGGCGCAGGCTGTGGCGAGTTCGGCGGCGACGTCGGTGCCCAGAATAAAGAAGCCGGGCTTCATCACGCTACCCTGGCGCAGGTTGATGATCCGCCCACTGCCGGGAAACGGGACATTGTAGGTCGCGGTCCAGGAGCCGTCGGGATTGCGGATGAAGCTGTCGCAAGGAACGCCGCTTTGCGCCCGCGCGCTGTCCATGGGGAGGGCGAGCGCCAGGACGACCGCCACGGCGAGAACCGGCCTTACCGCAAAGCACTTCACCGCCGGCCTCCCCCGCCGCAGGACGCGGCTGAACCCGAAGGTAGCAATCTTTGTGCCGTCGAGCCGGTGACGCCGTCCCTTCGGCCGGCCCGGGACCAGGGCGGAAGCAGGGCAAATTCCGCCGTATTTCCATCGATTTGGCCATCCACCGCTTATCGGCGGCTAACCCTTCCCACCCCGGCGATTCTGGTCTAAAGACCGCTCGCGCGCGGGGTTTGGCTCCGCCCGATGGTAAAAAGACGCGCGTAAGCGCGCCTTTTTTTTGTGTGCGCTGTCATTCGGGGGCGTGACAGCGAAATTTCTGCCTGGAGTCCGATGCCCAAACGCACAGACATCTCGACCGTCATGATCATCGGCGCCGGCCCGATCGTTATCGGCCAAGCCTGCGAATTCGATTATTCCGGCACGCAAGCCTGCAAGGCACTGAAGGAAGAGGGCTACCGCGTCGTCCTGGTCAATTCCAATCCGGCGACCATCATGACCGACCCGGATCTCGCCGACGCCACCTATATCGAGCCGATCACCGCCGAGATCGTCGAAAAGATCATCGCCAAGGAACGCCACGCCATTCCCGGCGGCTTCGCGCTGCTGCCGACCATGGGCGGGCAGACCGCGCTTAACTGCGCGCTGTCCTTGCGCAAACGCGGCACGCTCGAGAAATACGACGTGCAGATGATCGGCGCGACCGCCGAGGCGATCGACAAGGCGGAAGACCGCGAACTGTTCCGCAACGCCATGACCAAGATCGGTCTGGAGACGCCGCGCTCGCACCACGTCAAGACTTTGTCGCAGGCGCTGGAAGCGCTCGACGACATCGGCCTGCCGGCGATCATCCGACCCTCGTTCACGATGGGCGGCACCGGCGGCGGCATCGCCTACAACAAGGCGGAGTTCATCGAGATCGTCGAAGGCGGCATCGACGCCTCGCCGACCGACGAAGTGCTGATCGAAGAGTCCGTGCTCGGCTGGAAAGAGTACGAGATGGAGGTGGTGCGCGACAAAAAAGACAATTGCATCATCATCTGCTCGATCGAGAATATCGACCCGATGGGCGTGCATACCGGCGACTCGATGACGGTCGCCCCTGCCCTGACCTTGACCGACAAAGAATACCAGATGATGCGCGACGCCTCGCTCGCCGTGTTGCGCGAGATCGGCGTTGAGACCGGCGGCTCGAACGTGCAGTTCGCCGTCAATCCGGTCGATGGCCGCCTTATCGTCATTGAGATGAACCCGCGCGTGTCGCGTTCCTCGGCGTTGGCCTCGAAGGCGACCGGTTTTCCGATCGCCCGCGTCGCAGCGAAACTCGCGGTCGGCTACACGCTCGACGAAATCGCCAACGACATCACCGGCGGCGCGACGCCGGCCTCGTTCGAGCCGACCATCGATTATGTCGTCACCAAAATCCCCCGTTTCGCCTTCGAGAAATTCCCCGGCGCGTCGAATGTGCTGACCACATCGAT
>CAMAUC010000055.1 GCA_945861265.1 Rhizobium sp. Q54 | reverse complement strand
AGCAACTGCCGCTCCTGCGGGCCGCCCTGCTGGCGCATCAGGCCAGGCACACCATCACCGCCAACCTTGAACAGCAGGCCAAAGCCGCGTAGACTGCTCAACCAGTGACGCCTGCCAAGCAATTTTCAACAAAGAGCGGGACATCCCCCGAATATGTCGACGAAAGGTTGCCGGCGATGAGTCTCGATGTCTCGGTCAGCGGCGCCTTTGTCGCTGGATTACTGTCGTTCGCGTCGCCTTGCGTGCTGCCTTTGGTGCCGCCGTATCTGGCATATATGGGCGGCGTCTCGATCGCGGAATTGCGCGCCGGACAGCGCGCCTCGGCGCGATGGCAGGTGCTCGCGGTGGCGCTGGCCTTTGTCGCCGGCTTTTCGACCGTGTTCGTGGCGCTCGGTGCGACAGCGTCTTTTATCGGGCAGGCGGTCGGCGCCTATCTCGGGATTCTCGGCTATGTGGCCGGCCTTCTGCTGATTATCATGGGACTGCATTTTCTCGGGGCTTTTCGCATCGCGCTGCTCGATCGCACCGCGCGCATCGGCATCGCGCACGAGCCGGCTGGACTTGCCGGCGCCTACGCGATCGGCCTGGCATTCGGCTTCGGCTGGTCACCTTGCGTCGGCCCGGTCCTGACCGCGATCCTCCTGATGGCCGGTGCGTCGGACAGCGCGAGCGAGGGCGCGTGGCTGCTGCTGGTCTATTCGCTCGGCATAGGCGTCCCGTTTTTGATCGCCGCCGGTTTTGCCGGCGCGTTCATGCGCTGGAGTGCGCGGTTTCGCGTGCATCTCGGCAGAATCGAAAAAGCGATGGGCGTGTTTCTGATTGTTGCCGGGGTCCTGATTTTCACCGGGCAGATGCCGGCAATCGCTTTCTGGCTGATCGAGACTTTTCCCGCGCTGGGAAAACTCGGCTAACAAGCGACAACGGCCCCGAAGCCAGAAGGCCTCGGGGCCGCAGGGCCGTTGCCGTCGAACGCCGCGATCAGTTGCGGCTGCGCATGCGAATCTGGAAGCTGTCGAAGCCGAGTTCTGCTACTTGCAGCCACGCATAGGCGTCGTTGCGGTACGGCACCAAGCTTTCGTACAACTTCTTGAAGTGCGGATTGGTTTTCGACAGGTCTGCGTAGATATCGTTGGCCGCCTTATAACAGGCCTCTAGAACCGGCTGCGGGAAGGCGCGCAACAATGCGCCATTCGCGACCAGCCGCTTGAGCGCCGGCGGATTGACGTAGTCGTATTTCGACAACGTCCAGACCCAGGCGTCGTTTGACGCTGTGAAGATGGCTGCCTGGTAGTGCTTGGGTAGTTCGTTCCACTTGGCGATGTTCATGATGTTGTGGGCATTGCCGCAGCCTTCCCACCAGCCCGGATAATAATAGTATTTGGCGACTTTGACGAAGCCGAGCTTCTCGTCGTCGTAAGGCCCGACCCATTCGGCGGCGTCGATCGTGCCTTTTTCAAGCGCCGGATAGATGTCGGGCGCGGCCAGTTGCTGCGGCACCGTGCCGAGCTTCGACAGGATCATGCCGGCAAAACCGCCGACTCGGAATTTTAGTCCCTTGAGGTCGTCGACGGTATTGATCTCCTTGCGGAACCAGCCGCCCATTTGCGCGCCGGTATTGGCCGCTGCGTAGCCAATGCAGTTGTATTCCTTAAGCAGATCGTTCAGCAGTTCCTCTCCGCCGCCATGGCGGATCCAGGAAATCATCTGGCGCGGATTGAGACCGAACGGTAGCGCCGTCCCGAAAGTGAATGCCGGGTTTTTGCCGAAATAATAGTACAGCGCCGTGTTGCCCATCTCGACGGTACCGCTCTGCACCGCGTCGAGCACCTGCAGACCGGGGACAATTTCGCCGGCGGCGAATGTCTGTATCTGGAATTTGTTGTCGGTGATTTCGGCGACCCGTTTGGCGAAATATTCGCAGCCGCCATACAAGGTATCGAGCGACTTCGGCCAACTGGCCGTCAGACGCCATTTGATTTCCGGATTCGTTTGAGCAATCGCTGGCGCTGCAACGGTAGACGCTGCCAGCCCCACACTGGCAGCTTGCAAGAATTGACGACGCTTCATGGCATTTCCCCTCTTGTTAATCGGTCCGCCGACCGGAGGAGATTCAACTCAATTGTTCTTCAAGTTTCTATTTGGTCGCTTAAGTTCGCCCTTCCATTCTCGGCGCCCGAAGGAACAATCTTAGCCCAGCCGTGGCGAATAAATAGTCCCCTTTTGCGCGGTGGCGCACACTTGTCGATGTTGCGGTGCAGTGAGAGCGGTTGCGAAGGCGACAGTCTAGCCGAAGCGGAACGCCAGCAGATTATCGAACGAACGCAATTCGATCAGAATGCGATGCAGCAGGTTGGTGTCGCGCGTTGTGATTGCGCCGGGGATCAGGTCGAGCCCGGCTTTGGCGCCATCGACCAGACGGCGGAATTCCGGGCTGTTGTGCACGGTCGCGCTGGCAATGCTGTCGCAACGGTCGAGGATATAGCCGTAGATCGAGGCCTTGTTGGCGATGGCGAAGCGCACCTGCGGTTTGCTCCAGTCGAGGGCATTATCGTTGTAGAGCATCAGGGCATCGGCAGCGGCATTGGCGTCACGCACGCAGTCGGCCAGCACAACGATGCCGCTTGCCTTGCGCAGGTCGTAGAGGTCGCCGCGAATGGCACTCAGCGACTGGCTGGCGGCATCGGCGCGGCCGGACTTGAGCATCATGTCGGCGGCGACCAGACGCGCGCCGATGTTGACGAGGGTGGTGCCGTAAAGTGCGACGCCGGCGAAGGCATCCGGCGCCTTGCCGGAAAAGCGCGCGTTCAGTTTCGCCCAGGCGTCGCGCAGCCGGTCGAGTTCGAGCGAGGCAAGGTCGGTATTGCCGGTGCGCAGATAGCCGATCGCCACCCGATTGTGGCTGGCGGCTTTTTCCACGGCCGCGTTGAAGTCGGCCAGGTCGCCGGCGCGAGCGGGGCCAGGGCTCGCCAGTTGGGCAAGTCCCAGCAGGGCAAGGCCGAGGACTGCGAAACGCGCAAAGCTGACCGGCATGTCTGTTCACCGCACTGTGAGACGAAGATATGAGCTATTATGAATATATGAGGCGCGGCGGCGAGTCCGTTCTCGCCGGTTTGGACTAAGGCGGGCGATTATGAATTTGTCACGGCGGCATCTCTTGCTCGGGGCTATGGCGACCGGCGTTCTGGGTGCGCCTGTGGCGCGCGCCGACGATCCGGTCCTGACCGATGACGGGCTCTACAAGCAATCCTGGTTTCTGGAAAGTTTCCTCGATCTGCCGGAAGACCTTGAGGACGCCCGCAAGGCCGGCAAACGCTTCGTCGTCATGTGGGAGCTTAAGGGCTGCCCGTATTGCAAGGAAACCCATTTCGTCAATTTCGCCCAGCCGGAGATTTCCAACTACATCAAGGCCAATTTCGAGGTGCTTCAACTCAACATCATCGGCTCGCGTATCGTGACCGATTTCGATGGCGCAAAGTTATCGGAAAAGGACATGGCGGCGAAATACGGCGTGCGATTCACCCCGACCTTCCAGTTCTTCGCCGAGCGCGCCGCTCCATTGAAAAACGAGCCGCCGCAAAAGCGGGAAGTGGCGCGCGCGCCGGGCTATCTGCGGCCCGAGGATTTCCTCGCAATGTTCCGCTACGTCCGGGAAAAAGCCTATCGGGACAAGAGCTTCCGCGATTATGTCAAAGCCCTGCCGAGCTGACGTGACGGGCTCACAGCGGCCGCCGCCACGGCGCCCATATTCTTTTTTGTGAATATGATTTGACGTCTTCGCCGCCGCCGTTATGGTCGTCGGCGAAGGAGCTCGGTCTTGCTCCACAACGATTTTCGGGAGGTACTACCCATGCGGCATCTGTCTCGTCGCGCCGCCCTGGCGCTTGGCGCTGGAAGCGCGGCCATCACTTTGGTCGGCTGGAACGGCGGCGCGTTCGCCACCCCGCAGGCCGCCGCCGATGACATCGCCAAATTCACCGGTGGAGCGACGCCTGAGAAGGGCAAGATTTCGATCGAGCTGCCGGAGATTGCCGAGAACGGCAATACCGTGCCGCTGTCGTTTGCGGTCGATGCGCCGATGACCGACGCCGATCATGTCAGCGATGTGCTGGTCGTTGCCGAAGGCAACCCGAATCCGGGCGTCGCGACGTTTCACTTCACGGCGCTGTCGGGCAAGGCCGAAGCCTCGACCCGCATCCGGCTTGCCACCACGCAGAATATTGTTGTCGTCGCCAAGACCAGCGGCGGAAAATTCTATACTGCGCAAAAACTGGTCAAGGTCACCATCGGCGGATGCGGCGGCTGATCACGCCGACCGCCGCGTTGCATTGACCCATAGCGAATTTGAATTTCAGGAGATGACCATGGCCGAAACGCCGAAGATCAGGGTTCCCAAGACCGCCAAGAAGGGCGAAATCGTCGAGATCAAGACGCTGTTGCCGCACATCATGGAAAGCGGTCAGCGCAAGGACAAAGACGGCAAGACCATTCCGCGCAAGATCATCAACAAGTTCGTGGCCGAGTTCAACGGCAAGCCGGTGTTTTCGGCCAATATCGAGCCGGCGATCGCGGCCAATCCGTATATGCAGTTCTTCGCCAAGGTCGACGAGAGCGGCACCTTCAAGTTCACCTGGACCGACGACGACGGTTCGGTGACGACCGCGGAAGAAAAAATTACCGTGGCCTGACCGGTCGATTGCCGCGCGCAATGTCGCGCGGTCTAAGCTATAAAAAGAAGACATCGGGTTTGGGAGGATTCGGCTATGCGTAATGACATTCTGGCGACTGGCGTGGCGGCAATTATCGCCGGTGCGTTCGTCGTTGCGGGCGCTTCGGGCGTCTACGCGCAAGCCAAGAAGCCGGCGCCGCTCGAGCTCAAGGGCGACGCCGCGGCCCGGCCGTGGAAGCGCTATCCGGGCTGGCCGGCCGCCGACTACTCGAAATACAACACGCTCGGAAACCTGGCGTCCGCGCCGGCGCCGAAAGAACCGCGCAAGATCGTCGGCCCCGTGACCGGCGATGCAGCCAATGGCGCCAAACTGGTCGCCGATCGCACGCGCGGCGGTTCCTGTCTCGCGTGCCATGTTATGGGTCCGGCCGGCAACGCCGATCTGCCGGGCAATGTCGCGCCCGATCTGTCGGAAATCGGCAATGCGGGCCGCGAGGATGAGTGGCTCTACAATTACGTCTTCGATGCGCGCGTCTACAATCCGGAAACCGTGATGCCGCCCTGGGGCAGCCACGGATTTTTCTCGGAAGCCGAAATCAAGGATATCGTCGCTTTCCTGAAAACGCTGAAGTCGCCGGCGGTGTTCAAGACCGCGCTCGATAATCCCGAGAAACGTCCGCCGCCGGTCGAGAAGCGCGACAATCTCGATCCAATCGAAAATCCCGGCATGTGGGCGGTCGATAAAGGCCAGGAACTCTGGAAGGAAAAGAGCGCTGCGGGCTTCTCCTGCAACACCTGCCACAGCGATCCGGCCGCGTCGTTCAAGACCTGGGCGGCCTCGATGCCGAAATGGGAGCCGTGGCTTGAGAAGGTGCTGGGCGTCGAGGAATTCGTGACCCGCCACGCCAAGGCGACGACGGGTGCCGACTGGCCGATGGAAACCGACAGCAACCGCGCCATGTCCGTCTATCTGCATTTCCTCGCCAACGGCACGCCGATCAAGGTCGACACCGCAAGCGCCGAAGCCAAGGCGGCTATCGCGCGCGGCGTTGAATTGAGCAAGCGCAAGGTCGGGGCGCTCAACATGGCGTGCACCGATTGCCACGGCATCGCGGTCAATCATTGGATCCGCGGACAGTGGATGGGCGAACCGAAAGGCCAGTACGATCACTTCCCGACCTGGCGCACCAGTCTGCTGGCCATCTGGGATATCCGGCAGCGATTCCAGTGGTGCTCAGTCAATATTCGTGGCGACGAACTGCCGCCGGACTCGAAGGAATATGGCGACCTCGAACTGTACCTTGCTTCGCAGAACGAAGGCTTGAAGTTGAGCGTGCCCGGCATACGCCATTAACCCGTTGTCATTCCGGGGCGCGCGTTCGCACGAACCCGGAATCCAGCGGCAATTTGAATGCTTGAAACGTGGCTCTGGATTCCGGGTCCGCACGCCATAGTGCGTCGAAGACGCCCGTACACGCGCTTATGACGTGCGTCCCGGAATGACGGGGAAGGACTGTCTCGATGATCACACGCCGGGAAATGCTTCAGGTCAGCGCCGCGACGGCCGCGCTTTCAGTTGGCGCTGGCGGTTTCTCGCGCGCCTTCGCCCAGCAGCGGCTGACGCAGGACGATCTCACCCGCTTTGAAGCGGTCGGCAATGTCACGCTGCTGCACGTCACCGACATCCACGGCCAGCTGATGCCGGTCTATTTCCGCGAGCCGAGCGTCAATCTCGGCGTCGGCGCCGCCAAGGGGTTGCCGCCGCATCTGACCGGCACGGATTTCCTGACAAAGTTCGGCATCGCGCCGAAGTCGGCCGCGGCCTATGCGATGACCGATCGGGACTTCACCGCGCTTGCTAAAAGCTACGGCAAGATAGGCGGTCTCGACCGGCTGGCGACGGTGGTCAAGCAGGTGCGCGCCGAGCGCGACGGCAAGGTGCTGCTGCTTGACGGCGGCGACACATGGCAGGGCTCGCTCGGGGCGAACTCAAGCCGAGGCCAGGACATGGTCGATTGCATGGCGCTGTTGAAGCCTGACGCCATGACCGGCCATTGGGAATTCACCTATGGCGAAGCGCGGGTGCAGGAGCTGATCAAGAGTCTCGAATTTCCATTCCTCGCGCTCAACATCCGCGACACGGAATGGAACGAGCCGGTGTTCGACGCGGTCAAGATGTTCGAGAAGGGCGGCGTCAAGATCGCCGTGCTCGGCCAGGCGTTTCCCTATACGCCGGTCGCCAATCCTCGCTGGATGATGTCGAAATGGTCGTTCGGCATCCGCGAGGAAGAAGTGCGCGCCCAGGTTGACAAGGCACGTGCCGGCGGCGCGCAACTCATCGTGTTGCTGTCGCATAACGGTTTCGACGTCGACCGCAAGCTCGCCTCGCGGGTCCAGGGCATCGACGTTATTTTGACCGGCCACACCCATGACGCGCTCCCCGAGGCGGTGGCCATCGGCAAGACCTTGCTGATCGCCTCGGGCAGTCACGGCAAGTTCGTCTCGCGGCTGGATCTCGACGTGCAGGGCGGGGCGGTCAAGTCGTATCGCTACAAGCTGATCCCGCTGTTCGCCGACGTCATCAAGCCGGATCCGGCGATGAGCGCCGCTGTCGCCAAGGCGCGCGCGCCCTACGCCAAGGAACTGTCGCGGGTCGTAGGGCACGCGGATTCGCTGTTGTACCGGCGCGGCAATTTCAACGGTACGTTCGACGATCTGATCTGCGCGGCGCTGTTGAAGGAGCGCGATGCCGAGATCGCGCTGTCGCCGGGCTTCCGCTGGGGCACGAGCGTGCTGCCCGGGGCGCCGATCACCGTCGAGGACATCCACAACGCCACTGCGATTACCTATCCGCAGGTCTACCGGCTGCCGATGACCGGGGAACGCCTCAAGGAAGTCCTCGAGGACGTCGCCGACAATCTGTTCAACCCCGATCCCTATTACCAACAGGGCGGCGACATGGTGCGGTGCGGCGGGCTTGGCTATTCGATCAATGTCGCAAAGCCGATCGGCCAGCGCATTTCCGCCATGACACATCTGAAAACCGGCAAGCCGATCGAGGCTAAGCGCGAATACACGGTTGCCGGCTGGGCCAGCGTCAATGAAGGCACGCAGGGGCCCAATATCTGGGATCTGGTGGAGCGCCATATCGCGTCACAAAAGACGGTGCGCGTGGCGCCGAATTCGTCCGTGAAAATATCCGGTATTTAGCGGCTGCCGCCAATCCGCCAAGGGTGCGAAAAAGATCATGTGCAAGGCGACGATTTTATTACATTCAATAAATAGAATGTGATAAGATGCTGGCGGGAGAGAACGCTGCCGGGAGTTGCCGATGACGGAATCGAACGACGACACGCGGACTTCGCGTCGCCGGTTTTTAACCGGTGCCGCCGGCCTTGCTGCCGCGGGCGCAACAGGCGCGGCGCGTGCCGAAAATCCCAAAAATCTGCCGCCAAACGTTGCCGGGTGGAGCAAGACCTTGGGCGATGGCGTCGCGGTGCGGCCTTACGGTCATCCGTCCCAATTCGAGAAGGGCGTCATTCGCCGTGACGTGCAATGGCTCACTGCCAGCCGCGAATCGTCGGTCAGCTTCACGCCGCTGCACGAACTCGACGGCATCATCACGCCAAACGGTCTGTGCTTCGAGCGGCATCATTCCGGCATCGCCGAGGTCAACCCAGACGACTACCGGTTGATCATTCACGGTCTGGTCGACAAGCCGCTGATTTTCACGCTGGACGACATCAAAAGATTGCCGCGCGTCAATCGCATTTACTTCCTCGAATGCGCCGCCAATAGCGGCATGGAATGGCGCGGCGCGCAACTCAATGGCTGCCAGTACACTCACGGCATGATCCACACCGTCCAATATACCGGCGTGCCGTTGAAGCTGTTGCTCGATCAGGCCGGCGTGAAGACCAACGGCAAATGGCTTCTAGTCGAAGGCGGCGATGCGTCCGGGCTCGATCGCTCGCTGCCAATGGCGAAGGCGCTCGACGACTGCCTGGTCGCCTACCGGCAGAACGGCGAAATGCTGCGTCCGGAGCAGGGCTATCCGGTGCGGCTCGTCGTGCCGGGCTGGCAAGGCAATATATGGATCAAGTGGCTGCGCCGCATCGAAGTAGGCGACAAGCCCTGGTACACGCGCGAGGAGACGGCGAAATACACCGACCTGATGGAGAACGGCAAGGCGCGCAAGTTCACCTTCGTGATGGATGCGAAATCGGTGATTACCTCACCGTCGCCGCAGATGCCGGTCAAGCGCAAAGGCTTTCAGGTGATTTCCGGGCTGGCGTGGTCGGGCCGCGGCAAGATCAAGCGCGTCGACGTTTCGCTCGACGGCGGCCGCAACTGGCGCACCGCGCGCATCGATGGGCCTGTGCTCGATAAATGCTGCGTGCGCTTTTATGCCGAGGCCGAGTGGAATGGCGAGCCCTGGCTGCTGCAATCGCGCGCCATGGACGAGACCGGCTATACGCAGCCGAGCAAGGACGCCCTTCGAAAAATTCGCGGCGTCAATTCGATCTATCACAACAACGGCATCCAGACCTGGGCGCTCAAGGCCAACGGGGAGGTCGAGAATGTCGAGGTCGGTTAGTTTGATTATTGCGTCGCTTTTGTTGGCATCACCCGTGCTGGCGCAGGACAAAAAAGCCCCGCCGCGCAGCTATGGCATCGGACAGGTGGCGACGCCGGCGCAGATTGCCGGCTGGGACATCGATGTGCGTCCGGACGGCGCGGGCGCGCCTCCCGGCAAAGGATCGGTCAAGGACGGCGAGAAGATCTATCTCGATCGCTGCGCCGCCTGTCACGGCGAATTCGGCGAAAGCGCCGGGCGCTGGCCTCAACTGGCGCAAGGCAAGGGCACCTTGGCCTCGAACGATCCGGTCAAGACAGTCGGGTCGTATTTTCCCTATCTGTCGAGCGTATTCGACTATGTCCGCCGCGCCATGCCGTTCGGCGATGCGCAGTCGCTGAGCAATGACGAGCTCTATGCGGTGGTCGCTTTCGTACTCAACCTCAACGACATCGTCGACGACAAATTTGTGCTGTCGAAAGAAACCTGGTCGCAGGTGAAGATGCCGAACGAGAACGGCTTCTATGACGACGACCGCGAGAAGAGCGAGAAGGCGTTCTGGAACAGCAATCCCTGCATGAAAGACTGCCGGCCACCGGTGAAAATCACGGGGCATGCCGCTGTCATCGATGTGACGCCAGAAGATAAAACGCCACGCAAAGGTGGCGTCGAATAGAATTTCGTTCGCTGCGACAATTTGTCGGCGGCGCCGCAATGAATAATAAATTGGGCGGCATGGCGGACCATGCAACGCTTGATGCGACGGGGAGGTTCGGGCGATGCGTCGGGCGAAGCCTGCACGGAGATCGGCAACGCGACTCTTAGCGTTGTGCGGCGGAATGGCTTTGGGCCTGTTGTCTCCCGCGGCGCATGGCGCTGACGTTGAATACGGCCGCTATTTGTCTACCGAATGCACGACTTGTCACGGCGTGTCCAAAGCCGAAAGCACGATTCCAGACATTCACGGCCTCGGCGAATCCCATATTGCCGAAGTCATCAAAGCCTATCGGACCAAGGCATTGCCCAATCCGGTGATGCAAAACGTCGCCGCGCGCCTCGGTGACGAGGAGATCGCGGCGCTTGCTGCCTATTTTGCGACGGCCAAAAGGCCGAAATAACCACAAGGGGGCACTATGACTAACATTACACGCCGTCACTTTGGAATTATGGCCGGAGCGTCGTTGTCGACGCTCGGTCTGCCGATGCTTTCCGCGCCGGCACTGGCGCAGGGTAAACCGCGCGTCGTCATTATCGGCGGCGGGCCGGGCGGGGCGACCGCCGCCCGTTACATTGCCAAGGAATCGAACGGCGCGATCGATGTGACCTTGATCGAGCCGCTCAAAACCTTCACCACCTGTTTCTTCTCCAACCTTTATGTCGGCGGCTTCCGCGATTACAAATCGCTGACCCACAATTACGACAAGGTCAGGAAGGGCGGCGTCAAGGTCGTGCATGCGTTGGCCGCGTCGATCGACCGCGACAAGAAACACGTCGTTCTCGCCGGCGGCGGCAAGGTGCCTTACGACCGCTTGCTGGTCGCGCCCGGCATCGACATCAAGTTCGATTCTGTGCCCGGCTATTCGGAGAGCGCCGCGGAGGTCATGCCGCATGCCTGGAAGCCCGGCGCGCAGACCCAGCTTCTGGTCAGGAAACTCAACGCGCTGAAGGACGGCGATCAGATCGTCATGATCGCGCCGCCCAATCCCTATCGGTGCCCGCCGGGCCCCTACGAGCGCGTGTCGATGTTCGCGCATGTGCTCAAGAAAAAGGGATTCAAGAAGTCGCGTATCGTCATCCTCGATCCGAAACCGACTTTTTCCAAGCAGGCTGTGTTCAGCGAAGGCTGGGAGAAGCATTATCCCGGCGTGATCGAATGGCAGGACCCGAAGATCCACGGCGGTATCAAGGGCGTCGATGCCAAGACCGGCGAGGTGAAGACCGACTTCACCAATTACAAGCCGGCTTTGGTCAACGTTATCCCGGCGCAGATGGCCGGCAAGATCGCGCGCGATGCCGGGCTCGCCAACCAGTCCGGATTCTGCCCGATCGATGCGGCGTCGATGAAGTCGACGGTCGATCCGAACATCTTCGTCGTCGGCGACGCCTCGATCGCCGGCGAGATGCCGAAGTCGGCTTTCTCGGCCAACAGCCAGGCCAAGGTGGCGGCCATGGTCATTCGCGCCGAATTGACGAAGTCGCGGGCGTTCCCGGCGCGCTATTCCAATACGTGCTGGAGCCTGATCGCGCCCGACGACGACGTCAAAGTCGGCGCCAGCTATGAGCCCGTGGATGGCGTGATCAAGGCGTCCAGCACCTTCGTCAGCCAGCGCAACGAAAGTGCCGATGTCCGCAAGCAGAACTACAAGGAATCGATTGACTGGTACAAGGGCATCACGGCCGATGTTTTCGGATAGAGGCTAGGTTCCCGGCAGCGGCAGGCGGCGGCCCACTGGGCCGCCGTTTTGCGTTCGCGCGCCGTTTCGCCTATGACGTTCGCTCTATTTTCCATATTCAAGCAGAGCGCGCCTCATGACCCAACTCAATCTTTCCGTCGCCGTCGGCCCCTATGACCGCACGCGCGCCTTGATCGACGGCTCGGTGCAGATCGACGGTGTCAATCCGTCCTGCATGACCCTGTCGCCGGAAGAAATATTTTTCCGCGCTTTTCGCCATGCCGAATTCGACATTTGCGAATTGTCGCTGTCGAGTTTCACGGTCAAGACCGCGCAAGGTGGCGGGCCCTATGTCGGCGTGCCGGCTTTCGTGTCGCGCGCCTTCCGCCATACCTCGATCTATGTCCGCACCGACCGGATCAAGAAACCGGAAGACCTCAAGGGCAAGCGCGTCGGCGTGCCGGAGTATCAGCTCACGGCGAATGTCTGGGCGCGCGCGATTCTTGAGGACGATTACGGCGTCAAGCCGTCCGACATCCAGTGGGTGCGCGGCGGCATCGAAGATGCCGACCGGCCGGAAAAAATCAGCATCAAGCTTCCCGGCGACGTGAAACTCGAGGACGCACCGGCCGGCAAGTCAATTTCGGCGATGCTGGCGGAAGGGACCATCGACGCGTTCATCGCGCCGCGTCCGCCGTCGCTGCCGAAGAACACGCCCAATGTCGGCTGGCTGTTTGCCGATCCGGTGGCCGCCGCCAAGGACTATTTCAAGCGCACCGGCATTTTTCCGATCATGCACATTGTCGGCGTGCGGCGTACTTTGGCCGAGCAGCATCCGTGGCTGCCGGGCGCGGTGTACAAGGCATTCGACCAGTCCAAGGCCAGGGCGCTTGAACTCCTGAGCGACACTTCTGCGACCAAGGTGACGCTGCCTTTCATCGAGGAGCGGCTGGCCGAGGCAAAAGCGCTGATGGGCGAGGACTTCTGGTCCTACGGCATCGAGCCGGCGCGCAAGACGCTGGAAAGCTTCTTCAAGCATCACCACAGCCAGGGCCTGTCGTCGCGGCTGGTGACGCCGGAGGAGATGTTCCATCCGGGCACGCACGAAGCCTTCAAAATCTAGCCGGGGAGCCAGGCGATGGCGACGATCAAAGTATTCAGCGGCGGCGCGCCGAAGGAAGTGTTTGTTCAATTGACCGCGCCCTTCGAGCGGCAGACCGGCCACAAGCTCGATTTCACCTTCGCCGTCATGTCGGCGCTACGCGACAAGTTGGCCGCGGGCGAGAAAGCCGACGTGCTGGTGATGCCGACGAATATTCTCGACGACTATGAAAAAAGTGGCGTGGCGCGTCACGCGCATCGCGCCGTGCTAGGCTTGGTAAGCGTCAATGCCGTGGTGCGCACCGGCGCGCCGTTGCCCGATCTATCGTCGCCGAACACGGTCAAGCAGGCCATGTTGAATAGCCGTGCCGTCGCGTATGCGACGCCCGGCGCGACGCCGAGCGGCACCCATATGGGCAAGCTTCTCGACCAGCTTGGTATCGCGGAGGCAATGAAGGGCAAGGTCATTCACCGGCCGGCGCTCGAGGGCGGCGTCCAACTCGTGGCGAGCGGCGAGGCCGACATCGGCTTCTACCCGAAAAGCGAAGTCATCAGTATTGAAGGGCTGACGCTGGCGGGGCCGCTGCCGGCGGCGATCCAGCTCACGACCATCTACGGCGCCGCCGTTGCGTCAGCAAGCGCGTCGCCGGACGCAGCGGCGGCCTTCATCGCCTTCGTCTGCGATCCGAAAAACAGCGGCGTCTGGGCTCATGCCGGCTTCGGCCAGCCGGGCTGATTGCGCCGGCTGGCCGAATGTCATTCGTCGCGGCGACGCGTTACTTGCGCGGCGGGATCTGAATCAGTTCGGTCAGCTGCGCCTTGGTCAGCGGCTGCGGAATGAACTTCAAAGTGACCGCTTCTTCCATAAGAGAATCGACGCCGACGATCTTGTCCGGGTCGACCAGGCCTTTCGGGAAGAACTCGTCGCGCACGCGCTTGGCCATCGGCTCGCCGACCTTGACGAATTCCGCGTAGTCTTTGATCACTTGCGGGTTCGCCGAATACATGTAGTCGATGGTTTCGCGATAGGCCTGCATGAAGCGTTCGACGATTGCCTTGTTCTTTTCCAGATAGGCGGCGTTGGCGACCACGGTGCGGATTGTCTGGCCGCGCACCAAAGTTGCGTCGGTTGCCTTGGCGACAATGTGGATCTTGCCTTCCTCGAGTTCTTTCAGGCCGAACGGCGGCGACGCCCAGCCGACATCGACCTGATCGGTCATCACCGTCGTCAAGGTTGTTGCCGGATTGCCGGTCGCCTGCGGCTTTGCGGTCAGCTTGAACTCGTTGATGAAGGCGCGCACCACGCTCTGGGTCGACGAGCCATTGCTGGAGAAGGCGATGGTCTTGTCGGCGGTGTCCTTCAGCGTCTTGATTGCCGGGTTCTTGGCATACCAGTAGTCCGCCGCGCCGGTCGCCTGGGCGCCGATGATGCGCACCGGCGCGCCCTTCGAATAGGCCGCCATGGCGCCCAGCGTGCCGACCGCGAGGCCGAGATCGACGCTGCCGGAAATCACCGGCTGCAGGGTCTCGCCACTGCCCGAGGTGTAGATCATCTCAAGCGTCAAACCGTGCTTCTTGAAGATGCCGGCCTTGCTGCCGAGTTCGGCGATCGCTGTATCCCAGTTGCCGCGCTGGCCGATAGTCATCTTGATGAGATCGTCGGCCTTTGCCGGACCTGAGAGAGCAATAGCGGCCATCGCCGCCAGACCCGCGATATGTCTGAAATGTTTCATCTGATTTACTCCCTGTTTTTTCTAGCTTCGTTTGATGCTGTCGAGACCGCCGAGGCGGCCGACAACGGAATTGGCGCCGATCGACAAAACGAACAGAACGATCAGCATGGCGTACATGCGCGGCATATCGAAAATACTGTAGGCTTGGATGATGAGGAAGCCGATCCCCTTGTTGGACAGCTTGGTTTCGGCGAGCAGCGTGCCGATGAGCGCCACGCCTAAGCCGAGCCGCACGCCATTGATGATCGGATGCCGCATCGCCGGCAGATAAATCTTGAACACCATCTGCGCGGTCGACGCGCGGAAGCTGTTGCCGACGCGGATCAGCACCTTGTCGATCTGGCGCATGCCGGCGGCCGCCGACAAAGCCACCGGGAAGAAGCAAGACAATGTGCCGAGCGCGATTTTGGAGCCGGGGCCGACGCCGAACCACATGATCATGATCGGGAAGAAGATGATCTTGGGTGTGGGTCCGAGATAATACAGATAGGATTCGAACGCCTTCGACAGGAACCGGTTGGCGCCAAGCACGATGCCGACCACGAGCCCAAGGCCGCCGCCGATAGCCAAAGCTGCGCCGACTTCGCCGGCGGTGACCGCGAGGTTGAAGTAATACTCGCCATGCGCGAGCAGGTCGAACATGGCGCGGCCGATTGCCAGCAGCGACGGCACGACGTCGCGATACAGCCAGCCGGAATGCGACAGGAATTCCCAGACCGCGAGAACGGTCAGGATGATGACGAGCCGCAGCACGGTCACCGGGCTTAGCACCGGCGCCGAGGCGGGCATCGACGTTACTCGGCTCGTGTCAGCCATCGCTCAGCCTTTTCCAAAACCATGAAGAACATCACGCTGACCAGAACCACGAAGCAGATCGCGGCATAGGTGCCGGCCAGGTCGTAGCGTTCGGCCAGTTCGTTGATAAGCTGGCCGAGGCCGCCGAAATTGATCAGAAACTCGACGCCGACGACATTGATGAGCGCGAAGATCAGGCCGAGGCGAATGCCGACGAAGATAGTCGGCAGCGCCGCCGGAAACAGGATTTTCCAGAACTGCTGCGTCGGCGTCAGGTTGAAGCTGCGCCCGACATTGACCAGCACCTTGCGGGTGCCTGAAATGCCTTCCAGCGTCTTCAGGATCACCGGCGGCAGCGCCGAGACGAAACCCATCATGATGATGGTCCAGGCATTGCGTCCGTAGATCACGAGAAACAGCGGATAGCACAGGACCACCGGCGCCGAGGCGAGCGCGGCGACCCAGGTTTCGCAGGCCTGCTGCAACAATTTGAAGCGATGCATCAGCACGCCGCCTGCGACGCCGAAGACGGTCAGCATGACGCCGGCGGTGAGGCACTCGGTCAACGTCATCACGAAGCGGCTGAGCACCTGCTCTTCGACAATGATGCGTGGAAAGCTGGCGATGATCTCGGATGGCGGCGGCACGATGAAGCGGTTCAGGCCGCCGCTGCGGATCAAAATTTCCAGGATCACAAAAAACGCGACCAATGTACCGAGCCCGGTGAGCGCGGGCAAAGCACCGCTAAGCCTGACGCGCCGCGGCGGCGTGGCGGTTGCCATGGTCATGAGGCGCCGCCGGTGTGGTGCAATGTGTGTTCTTCCTCGTCGCGCATGCCGCGGCTCGCTTCCTCGCGCAAATCGGCCCAGATTTGCGCGACGTAGCGGCCAAAAGCTTCGCTGCCGACGATTTCGGAGGTGCGCGGCCGCGGCAAATCGATATCGACGATGCGCTTCACCTTGCCGGGCCGATAGGTCATCACCAGGATGCGGTCGGACATCTGCACGGCTTCGGTAATGTTGTGCGTGATGAGAAGCGTGGTCTGCTTCAATTGTTGTTGGATTTGCAGCACCTTGTCGCCGAGCAGGAGGCGGGTCTGCTCGTCGAGCGCGGCGAAGGGCTCGTCCATCAGTAGAATTTTCGGTTCGGACGCAAGCGTCCGGGCGAGCGAGACACGCTGGCGCATGCCGCCAGACAATTCGTTCGGATATCGGTTTTCGAAGCCGTCCAGACCGACCAGCGCGATGAAGTGGCGGGCGCGCTCGATGCGTTGCGCCTTCGGCATGCCGATCAATTCGAGCGGAAAGGCGACATTGTCGGTGACGCTGCGCCAGGGGAAGGTCGATTCTTCCTGGAACACCATGCCGATCGATTTATGCGGGCTGTCGATGGTTTCGCCGCCGACACTGACGACGCCCGAGGTGTGGCCGATCAGGCCGCCGATAACGTTGAACAAAGTCGACTTGCCGCAGCCGGACGGGCCGATTACAGACAGGAATTCACCCTGCCTCACGCCGAAGGAGACGTGATCGACGGCGGTGACCGGACCTTCCTGGGTTTCGAAGCGAACGACGACGTCGTCGACCACCAGGATGTCGGCATTGGCTGCGTTGGGAGATGGTGCTGTCATGGGTCTTGATCGCTTCTATTCGCTTTTGCCAGTGGCGCCTTGCGCCGTCGTTCCGGCATAGCCGGGCTCAACCCGCACGTCGACAACGGCGACAGCGCCGGCCTCGACGGCCGCAATGGCCTTTTCAAACACGGCCGAGAGGTCGTCAATCGACTCGACCGGTCCGAAGCCGAGCGCGCCCTGGGCGCGGGCTATACCGGCCAAATCTATATTCGGTTCTGAGATGCGCTGGCCGATCCAGCGGTTTTCCACCGGCCGGCTGCGCATGCGAGCGACACGTTCCTGATGCAGCTCGTCATTGAAGAAGGAACGGTTGTTGGCGACCACGATCAGCAGCGGGATGTGATAGTGCACCGCCGTCCAAAGCGCGGTGACGCCCATGAGGAAGTCGCCGTCGCCGCAGACCGCGACCACAAGACGTCCGGAGCCCTTGAGCGCCAGCGCTGCGCCAACTGAGATGCCGGGACCGCCGCCGACGCCGCCACCGCCGTCGGAGCCGAGATAATCGAGCGGGTGGCGCAGCGGCCAGCTGGCGCCATTCCAGGACAGCGAAACATGGGTGAGGGTGGTGGGCCGATCGCCAACCGCGCGGCGCAGCGCTTCAGCCATGTGATCGACTGTGACCTTGCTGCCGGAAAGCTTTTGAAATTCTCGCTGGGCTGCCGGCAATGCCTTGGCGCTTGCCGGCCCGAGTGCTTCCAGCAAAGCCGGCACCGCGACATCCGGCTCGCAGTCGATCATCACGTCGACCGGCGGCAGACCCTGATAGTCCATGCTCCAGCCATTATGCAGACGATGATCGACCGACACTTGCACGACCTTGGCGGCAATGGTGCCGCCGATGTTCTTGAACGTGCCGGCAATATCGAGCCAGTCAAGGCTGAGAATGACGTCGGCCTTGCGGATCGCGTCGGCTGCTTCAGGCGCGAGCGAAATCACACCCGGCGCACCGGCATGCAGCGGGTGATCGGTCGGGAAGGCGGCCGCGACTTTCAAATCTGTGAGGACGCGCGCGCCGAGCCGCTCGGCGAGTACAATGCGGGTCTTCCAGGCCTCTAAGTCGCGCGAGACGCGGCCGGCGAGGATCACCGGATTTTTCGCCGCCCGCAGCAGCGTCGCCGCGGACTTGATGGCGTCGGCTTCGGCCGCGCTTTTGACCGTGGGCATGAAACGCCGGGCGTCGATCGCGGCGACCGGTTCGGTCAGCTTGGCTTCCTGCAATTCGACGTCGAGATTGACATAAGTGGGCCCGCACGGCGCGGTGTTGGCGATCCAGGCGGCGCGCAGCACCGACTCGCGGGCGGCGATTGCCGATCCCGGCTGGTCGTCCCATTTGGTGTAACCGCGCACCAGTGCGCCCTGATCGCGAGCGGTGTGGATCCATTCGATCCACGGCCGGCGTTTCGCCGCATCGTTCGGGCCGGTGGCGCCGATGATGAGCATCGGCATGCGGTCGCACCAGGCGTTGAAGATCGACATGGTGGCGTGCATCAAGCCGACATTGGAGTGCACCGCCGCCGCCATCGCCTTGCCGGTGACCTTGGCATAGCCGTGCGCGATGGCAACCGCGCTTTCCTCGTGCAGGCACAACAGCATCTGCGGCTGTTCGTTGCCGAGATAATTCACCAGGCTGTCGTGCAGTCCGCGATAGCTCGCGCCGGGGTTGAGCGCGATATAGGGAATGTCGAGGGCACGGATCGCGTCGGCGATCACGTCGCTGCCGAAAGCGGCGGCATTGACCCCGGCGGGGACGGGGCGGTCCACGGAAGCCGTGTCGGCAAGGGCGGCCTTGGCAGGATTGGAATGCGGCATGCAGTGTAGGTCAGCCCGCGCTCTCCCATGCGCCTTTCGGCCACAGGGCCGTTCAGGCCGCCGTTTCTCCCCATAATATAGGCGCCTGTTGGTTCGGCGCGGCTGATGTTGTCGCACAGTATAGACTTTGACATTAGCGCATAATAGCCAATAAATGCGCACGTCATTGGTGCAAATATCGCAACAATAGGGAGGCTGCTTGGACCGTTTCCGGACCATGGAAAGTTTCGTTCGCGTCGTGCGGGCAGGCAGCTTCACCGTCGGCGCCAGCCAGCTCGGCCTGTCGCGTGCGTTGGTGTCGCGGCACATCAGCGATCTGGAAACGCATCTCGGCGTGCGCCTGCTGAACCGCTCGACGCGGTCGCTGGCGCTCACCGAAGAAGGCACCGTCTATCTCGAATTCTGCGAGAGGGTGTTTCGCGAAATCGAGACCAACGAGCGCGCCATCCTGCGCACCCACACGGAGCCTGCCGGTACCCTCAAGGTGCTGGCGCCTAAATCATTCGGTGCCATGCATCTGTCAGACGCCGTTGTCGGCTTCGCCAAGGCGCAGCCGCGGTTGCGCGTGTCGTTGATGCTGGAGAATACGCCGTATCGCGGGTCATATGATTTTGCCGAACGCGATCTCGACATCGTTTTGTGCTTCTCCACCATGCGGGGCGCGTCGGTGGTTGAGGAAAAAATCGCGACGCTCGATTGGGTTTTGTGCGCGTCGCCCGATTACCTCGCGCGCGCCGGCGAACCGAAAGAGCCCGCCGCGCTCGGCATGCACGCCTGCCTCGTACATGTTCATGTATCGCCGAGTGACGCGGTATGGCGACTGACCGGTCCGGACGGCCAGATTCCGGTCAAGGTGCGAGCAACGTTTTCGTCGGACAGCGCGCACACCTTGCGCAAGGCCGCGGTCGCCGGGCTCGGCATCACGATGATCCCGCGCTATGCGGTTGCCGAGGATCTTGCCAGCGGCGCGCTGGTGAGCGTGCTGCCGCGCTACCGGATTGCGCCGCGACCGCTATTGGCGGTCTATCCAAAGGCGCTGGTCACGCCGGCCAAGGTGCAGGCCTTCGTCACTTATTTGAAGGACTGGATGGTCGAACGGAATTTCGACGGAGCATGATCCCGAAAAGTGGGACCCGGTTTTCGGATAAGATCATGCTCAAATGAAAAGTCATCCCGGCTGACGCAAGCGCGCCAGAACTTTAAGTCCGGCATAGCCGTCGACCGGGTCCAGACCCACGCTTTTCTGGAACGCGCCGACAGCTTTCACCGTGTCGCTGCCCGTGCGGCCATCGATGCCGTCGGTCTTGAAGCCGCGTTCGTTCAGTCGGCGCTGAATTTCCTTGACCTCGTCGATGGTCAGGACGCGCTCGCCGCCGGGAAACTGTTGGTGGAATCCGCTATCGCCGCGCACCAGATCGCCGAGATGGACCAGCGCCAGCGTGTAGCTGATCGACGGATTGTACGAATAGACCGCGCGGAGATTATGTCCGACCAGAAAGGCCGGGCCGCCGCGCACCGGCATCCATAATTTGACGTCGTCGCCCGGCCGGGCGAAAGCCGCGCCATCGGCGCGTCGCACGCCGAGCGCATGCCATTTCGCGTAACTGCGAAAGCTGCGATTGTCGGCGAGATGCAAATTGAAGCCGAGCGCTAACTTCACCTCGCAGCCCCATGCTTCGCCGCGGCGCCATTTGCCGCGCTCGACGAGATAGCGCGCTGTGCCGGCCAGCGCGTCGTCGGGTTTGCCGAACGGGTTGGCGCGGCCGTCGCGATCGTAATCGACGCCGAGGTGAAGCCAGACCTCCGGCATCCATTGTGTATGACCCATCGCGCCGGCCCACGAGCCGATCATCGCGGCAGGTTGCGCCCAGCCGCGATCGACAATGGTCAGCGCATTGATCAATTCGGCTTCCCAGTATTTGCGCCGGCGCGGTTCGCCGTAAGCCAGCGCGGCGAGAGCGGGAATGACCGGCCGCATATATTTCGGATTGTCGATGACATCGCCGAACGAAGACTCCATGCCCCACAGGCCGAGAAGGACATGTCGATCGACGCCGTAATCGGCCTCGAGGCGCGCCAACAGGCTGGCGAATTCCTTGGCGCGCTGCTTGCCGACTGTCACACGCCAGTCCGAACAGCGGCGGTTGATATACTGCCACATCTGTTCGGTGAATTCAGGCTGCTTGCGCTGGAGTTCATAGACGCTGGTGTCCGGCGTCACCGCGTTCATCACGCGATCGTAGGTCTTATCCGAGACACCGCGCCGCAAGGCGTGGTCGCGGAAGCCGGCGACCCAGCGCGCGAAGCCGGGCGACTGCGCCGCCAAGGCATCGCCGCCGAAAGCCATGCTTGCGGCGATGCCGAGAGCACTGCCGAGCAGCGCTCGGCGGTTGAGGCGCGGAAGGAGGGAAGGGTCTTCGATTCGGTTCATGCCCGGCAGTCTAGCGACTGTCGCCCGGCAAACAATCGACGCGCGCCAAACTCGCGACGCGACCGCCGCGCGAATCGTAACGGCCTCCGCGACAGTCTGCCGCGGAGGCCGCATGAGCGTTGCTCTTTCCTCGACGTTACTTAACCGAGCCGTTGACCGCGGCACCGGCGCTGCCGCTGCCGGTCGTGGTGCGGTTCTTTTTCTTGACGGCGGTATTGCCGGAGGCGTCGGCGCCTACCTTGGCGCGGGTGCCGCCAACATTCGCGTTAACGCCCGCGCTCGAGTTTGATTTGGTGGCGCCGCTGGTTCCGCTATTGCCAACGCCGACTGCCGCTCCGCCAGACGTTCCGGCGCCGACATTGGCGCCGACCTGGGCGAAGGACACGGTGGTGGCGAGAGCAAATGCACTGGCGAGCAGCGCAGTTTTCAAAGCCTTCATAAGAATTCCTCCTCGGCATGATGGGCTGAATGAGGTTCCCGGCGCGAAGAATGGCGCGGATCACCTGCCTATCAACGGGTGGAACTGGGATAGGTTCCGGGAACCCGCGGTTGTGCCGCGGCGTATTTAGTTCCCGCGACGCCAGAAGCGGCGCGATTTGCCCGGCGTTGGGGGCAGCGCCTTCGCTTCTTCCGGCGATAAAATAACCGGCGGCTTGTCGGGAATAACGGGATCCGGATCGCCTGGCTTGATCTCCGTGCCGCGGCCGCCGATCAGGTTTTCATAGGACAAGACGAGCGACATGTAGGGATTGACCCAGACCCAGCCAAGTTTAGTCACCACCTGCATGTTGAAATGAAGATGGTACGATGTGCCGTTTTCAAAATCGCCCCAGGTCGCGACCTTGCCGATGATTTCGCCCTGGCTGACTTGCCGGCCGCTCACCAGACCGTCGTCATCCATGAATTTCGGGTTCATATGCAGATAGCGAAAACGTACGAATTCGTTCGGCGTGTTGATGACGATATAGGCGCCGAGATTGCCGGGCATGCGCCAGATCAGGCCATCGCGCACAGCGGCAATGGTGTGCTGATAGGGCAGGCAGCGATCGGCGGCTTCGTTTTTCAGCACGCAATTGCTCGGTCGCATGTCCTGGCCTTGATGGCCGTAGCCGCCGGGACACTGGCCGACCTGGAAGTCGCGCAGCTCGCAGAAATTGTCGCGCCACGGATAGGTGAAATTGATCGCGGTCGCTTCATTGAACAGCAGAGGAATGCCGTTCACTTTGCAAGTATAAGGTCCGTTCTTGCGGCCGAGCCGTCCGCTGTGACCGCTGCGATAGCAATCGCCCCATGGCATGAAGGATTGCGACTTCACATAGGCCGGCGCGTTGGCGAACGGAAAGCGCATCGCCGCATAGACATGATAGTCGGCGCGGCCGGGCATCTTGCGCCAGCCGGTATTCGGAATGAGATCGCCGGGGCCGTAATAGGTGAAGTCGGATTTAGCGGTGGGCCGCGTCAAATCGAGATGCGGTGCATTGATCGTTTGCGGCGTGCCGCCGGCGGTCCGCAGCAGCTGCAGGAATTTCACCGCGACCGGATCGGCTTCGCGGCAGGACGGATAGCGGGACGACAGCCGGCGGTCATAACACTGGACCGACACGATATAGGGAACGCCGAAACGTTCGAACACGTAACGCACATGCGCTTCGTGCAGGATGCGCCGGATGCCGGGGAATGCGTCCTGCAGATCCTTGGCCGGGAATGTTTGATGATGATCCGGGCCGTCAAGATCGTAGGTGAATCCGGCGCCGGTGATTTCGACTTCGATAGGCTTCTTTCTATACTGGAACCGGAAACCGCCATCGCCCTGGTTGAGCGTGAAGGTCCCGGTATAGCCTGCAGGGCCCGGCAGGAAATATTTGGTCGGATGAAACGGGCCGAAATATTTGTCGGCGCTTTGCGCATCCGGTATGCCGGCAGCAAGATCGGCGCGGAACGTATCCATGTCGATCGGCAGCAGCACCGGCACGCTGCTCTTGGCTATACCCGGAAATCGCTTTTCGATTTGCGCATTGATGCGGGCGAAGGCTTCCGCCGGCGGCGCATTGCCACGGTCGGTCAGGGATGCCGCCGCCGCCGCCCAATCGATTTGGGTGATCGTGACGCGGGGCTCTTCGATTTCAGCGGCGGCGGCGCTGCCGGCAACCAGCAGGGCTGCGGTCACGATGACCGGAAATCTCAAAATACGTCCCTCGACTGCGGCAATCCGAACAAGGTGTAAGATTAGTGGGTCCCGCCAGCGGCGAACAAGGGCGGGACCGGCGCGGTATATTGAAGCAAGCCCCATCGTCCCACGCGGCGCGGGGACAACGGGTGCAAACTCGCTCAGTCCTTGGCGCGTTCGCTGTAGGAGCCGTCCTCAGTCATGATGACGACGCGGGTGCCGACGGTGATGTGGGTCGGCACCATGGTGCGCACGCCGTTCGACAGGATGGCCGGTTTGAACGAGCCCGACGCGGTCTGGCCCTTCATGGCCGGCTCGGTCTCGGTGATTTCCAGCGTCACTTTCGCCGGGATCTCGATCGAGATCGCGTTTCCTTCAAACATCGAGAGCTGGACCTTCATGCCTTCCTGCATGTAGGGCGCAGCGTCGCCAACCACGTCGGCCTGAATCTGGACCTGGTCGTAGGTGACATCATTCATGAAATGGAAGCCGTCGGCGTCCTGGTAGAGGTAGGAATATTCGACCTCTTCGACATGGGCGCGCTCGACCGGGTCGGTCGTTTTGTAGCGCATCTGGGTCTTCACGCCGTCGGAAATCCGGCGCATATCGATCTGCGTGGTCGGCGTGCCCTTGCCGGGATG
>CAMAUC010000054.1 GCA_945861265.1 Rhizobium sp. Q54 | reverse complement strand
ACAGTCTGCTGGCGCGCTATTTCACCGCCGAATATGCCGGCCAGTTCGACGTGTTTCTCCCCGGCCTCACGGCGATGGGCCTGCCGCTGCCACTCGGCGGCTCGTCCAATCATTTTTATACCGCCACCTTGCGCAAGATCGGCGGCTGGAACCCCTACAATGTCACCGAAGATGCCGATCTCGGCCTGCGGCTGACGCGGTTCGGTTATCGCTCGGAAATGATCGCATCGACAACCTACGAAGAAGCGCCGGCCCAGTTCGGTCCTTGGCTGCGCCAGCGCACGCGCTGGTTCAAAGACTGGATGCAGACCTGGCTGGTGCATATGCGCCAGCCGCGCCGGCTGTTGCGCGAACTGGGGCCCGCCGGATTTGCCGGATTCCAATTGATGGTCGGCGGCAATGTGCTGGCCGCTCTGGTGCATCCGCTGTTCATGGTGGCGCTGATCGTTGCGATCAAGAACGGCGACTTCATCTGGCCGGCCGATGACGCGCCGGCCGCCTTGCTTGGCGCGCTATATGGCACCACCGCGATCATCGGCTATCTCAGTTCTGGCTTTCTCGGCTGGCTCGGGCTGATGCACCGCGGCCTGACCCCGGCGGCCTGGGTGCTGCTGCTGACGCCGCTGCATTGGCTGCTGCTTTCACTGGCCGCCTGGCGCGCGGTCTATCAACTCATCTTTGCGCCGTTCCTCTGGGAGAAGACAACGCACGGTCTGGCGAAGACCTCGCACCGCGCCGTCGGGGTGACGCGCGCGCTGCTGCATCTCGAACGTGAAGTCGATGGCCTGAAGAAGCGAGGCGAATTGCCGACGGTGGGCGAGGCGCCGGCGCGTCAAAGCAACGGCAGACAGAGCGCAGCATGAGGAACAAGGTTCAGTGAAAAAACGCGCGATACAAAAACAAAGCGGTCAAATGCGACGAACCAGATCGGAATAGACTTCGAGTTGAGCATCGGCCGTGTAGAACACGGCTGGCTCCGTGACGGCCTGTGCGATCAAAAGCCGGTCAAACGGATCGCGGTGATGCGCCGGAAGCTTGGCGGTGTGGGCAGCCGCCGCCGAATGGACGGGCAATTCCTTGAAGCCACTATCGAGCGCGGCTACCGCTATCTGCGCAGGCGACACCCGAAAGTCGGTTCGTTTCAGAGATGCCTTGATCGCAATTTCCCAGATGCTGGCCGCGCTGAACAGGACCTCGTTGGCCGGGTCTTCAATAGCCGCGCGCGCGTCTTTGCCGAGTTGCTTGGGACTGGCGAGCGCCCATAGCAGAACGTGTGTGTCGAGCATGAGCCGCATCAGCGGCCTTCGAAAGCGTCAATAACGTGGTCGGGCAGCGGCGCATCGAAATTCGACGGGATGGTGATGCAGCCTGCCAAGCAGCCAAGGCGGCGTGTCCGCTGTTCGTTTGCCGCAAGCGGTCCCAGCTTGGCAAGGGGTGTGCCGGCCTTGGCGATGATGATCTCCTCGCCGGCCGCGGCTTTCTCCACCAAGCGTGAGAGATGAGTCTTGGCCGCGTGGATATTGACCGTGGACATTGGGGACCCTCGCTATAACTAAACTAAGCTTAGTCTAGCTAAAAATCGTTATAGAGGCAAGCCTGCAATGCGCCGCCAAAGGCCTCGCTTCAGAATGACCGCGTGAGTCACGAACGGCCGGCGGTGCGGGACGCCACTACAAATACTTCCGCAATTCGGCGGCGGCTTCGGCGGGCGTCCGCTTCAGGCTGAACGGCGCGACGAAGCGGCCCTGCTTGTCCATCAGATAGACCAAAGCGGTGTGGTCCATGCTGTAGTCGTCCTTGTCCTTTTCGCTCGGCACTTTCTTGGCATAGACGCGGTAAGCCTTCTCGGCCGCGTCGATCGCCGCGCGATTCCCGGTGGCGGCGCGCAGGCGCGGGTCGAAGCTCGACAGATAATCCTTCAGCGCCGCCGGCGTATCGCGTTCCGGATCGACCGTGATGAAGAGCGCGCCGGCGCGATCGGCATCCTTGCCGAGCGCCCGCATCAGTTCCGACACTTCGAACAAAGTCGCCGGGCAGACATCGGGACAATGCGTGTAGCCGAAGAAGACGAGATGCGGCCGGCCCTTGATGTCCGCATCGGTGATCGTCTTGCCGTTCTGATCGGTCAACTGGAACGGTCCGCCGATGGCGGAAGCGCCCGGTGCGCCGCTACCACCGCCAAGATTGCCTGTGGCGAACAAAAAGACGCCGAGAAAGATGACCAGCCCGGTCAGGAATGCGGCGAGTACGAGAAGGATGTGGGATGCGAGCGTGTTCATCATGATCGGCCGCCTATCATCAGAAGCACGCGATCCAGCCGGTGCGCACCATTTCAAAGAATACCGTGGATCCGTAATATCCCCACAGCCCGAGCGTCGCGGCAAGAACAAGCCCACCGATGAGCGCGGCCAGCAGCACAGGCCAGGTTCCGAAAACGCTGGAAGCAATCGCCGGCATCGCCACTACTGTCCGATCCTTTTCGCAAACCCTTGTTCGGGCGAACCCGTCAACCAGATATGTCCGATCGTACCGTTAAGCAACATGCGGCGCAGGTAGTCATCCGATACCCTCACATTAACTATCTTACCATCGATAAGCGCATAAGAACCGGGCATTTTCCGACTTTCGTTGACTCAAAAGATTAAAGCCGCAATGAATGCGCGTTAGACATTCCGAATTCACGATGGAGCACGTCATGCGAACCGTTTTGGCCCTGGCCGCCGCGATCTCACTGTCGGTCGCCGGCACGGCCGCCTTCGCCCAGAAGGCCCAGGCTCCCGCCTCGGCCGCGAAATGCGACAATCCGAACGCGCTGGGCGTTGCCCGCGTCGTAGAAATCGACACCACCGGCGGCCCGGGCTTCGGCTTCGAACACTTCAAGGCCTATGATTTCCTGCAAGACAAGGAAGTCGTGCTGACCTTCGACGACGGCCCGTGGCCGGGCCACACGCCGGCCGTGCTCAAGGCGCTGGCCGACCAGTGCACCAAGGCGCTGTTCTTCCCGATCGGCAAGCATGCCGGCTGGCATCCGGAAATTCTCAAGCGCGTCGTCGCCGCCGGTCACACCGTCGGCTCGCACACCTGGTCGCATAAGGACCTGTCGCGCATGACCACGCAGGAAGCCACCGACGAAATCGAAAAGGGCATCGCCGCGGTGTCGATCGCGCTCGGCGGCAAGCCGATCGCGCCGTTCTTCCGCTTCCCGGCGCTGCGTCATCCGCCGGAAATGCTGAAGTATCTCGCCGAGCGCAATGTCGGCATCTTTTCGACCGACCTCGACTCGTTTGACTTTAAGGTGCGCAAGCCGGAGCAGGTCATCAAGAACGTGATGAGCAAGCTCGCCAGCAAGGGCAAGGGCATCATCCTGATGCACGACTTCCAGCAGACGACCGCCTCGGCCGCGCCGGAACTGCTCAAGCAGCTCAAGGAAGGCGGCTACAAGGTGGTGCAGATCACCGGCCAGACGCCGACCGAGCCGAAGAAGGAATATGTCGACATGGTGCTCAAGGAAATGGGCGGCGGGCTGGACGAAGCGCGCCCGATGTCGAGCGTGATCAAGACGATCCAGAGCAACTAGGCTTTCAACCGATCAATCAGCCGGCCGTGCGCCAACGCGCGGCCGGCTTTTTGTTGCGCGGATTTTACGCTACTTGCCGGCCGCCTTGCGCAACGCCTCGTTGATGCGGTCCTGCCAGCCCGGGCCGCCATTCTGGAAATGCTCGAGCACATCCTTGTCGATGCGCAGCGACACCATTTCCTTCACGCCCGGCAGCGACGGCGTCTTGGCCGGCGCTTCCACCGGCTTGGTGGTCACGGCCTTGAACATGGCTTCGGCGTCCTGCCTGCTGTCGCCCATGCGGCGCGGCCGATCGTTCTTCATGTCTAACTCCCGTGACGCGGCGGCGGCGTTTCGCGCCAGCCGACGACGGCGGCTTCAATGGCTTCGTTGCTGACGCAATTGCGCCACACGGCATCCTGCCAGCGGCACGCATAGGGCAGCAGATAGGTTCCATTGTGGTCTTCGCACAGCAACTGCAACGGCAGATCGGGCGGCGGCGGGCCGTCATTAAATTCGCTCAGCCGATGCTGCCGTGTCGCCATGTTAACCTGTGCCGCGTGCCGTCTTAACCAGACTATACCAGACGTTCTTGCCTTGTGCCCCCTTTTGAGGCCAGAGTTGACGCCTACCTCCAAAATCCGAATCAGTTAAGCCCGGGGCAAGGCCCAACGGTTCGGCCCAAAGGTTCAGGCCACAAGTTCAGGCCAGGCACTATCCAAAAACCACAGGGGCACCTAGATGGATGATGATGTCCGGAAATCAGTCCGGGCCAATAAGGAATTGGCGCGAATGGCGACGATGAGCATGCCCAAGAAGGAAGCTGTAGCCGAGCCTGCCACGGCCAAGGCCGGTCAGCACCGGCCGACGCTCGGGCGCTTCCGCCTGCAAGTCGACCGGCAGACCAAAGCGACCTATGCCTCGATGGATGAAGCCGAGACCGCCGGCAAGGCCATCAAAAAGGCGCATCCGATCGTCCAAGTATCGGTCTATGACGCGGAACAAAGCGCGCAGACGATGCTGGACTGACGACGCTTCGTAGCGAACGGCATCGCTTCGGGAAGTTTGCGTCCTCGTCCGCCGAACCTCAGGAGCAGCATGCGACGCATCGTCGTCACCGGCTACGGTATCGTGTCGCCGCTTGGCTGCGGCGTCGGACTTGTCTGGCAGCGACTGCTCGCCGGCCGCTCCGGCATCAGGCGCCTGTCCGATAACATCGTTCCGGACGTGCGCGCCAAGATCGCCGGCATCGTGCCGACAATAGACGAGGACGCCGAAGGCGGTTTCGATCCCGATCGCGCGGTCAGCGCGAAGGATCAGATGCGGATGGACCGCTTCATCCAGTTCGCCATGGCGGCCGCCAACGAAGCCATCGCCCAAGCCGGCTGGGCGCCCGCGTCCGACGCCGAGCGCAACCGCACCGCTACCATCATCGCCTCCGGCATTGGCGGCTTCGCCACCATGAAGCGGGCGGTGCACATCACCGACGAGCGCGGCGCGCGCAAGCTGTCGCCATTCACCGTGCCGTCGTTCCTGGTCAATCTCGCCGCCGGGCAGATATCGATCCATCATGGTTTCCGCGGGCCGATCGGCGCGCCGGTCACCGCCTGTGCCGCCAGTGTACAGGCACTCGGCGACGGCGCTCGCCTGATCCACAGCGGCGAAGCCGATATCGCGGTCTGCGGCGGTTCGGAGAGCTGCATTGAGCGCGTCAGCCTCGGCAGTTTCGCCGCCGCGCGCGCGCTCTCGACCGGATTCAACGACACGCCGGAACGCGCATCGCGGCCGTTCGACAAACAGCGCGACGGCTTCGTCATGAGCGAGGGCTCCGCCGTGCTTGTCATCGAAGCACTCGATCATGCGCTCGCGCGCGGCGCCACGCCGCTCGCCGAAATCGTCGGCTATGGCACGACGTCGGACGCCTACAGCATGGCGGCGGCGCCCGCCGATGGCGAAGGCCTGCAACGCTGCATGCGGCTGGCGATTGATGCCGCCGGTATCCAGCCGTCGCAGGTCGGACACATCAATGCCCACGCCACGTCGACGCCGCTCGGCGACGCCGCCGAACTGACCGCGATCCGCGGCGTGTTCAATGGCGCGCGGGTTGCCATCACATCGACGAAAGCGGCGACCGGACATTTGCTGGGAGCCGCCGGCGCGGTCGGCGCGATATTCGCCGTCAATGCCTTGCGCACCGGGACGCTGCCGCCGACCATCAATCTTGAACAGGCCGACGATGCCGCCGACGGTCTCGATCTGGTAGGCGCGCGCGCGCGCACGCAGCAAATCGATTACGCGATGGCCAACGGTTTCGGCTTCGGCGGCGTCAATGCGTCGCTGCTGCTCAAGCGCTGGCCCGCTTAAGGCCGCTGCGCAATAAAAAACGGAGCAGACCGCAGGGCCTGCTCCGTGGTGTCGATACCAACAGCCAGATCTACCGGCGGCGCGAACAGTGACGATAGCCGTCCCGGCCGGTCCAGCAATGACGTGAGCCGCGGCGGGTCACGATATTCGGGCCACCGGTAACCGCACCGACCACGCCGCCAACGACCGCACCGGGAGGTCCGGCGATGACCGCGCCAGCGCCAGCGCCAATGGCAACGCCTTCCAGCGTTCCCGCTTGAGCCGCGATCGGCGCGGCGACCAGAGCCAACGTCAGAAGTCCCGCCTTAAGAAACGAATTCATGAAATCTCCTTGGTTACCTTATTCATTATGGGGACAAGTTCGCCCAGGCCGAATGGTTCCAATGTTGGAACGGCCCAGGTCGTCGATGGTTGGAATCACAGGCTTGTTGTAGGTTTAGCTGCTTTTTCCTGACTTCAGCGCAAATGGACATTCGATCGTGCCAGACATCATCACCCTCACGATCAACCCCGCGATCGACATATTCGTCAGTGTCGATCATGTCGAACCGACGCTGAAGCTGCGCTGCTCCGCGCCCAAGCGCGATCCCGGCGGCGGCGGAATCAACGTCGCCCGCGTGGCGCATCGTCTGGGCAGCGACGTCGTCGCGATTTTTCCTGTGGGCGGCGCCATCGGCAAATTGCTGCAGCGGCTGGTCGAGCGCGAAGGCATCGACAGCATCGTGACACCGTCGCATGTCGAGACTCGCGAGAATTTCACCGCCTATGAAACCGGCAGCGGCAACCAGTTCCGTTTCGTCCTGCCGGGTTCGGCCCTGCACCGCGCCGAATGGGAGGCCTGCCTTGAACGGCTGACGCTGCTGCCGTCGGCGCCACAATTCGTCGTCGCCAGCGGTAGTGTGCCACCCGGCGTGCCCGACGATTTTTTCGCCCGCGTGGCGCGGGAGGCCAAGCGGCATGGCGCGCGGACCGTGGTTGACACTTCCGGCCCGGCGCTGGTCGCCGCGCTTGATGAAGGCGTCACATTGTTCAAGCCTAACCTCGATGAACTCGGCGGACTGGTTGGCAAAACGCTGGCCAGCGACGCCGCTTGCGTTTCGGCCTGCCGCGATCTGATCGTCTCCGGACGGACCGAGGCCGTCGCCCTGACGCTCGGCGACAAAGGCGCGCTGCTGGTCACGGCCAAGCGCGCCTGGAAAGCCAGACCGCTCGACATTGAGGTGCTGAGCACGGTCGGCGCCGGCGATAGTTTTGTCGGCGGCATGGTCTCCGCGCTCGCCGCCGGCAAACCGATCGAGGAGGCGTTTCGCACCGGCGTCGCCGCCGGCTCCGCAGCGGTGATGAGCCCGGGCACCGAACTGTGCAGCGAGGAAGATGTGAAACGGTTGTTGCCGAAGGTAGTGATTGAGGAAATCGCGGCGGTTGGAGCGTAGTGCCTCAACCCGGCAGCCACACGACGTGGCGGATTTCACCGAGCCGGCGCTTCAAGGCGGTCCAGTTCTCGCCACCGTCGGTGCTGCGATAAATTTGTCCGAGCGCGGCGGAAGCGAACATCAAGCTCGGATCCGCCGGATTGACCGCGATCGACCACATCGAACTGTCGACGCTGCCCGGCAGCGCGACCGGTTGCCAATGCCGGCCGAGGTCGGCACTGCGATAAAGGCGCCCCCACGAGCCCGGCGGACCATCGCCATTGGTCATGAACAGCACGCCATCGCCTCCGGTGCGCGGCACGATGGCGCGCGTATAGGCCGACGGCGACTCGAATGCTTGCGGCTGCCAGCTTTCGCCGTCGTCTATGCTGACATGCACGCCATTGTCGGTGGTCGCAAAGACATGGCGACGGCCATTATTGACGACGGCAAGGCCGTGAATGTCCTCGCTGGTCAAACCCTGCTTGACGTTGTGCCAGGTCATTGCGCCATCGGTGGTGCGCCAGATATTGCCGAGTTCGACGCCGGCCCAGCCGAGCCGCGCATCGACCGGATCGAGTAGGATTTGCGTGAACCGGGATTGTGCCATGTTGGCGCAAATCTCCGGCACCTCGACATCGAGTTGCCGCCAAATGCGACCATGATCGTCGGAGCGAAACAGAGCGGCGAATTGCGTGCCGGCGATGACGATGGCGGGATCATGCGGCGAGAAGGCAAGCGCGGTGACCTTGTGACGATCGTCCATCGGCGACGGCACATGCGTCAATTTCTTCCCACGTCGGTCCAGTCGGAACAGGCCGCCATTGGTGCCGAGCCATAAGGCGTTGGCATCCGACGGATCGGCCGCCATCGCCCAGATCTGATTGCCGCTATACATGCCGGCCCGGCTGCCGAGGCGCAGCAGCGTTTCGCCGCGGTCGTCACTGGTCCATAGACCGAGGCCGTTGCTGGCGATGTAAAGTTGCGGCTGCATCGTCGTCCCGCCCTTGTGCGGTAAAAACAAGAAGCCTAAGCGGGCTTAGTCCAAATTCTGCACCATCTGCTCGCGCAGGAATTTCGGCATCTCGCCGAGATCGCCGGAGCCTTTGCCGGCCGCAACCGCCGCCGACAGCGCGGCAAGCGTGCCGGCCGACAACGGCATCGGCACGCCGGAGAGCGCGCCGGTGGCGACCGCCGACATGATGTCCTTGCGCAAGGTGCGAATATCGAGCGTCATTTCCGGCGGCTCGCCCTTGATGACGCCGATCTTGCTCTTCATCCAGCCGCTGGCATAAGGCGCTTCCTGCAACACATCGAGCATGGCGTCGAGACCGAGGCCCTGTTGCATGCCGAGCGCAAGCGACTCGGAGATTGCCTGGATGTAGGCGCCCAGCCCGAGATTGACGGCGAGCTTCATCGCATAGCCGCTGCCGGCCGGACCCATATGCATGATGCGGCGCGTGAGCAGTTCGAGAACCGGGCGCGCTCGCGCGACGTCCTCGTCTTTGCCGCCGACCAGTGCGAACAATTTTCCGTCGCGCACTTGCGGGATGGTGCCCAGCACCGGCGACTCTATCAGCCGCGCTCCCTTGGCCTCGACCATCGGCGCAAGTTCGCGCGCGGTCATCGGCTGCAACGTGCTCATCTCGATAAACAGTTTGCCGCCCACATCGCCGCTGAGGAAGCCATCCGGGCCATTGAAGATACGCCGCACGCCGCTGTCGGCGGTGATGATGGAGATGACGATATCGGTTTCGGCGGCAACTGCTCGCGCACTCGCGGCAATCGTCACGCCGGCGGCTGCCAGCGGCGGCATCGTCGCGCTGTTGCGATCCCAGGCGATGACGTCGCATCCGTTCTGATGCAACCTTTGGCATATGGCCGTGCCCATGCGCCCCAGTCCGACGACCCCGATCTTCATACAATGCTCCTATTTCATTCGACCCATGGTCGCCCTGCATGCGCCGCGCCGCGCATCCAGATGATACGATAATTGACAGCGATCTGTGCTAAGATACTCTGGGGGCGTCAACACGAAACATCAATTCGCGCGGCCGCGAAAAAAAGCAAAATGCAGCCGCCGTCCCGGGGAGGACAATATGAAAATCCGATCGCGCTATGCGATGACTGGCTTGATACTGGCGGCGGCTTTCGTTGCCGCATCGACGTCGGCGCGCGCCGCCGAATACACCATCAAGTGGGGCCTCGTGACCCGCGGCGACATGCAACACAAGTACGGCGAGAAGCTGAACGAGGTGCTGCAGAAGGCCACCAACGGCCGCGTCGAGGTCAAGACATTCCCCGGCGGCCAGCTCGGCAGCCCGGCGGCCATTCTCGAAGGCGTTCAGCTCGGCACCATCGAGGGATACGCCATTCCGGCCGACTTCTACGTCGGCGCCGATCCGCGCTTCGGTCTGTTCAGCGTCCCGTTCCTGTTCCGCGACACCAAACACGCGAACAAGACGCTCGCCGATCCGGAGCTTAACGCCTACATTTTGAGCATGGCGGAATCGAAGGGGCTGGTCGGCGTCGGCATCCGCGTCGCCGCCGAGTCCATGTATTTCGGCGCCAAGAAGCCGTTGAAGACTCTCGCCGACTTCAAGGGCACCAAGCTGCGCGTCAACGCGACGCCGGCCGAACGCGCCCGCATGGCAGCGCTCGGTGCCACCGCGGTGCCGATGGGTTTGCAGGAAATGATCACCTCGCTGCAGAACGGCGTCATCGACGGCACGATGAGCGGCATTTCGATCTACACCAACTTCAATCTGCAGAGCGTCGGCAAGACGCTGCTCGAGACCGATGACACGCTGCTGATCGCGTTCGTCTGTCTCAGCAAGGCGTGGCTCGACAAATTGCCGCCCGACCTCGCCAAGACCATCGTCGATGAAGCCCGCAAGTTGCAGCCTTGGGCCGAACAGACCGCGGTCGACGAGGGCATCGAGCTGCGCGCCAAGTGGCGGGCGGCGGGCGGCGAATTCGTGCGGCTTCCGGCCGACGACCTGGCCGAACTGAATAAGCGTTTGAAGCCGATCGGCGCCGACATCACCAAGGACAATCCGGTGCTCAAGGCCTTTTACGACAAGATCCAGACCACCGCGGCGAAGTACTAGGTTCTTCGCGTTAAATTTCGGACCGGCGCGCCAGGCTAAGGCAAGGCGCGCCGGTTATGGTTTTGTTCTGACCTAACCCGAGGGCTTGCGACCATGGCGGACGAGCGGACGCTATCCAAACAACGGCGAATCGAAGAGCTGATTTTCA
The DNA here is from genome assembly GCA_945861265.1 of Rhizobium sp. Q54. Taxonomy (GTDB): domain Bacteria; phylum Pseudomonadota; class Alphaproteobacteria; order Rhizobiales; family Xanthobacteraceae; genus Pseudolabrys. The sequence goes on along the minus strand of CAMAUC010000054.1, from coordinate 14,024 downwards.
TCAAAATTCCGCACGTCGTGTCCGGCGTACTGTTCGTTGCCGCTGTCGGCATCAATATCGTCAATGTCGTCGGCCGCTATGTCTTTTCGATCCCGGTGTTCTGGGCCGAGGAAGTTCTGGTCTTCATCGTGATCTGGGCGGTGTTTCTCCTCGCCGGTTCGATTACCTATCGCGGCGGCCACCTGGCCATGGACCTTCTCTATTCGGGCTTCAGCCCGCTCTGGAAACGGATCGTCAATATCGCCATTGCCCTGAGCCTGATCGGCTGTTCGCTGTTTGCCGTGGCGCAGTCGTGGAAGGTTATCGGCCTGCACATGCGCAATGGCGGCGTAACCGCGGCGACTGAAATTCCGCTGGTTTACCCGCACAGCGCCATCCTGTTCGGGTTCCTTTTCATGGCGGCTGCGGCGATCGTGCGCATACGCGCCTATATCACCGGCAACTTCGACTAAGCGGGGCGGATAATGTACTGGGTCATGGGAATTCTGCCGTTCGTGCTGTTGCTGCTCGGCTTTCCGATTTTTCTCCTGCTGCTGATCACTTCGCTGGTGATCCTGTTCGGGTTTACCGACCTGCCGGTGACGGTCGTACATCAGACCATCTTCAACAGCCTTAACAAGTTTCCGCTGCTGGCGGTGCCGTTCTTCGTGTTTGCCGGCGACCTGATGTCGCGCGGCGGCATTTCGGTGCGGCTGTTGCGCTGGGTCGGCTCACTGGTCGGCGGCTTTCGCGGCAATGTTCCGATGACCTCGCTCGGGTTCGCCGCCCTGTTCGGCGCGATATCGGGCGTGACCACCGCGGCGACGGCGGCGATCGGCACGCTGACTTATCCGCGCATGCGCCAGGCCGGCTACAGCGAGAAATTCTCGTCCGCCTTGATCACCGCGGAAGGCGCGCTCGACAATCTCATTCCGCCGTCGATCGCGATGATCATCTACGGCATCGCGTCCGAAGTGTCGGTGATTCAGCTTTTTGCCGCCGGCATCGGGCCGGGCCTGCTGCTTTCGGGAATGTTCGCCGTCTATATCTACTGGCACTCGATCAAGGTCGGCATCACGCAAACTGAAAAGTTTTCATTCCGGGAATTCCTGGCGGCGACGCGCGACGGCCTGTGGGCGCTCGGCGCCATCGGCATCATTTTCGGCGGCATCTATTCGGGCGTGTTCTCGCCGACGGAAGCGGCCGGCGTCGCCAGCATCTACGCGATCTTCGTCAGCTATTTCGTCTATCGTGAAGCGACCTTGCAGGAAATGTTCGAATCCGGTGCGCGCTCGATGTACCTGACCGCGCTGATCTTCATCATCGTCGCCGTCGCCGGTCTGTTTGCCTGGCTGCTGACCATCAGCGGCATCTCGCAAGCGGCCGTCACCATGATCACCGGTATGCATTCGGAACGCTGGGTGATCATGCTGGTGATCAACCTGTTCCTGTTGTTCGTCGGCTGCTTCCTCGACCCGGCTTCGGCGCTGATCATGTTGACGCCGCTTTTGGCGCCGATCGCCATATCGCTTGGTATTGATCCCATTCACTTCGGTGTCATCGTGGTGATGAACCTAACCATCGGCACCTTCCACCCGCCGTTCGGCCTGAACATCTTCGTCACGCAGGCACTGTTCAAGACGCCCTCGGCGGTGCTCTACGCCGGTCTGGTGCCGTTCGTGACCCTGGCGGTGATCGCGCTGGTGATGGTCACCTACATCCCGGAGATCTCGCTGTTCTTCATGCGGCTGCTTTCGTAGCGATCTGAGCCGGCGCACAAGACAACGCCCGCGGCCTTGGCCACGGGCGTTTTTTATTGTCAGGAGTTTAGCGGAGCTACGACGCGCGGCGCAGGAAAGCGTTGATCTCGACTTTTTCCCAGACACCGTTTTTGGTGAACGGGTCGTTCTTGTTGAATTCGACCACGGTCTGGCGGTCCGGCGCTTCGAGGAAATAGAAACTGCCGGCCGACGTATCGCCGTCCTCGGCCAGGATCGGCCCTGACATGATCATGCAAATACGCTTGGACGCCGCTGTGCCGACATAGGCACGGTGCTCCTCGTAGAATTTCTTGCGCTCTGCGCCCTTTTTGTCGAGCGCGTGGACGACAAACATCGGCATGTGCGTTCTCCCTGATCGACGTTGATTCTTACGAAATTGCGATGACAATCTTGCCGAGATGGCCGCCGCTCTGCTGGTGCAGATAGGCGGCTTTGGCGTCATTGAAGTCGAAGACGCGGTCGATCACCGGCTTCAGCTTTGAATGCGAGAGCGCCCGGTTCATGGCTGCGAACATGTCGCGCGAGCCGACATGAATGCCTTGCAGGCGGATCGACTTGCGGTTGATCGCGCGCGGATCGATTGCGCCCGATCCGCCGAGCGCGCCGATGACATAGACCGAGCCGCCGGGCCGGATCGCCAGCATCGACTTCGCCAGCGTATTGGGCCCGCCGACCTCGACGATATGATCGACGCCGGCGCCGCCGGTCAGCTTCAACACTTCCTGATCCCAGTCGGGCGAATTTCTGTAGTTGATCGTCATGTCGGCGCCGAGTGCCTTGACCCGCGCCAGCTTGTCGTCGCTGCTCGACGTCATGATCACGACAGCGCCGTGCATCTTGGCGAAGGCCAGCGCGAAGCAGGAAACGCCGCCGGTGCCGAGGATGACGATGGTCTCGCCGGCCCTGATGCGGCCGGCTTCGACCACTGCGTGCCAGGCAGTCAGCGCCGCGCAAGGCAGCGTCGCTGCTTCCTCGAAACTGAGATGATCGGGGATTTTGATCGCACCGGTCTCATTGAGCAGCACGAATTCGGCGAGCACGCCGTCGACCATGCCGCCGAGCGAGTTTTTCGATGCATCGGCGGGTATGCGGCCGGCGATCCAGTTGACGAAGAAGGTACCGGAAACGCGGTCGCCGACCTTGAACTGGGTGACTCCGGGTCCGATCGCAGCCACTTCGCCGGCGCCATCGGACAGCGGGATGACCGGAAATTTGGTGTAGCCATAGGCGCCCTTTATCACGCCCTGATCGCGGTAATTGAGCGCGGCGGCGCGCATGCGCACCACGATCTGACCGGGACCGGGCACAGGCTCGGGCCGGTTCGCATTCAGATGCAGACCATCGAGCCCGGCGGTCTCGCGAACCTCGTAGGCTTTCACGACGCGCGGCTTTCGATCATGCGCGCGACATTCTTCAGCGCACTGGCGAGGTTGTCGGAAATCGTCAGGCCATCCGCCGCAGCCTTGCGGTTGGCGGCAAAGCCGCGCGCACCCGGCAGGCGCGGCGCGTCCGTCCCGGCCATAGGCTTGGCCTTCACCAGCACGTCGGCGACATGCGCCGCGCGGGCGCCGTATGGCTCCGCGCCGGCAAAGCCGGCCGGATTGATGGCCATATAGAACTGGCTGATGTTGCTCGGGCGCTTGACCATGTTTTCATAGGTCACCTGGAAGCCCGGCTCGCCGTCGGCCAGCGCGCTGCACAGCAGCTCGACCATCAGTGACAGCGCGTAGCCCTTGGGACCGCCAATCGGCAGCACCGAGCCTTTGACGGCGATGGCGGGATCGGTGGTCGGCTTGCCGTCGGGGTCGAGCGCCCAACCCTCGGGGAGCGTCTTGCCCTGCGTCAGCATGGCGCGGATGCGCGAGCGCGCGACGACGCTGGTCGCCAGATCGATGACGATCGGATCGGCGCCGGGCAGCGGAAAGGCCGCGCCGATCGGGTTGGTGCCGAGCAAGGCTTCGGTCGAGCCGGTCGGGGCAATCGCCGGCATCGCATTGGTGAAAGCCATGCCGATCAGCCCATGTTCGGCGGCGCGTTCGGAGAAATAACCGGCGGTGCCGTTGTGGCTTGATTTGCGCACGGCGACCGCGCCCATGCCGAATGCCTTCGCCATATCGATCGCGGCATCCATCGCCTTTTGCCCAGCGACGAGGCCGAGCGCATGATCGGCGTCCATCACCTTGCAACACGGCAACGTGCCGGTGAGTTTGATATCCGGCTGGCTCTTGATCGTGCCATCCAGCAGGCCGGCGACGTAAAGCGGCATTTGCACGGCGCCATGGGCGTCGGAGCCATGCAGCGTGCCATGCGCGGCGACATCGGCGGCGATCGACGCATCGGCCTCGGACAGGCCGGCGTGACGAAACGTATCGCGCAGCAAGGCGATGAAGTCCGGCACGGCGATGCTGCGCTGGCCCGCGGCGTCGTTCAATCGCTTGGCGAGTTCGGCGGTGCTCGGCATGGATATCACTTTTTATTTGGGCGCGGCGTCGGGGAAGAACGCCTCGGCGTTGCGATGGAAGACCTTTTCATAGACTTCCTCGCTGTAGCCGAGCGAACGCCAGTCTTCAACCAGTCGCTCCAACGTCAAGGTCGGCCAGTCCCAGCCGAACATGACGCGATCCTGCATGCGCTTGCCAATTTCCCTCTTGAGCGCATCCGTAAAGTATTTCGGCGACCAGCCGTGCACCTCGTAATAGACATTCGATTTGTGCAGCAGGATCGCCAGCATGTCGTCCTGCCACGGCCAGGCCGGACGGCCGGCGAGAATCTTGAGTTCCGGAAAGCGCGCGGCGACATTGTCGACATGGCGCGGATGGCCGTCTTCCAGGAGGATGCCCTTGCCGCCCGGCAGGCCCTGGCCGATGCCAGTGAGGCCGGTCATGATCAGAACCGGCGCGCCGATTTCGATCGACAATTTGTAGAACGGGTCCCAGATCGGATCGCTCGCCGGATAGCCGAGCGAGTTCTGGCTCTGGCAGAAGCCGTAGAAGCCGGTCTTGGAATCCAGCAGCCGGCGAAATTCCTTGAGCCAGAAGTCTTTCATCGCCGGATTGATGGCGACCCAGTTGCCATAGACGATGTCGCTGTTCTTGCGCGCGAAGTCGATGACATAGTCATGCGACTTGCGGATGTCGTCCTCGTCGGTCATCCGCCAGGTGCGGTAGATGTCGAGAATGGTGCGGACGTTGCGCGCGCGGAAGCCTTCGGCCATTTCCGCTTCGGTCTCGAAGGTGCGCTTGCGCTTGAACACCTTCTGCGCCTGCTCGTAATCCGCCTGCGTGGCGTGGTGCAGGCCGGCCTGCGTCGAGAAATGCGAGTGACAATCGAAATAGCGCATGGCGGTTACTTCTTCTCAAAACGGTGGTCGAGGATACGCTTCGGCTTGCCTTCGCGGCCGCGGTTCGACCACTCCATCAGAGCGTCCTCCGCGACCAGTTCGACGGCGAGCTTCAGCCCTAAGTCGGAATGCAGGCGCTTCTCGATGTGGTCCTTGAGGCCGTCCCAGCCGCCCGCGTCGTCGCGCACTTCGACCTTGACGGTCATCTCGTCGCGAACCACGCCGTCGCGGACATTACGCTCGGCGATGCAAAGCCATTCACCGGTGGTGCGGTTGTCGCTCTTGATTGCCGGCAGACAGGCCTGTGGCCAAATGCTGACGCCGCGGATGCGCACCATGGTGTCGCTGCGGCCGAGCATCTTCTGCATGCGGCGGAAGCAACTGCCGCATTCGCAGCGCTCGGTCGAGACGATGCGGGTGAGGTCGCGCAGATTGAAACGGATCATCGGCTGCTGGCGGCGATGGAGAATCGTGCAGACCATGTTGCCGATTTCACCGACCGGCGTCGGCTTCTCGTCCTCGACGCCGACGATCTCGAAGAAGGTCGAATCCTCGTGGAAATGCAGGCCGGCCTGATGCTGGCACTCGAAGGCGCCCATGCCCATCTCGTGCGTGCCGTACATGTCGTAGACCTTGCAGCCCCACAGATCCTGCAATTGGTTGCGGAAGGTGTTCTCGGTGTCGGGGCCGAGGCCGCAGCCGAGAAACTTGGTCTTGAGATCGCGGACGTCGAAGTTCAATTCGTCGCGCGCCACCTTGGCGAGCTGGGTGGCGTATTCCGGCCGCACGTACCAAACATTGGTGCCCCAATCCTGGGCGATCTCGATCTGACGGCGCGAACTGGTCACCGCGCCGGTACCAGTGGTGATCGGCATAGCGCCGAGATAATCGTGGCAGGCCTTGTAGGCACACCAGCCGGCATTGCCGAGCGAGGCGGTATGCGGGATTTGCACGCGGTCGCCGGGACGCACGCCGACGATGTAAAGATTGCGCGCATGGGTGAGGCCGTTCATCTCCCATTCCTGCGGCGCGTACAAAGTCGGGCGCGGCTTGCCGGTGGTGCCGCCAGAGGTCTGCAGCTTCATCGGCGTCGTCTGCATCTTGGCGAAGACGTCGCCGTTGATGAGGCCGAAGGGCGGGTTCTCTTCCTGGTCCTTCTTGATGTCGGCGGAGTCGAACATCGGCAGATTGACGATGTCGTCTATGCTTTTGATGTCGCCTGGCTCCAGACCCACGGCCGACCAGCGCCGCTTGTAGAACCCGTTCTGCCAGCCGGTCAGCATCAGATCGAGAAACTGTTCGTTCTGGAAGGCGCGGATTTCATCGCTCGACCAGCGCCAGCGGCCGCGCTCGAACACATCCGGCACCGGGTAGCGCTTGTAGAGCGCATCCCAGTCGATCGACCGGTGATAATTCGGCAGCGAACTTTCCGCCACCCCGCGTTGCAGAACCGTCATTCCAGACTCCGTGTGAATTCAATGCGCGACGGTTCTTTAACCGGCGCGACAACTTTTGGGGCGCGGCAGCCGTATCGGCTTCAGGTCTTATAGTCGGGCGCTTCCCGGTCGAGCTTGCGCAAGTGCGCACGCCAGCTCATTTGATTGAACGGCGCATTGCCGTCAGTGAAAAATTTGCTGGCCTGCACGGGGGTGATGTCGAGAACATGCTGCGGCGGGACATAAGGCTTCACGCCGCCGGCCATCGAGCGCACCTGCGTCTCGCAGGCGCGGATCATCAGGAAAGCCAGCATATAGGCTTCGTTGATCGTGTGGCCCCAGAGCACGAAGCCGTGGCCGCGTTGCAGGACGACCTGGCTTTTGCCGAAGTTCCTGGCGAGGCGCTGCCCCTCTTCGTCGGTCGAGATCAGGCCTTCATAGTCGTGGTAGCCGATCGGACCGAGCCACATGGAATACTGATTACCACCCTGAATGAGCCCCTGCTCCTGCATCGCCACCGCGGTCACGTATTTGGTGTGCAGATGGACGATGCACTGCGCCTGCGGATAGGCGTCGTAGATGCCCTTGTGGAACGGAAAGGCGAATTTGTGCGGCGTCTCGTCGCTCGGCACGACGTGATTGCATTTATCGTCGAGCTTGTGCAGCCGCGAGGCGGTGACTTCCTCGAACAAAAGGTGTGCCGGATGCATGAGGAACTGGTTCGGATTGCCCGGCACGCGCGCCGACAGATGCGCGACCAAACCTTCGTCCCAATCCTGCAAAGCGGCCAGACGGAACAACGCCGCCAGATCGACGCGGGCCTTCCATTCCTCGGGTGACATGCCGGGTTTCAGCGTAGACGTCTGCGTCTGCATCGCAATCCCTCCCCCATTTTCGCCATTCCGCGCATTGCGGCCACGGATTTTCATGGCAGCGATACGAAATGGCAATTCTTGCGCTTGATCTTACACGGGCGGAAGCGCTTGCAGGAAATGAAGTATTCTTAGATGCACTATGAAACCGCAGCATGGTGCCGCGAGCCGGGCACAATCAGCTTTTGCCGGCCGGCTTGGGCGCGGAAATTTCGTGCAGAATCTGGTTCATCCAGCGGTTGGCGGCGCCATTGCCGAGATGCGGATGCCAGATGATGCGCGTCGGCTGCAGCGGCAGATCGAGCGGCAGTTCCACCACGCGCAGTTTGTGCAGCGATTTGCACATCACGCCGAGCCGGCGCGGAATACTCATGATGTAATCGGTATTGTAGATGATCGGCGGCGCCAGCGCGAACTGGCTCACCGTCAGCACATGGCGGCGCACCAGACCTTTGAGTTCGAGCGCCCGGTCGATGCGGCCGGTGTGGGTCGGGATGATGCCGTCGACCGGAATATAGACGTGCTTGCCGGCGGCGTAATTCTCCAGCGTCAGCGGCTGCTTGCCGAGCGGATTTTTCGGCGACATCACCACGACGACGCCGTCCTCGTAGAGCAGTTCGGTGGCGAAGCGGTCGGGCGGATGGTCGATCATGCCGACGACCAGATCGGCTTCCTGTTTGTCGAGCATGCTCCAGGCATGCTGCATGACGTTGAGCTTGATGCGTAAGTCAACGTTCGGCGCGCGGGCGCGCACGACTTCGACCAGATTGGTGAGATGCAGGGTCGCGACATAATCTGTCATCGCGATCTGGAACGTATGCACCGCCTTGGCCGGATTGAAATCGGTCGGCGCCAGCGCCGCGCGGATATGCGCCAAGGTCGGGATCACGGCGGTCGACAGCGCGACGGCGCGCGGCGTCGGCCGCATTTCGCCCGAGCCGCGGATGAACAATTCGTCCTTGAGCACCACGCGCAGCCGGTTGAGCGCGTGGCTGATGGTCGACTGCGACACGTTGAGCCGTTGCGCCGCGCGGGTGACGCTGCGCTCCTGCATCACCGCCTCGAAGACGAACAGCAGATTGAGATCCATCCGGGCAAGTTCATCGGCTCTCATTGTGTATCTCTTGCGGGTTCTCGTTGCGGCTCAAAAACCGCTACATCATGAGGGCGCTTCATAGTCACGAGGCAAATCTTTCATTTCCGTGGGCACTGGCAGCAAGCTAACAAATAGGCAGGGAACTGGCCTAACGAAAAAGCAATAAAGGCTCGAAAATCGCATGCCGTCATCGGCTTTGCCGATTACTCGGTCTCGGTTTCCGCCATGTGGGAGGGACAGATGAAGGCTTTAATATCGCTGCTGGCACTTGCAATTGGCGCTATCGGGGCTGGAAGTGCTGGTGCCCAGGACTTTCCGTCGCGACCGGTGCGGATTATCGTGCCTTTGTCCGCGGGCTCGGCTTTTGACATCCTCGCTCGTGCCATTGGCACTCGCTTCCAGGAGCGCACCGGACAGGCTGTCGTTATCGAAAATCGCGTCGGCGGCAATATGAGTGTCGCCGCCAATGCTTGCAAGAGCGCGCCCGACGACGGATATACCATCTGCATATTCACGCAGAATATCATTCTCAATCCGCTCCTGTATGCCAAGCTTACCTACGATCCCTTCAAAGACCTCACTCCCGTTGCCCTCGTGGCGTTTCAGCAACAAGTGCTGATTGCGAGCAAGTCGCTGCCGGTCAGTAATTTCGACGAACTCGTGAAGTATTCCAAGGAAAACCCGGGCAAGCTGAATTACGCGTCGATAGGCGCAGGCTCGGACAGTCACCTCATCCTTGAATGGATGCGGGTGGTGTCAGGCGGGAATTGGACGCACGTACCGTTCAACGGCTCACCGCAAGCGCTTTTGGCCATATCGGGCGGCGATGTACACTTGCTGCTGACGACGGCCGGCAACGTTCTTCAACAAATATCCAGCGGTGAATTTAAGGCGATTGCAATGCGAGGCGAAAGGCGCTCGTTCCTGCTACCTGAGGTGCCGACCTTCGCCGAGATTGGATTGCCGCCGTTGCAGGCACGATCATGGGCTGGGTTTCTTGCGCCGGCCGGCGTCCCCCCCGCTATCGTTGCCAAGCTGAGCGCCGAGATCAGGGCTATTATCGCCGAGCCCGATTTTCAGGAGCGATTCATGCGCAAGGTTGCGCTGGAGCCAGCCGGGCTCAACGCCTCGGAATTCAAGTTATTTCTCGCGGCGGACCAGGCCGCGTGGGCGCCGCTGATACAAAGCTCCGGCGTCGAACTCAAATAGGCAAAAACATGACAAGAGACGATCTGGCTGGAACCTGGCGTATGGTGTCTGAAGAGGAAGTGCACGCGGACGGCCTCATCACTTATCCGTTTGGCAATGACCGGCTGGCACAAATTATTTACTCGCCCGACGGATTTATGGCGGTTGTAGCCACTGATGCTGTTCGCACAAAAGTCACCGAGAAATGTCACCGCATGGATCTCGATGCGGCATCGCCGGAGGAACGAGCGCGCGCGGCTATGGGTTGCGTCGCTTATGCCGGGAGGTTTGAAGTAGAAGGCGACAAAGTTCGCCATCACGTCGACATGGCGCTCAATCCAAATGTGATGGGACTAACCCGGACGCGCTCTATTTCGCTCGATGGCGACGATCTGACGCTGACGACACCCGCCGACAACGCTGGTACGTTCGGACGTATTAGCTGGCGCCGCGCTCGAAAATTCGAAGGGAAGTAAAATGAGTGACCAAGCAAAGCCGCGCTTTGGCGATATGGAACGCGCGATCGCGCCAAAGCTCGCGGAGCTTACCGAAAAGGTTTTATACGGCGATATCTGGGAGCGGCCGGGCCTGTCCAAACGCGACCGAAGCCTTATAACCGTCGCGGCGCTCGCCGCCATGTACAGGACCGAGCAGATCGGAATGCATGTTGGTCGCGCACTGGAGAACGGCGTCACCAAAGAGGAAATTGGCGAGATGCTCACTCACCTCGCATTTTATGCCGGGTGGCCTGCCGCCGTCTCGGCCGCCCGTATCGCCGACAAAGTGGTGACAGAGAAAAGCGGCAAATAGCCTTGCCCGGCCTTTACTGTGGCCGGTGGCGCTTGACGGCTTCGGGATTGGTGGAATCGGCGCCCATATAGACGCCGCGCTCCCATTTGCGCTTGAGCGGGTCGGAGACTTTCAGGGTCATCTTGCCGATATTCTGGATTTCGATGTCGACGGTCTCGCCGTCCTGCAGCGCGCCGAGGCCCTCATGGTTGGTGCCGCAGGCGATCAGGTCGCCGGAGTTCATGGTCATCACCGTCGTGGCAAACTCGACCAAGGCGGGCACGCGGTGCTCCATATCGTCGGTATTGTAGTGGTGACGCAGCTGACCGTCGTTCCAGAAGCGCACGACCAGATCGTTGGGGTCCTTGATCTCGTCGGCGGTGGCGATGCAGGGGCCGATCGGGCCGAAGGTGTCGAACGACTTGCCGAGCCAACTCGTGTTCGGAAAGGCCGGCCAGGTCTTGCGGCCCTCTTCGCGCGCGGAGACGTCTATCATCGACGTGTAACCGAAGACGGCTCCCTGCCAGTCCTTCGCTTTGACCATCTTGGACGGACCGCGCAGCACCAGCGCCAGTTCGGCCTCGTGCATGAAAATCCACGGCACGGTGTATTCCGGCAGCATGATGGTGTCGCCGGGACCGACGACGGCGTCCGGATTCTTCATGAACATATTGAGCGGCCGCGCTTCGCGCTGGGCGTGCTCCCAGTAATTGGCGATACAGGCGAGAATCTTGCCGGGGCGCGGCAGCGGCGGCCGCAGCCGCACCTGAGCCAGCGGCGTCGCACCGTCGTCGCGAATCATCTTTTCGAAGGTCGGCCGCAGCCGGTCGAAATCGTCAATGATGCCCTGCATGGTCAGCTGCGGCGTGTAGCTCTTTTTCACCGCGGCCGAGAGATCGACGACGCCGCGATCGGTAAGTGCGCCGGGCAATATTTCGGCGCTGGGCGACGTCTGGAACAGAACAAGCTTCACGAAGGCCTCCCTCAATTTTTTTCCAATACAGCACAGATGCACCGACCCGGCCAGCCGCGTTGAATGAACGTTCGGCATAGTGCGCGTGCGATATTTTCATCTCGCGGTATTCACCGCCCGCGCCCTTCTAACCGCCGAAGGAGAGTGTTAGAAATTCACCGCCATGCCGGATCAAGCCCACGCCCCGCCCCGTCCGCTACGCGCGCCGCCGCGCATCGACGTCAATGCGGTGTCGCAGCCGCTGCAGGATCTGTTCTCCGGCTGGGACATTGCGCTGGCCAAGCCTTTCGTCGGACTAACCGCGGACGGGACGATCGAGCCCGGGCTGTTTCCGCTGCGCAAGATCGGCGCCGGCGTCCAGCTCATTGCCGACGCCATTGCCGCATTCGCGGCGTCGCTCGACGCCACGCAGCGCAAAGACGTCGCCTTCCCCGTCGACAGCGAGATATGGCGTACCTGGAGCAACATTCATCGCAACCTGATGCGGCATGGCCTCTGTCTGGTCGAGCTGAGCGAGCCGCAGCGCGAACTGGCCTACGGCATCCTGCGCGCCACGCTCGGTAACTATGCCTACGAGACGGCGCGCAACGCCATGCGGCTGAACCAGACGCTCGCCGAAATGACCGGGCTGCCGCTCGAGTTCGGCGAATATTTCTACTGGCTCAGCCTGTTCGGCAAACCGTCCGCCAATGAGCCATGGGGCTTTCAGCTCGACGGCCATCACTGCAATATCAACTGTCTGGTGCTGGGCGATCAGATCGTGCTGTCGCCGATCCTGCTCGGCTCGGAGCCTATCCTGGCGGAAGCCGGCAAGTATGCGGGCCTGACGGTGCTGCGCGAGGAGGAAGCGCGCGGCTGGAATTTCATGCAGGCGCTCGATCCGGCGCAGCGCGCCAAGGCGATCGTCGGCACGCAACTGCCGTTCGACGGCTATGCCTCCGGCTTTCAGGACAATGTGACGATGCCCTACGCCGGCGTGGCGTCACCTGAGATGACGCCGGCGCAGCGTGCGCAACTGACCGATCTGCTGACGCTCTACACCGACCGGTTGACGCCGGCGCATGCGAAATTCCGGTGCGACGAGGTGATGGCGCATTTCGACCGCACTTATTTTGGCTGGATAGGCGAATTCAGCGACACCGCGCCGTTCTATTACCGCGTGCATAGCCCGGTGATCTATATCGAGTTCTATCACCAGCCCGGCGTGGCGTTGCCGGATGTCGGCTATAACCGCCGGCACGCCCATGCACTGGTGCGCACGCCGAACGGCAATGATTACGGCCGCGAATTGCTTCGGCAATATCGGGCCAAAGCCCGCGCCTAGATTTTTGCGAAACGCGGCAGCAGCGCCTTGGCATTGCCGGCCATCACCTTGACGCGCAGCGCGTCGTTATAGCCGTCGAACGCCTTCACATTGGCAATCGTGTCGGCCATCACCTTCTCGACAAAGCGCGCCGATGGATAATCGGTGCCGAACATGATGCGCGACGGATCGGCGATATCGAGAAGCGCGCGCAGCGCCAGCGGCGACGGCGACTGGGCGACGTCGTAATAAAGCCGGTTAAGATATGTCTTCACGCCCAACGGCACCTTGTCCTTCAGCTTCGGATCGTCGTCGAGGCCGGACAGGCGGAACAGCAGGAACGGCGTGACGCCGCCCATATGCGGCATGATGAACCGAATATTGGGGAATTTCTCCAGCATGCCGGTATAGAGCATATTGACGATGGCGCGCGTCGTGTCGAACGTCAGTTCGGTATAGCCGGCCTGGAACGAGTATTCCGGCATGCCGGTGACCGGCGGCCGCTGCGGATGCACGAACACGATCGCCTTGCGGCGATCCAGCTCGGCATACAATTCGAATTCTTCCGGATGACCGAGATAGCGGTTGCCCGTGTGGCTTTGCAGATTGACGCCGTCGAGCTTCAGAGTGTCGAGCGCGTATTCGACGCTGCGGCAGGCCGCCTCGACATCCGGCAGCGCGACGAATCCCATCGCGCCGAACTTGCCGGGATGATCGGCCACGGCCTGCGCCATGTATTCGTTGCAGAGCCTGACCAGCCGTTTGGTGAATTCGACATCGCCGAAAAAAGCGCCGGGCGAGGCGATCGACAGCAGCACGGCGTCGATGCCGAATTGATCCATCAATTCGAGCTGACGCGGCAGGCTCCAGGCCGGCCACGGGTTCTCGCCGCTACCGAGGACGCCGACGCTGGCGAGTTCGCTTTTATAAATGTCGGGAATGACGTGCTGGTGGACGTCGATCAAGGACATTGTTGTGGATTCCGGAGGGCCAATACTAGCCCGCCTCCGCTAAAGCTTCGGCGGGCAACCTTCGCGATCTAGGCTGGCGTGCCAACCGAAGCGCCGGCAGGCGCGAAGGTTGGAGCGGGCGAAGGGAATCGAACCCTCGTATGCAGCTTGGGAAGCTGCCGTTCTACCATTGAACTACGCCCGCGCACGGTCACCATAGCCAATGAGGCCCGGCCACCGCAAGGAGCGCCGCGGCGTAGCCCTCGGCGCGCAATTTCAGTGCGGCACGGAACGGATGCGTTCGGCGTAAAGCGGGA
>CAMAUC010000053.1 GCA_945861265.1 Rhizobium sp. Q54 | reverse complement strand
GCACCGGCGTCGTTTTTTCGGTCATGCTGAGCTGGCCGGGATCGCCGAGCACCCAGGCACGCATCGTGTCTGGAATTGGGAATTCGTTATGGTTCGTCTTAACGCCAGCGGGTGCGTACATCGTTCCTCCGGAAATGCTTTGAATAGTGTTTGTTGAAGTCCCGATCAGCTGGCGGCGGCCTGTACCTGATCGGTTGAGGTTTGGGTCGCGGGCGCGCCGAATTGCGCCGACAGCGCGCGGCTCGCCGAGATGATTTCGTTGCGCATCAGCGCAAGATGCTCGTCGGTCGCCCGCATGGTCGGCGTCGAGGCGCTGATGGCGCCGATCACGGTGCCGGCCTGATCGCGGATAGCGGCGCCGATGCAAATGACGCCGGGCAGGATTTCCTCGCGGTCCATCGAGTAGCCGTTGCGGCGAACGTGCCGCAAGTCCTCGATCAGCGCCGGAAATTCGGTGATCGTGTTCGGCGTGTAGCGCTTCATGCCGTGCGCGACCAGGCGCTTCATCTCGTCTTCGGGCAGCCATGCCATGATCGCCTTGCCGAGCGAGGTGGCGTGCGGCGCATCGACCTTGCCGATCCGGCCGGAATCGACCCGCACGGCGTGGCGGGCTTCGCGCCGTGCCACGGTGACGACATTGTCACCCTGCAGCGAGGCAAGGTGGACGGTTTCGCCGGTGGCGGCGTTGACCGTCTCGAGATAAGGCTGCGCCCGGCGCGGCAGGTCGACCTGCAGGCAGGCATGACCGAGGTACATGATTCGGGCGCCCAAGGCGTAAAGCCTGCGGCCCGGCACTTTCGCGGCAAAGCCGCGCTGGATCAGGGTCGCGAGCAAGTGATGGCAAGTTGAGATGTTCAGGCCGGTACGGACCGAAAGGTCGGTCAGCGTGGCCTCACCACCCGCCTCGGCGATGGTTTCCAGCAGAAACAGCGCGCGATCGACGGATTGAATGCTGTGGCGCTCGCCTTCGGTGCGCGCGCGCGGTGGACGGGCCTTTAAGCCGGGCCCTGGCAGGATCGTTGCGTCCATTGTTTGTTTTCTCCCTGCGCCAAGGGAAAACTTATGTAGCATAAGAGTCAAGGTCATTTCAGCATGCCGGACACTGATTTCGCGATATGAAATAGATACAAAAAAGCCCGCAGGTTCATGACCGCGGGCCATGTTGCGGTCCATGCGCCGCGATCAGCCGGGCAGCACCAGTCCCAGCTCGATCTCGAGGGCGCCGCACAGCATCTGGCCAAGCAGAATATGCATTTCCTGGATGCGCGCCGTCGTGGCGGAGGGCACCACCAGCAGATGGTCGGCCAAGCCCACCATGTCGCCGCCGCCTTTGCCGCCAAAAGCCGAAGTTACCAGTTTCATCGCCTTGGCCTGCTTCAGGCCCGCGATGATGTTGGCGCTTTTGCCGGATGTCGAAATCGCGATCGCCACGTCCCCGGGTCGGCCGAGCGCGGCGATCTGGCGGGCAAATATCTGGTCGAAGCCAAGATCGTTGCCGGCAGCGGTGATGGTGGACGTATCGGTGGTGAGCGCAATCGCCGCGATCGGCACGCGGTCGGTCTTGTAGCGGATGGTCAATTCGGTCGCGAGATGCTGCGCGTCGCCGGCGCTGCCGCCATTGCCGAACAACATGATCTTGCCGCCGCCGCAAATGGAGGTCACGCAAGCCGCCAGCAGCCCCTCGAACGCCGCCTGCAACGCCGCTTCGGTCGCGCGCGCGACCGCATGGTGCTCGGTGAACTCCGCTTTGAAAAATCCGGGCACGTCCACTTTATGGTCCCTCACAATCGCGCACGTTAAAATTCATGTCGCAAGATTTGACCCAGATCGCAGTCTTACGCTGCCGGCCGGTCGGCGCAAAAAAGTCGTCGCGAAGGCGTAACCGAACCAGCGCAGATAGGCCGGCAGCCAGCTGATCACGCGAAAGCGGCTGGCGCCTTTGGTGCGCTCGAACCACTGCGCCGGCACTTCCGCGACCGGCCAGCCCAGCCGATGGCACTTCACAAGAAGCTCGATGCTGTAGCAGAAACCGCTGTCGGATTCGACCGCGATGCGGTCGATGACGCGCCGCGAGAACAGCCGAAAGCCGCTGGTCGGGTCGTGCGTCGGCAGGCGCGCCACATTATAAAGAGTGAAAGCCGCCGTTCGCACCAGCAACGCCTTAAGCCACGGGCAGCCGACCATGCAGCCGCCAGGAATGAAGCGGCTGGCGCAGACGATGTCGGCGCCGGCTTCGGCCTTGCCGACCATGGCATCGACGATGGCGCCGTTGAAGTCGTCGTCGGCCGGATAGACCATGACGAAGGGAGCGCGGCTGGCTGCGAAGCCGGCCATGATCGCGCCATGGGCGCCGCGTCCCGGGTTGCGCACGAACTCTATATCCAGTCCTTCGACGCGCGTCGGATTGGCCTTGATCGTCGTCAGCGTATCGTCATCCGGACGATCGTAACAGATGAGAATGCGCGCCGGCGTTCGCATATGATCGCGCAGCGCGCCAAGCGTCGCCAGGATGTTGCGGCCCTCGTTATAGACCGGGACGACGATATCCAACTGCGCCGTCATGCTATTTCCGGTACCGTCTGGTGCATCATACGCTAGTAAATGACGTTGGCATTCTTCAGGAAGCCCCAAACGTCGACCACCGGCTTGCCGGCGAAGTCGGCATCGCGATAGGCGGAGTGCGGCGTACAGAGAATGAGCAGATCGCTGTCGGCGACCACGCGATCGAGCGGCTGGATCGTCGGATCGGTGGTGACGAATGGATCGGTGGTCAGCACGGCGCGCGCCGCTGTCAGCAGCGTGCGCTTGAGCTTGTAGCTCAAGGAGGCGCGCGTATCGTCGATGTCGGCCTTGAATGCCATCCCCAGAAGACCGACCGTCATGTTGGCCAAATCGTAGCTACGCTTGAGGTCGTCGATCAGCTGCAACGCCAATCCCTCGTTCACCTGCATCGCCGCGTGGCCGATGTTGAACTGATTGCGCGCGTAAGCCGCGAGCTGCATCGTATCCTTGAACAGGCAAGGGCCGGCGGCGAAGCCCGGGCCCGGCAAGGTGCGCGCGCGCGGATAGTTATGCTTCATCGCCTTCATGATCGCCGTGTAATCGGCGCCTGCCGATTTCGCGATCATGTAGAACTGGTTGGTGGCGGCGAATTCGATGTAGCGATAGGCATTGTTGAACAGCTTGGCGAGTTCGGCCTCCAGCGGCGCAACCACCACGACTTCCGGCGCGATCCGGTTGAACAAGGCCACTGCTTCTTCGACCGCTTCCGGCGAAGTACCGCTGACGATCTGCGGCATCTCGCGCAGCTCCTTGATGCCGTAACCTTGCACGACCCGCTCCGGGCAGAAGGCGATTTTGTTCTTGCGGCCGAGGCGGGCCAGATAGGTATGCAGCCAGTCGGTCGTCCCCGGAAATACGGTCGAGCGCAGCACGATCAATTGGTCGTCCGCGATGTGCGGCAACAGGTCGTCCATGCAGCGCTGCACCGCGGCCGTCACCGGATTGAGAAATTCATCGACCGGAGTGCCGATGGTGACGACGACCGGGCCGGAGCCACGAATTTGCGTCGGCGATGAGGTGAAAATCAGCCGGTTCTCCGCCAGTGCCTTGGCCAGCAGCGGCGCCGCGCCGTGCTCGATGAACGGCAGCTTGCCCGCACGAAGCGTGGCCAACGTCGCCTCATTGAGGTCGTTGATGTTGACGGTCATGCCCGCTTCGGCGAAGGCCAGCACGAGTGGAATTCCCACATGGCCGGCCCCGCCGACAACGGTGATATCCGCTATCGGGCTGCTGCCTTTGGCCACAATTTCCGGGCTTTTTGACGGAGAGTTCACTGGACACCTTTTTCGTAACTGCCGACCCGATATAGCAGATAACCCAATGAGTTGCGCCATAGGTCTTTGCCATCGCCGGCGGACGACACCGCAGACTGATGGCATAGGCCGCGGCCAGCCCTCCCTGCAATCAATTCTTTAGGTTTCTATAGGGATATTGCAGTTTTGGGTCGTTGAGCCGCTCCCACCTGTTTCTGGCAAATCCTTCATATATAAGGTGACGTTGGGCCGCATATCGCCGTGACCAACGAGTCCATCCGGCCGCTCCTGAAAATGCGAGGAATTATACTTCTATGCGACGTCTACTATTATTGTTGCTCAAAGTAATCATTTCACTTTTGCTCCTTTACGTTTCACTGCGTACGGTCAATCTCGCCGCGCTTGGAGAACGCCTTAGCCGGCTCAATGTTGGTTGGATTATCGCCGCTCTTTCGCTACAGGCGGCGCAGGTGGCTTTGCAGGCGCTGCGGTGGCGAGCGATTGCACTTGGATGCGGCGCGAAGCTGACACAGCGCGCGGCGGTACGGATCAATTTCGTCGCCGCCTTCTTCAACCAGGTTTTGCCTTCGACCATCGGCGGCGATGCTGCGCGCGTGATTTTGCTCGCGCGGGGGGGCGGTGGTTGGGCGAGCGCTGCTTATTCGGTCATGATCGATCGCGTCGCAGGAATTGTTGCGCTTGCCATTATCGTTATTGGATGCCTGCCGTGGACGCTAACTTTGCTGCAGGACCCCATTGCTCAGGTGATCCTGTTATTAATAGGCGCGGGGGCTATTGCTGGCGCATTCATCTTCATCATTATTGGAGTTCTTCGACTACCCCTGCTGAAGCTTTGGGCGCCGACGCGTCATCTGGTCGAAGTGTCGCGCACGGCGCGACAATTGATGCAATCGCCGCAGCAAGCGACTTCAATTGCCATCATTTCTTTTGCTATTCATCTGCTGACGATCACATCAATCTGGTGCATTGCCCAGTCTGTCACAGCATCAGCTAGCTTTACCTTATTGCTGTATATGATCCCGCCGGTAATCCTGATTTCTACGATCCCGATTTCAATTGCAGGATGGGGTGTACGTGAAAGCAGCATGATCGTTGCCTTTACTTATGCCGGACTTGCCGCAGGCGACGGCCTGATCGTTTCGATCCTTTTCGGACTGACTGCCTTCGCTATTGGCGCCCTCGGCGGTGCTGTCTGGATCACTGGCGACATAGCCATGTCGACGGTAAGAACTACGTCCATGCCGTCGAGCGACTAGTAGGGTAACTGGTGCAAAAGCTTATTTTGTCGGCTTAGAATTCATGGCCGGAAGCACTCTAGTCGCTAGGTGCTCAGCTTCCATTGCAGCGGCCTCAAGTCGGTAGACTACCGGGTCTAAACCAACTTTTCGCGACTTCGCCAACATAAGCCGTATGCCAGTGATGATATCTACCAACACTTCCGCTTTCGAGTTTTCTGCCATCGATGTTTGACGCCGTGCCGAATGACACCATCAAAGATGCCTTGTCCGCTAACATGCTGGCGTATTACGGGTAGCCACAATCAGCGAATAGTCCGGCGCAAACTTCGGCATAACAAAACGATTGAGCAGCGGCATAACGAGCCGTCTTAGAAATGCTGGAATTTTCCAAGCGTATAGAATTTCATGCACCGGATAGGGAACGTCGTGCTTGGCGACTACATCAAGCCCCTTCGTCTTCAAGAATGACAAAAGCGCTTTTTCGCTCATCAACACGGTGCATGCATCGCTGACCCGGCCTGCGATCGTACCGACACGAAACCTAAAATACGGGCTGTCGGCAAAAAGAATGCGGATATAGATCGCGCCATTTTCGCTTAGGCGCTCCAAGCTAAGTTTCACGGCTTCGTCCACATCGTCGAAATAACAGATGCTGGCGCGCATCGATATGAGGTCGAATTTATCGAGCGGGATCGTCGCCATCGTGGCGCGGTCAAATCACCGCTCCAAGACGCGCAAGCCCGCGTCGCGAACGACCGCGGCTCTGGGCGGATTTGGTTCGATGCCGAGACAGTCAAAACCCATTTGAGTGAGCAGCGCGAGGAAGTTTCCGTTGCCGGCGCCGATATCAAGTGCGGTGCCGCCCGTGCATCCGCAAGAGGTCAGGAAGTCCCGTTCAATCTGCGCGCCTGGGTAGTTTGCGACCGGCGGGACACATAAAGCGTCACGGTGTCGATAATGTTCGTCGGTGCAATCCTGCAAGAACTTTTGTGTTTTTTTCTCCTTCCGGCGGATCGAGCCGTATGACGTGCATGTGACGTAATTCGCTTCAAATGCTGAAGAAAACGGCCAGTCGTATATCGGGCACGAGGTTTTGAGAAGGCGCATCCGGCAATTATAGGGCCACCCGGCCAGGTAGCAAGTGTCGCGCGTAAAAACCCTAAATCGTTAGGCGTTTCCTGCTGGTAAACTAGCTGCAAACATGCTTGCTTATTACAGGCAGTCCACAAGCTGTAGGCATTTATGAATTGCGCCCGCGCGTGTCGTTCCAGCCGAGCGAGTTGATAACAATTCGGTCGCTCGCTCCGCTTATAGAGAAGCGATAGCGAATCTGCGCGGAACTGTTTACTTTCACTTCTTTTTCGACGTTGTTCCAGATTGTCGCAGCTGGCGAAGCGATGGTGTTCAGGGCTATTGTTGGGGTCGTGTCTGTTTCGTCCAGTGCCGTGACGAGAATATAAACGCCGTTGGTCGTTACGTTGTGACCGCCAACGGCAATTCTTGCGAGTATTCCGTCGAGCAAAGGAACGTGCAGCGTAGCCGTTACTGCGGAAGTTCCTGGGTTAGTCGTATCAACGCTATTTATCAGCGTGGTTCTGCGGAACCGATCACCATCCTGTTTAAAGCCAACTATGCCGCCGCTCTCGCGCAGGATGGAGCCGATACGGCGATAGGCCGTGTAGCCGCCGATCTTCTGCATTTCGGCAAGGATGCTCGATTGCGTTGCGGCATCGTTGAAAAACACGTCGGGCTGCAAGCCGGCGCCGCCGGCTAGAATGGCGTGCCATGTGGTATTCGACAGTGAAGACGAGGAGCGGCCACCGCTGCGGTCGCCGCCAGAATAACCTTCGGGATCGTAGTTTTCCGGTGCGAAAGCAACGTCCAGTTGCTTGATAATGCCGACTGGCAGATCAAGATCCATCTGATCGCGTGTGAGCCAAGGCAACGCCCGGTCGCACGCCGGCATGGCAGAAGAAATAGCCGCCATGAGTGTAGGAGGTCCGCAGCGAGGTCAGAAAAGCGCGGTGCGCGTCGGGCAGCGCGGCGCGCAGCCGTTCCGCCGCCACGTCGAAGGCTCGGCCCATCATGACATCGGCGACCGGAACGCCGTAGGAGTGCAGGGTTTCGAGACCGCCGAATTTGCGCCAATGATCGCCACCGGCGCCGGCTTCGAGGAAGCCCGTAAACACGGCCTCATGGTTGCCCTTGAGCGCGACGTGCGGCGTCGGAAAAGGATTGCCGGCGAGAAGGTCGAGCACCTGGCGCGAGGCCGGGCCGCGATCGACATAATCGCCAAGCGTCACCGTCACCGCTTCCGGCCCATGATCTTCGATATCGCGGCCAATGGCGTCGATCGCCCGCTGCAAAAGATCGAGCCGGCCGTGAATATCGCCGATCGCGTAAACCCTGGTATTCCCGAATGACGATTGGTCCATCGCCGCAGTCTATGTTAACCCGCGTCCCTGATACCAATAAGAAAAGACAGTGGAAATGCCGGGAACATCGGATTTGACGGCCGGCGGCGCCTCGCCGCGCGAACGGTTTTTGACCTCGCTTTTGTTGCTGTGGCTCGCCGGCAACGCCCTGCGCCTGACGGTGCTGGCAGTGCCGCCGGTCATTCCGGCGATTCATGACGACTTGAACATGAGCGCCACCCAGGTCGGCGTTCTCACCGGCCTGCCGTCGATGCTGCTCGCCCTTGCCGCCGTGCCGGGCTCGCTGTTGATCGCCAAGCTCGGCGTGCGCGCGGCGCTGATTATCGGATTGCTCGTCACCGCCATCGGGGGCGCCCTGCGCGGGCTGATGCCGGACGTGCTGTGGCTTTATGCCATGACCGTCGCCATGGCCGGCGGCGTCGCCATCATGCAGGTGACCATGCCGACCGCGGTGCGCGCCTGGCTGCCGAACCGCATCGGCTTTGCCACCGCGGTTTACACCAACGGCCTGCTGGTCGGCGAAATCCTGCCCGTTGCCTTGATGCTGGTTCTGGTGCTGCCGCTCGTCGGCGGCAGTTGGCAATGGGGCTTCGTGTTCTGGAGTGTGCCGGTGGTCGTCATCGCGCTCATCGTGATGGCGCTGGCGCCGCGCGCGGCATCGACTAGCGGCGCGCCGGTTCGCCGCAAATGGTGGCCGGACTGGCGCAACATGCTGATCTGGCGTCTCGGCATCATGCTCGGCACCGTCAACGCCGTGTATTTCTCGACCAATGCTTTCATCCCCGACTACTTGCGCAGCATTGGTCAGGATGAATGGATCAGCGCGGCGCTGACCGCGCTCAATCTCGGCCAGTTGCCGGCCTCGTTCATTCTGCTGGCGGTCGCCGGCCGGCTCGAGCGCAAGGCCTGGCCCTATGTCGCGTGCGGCATCGTCTGCCTGCTGGCGACCGGCGGCATCGTCTTCGGCAATGGCCTCTGGATCGTGGCGGCCGCGGCGTTCGCCGGCTTCGCCGCCGCCGGCATTCTTATTCTGGTTCTGGCGCTGCCGCCGCTGCTAGCCCCGCCCGACGACGTTCACCGCGTTACCGCGGCGATGTTCACCATCAGCTATAGCTGCGCGGTGATCGTGCCGGTGATCAGCGGCGCCTTGTGGGACCTCACCGGGATCGCCGCCATGGCCTTCTTGCCGATCGCGCTCTGCGGTATCCTCCTCGTCATTCTCGCGCCGGCGATCAACCACGTGCCACGAATGGAGAGTTGAGCCATGCGACCGATCCCGGTGGGAGCCAAAGGCAAGGATACGTTGCGCGTGACGCCGGCGCATCTCGCCAACCAGTTCAAGGACGCGCTGCTGCCGAAAGTGTTCGCCACGCCGATGATGATCACGGTGATGGAGAATGCCGCGCTCAACGCGGTGCGCGACTATCTGGAGCCGGGCGAAAGCTGCGTCGGCACGCTGGTCAATGTGCGCCATCTATCGGCGACGCCGGCCGGCCACGTCGTTACCGCCGAAGCTACCGTCACCAAAGTCGACGGCCGCCGCATCGAGTTCACCGTCAGCGCCCGCGACGAGATCGAGGAAATCGGCAACGGCACGCATGAGCGCATGGTGGTCGACATGGACAGGATCGCGAAGAAGCTGGAGGCGAAGAGGCGGGGTTAGACGCGGCGGCTGAGATGCTTTGCCCCCTTGAATTCACTCTTTTCCCGTAGTATCCCTCAATAGGTACTTTGAAAGTATCTATTATGATGTTTTTTAAATGATAACGGGTACGCAGATGCGTGCGGCCCGCGCCCTGCTCGGCTTCGACCAGCGCGCGCTGGCAAAAGCGGCCGGCCTGTCCTTGCCGACCATCCAGCGCATGGAATCAAGCGACGGCGTGGTACGCGGCAATGTCGATTCGCTGATGAAGCTGGTCGACGCGCTGGCCACCAACGGCGTTGAATTGATCGGCGAAGGTGCCGCCTCGAGCGGTGGCGGCCGCGGGGTTCGGCTCAAATGATGACGCGCCAGACACACCGGCACGGCCGGCGGGGGCGATGATGGTGACCGTCGCGCTCTTTGGCGTGCTGACGTTGGTGGCGCTCGCCCCCATCGCGATTGCGCTGAGCGGGAAGCCGAACGCGACCGGCTTTGTCTATGGCGCCTGCCTGATCGTTACATTGGTCATGTTCCTGGTGGCGTTGCACAGCCTGCTCGAACAACCGGCTGCCTCGACGATCACTTTGCCGCTCGGCCTGCCGTGGCTCGGCGCGCATTTCCGTATCGATCCGCTGTCGGCGTTTTTCCTCGTCGTGGTCAATCTCGGCGCCGCCGCCGCCAGCCTGTTCGCGCTCGGTTACGGCCGCCACGAGGAAGCGCCGCAGCGCGTGCTGCCGTTTTTTCCGCTCTATCTGGCAGCGATGAACCTGGTGGTGCTGGCCGACGACGCCTTCAGCTTTCTGCTGTCGTGGGAATTGATGTCGCTGTCGTCCTGGGCACTGGTAATCGCCGATCATCGTCGCGCTGAAAATATGCGCGCCGGTTATGTCTATCTGCTGATGGCGAGCTTCGGCACGTTGACGCTGCTGCTCGCCTTCGGCCTGATGGCCGGCGGCGACGGCGCTTACGCCTTCGACGCGATCCGCGCCGCGCATCCGACGATTTCGACGGCGGCGCTGGTGCTGATCCTGGCGCTGATCGGCGCCGGTTCGAAAGCAGGCCTCGTGCCATTGCATGCCTGGCTGCCGCTGGCGCATCCGGCTGCGCCCAGCCACGTCTCGGCGCTGATGAGCGGCGTCATGACCAAGGTCGCGGTGTATGGCTTCATCCGCATCGCCTTCGATCTGCTCGGCGCCCCGCAATGGTGGTGGAGCTTGGTCGTTCTGGCGCTCGGTGGCGTCACCGCGGTGATGGGCGTCCTCTACGCGCTGATGCAGCGCGACCTCAAGCGCGTGCTGGCCTATTCGACCATCGAAAATATCGGCTTGATCTTCGCCTCGCTCGGCCTGGCGCTGGCCTTCAAGGCTTATGCCATGGATGTCGCCGCCGCGCTGGCGCTCACCGCGGCGCTGTTGCATGTGTTCAATCACTCGCTGTTCAAGAGTCTGCTGTTCTTCGGCGCCGGTAGCGTGCTGACAGCGACCGGCACGCGCGACATGGAAAAGCTCGGCGGCCTGATCCATCGCATGCCGCAAACCGCCTTCGTCTTCCTGATCGGCTGCACGGCGATCTCGGCACTGCCGCCGCTCAACGGCTTTGTCTCGGAATGGCTCAGCTTCCAGGCGATCCTGCTGTCGCCGCAATTGCCGTCCTGGGGCTTGAAGCTGATGGTGCCGGCGGTCGGCGCGTTGCTCGCGCTTTCGGCGGCACTCGCCGCCGCCTGTTTCGTGCGCGCCTTCGGCATCGTCTTCCTCGGCCGGCCGCGATCAAGCGAAGCCGCTGCCGCGCAGGAAACCGACACCAATTCGCTGGCCGCGATGTACGCGCTCGCCGCCACCTGCCTGATCGCCGGCATTCTGCCCGGCATCTTCATCGACGCGCTGGCGCCGGTGGTGCAGGTGCTCGCCGGCGCACGCATGCCGGTGCAGACCGGCGCCGAGTGGATGTCCATCGTGCCGATCGCGGAAAGCCGCAGTTCTTATAACGGGCTGCTGGTCTTCGCCTTCATGGTCATCACTGGCACGGCCACCGCCTTTGCGATTCACCGTTTTGCCTCCGACAAGATCCGTCGCGGTCCAGCCTGGGGCTGCGGCTATCCGGACGCGAGCCCGCTGACGCAATATTCAGCCTCCAGTTTCGCGCAGCCGATCCGCCGCGTCTTCGGCAGCCTGGTGTTCCGCGCCCGCGAGATCGGCACGATGCCGCCGCCGGGCTCAAGGGCGCCGGCGACTTTGACCGTGCAGTTGCGTGACCTGATCTGGGATACGCTCTATGCACCGATCGCAACCGCGGTCGGAAATATCGCAGAGCGCCTGAATTATCTTCAGTTCCTCACCATCCGCAGCTACCTCACTCTGGTGTTCGCGGCTTTGGTCATCCTGCTCACGGTGCTCGCCACATGGCCGTGATCTACGATTTCGCCCTTCAGGGCGCGCAGATGTTGCTGGTGCTGCTGATGGCGCCGCTGCTCACCGGCTTTGTCCGCAAGGTGAAGGCGCGGCTCTTGAGCCGGCAAGGCCCGCCTTTGTTGCAGCCCTATCGCGACCTGTTGCGGTTGATGTGCAAGGATGTCGTGCTGGCGGACAATGCCTCGTGGCTGTTCCGCGTCATTCCCTATCTTGTTTTCGCCGCGACCTGGGTCGCCGCCTCACTGGTACCAACCTTCCGCAGCGGCCTGATGTTTTCGTGGACCGCCGATTTGATTGCCATCATCGCCGTCCTCGGCAGCGCGCGGTTCTTTCTGGCGCTGGCCGGCATGGACGCCGGCACCAGTTTCGGCGGCATCGGATCGAGCCGCGAGGTGATGATTTCGTCGCTGGCCGAGCCGGCGATGCTGATGATCGTATTCGTGATCGCCCTGATCGCCGGCTCGACACAGTTGTCGACCATGGCCGCCTTCATGAACTCGGCCGAAGTCGGCTTGCGCGTCTCGCTCGGACTCGCGTTGATCGCGCTGGTCATCGTCGCCGTCGCCGAGAACGCGCGCATTCCCGTCGATAACCCGGCGACGCATCTTGAGCTCACCATGGTGCACGAGGCGATGGTGCTGGAATATTCCGGCCGCCATCTGGCGCTGATCGAACTCGCCGCCTCGCTCAAGCTGCTCTTATATGTGTCGCTGATCGCCTGCCTGTTCGCGCCCTGGGGCATCAGCCCGGCGATCGTCGCCGCCGTACCGATCCTCATCGGCGTTGCCGCCTATATCGGAAAACTCGGGGTGCTCGGCGCATTTCTCGCAGTCTTCGAAACGGCGATCGCCAAGATGCGGGTTTTCCGCGTGCCGGAGTTTCTCGGCGCCGCCTTGATGCTGGCGCTGCTGGCGACGCTGCTGCGCTTCGTCTCGAGGAGCTTTTAGATGCAGGGCATCACCTTCGACATCGCGCATATGCTGGCCGGCTCACTGGTGCTGGTGAGCTTCATTCAGCTTTATCAGCAAAGGCTGTCGGCGCTGCTGAACATTTTCGCGCTGCATGCCTTCGTGTTGGCCCTTTCGGTGGCCTGGCAGGCTTATGTGCAGGATGCGCCGCATCTCTACATCACCGCGATCATCGCTTTGGTGTTCAAGGCCATCGTCATACCGGTGGCCTTGCGCCGGATCGTCATTCGACTCGGCATTCACCGCGAAATCGAGAATGTCTTCGGCGTCGGGCTGGCCATGCTGCTCGGTATATGCCTGGTGGCGCTGTCGATGGTGGTGATGCTGCGCGTCACCTCCGGCGCCGATCCGTTGGCGCGCGAGGATCTCGCCTTTGCACTGTCGGTCGTGCTGCTCGGCATGCTGATGATGGTGACGCGGCGCAACGCGGTGAGCCAGGTGGTCGGCTTCATGTCGCTTGAAAATGGACTGGTGCTGGCGGCAACCGGGGCCAAGGGCATGCCTCTGGTCGTCGAGATCAGCATCGCCTTCTCGGTGCTGATCGCCTTCATCGTCATCGGCATCTTCCTGTTCCGCATCCGCGAACGTTTCGACACAGTCGACATGCAGGCGATGGACCGGTTTCGCGGAGAGCAGCGATGACGATCGACGCGCTCGAAGGCGTCCTGCTGATCCCGGCTTTGTCGGCAGGGTTGCTCGCCGCCTTGCCCGGTTACAGGCTGACGTCGCGGCTGAACATGCTGGCGGCGTTCCTGACGTTCCTGACCGCCGCA
Source organism: Rhizobium sp. Q54 (assembly GCA_945861265.1). GTDB lineage: Bacteria > Pseudomonadota > Alphaproteobacteria > Rhizobiales > Xanthobacteraceae > Pseudolabrys. The sequence continues at coordinate 11,573 of CAMAUC010000053.1, read as the reverse complement.
TCGCTGTTCGTCGTCGAACCTGAATCGGGCCGTTATCTGCTGGTCGACGACCTCAACAAGGTCTTCATCGTTCTGACTGCTTTCGTGGCTTTCACCACGAGCGGGTTTAGCGCCAGCTATATCGGTCACGAGATCGAAACCGGCCGACTGAAGCCGAACCATGTGCGGTTCTATCACGCCATGTATCAGGTGCTGATGTTCGCCATGAACCTGGCGCTCACCGCCAACAATATCGGGCTGATGTGGGTGGCGATCGAACTCGCAACGCTGACCACCGTGCTGATGGTCGGCATCTACCGCACGCACGAGGCGCTGGAAGCGGCGTGGAAGTACTTCATCCTTGGCAGCATCGGCATCGCACTGGCTTTGTTCGGCACCATTCTCGTCTACATGGCGGCGCGGCCGGTGATCGGCGAAGGCCCCGACGCCATGGTCTGGACCATCCTGATGACCAAGGCGGCAAGTTTCGATCCCGATCTGCTCAATGTCGCCTTCGTCTTCCTGCTGCTCGGCTATGGCACCAAAGTCGGCCTGGCGCCGCTGCACGCCTGGCTGCCGGACGCTCATGCCGAAGGCCCGACGCCGATATCGGCGGTGCTGTCCGGGCTGTTGCTCAATGTCGCGCTCTATGCGCTGCTGCGCTTCAAGATGCTGCTGGCGCTTAATCCCGTCGCCATCGCGCCCGGACCGCTGATGGTGACGATGGGCCTCATCTCGGCGGTGTTCGCCGCCTTCATGCTGTACCGGCGGCGCGACATCAAACGCATGTTTGCCTATTCGTCGATCGAACACATGGGCATCATCGTCTTCGCTTTCGGCATGGGCGGACCTTTGGCCAACTTCGCCGGGCTGCTGCACATGACGATGCATTCGCTGACCAAGTCGGCGATCTTCTTCGCGGTCGGTCACATCGCACAGATTAAAGGAACGCAGAAGATCGCCGACATCGGCGGGTTGACGATCAGCCATCCGGTGCTCGGTTGGGGGCTGGTCGCCGGCGTCGTCGCCATTGCCGGCCTGCCGCCGATGGGCATCTTCATGAGCGAATTCCTGGTGGTCAGCTCGACATTCGCCCGCGCGCCCTGGCTGGTGCTGATCCTGGTGATCGCCATTCTGGTCGCGCTTGGCGGCCTGTTCATCAAACTCAACACGATTGCCTTCGGCGAACCGCGCGGCTCGAACGCCCCGGCGCAGGCGTCCTACGTGCCGATGTTTGCCCATCTCGCCATCGTTTTTGCCGCCGGCATTTATATGCCGCCGGCTCTGGTGACCGGATTCCAGAATGTCGCGAGGTTGTTGGGATGATCCTCTCGCAGACAACCGTAAAAGTAGACGGCTGGCTGGTGGCGATCGACCGCCTGGCCGGGGGCAGCCTGACGCTGCTCAGCCTGTGGGCTGATCCGCCGGAGGTGAAAATGGCCACGCTCGACGAGGCCAGCGGCGACATCAACATCATCACTTATGTCTGTCGCCACAACCAGTACCCTACCGTCGGCGTCAAACATCCGCCGGCCATCCGCCTCGAACGCGCCATTCGCGATCTGCATAGGCTGGACGCGATCGGCGCCAGCGACACGCGGCCATGGCTCGCTCACACCGCTGCGCCTTACGAATTCCTTGGCGCGGAGGGCGAAGCGCTGCACCAGATCGCGGTCGGGCCCGTCCATGCCGGCATCATCGAGCCGGGGCATTTCCGCTTCACCGCCAATGGCGAATTTTTGGTGCGGCTGGAAGAGCGGCTTGGCTATGTCCACAAGGGCATCGAAGCCTTGATGGCGGGCGCGCCGCTCGACAAGGCTACGAAATTGGCCGCGCGTGCCTCGGGCGACTCGACAGTCGCTTACGGCTTTGCCTTCGCACTTGCCGCCGAGATGGCGCTGAAGGTCGCAGCCCCTCCGCGCGCAATTTATCTGCGCGCGTTGATGGCCGAGATGGAGCGCCTTGCCAATCATTTCGGCGACATCGGCGCGATCTGCAACGATGCCTCATTCTCGCTGATGCATGCGCAGTGTGGGATTCTGCGCGAACTGACCTTGCGGGCGGCCGAAACCTGTTTCGGCCACCGCCTGATGATGGATGTTATCGTGCCGGGCGGCGTCGCGCGCGACATATGCGAGGATGGCGTGACGCAACTGCGGGTGCTGCTGGCCGAGGTGCGTCGCGTGTTTCCGCATCTCACCGCACTCTACGACAACACCGCCTCGCTGCAGGACCGCACCGTCACCACCGGCATCGTCAAGCCGGAATACGCGCGCCAGTTCGGCGCCGGCGGCTATATCGGCCGCGCCTCGGGCCGCGACTTTGATGCCCGCCGGCGGCCCGGCTATGCGCCCTATGACACGCTCAAGTTCGATGTGCCGGTGCTGACCGCCGGCGATGTCAATGCGCGGGTCTGGATTCGCATTCGCGAGGTCGAACAGAGCCTCGGTCTGGTCGAGCAGATCATCGATTCTCTCCCGGATGGCGCAATCATGAGCGATCGCCCGGCAACCGGCGCTGGTGAAGGGTTTGCCATGACCGAAGCCTTCCGCGGCGACGTTCTGGTGTGGCTGCGCCTCGATGACAGCGGCCACGTCGCCCGCTGTCACTTGCGCGATGCGTCGTGGTTCCAATGGCCGCTGCTGGAAACCGCCGTCGAAGGCAATATCGTCGCCGACTTTCCGCTGTGCAATAAGTCGTTCAATTGCTCTTACGCGGGGCACGATCTTTAATGCGCAAGACCATGATCGAAAGTTTGTTGCGCGGGCCGCTCACCGAAAAGGCGCCGCCAGTCGATGAAACGGCACTCGCGGAATTGGCGCAAAGCGTCGAGCGGGCCGCGCGCGCGCGGCTCGGCCGATCCCTGTCCATCCGTCATGTCGATGCCGGTTCCTGCAACGGCTGCGAGCTCGAACTGCACGCCCTGAGCAATGCCTTTTACGATCTCGAACGCTTGGGCCTGCGTTTTGTGGCCTCGCCGCGCCATGCCGACGTGCTGACGGTGAGCGGGCCGGTGACGCGGAACATGCGCGAGGCCTTGCTGCGCACTTACGAGGCCATGCCCGATCCGAAATGGGTCGTCGCCATCGGCGGCTGCGCCGTCGATGGCGGGATTTTTTCAGGCAGCGCCGCGATCGCCGGCGGCGTCAAGGACGTGCTGCCGGTCGATCTGACAATTCGTGGATGCCCGCCGAACCCGCGCCAATTGCTGGCCGGCCTTCTGGCGTTAATGCAAAAAGCTTCCTAGCATCTCAGCCGCGTATCGCCGCCTTGATCTTGGCGACATCGGCGCCGGGTGCTTTCGCCGCGTCGATGATGCGCGCCTCGGTCTTCAACAATTTGTCGAGCGCAGCGCGCATCGCGCCGATCTTGTCGACCGGCACGACGATGGCGCCGTGGCGATCGAAGTGGATGAGATCGCCGCTGGTCACCGGCATGCCATGCACCGTGACGTCACGCCCGTAATCGACGACGTGGACATAAGCGTGCGACGGCGAAATCGATCCGGCAAGCATCTGGAAGCCCGGGGCGATTTGCGGGATGTCGCGCACCGAGCCATTGGTGATGGTGCCGATGCAGCCAAGCGCCTTGTGCACGTTCGACTGCACTTCGCCCCAGAACGCACCGTAACCGGCCGGATCGTCCAGGTCCTGGATCACGACGACGCTCGGCTGCGGCGCCGCGGCGATGTAGTCGAGATAATCCATGCGCTTGCTCATGTAGCCGGCATCGCCGAGCCCGAACGCATCCTTGGCGCGGATCGTCACGGTCTTGGCGTAAGCCAGCATCGGCGGCAGATCGGGAAACGGGCAATGCAGGTGCCGCGTCGTGTAACCATGGCCGCGCAGCTCGGGGGCGACCATTTCGACGATATTGCAGACGGTCGGTGTATCGATCGAGCGCAGGAAGTCGGCATCGGCCTGTGATAGCGGCATGGCATCCTCAATTGTCCGGCTGGAAGTGACGGAAACCTTGCGACTAATGCCGCCCCTGTCAATGCGGGGCTCTTACGACGGTTGAGCGGAAGCTGGGCCTGGCGCCCGGCGCCCGGCGCCCGAAGCCGCCATCGCCGGCAGCGACAAAAGCAACTCTCATTGCGTGCGCATACCTGATACTGTAACCTTCAGGCGAACTGCATACTTTGGGAAAAATGCATCTAGAGCGGCGCATATTGGTGACCGGAGGCGCCGGATTCCTCGGCTCGCATCTGTGCGATCGCCTGCTGGAAACCGGCGCGCATGTCATATGCGTCGATAATTTTTTCACCGGCGCCCATCTCAATGTCGGCCATCTGCAAGGTCACCCGCATTTCGAGTTGATCCGGCATGATGTCTGCCTGCCGCTCTATATCGAGGTCGACGAGATTTATAACCTGGCCTGCCCGGCCTCGCCCGTTCACTACCAGCGAGATCCGGTGCAGACGACCAAGACCAGCGTGGTCGGCGCGATCAATATGCTCGGCCTCGCCAAGCGCTGCAAAGCCAAAATATTCCAGGCCTCGACGTCTGAAGTTTACGGCGATCCAACCGTGCATCCGCAAACCGAGGAATACTGGGGCAACGTCAATCCGATCGGCGCGCGGTCCTGCTACGACGAAGGCAAGCGCTGCGCGGAGACCTTGTTCTTCGACTATCGCCGCCAGCACAACATGCCGATCAAGGTCGGGCGGCTTTTCAACACATACGGACCGCGGATGCATCCAAATGACGGCCGGGTCGTCTCGACATTCATCGTTCAGGCGCTGACCCGGCAGGACATCACTTTGTTCGGCGACGGATTGCAGACCCGCGCCTTTTGCTATGTCGACGACATGATCGACGGCATCATCCGCCTGATGGCGACCGGCGACGCCGTGACGGGGCCGGTCAATCTCGGCAATCCGGACGAATTCACCATGGCGGAACTGGCGGCGAAAATCATCGACATGACCGGCTCGCCCTCCCGCATTGTGCATCGCGCGCTGCCGCAGGACGATCCGAAGCAACGCCGGCCGGACATTTCGCGCGCCAACGAATTGCTCGGCTGGTCGCCGAAAGTCCCGATCGCGGAGGGTCTGGCCCGGACCATCAGCTATTTCGAGAACCTGCTGACGCGGAAGGACATCCATGCATTATTGGGCCGCGACGGCTAGAGCCTCTAGTTTTGCCGCGTTTTCTTTACGCGAACCGGTGCCCACTTCGCTCGAAAACGCTCTAACGTCATGCCGCCAGGGCGGCGGCAGGTGAAAGTCAGAGCAAATTGGCAGCGGCAAGATCCTTCATCAACGCGCGGACGCCATAGTCCCATGGCGGACAATCCGGCGAAAGACGCACGCGATTGACGAGGGCGCCGAATTTTTCCGACGAGATCGTCACGACATCACCGATATGGTGGGTGAAGCCCTGTCCTGCGACGCCACGATCCTTCGACGGCACGAACATGGTGCCGAGGTAAAGCGCGATGCCGTCCGGGTACTGATGATGCGGGCCTATGGCCGCGGCGATCAGTTCTTCGGGCGAGCGGCTGATCTCGGCCATCGAACTTGAACCTTCGAGGCGGTAGCCATCCTCGCCTTCGACGCTGAGGTGGACTTCGGCGTTCCTGACGTCATCGATGGTGAAACCGCCGTCGAACAGCCGAATGAACGGACCGAGCGACGCCGATGCATTGTTGTCCTTGGCTTTGCCGAGCAGCAGCGCCGACCGGCCCTCGACGTCGCGCAAGTTGACGTCGTTGCCGAGCGTCGCGCCGACGATGCGGCCGGCGCTTGACGCGACCAGCGCGATTTCCGGCTCCGGATTGTTCCAGGTCGAGATCGGCAGCAGCCCGACATCGGCGCCGAAACCGACCGACGACATCGGCTGACACTTGGTGAAGATTTCCGCGTCCGGACCGATGCCAACTTCGAGATATTGCGACCAGGCGCCACGTTCGACCAGCTTCGCCTTGATCTTCGTCGCCTCCGGCGAGCCCGGCTTGAGCTTTGACAGATCGTGACCGATCAGTTCGGCGATGTCGTTGCGAATAGCGACCGCCTTCTCCGCCGAGCCGCGCGCCTGCTCCTCGATGACGCGCTCCAGCAGGCTGACGACAAAAGTGACGCCCGAGGCTTTGATGGCTTGCAAATCGACCGGCGACAGCAGCACCGGCACCGTCGACTGGCGCACGGCGGCCAGGCTGTTGGTTGCGATGTCGTCGAGGCCGCCGATCGCCTCTCCGGCGGCCGCACCGACATAGCCGGCCGGGTCGCTCATTTCATAGATGTCGCTGACGGTCGGGGCGCGTCGGCTGGTGATATTGACGACAACGTCGCCGCGCACCGTGACGACCAGCGGATGCGCAATACCGGCGACTTGCGCGCGTCCGAGAAAGACACCGCCGGCCGGAAGCCGCGTCGCATTCGGCATGATTTCCTCCATCGCCAGCGGGCCGCTAATCGCGCCTATGCGCAATTTTTTTAAAGACATTGGTGGCGGACCCAGTGCCGAAACTATACTACAATATGCTATTTTCCTGCCCAGGAGGAATTATGCGGCTCTTTGCCTGCGCCATCGTTACGGCAAGCGTCATTGCGGCGAGCGCTCTGGCCGCGCCTCCAGCCTTCGCGCAGGCGGACCGCACCGCGGCGTCTTTCTGGAAATCCGTGCAATCTTCCTGTGACGCCACCGCGGCGAAACCCACCAGCGAGCTTGGCCGGCGCATCGCCCGGACAGCGATCGACGAATTCACCCAATTCGGCGGCCATCAGATCGATTCCAACGGCCGGCTGTTCCGCTTCGGCCTGACCGAGGGGCAGCAGGAAAAAGATTTCGCTGGCGCCCCGCAGGCAAACCTCGGCGATCTCGGCTGGTGGCGGGTGATGAAATACTGGCGGGCGCTGTACGGCAAAGACACCTTGGACATGATCGAAGCGCTCGGCTATCGCGACGCTTCGACCGCGATGGACGAGGGCCAATCGGGCGGGCTATTGCGGGTCGATGCCGGTCCGCTGCTGCGCTCCCTCGAGGCCACCTCCGATCCGGTGGCGCGCGAAGTCCTGCGCGAAGCGGCGCTGCGGGCCGCAGTCATCGATACGCCGTGGTCGGCGGCCTTTGTCAGCTTCGTCATACGGCAGGCCGGCGTCACAGCGGATGGGTTCCATTTTTCCAATGCCCACCGCGCTTATATCTACGACGCTTTTGCGACCAGCGCGGCCGAGCTGACAAACACGGCCAGCAAGCAAATCTATCGTGCGTGTCCGGTCACAACCACCAGACCGCGCGTTGGCGACTTGATCTGCCATCAACGCGAGCCCGCCCTCGCCGACGCCAGTGACGCGGCGGTGCGCGAGCGCATTCGCGTGGAACTCGCCAGCAATTCCGACACACGTTCGGTGCGGCGCACGCATTGCGACGTGATCGCGCATATCGACACCCGAGCGCACAAAATGTATATAATCAGCGGGAACGTCTACCATGCCGTCTCCGCCCGAAAGCTGAACCTGCGCCGCAACTTGAAGCTTTCGGCCCGGCAACACGGCAATTGCAGCGATGCAGCCCATTGGTCCTTGCCGCGGCCGCCGACGGGAACGGCAGACGCAGCGGGTCACACGGCCTCCTGCTCGCTCAATGACAGGAAATGGTTCGTGCTGTTGCAGTTGAGGTAGTCCGGGCTTTTCACGATAATAAATCGATCGCGGGCGAAGCAGGGAAGGATACTCCGTTGGTACCACCGCGCCGATATCCTGTCGTCACCGTTACAGCCGCCTTGTGGGCAATCGCCGGCGCGGCCCTCGCTTTGTTGTTCTCCGTGGCACATGCGCGGGCCGCGGATCCGCCTGGCAACTGCGACGGTGCGGCCGAACTCGCTTTCCTGCCTTCACCTGTCGCGCCGTGGAAGGGCGCACCTTTGCGCGTCGTTTTCGCCGCGGAGAAAGCAATCGAGGGCGAGCTGTCGCTGATCGCACCTGACGGACGGGTCGCTGCCCGATCGATCGATCGCCACGGCGGACCGCCCTATTTCTGGTTCGCCGAAGTTGCTGCGCCGGATGCCGGGACCTGGCGGGCCAGGCTTGTGCGTGACCACGCGCCGGCCGGGTGCGGCACGATCACGCGCGATATCGCCGTGCGCGCCGATAAGCCATCGTCGCCGAGCGCGACCGCGGGATATGTCTGGCCCGTTCACAACACCTGGAATCGGGCGACGGAAAACCTGTTTTCTGCATGGATCGAAAAGCTTTTCGACGACCCGCTGGATGCGACGCCGTCATGGCCGGCCTTGCATGAAGTGTTGCGCGACCGGTCGCGCAATTTTTTGTTCAACCATTTAGGTCTCGGCGAAGACACGATGAAAATCGTCCTTCGACCCGACTGCGCCGACCTGCCGTACTTCCTGCGCGCGTATTTCGCGTTCAAGATGGCGTTGCCGTTTGGATATTCGAAGTGCAGCCGCGGCGACGGCGGCAAGGCGCCGCGTTGCCCGCAGTGGTTCAGCATTCAGAATCCCGAGCCACCGCCGCCCCCGCCGCAAGCCGTGGCCGCGCCCAGCCCACCGCCGTCGAACAGGTCGATCACATTTCTTGGCGGCGTGCTCGGCGGTCCTGTGGCGGACGCACCGAGCGAGCCCGAAGCGGCCGCACCCAGCGCCCCTGAACCCAAGCGACTCGGCCTCGCGGCAACATTCGGCAACTATACGCGAACGCTCGCGGGCGCCGTCCATTCCGGTTCGGCGCGAACGGCGTTGAGTGACAACAACGGCGACTATTATCCCGTGCCGCTCAGCCAGGAGACCCTGCGCCCCGGGGCCGTGTATGCCGATCCTTACGGGCACATATTAATGATCGTGCGACGGGTGCCGCAGTCGGACGGCGCGGCCGGAGTCATTCTCGCGGTCGATGGCCAGCCGGACGGCACAGTGGCGCGCAAGCGGTTCTGGCGCGGCAACTTCCTGTTCGCCCAGAATCCCGCGCTCGGCGGTCCGGGATTCAAACGCTTCCGGCCCATCGTGGCCGGCAAGTCGGGTGACCTTCGGCGACTGAGCAATGATGAAATTGCGAAAAACCCGCAATACGCGGATTTTTCTCTCGATCAGGCGCGACTGGGGGTCGAAGACTTCTACGACCGGATGGACGACGTGATGTCACCCTCGCCGCTCGATCCTTTGCGCGCGATGAAGGAGGCCATCACATCTCTCGACGAACAAGTGAGGGTCCGTGTGACCTCGGTCGAAAACGGACGAAAATTTCTGGCCAGCGGGCGCGGGGAAGCAACCATGCCAGACGGCGCGGCGATCTTCGAGACAAACAGCGCATGGGAAGATTTTGCGACACCGTCCCGCGATTTGCGTCTTTTGATCGCGCTCGATGTGGTGCGTGAGTTTCCAGACCGCGTCGCTCGGCGGCCCGAGAGATACGCCATGCCGAACAAGAGCGTGGCTGACGTTAAGGCGGATTTGCAGGGCGTGCTTGCGTCGGAGCTTTCGCAGCGCAGGTTTTCCTATACGCGCAGCGATGGATCCGCGTGGACGCTCTCTCTAAAGGATGTGTTCGACCGCGTAGCGGACCTCGAGATGGCGTATAATTTGAACGACTGCGTCGAGTTGCGGTGGGGCGCACCGACGAAAAGCGACGAGGCATCGACGTGCAAGCGGCTTGCGCCGTCCGCGCAGCGCGCAAAGATGACGAAGTATCGCGCGTGGTTTCACGAGCGGCGTCGACCGCCGCGCGTTTAGCAATGAGCAGACCCGTGACAGGGGCTCTGTTCAGAACAGTCTCCTCGCATGAAACGTATCGGAAACCCGGACGCCAATCTCCCGGCCAATCTTGATGTCCGGGTTCCACGCGAGAGTATACTAGTCAAAACGGCACCGCGACCACATGGTCGCGCGTGATGTCGCCGACCGTCCGGCATCCGATCATCGCCATTGTATAGCTCAGATCAGATTGCAGAATGTCGATGGCGCGCCTTGCACCGCGCAAGCCGCCGGCCGCCACACCATAGATCGTCGCGCGGCCGGTGAAGCAAAAATCGGACCCGATTGCTTTGGCAATAATCAGGTCGCTACCGCGCCGTATACCGCCATCAAAAAATACGCGAATGTCCCGGCCCGCTCCCGCCCTCACCTGCGCCAGCGAGTCGAGTGCGCCTTGCATGCAATCGAGTTTATTGCCGCCGTGATTCGAAATCGTCACGGCATCGGCGCCGGCCTGCACCGCCCGCAAGGCGTCGTCCGCGTGAACCAGCCCCTTCACCACCATCGGGCCTTTCCAGAGGCCGCGAATACGGTCAAGATCGCGCCAGGTCTGCGGGTTGTTCCAGTTTTTGACGTAGTACGCCGCGATCTGTTTGGCGCTGCTCCTGGCCGGCGCGTATGCGGCCCAGCTCTCCAGTTTCGGTAAGCCACCGCCGCGCAAATAATCGGCGGTCCAAAACGGATGCTGCAACGCATCGAGAATATGGCGCGGAAATGTGCGCAAGCTCGGACCTGTCGCCATCGACACACCGGTGCGCGAAACCACTTCCGATCGCGGCGCCAAAGGATAATCGACGGTATAGACCAGAACCTTGACGCCGGCATCGCGCGCCCGGACCAACATATTCTCGGTCACCGCCGGCGAATGCGCGCCATAAAGTTGGTACCAGGTGTGATCCGGAGCGATGCGCGCGATCGTTTCGATCGTTGCATGAGACGCACCTGACAAAATGAAGGGAATGTTGGCGTCGCGCGCAGCTTCGGCCAGATATTCGTCGGCATGGCGGCGGTAGATTCCGGCAATGCCGACGGCAGAAATACCGAACAGACTTCCATATTTCTTGCCGAACAGCTCACCGCTCGTATCTACGGGCGTTACTTCAGCGAGGGCCCGTGGCAATAGTTGATACTTGCGGAACGCATCAACGTTGCGTCGAATGCCGCCGCCGTCGCCCGCGCCGCCTTCAAGGTAGTCGCCCACGAAATGTGGCAAACGCCGCAACGCGAGCCGACGCAAGTCCTCGATATTAGCCGCACGATCGACCGCCGCCATTGCTCTGTGCCCCAGCAATTGAATCGTTCATAAAGTGTCCGCAAATCCGGCGAATGCGTTGGTGGCGGACGCAGTCGCAGTCGAACCAGTCTCCACCGCTCAATTCCCTGCTAACAGGGAAAAGAACAGGGTATCTCCTTGAATTGCAATATTTGAAGAAATTTTCGGCGCTGATATGGGAGCAAACTCAGAGATTTATAGCCGAATTCCCTACGCTGCAGAACAAGGAATTATTTTGGAAGAACAGAGAGTTCTGGTGCAGTAACAGAAAATCTAACCCGGCATTCAACATTCGCTCCCATACGAGGTTTTTCGTACATACCGTTTATGGCGGCCTGAACAATGTTTGCGCCGATCTCGGCGGAGCAATTCCAGTCCTAGAGTGGGCCAAAATCAGGCGGCGGAACACGGCGTTTCGAGGCCGCTTCGTAGGCCGCCGCGATCTCCAGAATCGTATCTTCACTGCCGGGTTCGGCACGGAAAACAAGTGAAAACGGCAGGCCCGGCGCGGCCAGCTTGGTTGGCCTGTCGGACCCAACCGACACGTATGATTTGCCGTCGGCGGAAAGCTGAAAGACCGGATCGAAGGCGGTGGTTACGTAGCCAGCGGGAA
>CAMAUC010000052.1 GCA_945861265.1 Rhizobium sp. Q54 | reverse complement strand
GCAGGGCGTTTACCCCGGCTCGCAGTCCAACCATCTCGCCGGCTACGCCGTGAGCGGCAAGACGTTGGGCCTTGTCGGCTTCGGCCGTATTGGTCAGGCGGTGGCCCGCCGCGGGGGCGGCTTTGGCATGAAGATCCTTTATTGCGATCCGCGCCGCTTGCCTGCGGAAGACGAGCAGAAATTCGGCGCGACCTATGGCAGTTTCGAGGACGTGTTGCGGCAGTCGGATTTCGTCTCGCTGCACCCGCAATTGGCGCCGGAAACGCGCCATTTGATGAGCGACGCCCAGTTCGCGCAGATGAAGAAGACCGCCTTCGTCGTCAACACGGCGCGCGGGCCGGTGATCGACGAGGCGGCCCTGGTGCGCGCGCTGAAGGCCGGCAAGATCGCCGGCGCCGGTCTCGACGTCTATGAGTTCGAGCCGCTGGTGTCGCCCGATCTTGTCGCCATGGACAATGTCGTGCTGACGCCGCATCTCGGCAGCGGCGTGCTCGAATTGCGCGAGGGCATGGCCAATGTCGTGGCCGACAACTGCATCGCGCTGATCGAAGGCAAGCCGCCGGTCAGTTGCCTCAATCCGCAAGTGCTGAAGAAATTGTTCTAAACTTATCCCTCCCCCGCAGGGGATGGGATAAGGAGCCTCACTCCGCCGTCCAGCCGCCGTCGAGCATCAGCGCCGACCCGGTCATCAGCGACGACGCATTGCCGGCGAGAAACACGATCGCTCCGGTCAATTCCGCGAGCTGGCCGAGGCGGCCGAGCTTGATCTTCGACAGTACTTCGTCGCGGAATGCCTTGTTCTCGAAGAATGGCTTCGTCATTGGCGTTTCAAGGAATGTCGGCCCCAGCGAATTGACGCGGATGTTGTGCGGCGCCATCTCGATGGCCATCGCCTTGGTGAAGCCTTCCATCGCGTGCTTCGACGCGCAATAGACCGTGCGCCGCGCCGCGCCGACATGGCCCATTTGCGACGAGATGTTGATGATCGAACCGGCAAGCTTCTCGTCGACCAGCCGCTTGGCCACCGTTTGCGCCATGAAGAAGGCGGCGCGCACGTTCAGCCCCATGATGGCGTCGAAGTCCTCGACCTTGACGTCGATCAGCGGCGCCGGCCGGTTCATGCCGGCATTGTTGACCAGTACTTGAAACGGCGCGCGCTGGCTGAGCGCTGCGCGCACGGCGGCGATGTCGGTAACGTCGAGCGTGAGCGCCTCGGCCTGCTGGCCGCGCGCGCGGATGGCCTCGGCCGCTTCCTCGATTTCGGACACTGTGCGCGCCGCCAAGGTGACATGCGCACCGGCGTCGGCCAGCGCGGATGCGGCGGCGAGACCGATGCCGCGCCCGGCGCCGGTGACCAGCGCGCGTTTGCCGTCGAGGCGAAAAGACGGTGTTAGGGCGAGTTCGACGCTCACTCCGCCGCCTCGCCGTAAGGCACGTTGCGGCCGCCGTAACGGCGCACGCGGATATTGGCCTGCTCGGCATGGCCGGTGAAGCCTTCGAGCGTGCACAGCCGCGAACAATATTCGCCGATCATGGCGGAGGCCTCGTCGGTCAGCACCTTCTGATAGGTGCAGGTCTTGAGGAATTTGCCGACCCACAGCCCGCCGGTGAAACGCGCGTTCTTCTTGGTCGGCAGCGTGTGGTTGGTGCCGATCACCTTGTCGCCGTAGGCGACATTGGTACGCGGGCCTAAAAACAGCGCGCCATAGTTCTTCATATTGGCGAGGAAGAAATCGGGATCGCGCGTCATCACCTGCACATGCTCCGAGGCGACGCGATCGGCTTCCGCGACCATTTCCTCATAGCTGTCACAGACGATGACTTCGCCGTAATCCTTCCACGCCTGGCCGGCGGCATCCGCCGTCGGCAGGATGGTCAGCAGGCGTTCGACTTCGGCGATGGTGGCGCGCGCCAATTTTTCCGAATTGGTGATCAGCACCGCCGGCGAGGTCGGGCCGTGCTCGGCCTGCCCGAGCAAATCGGTGGCGCAGATTTCGCCGTCCACCGAGTCATCGGCGATGATCAAGGTCTCGGTCGGTCCGGCCAAAAGGTCGATGCCGACGCGGCCGAACAGTTGCCGTTTGGCTTCCGCCACATAGGCATTGCCGGGGCCGACGATCATGTCGACGGGCTGAATCGTTTCGGTGCCGAGCGCCATCGCCGCGACGGCCTGCACGCCGCCGAGCACATAGATGTCGTCGGCGCCGCCGAAATGCATGGCGGCGACGATGGCCGGATGCGGCCCGCCCTTGAATGGCGGTGCGCAGGCGATGATGCGCTTCACGCCGGCAACCTTTGCTGTGACGATCGACATATGCGCCGACGCCACCATCGGATAGCGCCCGCCAGGGACGTAACAGCCGATGGCGTTCACGGGAATATGTTTGTGGCCGAGCACGACGCCGGGCAAAGTCTCGACCTCGATGTCGTGCATGCTGTCGCGCTGTTTCTGCGCGAAGTTGCGCACCTGCGTCTGGGCGAATTTGATGTCTTCCAGATCGCGCTTGGGCACCTGCGCGATGGCGCGCTCTATTTCCTGCGGCGACAGATGAAAGCTTTCCGGCGCCCAGTTGTCGAATTTCTTCGAATAGTCGCGGATCGCCTGATCGCCCTTTGTTTTGACCTCGGCGAGAATACCGTCGACGGTCTGGCGCACCTTGGCGTCGGCTTCTTCGATTGTGCCGGCATCCATTCCGCGCTTGAGGTGACGGGGCATGAAGGTCTCCTTTCTTCCCTCGCCCCGCGAAGCGGGGAGAGGGTGGCGCGCATCGACCGAAGGCGAGATGCGTGCCGGGTGAGGGGCATTATTCGAATTTCTGCGCGCGGTGAGTGGCCCCTCACCCGCCTCGCTCGCTGCCGCTTGCTCGGCACCCTCTCCCCGCAAGGGCGGGGAGAGGGAAAGTTTAATTACTTTATCGCCTGCGGATTGAGCGGCGAGCCGGTGCCGCCGGTGATGACGAGCGGCGGGCCGCAGAAGAAGAATTCATAGACTTTGTCGTCGGCGCAGTCCTTGGCCAGTTCCTTGACGTCGAACATCTCGCCCATGCACAGGCCCATGGCCGGAATGACGACCCAATGCCACGGCTGGTTCGGCTGACCGGGACCGCTGCATTCGTTCGGCCGCACCTCGACGCCCCAGGTGTCGGTGCAGATCGCGGCGACTTGCTTGTCCTGGCACCAGTAGCAATTCTCGAACTTGACGCCCGGCGCATCGCCGCCGGCATAGCCGCCCCATTCGCCTTCGGACTGGCAGCGCTCCATCTGCCCGGTGCGGACGATGACGAAGTCGCCCTTGCGGATTTCGACATTCTGCTGCTTGGCGCATTTGTCGAGTTCGTCGTTGGAAATGCCTTCGCCGTCTTTCAGCCACGGAACGCCGCGGAAGCGCGCGATATCGAGCAGCACGCCGCGGCCCACCATCTTGTCGCGCGAATGCTCGATGCCGAGCACGCCGAGGCCCTTGGAGTCGATGAGCCGCGCGTCGTGACCGTTATAGGCCTTGTCTTCGTAGAAGATGTGCCCCAGCGCGTCCCAATGGGTCGCGCCTTGCACGCAGAGGATCAGCGTGTCATCGGCGTAGCGCAGATTGTTCCAGTCCTGCCGGCCGGCGGCGGCGTCGGTGCCGGTCGCGAGCATCTGGTGGATCGGGTTGAAGCGGCCGCCGAACAGGCCGTTCTGCGGGCCGGTGGCGTCGAGCGCCATGCCCAGCGCGAACACCTTGCCGGTGCGGATCAATTTGGCGGCGTCGACGATGTTTTGCGGCGTGACGTGATTGAGCGTGCCGATATGGTCTTCCTTGCCCCAGCGGCCCCAGTTCGACAGCTTCTTGGAGGCTTCGGCGACGGCTTCCCTGCCGACCTTGATGTTCATGGTGCGCGTATCCCTTTTACCGTTTCTTGCGTGCCGGACGCTTTCAACGCTCCCGCCCGTTCAACGCAATAATGCGCCGGTTGACGGTGTTACATCAAGCGGGGTGCGAGCCTTTGACAGGGCCGTGCCGCTTTGCGCATCATGGCTGCAAATGTGGGCCCTCGATGTCCGACTTTATTGGGAGAAATTTCACGATGCGCAATTCAATCGCCGCTTTGGCTTTGACCTTCGTCGCGACCACCGCGTTGCCGGCGCAGGCCGGTAATATCGTCGACGAGTGGGCGAGCGTGAAAGTACCGGCCGCGCCAGAACTTAAACCGGTGACGGTCGATCCGAAGACCACCGCGCTCTTGATGCTGGATTTCATGCCGGCCAACTGCGGCAAGAACGACCGCTGCCTCGCAACCTTGCCGGCGATGAAGACTCTGCTCGAACGCGCGCGCGCCGCCAAGATGCCGGTCGTTTACACCCTTATCGCCAATACCACGGCGGCGGATGTCCTCAAGGACGTCGCGCCACTGGCCGATGAGCCCAGCGTGCTTTCGGGTCCCGATAAATTCGTGCGCACCGATCTGGAAAAGATCCTCAAGGACAAAGGTATCACCACCGTGATCGCCGTCGGCACGGCGGCGAACGGCGCCGTATTGTTCACGGCCTCAGGCGCGGTGTTCCGCGGGATGTCGGCCATTATCCCGGTCGACGGCATGTCGGCGCGCGACCCCTATTCGGAATTCAGCACGGTGTTCACGTTCACTGCCGCGCCGCAGGTCTCGGCCAAGTCGATATTGACGCGCAGCGATCTGATCAAGTTCTGATTAGACCTTGCCGAGCGCCCGCAGGATTTTTCCGGGCGTGAATGGCATATCGGTGAGTGGCTGCGCCCCCAGCGGGCGCAGCGCGTCATTGATCGCATTCATGATGCAGGCCGGCGCGCCGGCGGTGCCGGCTTCGCCCGCGCCCTTGGCGCCGAGTTCCGAATCGGCGGTCGGCGAGACGACATGGCCGCAGTCGATGTCCGGCATTTCCACCGCCATCGGCACCAGATAATCGGCCATGTTGCCGTTGAGCATCTGCCCGCGCTCGTCGTAGAGGCATTGCTCGAACAAAGCCGCGCCGATGCCCTGCACCACGCCGCCACGAATCTGCTCGTTGACCAGTTGCGGATTGATGATGGTGCCGCAATCCTCGACGCACCAGTGCCGCAGCAACTTGACGAAGCCGGTGTCGGTGTCAACTTCGAGATAGCTCGCCTGAATGCCGTTGGTGAAAGCGAAGGGCCAGCCGCGCGGCACATAGTGGCGCGTCACCATCAGTTCGGCCTGGAAGCCGGGCGGCAAGGTGTCGGGGCGGAAATAGGCGACGCGCGCCAGTTCGTCGAGGCCGAGGCGTTCTGCGCCGGTTGTTTTGTCGACGACGACGCCGTTGCGGATGTCGAGTTCTTCCGGCTTGGCCTGCAACATGGCGCCCGCGACCGCGAGCACATTGCCGCGCAACGCCTTGCCGGCCTGCCAAGCCGCTTCGCCGCCAATGCCGGCGGCGCGCGAGGCCCAGGTGCCGCCGCCATAGGGCGTGTTGTCGGTGTCGCCGGTGACGACGCGGACGCGATCCATCGACACGCCGAACGAGGAGGCGACGCATTGCGCCAGCACGGCTTCGGCGCCCTGGCCCTGTTCGGTGACGCCGGAATGGATGGTGATCGCGCCTTGTGCGTCGAGCTTGACCGTCGCGCCGTCCTGCGACGTGATCTTGGCGCCGCCGACGCCGTAGAACGCCGCCGATGGATTGGTCACTTCGATGAAGCTGGCGAAACCGATGCCGCGATAAATGCCCTTGTCGCGCAGCGCCTTCTGCTCGGCGCGTAAGGCCGCATAGTTGATCATCGTGTCGAGATGGGCGAGCGCCTCGTGATGCGAGAGTTGTTCGAGCTTCAGGCCTGAGGCGGTCTGCGCCGGATAGCCGTCGTCGGGAAACAGATTGCGGCGGCGGATTTCCAGCGGGTCCATGCCGATTTTCGCCGCGGCGAGTTCGACCAGACCTTCGGTGACGGCGACGGCGATCGGATGGCCGACGGCGCGGTACTGGCACATCACATTCTTATTCTGGAACACGACGCGCGCCTGGGCGCGGTAGTTCGGGCAGTTATAGGGGCCGCCTGTGAGATTGACGACCTGGTTAGCCTCGATGCCCGAAGTGCGCGGATAGACCGAATAGGGGCCGATGCCGGTCAAGTCGTCGATCTCGAAGGCGGTGATGACGCCGTCCCTGGTGACGCCGATCTTGCCTTTGATGCGGTGGTCGCGGGCGTGAATGTCGGTGACGAAGCTTTCGATGCGGTCGGCGACGAACTTCACCGGGCGCTTGAGCAGCTTCGACAAAGCGACGGTCGCCATTTCGTCGGCGTAAGTGTGCACCTTGATGCCGAACGAGCCGCCAACATCCTTGGTCAGCACGCGCACCTGCGACTCCGACAAATCGAGATGCTTGGCGAACAGGTTCTGCATCATGTGCGGCGCCTGCGTCGCATGGTAGACGGTCATGCGCTGCTCGCCTTCGTTCCAGTCGGCGACGACGGCGCGTGGCTCGGTGCAGACGCCGGTGTGGCGGCCGGTGACGAATGTCGCTTCGACGACGGCGTCGGAATTGGCGAAGGCCTTGTCGACCTCGCCGACATCGAGCTTGCGCTCGAAACAGAGATTGTCGCCGAGGCTCGCATGGATCACCGGCGTAGCGGGATCGAGCGCGGTCTCCGGGTTAGTGACGGCGGGCAGTTCCTCATAAACAATGTCGATCAGCTCGCAGGCGTCCTCGGCCTGCGCGCGCGTGCGCGCGACCACGGCGCAGACCGCTTCGCCCTGCCAGCAGGCGCGGTCGACCGCGATCGGATATTGCGGCGCCGACTTGATGCCCTTGAGATGGGTTAAAACGCCGACCCAGGGCGTCATGACCTTGGCGAGTTCAGTGCCGGTGACCACGGCGACGACGCCGGGCGCTTTCTTCGCCGCCTCGGTTGCAATCGAGACAATCCGCGCATGCGCGTGCGGCGAGCGCAAATAGGCGACATGCGCCATGCGCGGCAGCGTGACATCGCTGATGTACTGGCCGCGACCTTGCGTCAGCCGTTGCAGGTTCGGCCGCGGCACGGCGCGGCCGATGTAGGAGTTCGGCCGGTCGAGCACGGAGAGAACGGGCGGTGAATCGGCGGTGATTTTCATGACTTTGCTCCCGCGCGCGCTTTGGCCACCGATTCCACCGCATCGACGATGGCGTGATAGCCGGTGCAGCGGCAGTAATTGCCTGAGATGTGCTCGCGGATTTCGTCGCGGCTCGGCACGGCATTCCTGGCTTGCGCCTGCTGCAACAACTCCTGCGCCGCCGTCAGCATGCCGGGCGTGCAATAGCCGCACTGCAAGGCGTTGCGCTGCTCGAATGCCGCCTGCAGATCGGCGACCTCGCCGCTATCCGACAGGCCTTCGATGGTTTCGACTGTCGCGCCGTCGCACTGCGCGGCCAGCATCAGGCAGCCGCGCACGATGACCCCATCGACGCGCATGGTGCAGGCGCCGCAGACACCATGCTCGCAGCCGACATGACTGCCGGTGAGACCGAGATCGTCGCGCACGAAATCGACCAGGGTCTTGCGCGCTTCGACCCGTTCGGTGACCCGTTCGCCGTTGACGGTGAGGGTGATGTCGATATCCATGCTCATGGCCGCTGTTCCATCAGTTGCGCGGCGACGCGCCGCAGCAGCACGCCGGCGAGATGCTTCTTGACCGCGCCCGTGGCCTGGATGTCGTCATGCGGATCGAGATCGAGCGCGGCGACCGCGCCGTCGATATCGCCGCGCGCCAAGGCGGCTTCTGAACCGGCCGCGCGCAGCGGCGTATTGCCGACACCGAAATAAGCGAGCCGCACATCTTTAAGACCTTTGCCATCGGCACGCGCGCTGGCGGCGAGCCCGACAATGGCGTAATCGCCGTGCCGCCGCGCCAGTTCGGCAAAGCCGACGCGGGTGTCAGCCGAAGCTGCGGGTAGCCGGATCGCGGTCAATATCTCCTGCGGGCCAAGCGCGGTTTCATACAGGCCCTTGAAATAATCTCCGGCCTTGATGGTGCGCTTGCCTTTGGGGCCCTGCGCGTCGACTTCGCCATCGAGCGCCAGCAGACAGGCCGGCAGTTCCGCCGCCGGATCGGCGAAGGCAATCGAACCGCCCAGGGTGCCACGGTTGCGAATGGCGGGATGGCCGATAAACGGCATGGCCCGCGCGATCAGCGGCGCGTGTTGAGCGATCGTGGCGGAGCGCTCGGCGTCGGTGTGGCGCGCCAGCGCGCCGATTTCCACCGCACCGCTCTTGTGCGCGATACCGCCGAGCCCGCCAATGCCGTTGATGTCGATCAGCAGGCTGGGCGCGGACAGCCGCATGTTCAGCGTCGCCATCAGGCTCTGCCCACCGGCGAGCAGACGGGCGTCGGGGTTCTCGCCCAACAGCGCTATCGCCTCGTCGAGCGAGCGCGCCTTCTTGTATGCAAATGGCGCCGGCTTCACGTTTCCCCCAAAATCCAAACCTTGTTTTTCTTATTGTGACCGGGAAAGCGGGCAGGTCAATGTGTAGCAGGCGCGCGGGCCACCGCGTATAAAGGCGCACAACATGGGGAGAGGGCGGATGGCCAAGGAATTCGGCGGAAAAGTCGTTGTCGTCAGCGGCGGCAGCCGCGGCATCGGCCGCTCGATCGCGGACGTTTTCGCGCGCGAAGGCGCGCAGACCGTGCTGGCGGCGGCCAGCGCCGCCAACCTCGCGGAAGCAGCCAAGGCCATTGTCGCGAAAGGCGGTCTCGCGCCCATGACCATCGCCGGCGATCTGCGGACGCTCGACGGCTGCCAGCAGGTATTCGATCAGGTGAAAGCCCGCTTCAACCGCTGCGATGTTCTGGTCAACAATGCCGGCGCCACCAAAGGCGGCAAGTTTTCCGATCAGCCGGATAGCGACTGGACTGACGGCTTCGCCCTGAAATTTTTCGGCGGGGTGCGGCTGACGCGATTGTTTTGGCCGCTGCTGAAAGAAGCGCACGGCAACATTATCAACATCATCGGCGGCGCGGCGCGCACGCCGGGACCGGAATTCCTGGTCGGCGGCGCGGTAAACGCCGCCTTCGCCAATTTCTCCAAGGGCCTCGTCGCCATGGGCAACAGAGACGACATCAACATCAACGTTATCCACCCGGGGTCGACGCAGACCGAGCGGGTCGAAACGTTGTTTGCGCAATATGCCAAGGCGCAGGACAAGACGGTCGAGCAGGTGCGCGCCGAGGCGCTGAGCAAAAGCGGCATTCGCCGCATCGCCCAGCCCGAGGATGTCGCCGAACTGGCGCTGTTCCTCGCCAGTCCGAAGGCGCGTCACATTCAGGGTACGGCCATCGGCGTCGATGGCGGATCGACGCCGGGGTTTTATTGATCTTCTTATTCCTCCCCGCTGCTCGCTTCGCTCGCGGGGAAGGGGAGAAGACCTACCCGACGATCTTGTTCACGATATCGATCGCCCGCCGCAGCAAGGTTTCGGACGCTTCCTGCGTGCGGAAGGCGGCGTGCGAGGTCAGCGTCACGTTCGGCAATTGCGCCAGCGCATTATCGGCCTTCAGCGGCTCGGCGTGAAACACGTCGAGGCCGGCATGGCGGATATGGCCGCTTTTCAACGCGGCGATCAACGCCGCTTCGTCTACCAGCGCGCCGCGCGCGGTGTTGACCAGGATGACGCCGGACTTCATGCGCGCGATGCGCTCTGCCGACAGAATGCCGCGCGTCTCGTCGCCGAGCGTCAGATGCAGCGACACCACATCGGCCTGTGTCAGCAGCGTGTCGAGATCGACCAAAGTTACCGGAGCGTCGGTACGCGGCGTGCGGTTATAGGCGATCACCTTCATGCCGAAGCCCTGCGCCATGCGCGCGACTTCGCCGCCGATGCCGCCAAGCCCGATCAGGCCGAGCGTCTTGCCGTAAAACTGGAAGCCTTCGGCCGGCGACCAGACGCTCGCGCGCACCTCGCGGTCCATGCGTGCGACGCCGCGGCCGGCGGCCAGCATCAGCGCCATCGTGTGCTCGGCGACCGCGATATCGCCATAGCCCTTGATGGTGTGGACCGTGATGCCGCGATCCTTCAACTCGGCGATGTTCATGTAGCTTGCAGCACCTGTGCCGAGGAACACGATGTGCCTGAGCGATTTGCAGCGCTCCACGAGTTCGGTCGGCATGTAGGAATGATCGTCGAGCGCGATCTCGTAGCCGGCCAGCACCAGCGGCAGCTCCTCGCGCTTGAACGGCGCGGTGTTGACGTCGATCTTCGGATCGTCCGGCCGGATGACCCTGGCCCAGACCTGATCGAGCTGATCGTTGCAATCGATAAAGATGGATTTCATGGGGACCCTGGAAGCTTGCGGAAATTGAAGCGGTGCGTCCGGCTGCGAAAGGAATATGCGGTCACGCCACGCCGACGGGCGGCATCCCGGCGCGTTCGCGCAACGTGTTGCGACGGAAGGTCATGTCCGGATCGATTTCTTGCACCTCGACCGTCAGGCCGATCGGGTGTTTCGGATAGACATTCTCCAGGCGCTTGTCGGCGGCGGCGAGCAATGCTGCGCCGAGCGCCTTGCGCACCGCCTCAGGGCGGCCGCGCCGCAGCCGTGCGGTTATATGCATAAAGCCGTTGGCCGGGTTGCCGTCGGCGACGCGGAAATGCTCGCGGCGCACCGCGCGGCTGCGGATGCCGACGAGTTCCGCCACCTGTGAGTCGATGGCCGCCTGATGCAGGTCAGCGACTAAAGCGGCGACGTCAAGGGCCTCTTCGAGATTGGCTGAATATTCGGCAATGATGTGCGGCATAACTTTCCTGACGTTAAAGGACTTTCACGGCGTTAGCCCAGTCGGCGGCGTTGACGACCTCGCGGGCGCAGAATACATGCTGCGGGCGCGGCCGGCGGTTACCATAGCGCCGAACCGCCGGGGATTCCATGCCGCTTTGCGTTGCGTGGTGGCATAGCAACGCTTCGCGTTGCGTGGTGGGACGGCAAGAGGTCTGGACAGCCGATGAAACTCGCAAGCTATAAAGTGCGCGGCCGGGACAGCTTCGGCGCCGTGGTCGGCGACGGGGCGAGCCTCGGCGTGGTCGATCTCAAGACCCGGCTGGCGCCGCGCTTCAACAGCGTGCTCGACCTGCTGCGCGACGACGGTCTCGACGTCGCGCGCGCGGCAGTGCAGGGCGTGCGCGCCGATTTTCCGGCATCCGAAGTGGAATGGCTGGCGCCGGTTGTGGCGCCGGAGAAAATCCTGTGCATCGGCATCAATTACGCCAACCGCAATGCCGATTACGGCGATCAGGACGTGCCGAAGTATCCCAGCATGTTCTACCGCGCGCCGGGCTCGCTCAGCCCGCATCTCGGACCGATCCTGCGGCCATTCGAATCCGAGCAACTCGATTACGAAGGCGAGATCGCGCTGGTGATCGGCCGCCCCGGACGCCGCATCGCGCAGGTCGATGCGCTCGGCCATGTCGCCGGCGTGACCTTGTGCAACGAGGGCACCATCCGCGACTGGATCAGGCACGGCAAATTCAATGTCACGCAGGGCAAGAATTGGGACGCGACCGGCAGCATCGGCCCCTGGCTGGTGACCACGGACGAAGTCGATCTGACCAAGCCGCTTCACATCACCGTCAGGGTCAATGGCGAGATCACGCAGGACGATACGACGGCCAGCATGATCAAGTCGTTTTCGGATCTGATCGCCTATGTCAGTACTTTCATGACGCTGAAGGCCGGCGATATCATCGTCACCGGCACGCCGGTCAAGAGCGGTCCGCGCACCGATCCGCCGACCTGGCTGAAGGCCGGTGACACGATCGAGGTTTCGGTTCCGGAAATCGGTACGTTGCGCAATACGGTGGTGAACGAGCAATGAGCGAACGTAAGGCAGTCTGCGTCATCGGTTGGCCGGCGGGACATTCGCGCTCGCCCTTGATTCATAATTACTGGATCAAGCAGCACGGCATCGATGCCGAATATCGCAAGGAGCCGGTGGCGCCCGAGCAGTTTCCCGAATTCATCACGCACTTGCGTTCGCACGGTTACGTCGGCTGTAACGTCACGGTGCCGCACAAGCAGGTGGCGCTTGAGCTGTCGCAGCCGGATGACCGCGCCAAGGGCGTCGGCGCCGCCAACACTTTGTGGCTCGACGGCGAGAAGCTGCGCTCGACCAATACCGACGTCGAGGGTTTTCTTGCCAATCTCGATGCCGCGACGCCGGGCTGGGATCGCGGACTGGAAAGCGCCATGGTGCTGGGCGCTGGCGGCGGCGCGCGCGCTGTCGTTTACGGTTTGCTGCAACGCGACGTTCAGCGCGTTTACGTCGTCAACCGCACGCTCGAGCGCGCCGAAGTTTTGCGTAAGGCGTTCGGAGCGAGTGTGGTTCCGGCCAACTGGAACGAGATGACCGGGCTGCTCGGCGGCGTCGGGCTTCTGGTCAACACCACTTCGCTCGGCATGGTCGGCCAGCCGCCGTTGGAGATCAATCTGCGCTGCCAGGCGTCGATGGTGGTGGCCGATCTGGTCTATGCGCCGCTCGAGACCAACCTGCTGGCGGCGGCGCGCGAACGCGGCCTGCGCACGGCGGACGGCCTTGGCATGCTGCTGCATCAGGCGGTGCGCGGCTTCACGCTTTGGTTCGGCGTCAAGCCGGAAGTGACGCCGGAGCTGCGCGCTTTGGTCGAAGCCGATCTCGCGGCATCGGCGCCGGCCAAACCGGTTGTCAAACCGGCGGCGGCGCGGCCGTCGCCCAAGGTGACAATGGCGCCGCGCAGCGGCGATCGCAAGAATCCCCGGAATAAATAGGGCGGTGAGGGGTTGTCTGCCTTGCGGGGCCCTTGAGGCTCGACAGGGGAGGAAACGATGACTCGCAGGTTCACGCTGGCCATCGCGGCGGCTCTATTGCTGATCCAAAGCGCGGCCTTTGCGCAGCAGCCCGGCCGCATCCGCGGCCAGATCGAAAAAGTGGACGGCGCGACGTTCTCGCTCAAGACCCGCGACGGCGCCTTATTGAACGTCAAACTCGCGGATGATGTGCGCGTGTCGGCTCTGGTCAAGGCGACCCTGGCCGACATCAAGCCGGACAGTTTCATCGGCATTGCCGGCGTTCCGCAGGCTGACGGCAGCATCCAGGCCTATTCCATTCACATGTTTTTGCCCGCGCAGCGCGGCGTGGTGGCGGACCGGCATGGTCCCTGGGACGGACCAGCCAACAGCACCATGACCAATGCCTATGTCGCGGACATTGTAACTGCCAAGGACGGCGAGGTGCTGACGGTGAAATACAAGGACGGCGAAAAGAAAGTTGTCGTCACGCCGCAGACCGGAATCGCAGCGGCGGCACCCGGCAGCAAGGATGAACTGAAGGCCGGCGCGCAGATCATCATCTTCGGCTGGGACAAGCAGGCGGACGGGTCGGTGCTGGCGAAGACGCTTTACGTCGGCCGCAACCTCGTGCCGGCGATGTGATAGGCTGGCTGCGAGACGGCATTTGGTTGGCGGAGACGGGCGATGAAAGCATTTGTGGTTGCCGTTGCGCTGTCGCTTGCCGGGGTTGCAGGCGCGGTCGCGCAATTGCCACCGCCGCCGCCGCGCATTGCCGGTACAATCGAGCGCGTCGACGAGACCGGCGTGCTGATCCGGCCTTATGAAGGCGGCGGCACGTTCGAAGTCGAACTCACTAAAAATGCCGCGGTGTTCGCCGTCAGCAAAGGATCGATGGCCGATCTCAAGCCCGGTGCTTTCATCGGCGTCGGCGCCATGCCGCAACCGGACGGCAGCCAGCGCGCCATCCAGGTGACGGTGTTTGCCGAAAGCCAGCGCGGCACCGGCGAGGGTTTTCGGCCGTGGGACCGCATGCCGAACAGCACCATGACCAATGCCACGGTGGCCGAGACCGTCGCCAGCGTCGACGGCCAGATGCTGACGGTCAAATACAAGGACGGCGAGAAGAAGATCGTGGTGCCGCCGGACGCCACCATTCTCGCTTATGCGGCCGGCGAGCGCGGCGAACTGAAAGTTGGCGCCAAGGTCGCGATCCTGCGGGTGAAGCAGAAGCTCAACGGCGCGCTGGAAGCCGACCGCATCAATGTCGGCCGTGGCGACGTGGTGCCGCGCTAGACACCTAGCGTTGAACGGTTCGCTTCGTCGGCGCATGCGCCGAGCCGCGCGCGGTGACGTCGAGATCGCCGGCCAGTTCCGGCATTTCGCGCATCAGCTGCACCAGTTTGCCATGCCGCGCGCCCATCGCCCGCGCCTCGCGGTGATCCTCGATCGGCCGGCGCACTTCGTCGGCGCGCGCAAGAACTTGAATATCAAGACCTTCGATATCGGCGCCATGCTCGGCCAGTTGCGCCAGCCACACTGTCAGGTCTTCCAGTTGCTCCGCCACGACGTGAATGACGCCGGCCTCCGATTGCACGCGGCCGCTCACCGCGACATAGCGCGCGCCCAGCACCACCGGCCGCACGCGCTCGAAAATCTTTGGCCAGACGATCACGTTGGCGACCGCGCTTTCGTCCTCGATGGTCATGAACACCACGCCCTTGGCCGAACCCGGCCTTTGCCGGCAGGTAACCAGCCCGGAAATCTTCACACGCTTGCCGGTGGCGATCGTGCGCAGCGCCTCGTTGCGGATGATGCCGCGCGCGGTGAGATCGGCGCGCAGGAACTGCGCCGGATGGGCGCGCAGCGATAAACGCAGAAAGCGGTAGTCGTTGACGACTTCCTCGCCGAGCGGCATCGGCGGCAAGGCGACGTCGGGTTCGCTGTTTCCTCGGGCGACTTGCGCCGGCGAAGGCTTTGCAAACAACGGCAAATTATCCTCGCTATCGCCGACGCGGCCGAGCGCCTTGGCCGACCACAACGCGTCGCGCCGGTTCAGGCCGAGCGAAGCGAAGGCATCGGCATCGGCCAGCCGTTCCAGTACGCGCGACGTAAGGCTCGTGCGCAGCCAGACATCGCGGACGGAGTCATAAGCCTCGCCACGCCGCGCTAAAATCAACCGCCCATCCGCCTCGCTCAGTCCCTTGATCTCGCGCAACCCTAAGCGGATCGCGTGCGTGGTTCGGATATCGCCGCGCATCTCGCAGTGCAGATCGTGCACACCGATCTCGGGTTTACCCGAGATCGGCAATGCTAATGGCTCAAGTCGGCTATAGCCGACTTGAGCAGCCGACAGCGCGGCCGGCTCGAGCGTCGAATCCCATTGCGAATGATTGACGTCTGGCGCGCGCACCTCGACGCCATGATCGCGCGCATCGCGCACGATCTGCGCCGGCGCGTAGAAGCCCATCGGCTGCGCGTTCAATAAAGCCGCCGCGAAGGCGTCCGGGTAATGGCATTTCAGCCAGGCCGAGGCGTAGACTAGCAGCGCAAAGCTCGCGGCGTGGCTTTCCGGAAAGCCGTATTCGCCGAAGCCCTCGATCTGCTGGAAGCAGCGCTCGGCGAAGGCGCGCTCGTAGCCGTTGGCCAGCATGCCGTCGATCATCTTGCGCTGGAACGTGCCGATGGTGCCGACGCGCTTGAAGGTCGCCATGGCGCGGCGCAATTTGTCGGCTTCCGACGGTGTGAAGCCGGCGGCGACGATGGCGATCTTCATCGCCTGTTCCTGGAACAGCGGCACGCCGAGCGTCTTCGACAGCACCGCCGCCAGTTCTTTCGATGGATAGGTGACCGTTTCCAGTCCCTGCCGGCGGCGCAAGTAGGGATGCACCATGTCGCCCTGGATCGGCCCGGGGCGCACGATCGCCACTTCAATGACCAGGTCGTAGAAGTTCGCGGGCTTCAGGCGCGGCAGCATGGTCATCTGCGCGCGGCTTTCGACCTGGAAGACGCCGAGCGAATCGGCGCGCTGCAGCATGCGATAGACGGCCGGGTCTTCCGCCGGAATGGTGGCGAGCGTCAGCGATTCGCCGTAGCGACTTTCCACCAGATCGAGTGCCTTGCGGATGCAAGCCAGCATGCCGAGGCCGAGCACGTCGATTTTCAGAATGCCGAGCGCGTCGAGGTCGTCTTTGTCCCATTCGACGAAGGTGCGGTCCGGCATGGCGCCATTACCGATCGGCATCACCTCGTCGAGCCGGCTGCGCGTAATGACGAAGCCGCCGACATGCTGCGACAGATGGCGCGGGAAGCCGACGATCTCGCGCGCCAGCGCCGATATCTGCTTGACGCGCCGGCTGTCCGGATCGAGCCCGGCGCGGGCGAGATCGGCGCGGCCGTCGCCGCCGGCGCCCCAGATGGAAGACGCCAGCGCGCCGATCGTGTCCTCTGAAAGCCCAAACGCCTTGCCGACCTCGCGGATGGCCGAACGGCCGCGATAGGAAATGACGGTGGCGGCGATGCCGGCGCGCTCGCGGCCATACTTCCGGTAGATATATTGGATGACCTCTTCGCGCCGCTCGTGCTCGAAGTCGACGTCGATGTCGGGCGGTTCGCGCCGCTCCGGCGAGATGAAGCGCTCGAACAGAAGATCGGCGCGGTCGGGGTCGACCTCGGTTACGCCTAGACAGAAGCACGCCGCCGAATTGGCGGCCGAGCCGCGACCCTGGCACAGGATTTTCTGCGAGCGTGCGTAATGAACGATGTCGCGCACGGTGAGAAAGTAGGGCGCGTATTCAAGCTGCGCGATCAGCGCCAACTCGTGCTCAAGCGTCGCGCGGACCTTATCGGGCAATCCGTTCGGATAACGGAACGCCGCGCCTTCATAGGTCAGATGACGCAGCGCGTCCTGCGCATTGGTGAAGCCGGCCAGCGTCTCATCGGGATATTCGTATTTCAGTTCGTCGAGCGAGAAGGTGAGCGCTTCGCTTAAAATGAGCGTCTCCTCGATCGCCTCCGGTGCGTCGCGGAACAGCCGCGCCATTTCCTGCGCAGGTTTCAGGTGACGCTCGGCATTGGCGGCGAGCTTGCGGCCGGCGCGGTCGATGGTTGTCTTCTCGCGGATGCAGGTCAGCACGTCGGCCAGCGGGCGGCGGTCGGGGTGGTGATAATGCACGTCGTTGATGGCGATCAGCGGCACTTGGGCTTCACGCGCCAGTTCCTTGAGGCGCATCAGCCGGGCGCGGTCCTGGCCGCGATGAAGCATGGAAGCGGCCAGCCGTACGCGGCCGGGCGCGATGGTGCGCAGGCGGGAGAGCAGCGCTTTGGTGCCGCCAAGTGCGATCAGCTCTAGCCCGAACGCATGTGCGATAAGATCGTCGAGCGCGAGAACGCATTCGCCCTTCTTGCCGCGAAGGTTGCCGAGTGTAAGCAGGCGCGTGAGCCGGCCCCAGCCGGCGCGGTCGCGCGGATAGGCAAGGACGTCCGGCGTGCCGTCGGCAAAGCAGAGCCGCGCGCCGGGGTGATAGCCAATAGGTAGGCTCTGCTCGCGCTTGGCCAGATGCGCACGGACCACGCCGGCGACCGAATTGCGGTCGCAGACGCCGAGGCCGGCAAGCCCGATGCGGGCCGCCTGCGCCATCAGCTCTTCCGGATGCGACGCGCCGCGCAGGAACGAGAAGTTCGAGGCGGTGGCGAATTCGATGTAACGCATTTACGCAACACACGCGGTTTGGAACCTTCTACGCAAACGTGCCGTGCAGAAACCAGCTCGGCGGCGCGGCATTGGCGAGATCGCCGCGCACCAGGTCGCGGTAAAGTCCCGAACGGTACAGCCAGAAACGCAAGCCGGATTTGTCCTCGACGCGGAAGTAATCGCGCGCGCGATTGTCGGCGGCATGCGCGTCCGGCTCGCTCCACCACGCGCCTTCGATGCGCTCGGGGCCTTCGGCGGAAATCACATCGTGCAGCGCACGCCGCCACCTGAAACGCAAGGGTGGCCCGTCCGGCACTTCTGCCAAAGCCTCGATCGGCTCCGGCCGCGTCAACAGCCGCAACGGCCGCGGCGCCAGGTCTGTTTCAGCGCGGTGGCGGCGAAACGCGTCCCAGCCCTGATCGGCTTTTACAATCTGCGCCGGCACAGTGGCGGCGGCGCGCTCGGGAATGTGGCTGTCGAGCGAAACCGGCCGGCCGACGCGGCTCGCGCCGAGCCGCGCGCTGAGACGATCGACCAGCCGCACCAGTTCGCCGGCATCTTCTTCGCCGCCGATGCCGATCTGTTCGGACGGGCACGCTTCGGCGGTCACGACCGACAGCCGCGCCATGTCGAAACCGAAACCGGGATCGATGGTGTCGGCGAGCGCCGCCAGCCGTTCGGTGAACAATGCGCGGATGTCCTGTGCGTCGCGCAATGGCCGCGATGTGCCGGCGGCGATGCGGCGCACCGCGCCGTCGGTGCGGAACAAGGTCAGCTCGATGCGCCGCGCGCCATCGCCGCGCCGTTCCAGCGCGATGCCGAGCCGCGCCGCCAGTTTCTCGACCGTGCCGAGCACATCTTCCTCGCGCGCGATAGGCTCGTGAAAGCGTTGCTCGGCGACATAGGGCGCGACCGGCAGACGCGGATTGAGCGGCTCGTGCTCTTGCCCGCGCGCGCGGTCGAGCTGGCGCAGGAGATCGACGCCGAAGCGGGCGGTGAGCGGTGAGCGCGGCAGATCGATGATATCGCCGATGCGCTTCAAGCCGACGCGCGCCAACGACGCCACCGTCGCCGGCTCCAGCCGCAACGCGGCGAGCGGCAGCGGATTGAGAATGTCGCGCTCATTGCCCGAGGCATAGGCGGCCGGTTCGCCGAAGCGCGCGGCGGCGTGTGCGGCACCAATGGTGCCGGCAATGGCGACGCGATAGGCAAAACCGGCGCGCGCGATGCGTCGGCCGAGATCGGCGACCAGTTCCTGCTCGCCGCCATAAAGATGGGCGCAGCCGCCGATGTCGAGCAGCAAACCGTCCGCCGCGTCGCAGGCGACCAGCGGCGTATAGCGCAGGCACCAGTCGGCGATGCCCTCAAGCAGCGCGGCGTTGGCGGCGGCGTCCTCGGCGATGGCGTCTATCGCCGGATGCATGGCGCGCGCCTGCGCCAGCGCCAGGCCGCTATGCAGCCCGAGGCGTTCCGCCACCTCATCGACGGCGGTCAGCACATCGGCATTGCCGCGCTTGCCGTAGATGACGAGCGGCGCCAAGTTCTCGTTTGTGTCCTCACGCAACCTTCTGATGCGGTCGGTGGCGAGGCGGGGCAGCCACAGGCTGAGCATGCGTTGCGAGGATGAAGCGCTCATCTTGGTCTCTCCATTCCAGAATCCAGGACCCGAGCGGGCCGCGGCGGTTGCGAATAAGGTTGGCGGCAAAGCGCGGCGCGCCGGGGCCGAATTGAGTTTGTGCGGTCGATGGCGCGGCGCCGACGATCCAGCGCGTCGCGGCGGTGGAGGCGTCGTCGGCCGGTTGCGCGCGCAGCAGCAACGCCAGCGCGCCGCTTGTCGCCGCTGCCAGCGATAGCCGCCGCACCGCCACGGCATCGAGCGCGCCGCCGCGCAATTCGCCGATCACGGCGCCGAGCGCGCGGCAGCGCAGCGCTTCCTCCATCGCCCATAACAGGTCGCGCCGATGGCCGACCGCGGCGGTCAGCAGCCGTTCCGGCGCAAGCGTGAACAGGTCGAGGCCGGGGCCGTAGGGCGTGCCACTTTCGTTGAGGGCCATGTCCTCGGCGATCCACAGCAGGTTGCGCGCGCCGGAAGCCAGCCCCAGCGCAAAGCCGGTGGCGGCGGCGAGATGGGCCTCGCCCGGCGCGGAAATTTCATGCAGCGCGCCGCGCGCCAGGCCGCCGCCGAGCGCGTCGTCGAGGGCCGCGATGCCGAAGGGCACAATGGCCTCCTGGGCCTCCGCCGCGCCGGGGGCGAGCCCGGTGGTTTTCTGCAAAGCCCGCAGGCGCTGGCGCAGGTCCTCGATCATTTAAGCAAGCCTTTGACAAAACGATGTTATCCGGCGCTTTTCAACGGCGAGCCGTTAAAATGTTCCTGATTTGTTCTAGTGTGCCGAAGGCGAGCGAGACCGTCAAGCCGCAAGGGGTGGGGGCTCCTCGCCGCGTCAGGCCGCAGCGCTGGCATTTCCGGCGCGCGCCCCCCCGAATCGCAAGGACCCGGTTATTCGCTGCCGATATGCCGCTTGCGGATGCCGCGCACCAGGAACCAGATCGCCAGCAGCGCGACCGGCACAAATAAAGCCGTGGCGATCGTCACATCGACGGCTAAGCCCTTCTGGTGCAGGCCTTCCATCAGATAATGAAACAGGCCGACGACGTAATAGCTCACCGCCGCGACCGACAGGCCTTCGACCGTGGTCTGCAAGCGCAGTTGCAGCCGCGTGCGGTCGTTCATCGACTTCAAGAGATCGCGGTTCTGCCGTTCCAGTTCGACATCGACGCGCGTGCGCAACAGGTTGGCAGCGCGCGACAGCTTTTCGGATAACGTCGCCTGCCGTTCCTCGGTAGTGACGCAAGTGCGCATCGCCGGCGACAGCCGCCTTGCGAGAAAAGACGTCCAGGTCGGAAACACGTCGACCTTGCGCTCTCCGATCGCCTGCAAACGCAGCTGGATGATTTCGCTATAGGCACGGCTGGCGCCGAAGCGGAAATGGCTGGCGGCGGCGCCCGCTTCCAGTTCGGCGGCGAGCGCGGTCAACTCGTCGAGCAGACGCTGATTATCGATGAGTTGATGTGCGCGGCGCATTTCCTCGGTGACTTCGGCGAGGCGCGTTTCGATGCGCGCGATCGACGGCGCCAGCCGTTGCGCTTCCGGCAGGCCAAGCAGCGCCAAAGTGCGATAGGTCTCGGTTTCGATCACCCGCTGCACGACCGCGCCGGCGCGCTCGGGGCCGAGGCCGCGATCGAGCAGCAGCACGCGTACGAAGCCGGACGGGTCGGGTTGGAAGTCGGTGGCGAACAGTGCGGTGCCGTCGGAGTTCTCCGCTACCGCCAGCGAGGCGCGGTCGAACAGGCTTTCGATTTTGATCTTGCTGTCCTTGCCGTCCGGCAGCAGATGCAGATCGAGCGCCACCAGCAGCGGCCCCGGCTGCGGCACATTGGCCATTGGCGAAGCCAGTGACGACGCGGCGGGATGAAACGGCGTGCCGGCGTCCGACGGCA
This sequence comes from Rhizobium sp. Q54, assembly GCA_945861265.1. GTDB lineage: Bacteria > Pseudomonadota > Alphaproteobacteria > Rhizobiales > Xanthobacteraceae > Pseudolabrys. Next base: position 4,278 of record CAMAUC010000052.1, on the reverse strand, counting down.
GCTCCCAGGTATAAGTGGTGAATTCGGAATGCTGCTCCCAGCGCAAGGTCGCGCCACCGAGTGTGACGCGGTGATGCTTGGCGCCGGTTTTCAGCGGCTCGAGATTGCGCCGGGTGCAGAAATCGGCCAGCGCCGCGCGGTCGGCTTTGGCCGCCTCGCCCGACGTGTCGAAGCCGAAATGCAGGATGCGGCGCGGCGTCTCGATCGCCGTGAACGGCCGGGCATGCACCTCGCCGAGAATGACCGCACGCAACGGGTGCGGCGTCAGCCTTGCCTCGTGACCGATGGAAACTTCCGCGCTCATGGAGAATCCGTCGCACGCGAGCCGGATTTTCACAAGGCACGAGACTTATATCCTCTGCACCGTATCATCCGCCCGCGGCGCTTTCTCGAACCGGATACCGAGCGTCTTAATCCTTGACGCCAATGTCGTCGGCTTGACGTCGAGCAGTTCGGCGGCGCCGCCCTGGCCGAAGATCTTGCCGCCGGTGGCTTGCAGCGCCGCCAATATATTGACGCGGTCGCGCTCACGCCGGTCGTCGTCGGTGAGAATTGATGATCTGCCGGCGGCCGGTGTTCCTTTGCCGGCAAATGAGCCCGAGGCGAGGTCGGGCAGATCGATGCGCACGCGGCCCTGGCGCGCCAGGATTGCCGCGCGCTCGATCACGTTCTGCAATTCGCGCACGTTGCCCGGCCACGTATACTGTCTGAGCCTGCGCGCGTCGCCTTCGGTCAGGCGCAGTTCTCCGGTCTTGAGCTTCTTGCAGGCCTGCCGCAGCAGATGCATGGCGAGCGGCGGAATGTCGTCGGTGCGCTCGCGCAACGGCACCAGGTCGACCGGAAACACGTTGAGCCGGAAATAAAGGTCTTCGCGGAAACGGCCGCGCCGCACCAGCGTTTTCAGGTCGCGGTTGGTCGCGGCGATGACGCGGACATCGACATCGCGCGTGCGCACTTCGCCGACGCGCTCGAACTGGCCTTCCTGCAACACACGCAGCAGCTTGCCCTGTAGCTCTAGCGGTATCTCGCCGACCTCGTCGAGAAACAAGGTGCCGCCATCGGCCAGTTCAAAGCGGCCGATGCGGTCGCGCAACGCGCCGGGGAAGGCTCCCTTGGCGTGGCCGAAGAATTCGCTCTCGAACAGATCGGCGGCGATGGTCGCGCAATTGGCGCGGATCAGCGGCCGGTTGCCGCGTCTGCTGGCTTCATGGATGGCGCGTGCCACAAGTTCCTTGCCGGTGCCGCTTTCGCCGGTAATTAGCACGGTGGCGTCGGTCGGCGCCACCAGTTCGACCTGCCGCAGGGTCTGCTGGATCGCGGCGCTGCGGCCGATGATGCCGTGGTGATTGCCGTCGATCCTGATCTGCTCCTGAAGATAGGCGTTCTCCAGTTCGAGGCGCTTGCGTAAGCGATTCACTTCCTCATGCGCGGCGCGCAGCTTCAGGTCGGCCTCGTGGCGCTGCGTGACGTCGCGGAACACGATGACCGCGCCGATCAGGACGCCATTGTCGCGGATGGGTGTGGATGTGTAATCGACCCAGAACGAGGAGCCGTCCTTGCGGAAGAACATCTCGTGGTCGACATTGTGCACGGCGCCGTCGCGGAACGCGGCGTAAATCGGGCATTCGTGGTCGTGATAGTGCGTGCCGTCTGGATGCGTGTGATGCACCAAAGTGTGCATGTCCTTGCCGACGATTTCCTCGGCCTTCCAGCCGAGCATGCGTTCGGCGGCCGGGTTGACGAAGGTGGTCTTGCCTTCGGCGTTGACGCCGTAAATGCCTTCGCCGGCGGCGCGCAGGATCAACTGGTTCTCGCGCTCGATGCGTCCGAAAGCGGCATCGGCGCCGCCGCCTGCCTGATCTTGATGCACAGTCATTGGCCACCTCTCCATCCGGCACGAGAATTCGCAGCGCAAACTACGAGAATTCGTCAGCAACGAAATATCGTAAGCAAATAGTGGGCCAACCACGGGCTTTTCTGGAGGTGCCCATGGTGTCGCGGCAAAAATCAAAAGACTTGGCACGGCGGTTGCTCTGTCTCCCGGTAGCCGCGGACGATTATTTTGGGAGCGACCTCATGTCCACTTTCGACAATCCCTTTGACGCCAAAAGCCGACTGAATCATTCCGGCTGCGCCTGTGGCCAGCATTCCAGCCAGGCCGAACATGACCACGTCGCTCAACTGCAAATTCAGGCGGCGTCGGGCGAGAGCGACGAGAAGCGCTACGAGCACATCGTCGCCTCGGCGGTGATGCGCCAGATCTTCCCGCAGGACGCCGGCCGCCGCGCCTTCCTGAAGTCGCTCGGCGCATCAACAGCACTGGCCGCTTTGTCTCAGTTCTTCCCGATCAAGGCCGCGACCGAAGTCTTCGCGCAAGGCGGGCCGATCGAGAAGAAGTCTCTCAAGGTCGGCTTCATCCCGATCACCTGCGCCACGCCGATCATCATGGCCAAGCCGATGGGTTTCTATGAAAAGCACGGCCTCGATGTCGAGGTGATCAAGACCGCCGGCTGGGCGGTGATCCGCGACAAGACCATCAATAAGGAATACGACGCCGCGCATATGCTTTCGCCGATGCCGATCGCGATTTCGATGGGCGTCGGGTCGAACCCGATTCCCTACACCGCACCGGCGATCGAGAACATCAACGGCCAAGCCATCACGCTGTCGATCAAGCACAAGGACAAGCGCGACCCGAAGGACTGGAAGGGCTTCAAGTTCGCGGTGCCGTTCGACTATTCGATGCACAATTACCTGCTGCGCTATTATCTCGCCGAGCACGGCCTCGACCCTGATCAGGACGTGCAGATCCGCGCCGTGCCGCCGCCGGAAATGGTGGCGAATCTGCGCGCCGATAATATCGACGGCTTCCTCGGTCCCGATCCGATGAACCAGCGCGCCGTGTTCGACGGCGTCGGCTTCATCCATATGCTGTCGAAGGAAATCTGGGACGGTCATCCGTGCTGCGCCTTCGCAGCATCCAAGGAATTCGTCACGACGACGCCGAATACCTATGCGGCGCTGCTCAAGGCGATCATCGAAGCCACCGCCTATGCACACAAGCCGGAAAACCGGAAGCAGATCGCGGAAGCCATTGCGCCGGCGAACTACATCAACCAGCCTGTGACGGTGCTCGAGCAGATTTTGACCGGAACCTATGCCGACGGTCTCGGCAACGTGAAGACCGACGCCAACCGCGTCGATTTCGATCCGTTCCCGTGGCAGTCCTTCGCGGTCTGGATCATGACCCAGATGAAGCGCTGGGGTCAGATCAAGGGCGATGTCGACTACAAGGGAATCTCCGAACAAGTGTTCCTCGCCACCGACACGACCAAGTTGATGGCCGAAGCTGGCATGACCGCGCCGAAGGCGACGTCCAAGACGTTTGTCGTCATGGGCAAGACCTTCGATGCGGGCAAGCCGGAGGAATACATCGCCTCGTTCAAGATCAAGAAGGCGTCGTGAACACGTCCCTGAATATCCGCGCCGCGATCGTTTCGATCGCGCTGTTCCTGGCCTTTATCCTCGCGTGGCATCTCGCCACGCGGGGCACGGCGACGGTGCAGCAGATGTCGCCGGAATACGCCAAGCTGATGGGGGTGACGGCGACGCAGGGTAAATCGGCGATGCCGGGCCCGCTCGATGTCGGCGTCAAGATCTGGTCGCATCTCCAGCACCCATTCTACGACAACGGCCCGAACGACAAGGGCCTCGGCATCCAGATCGCCTATTCGATCGCGCGGGTGATGATCGGCTATGGCCTGGCGGTGCTGTTCGCCGTGCCGATCGGTTTTTTGATCGGCATGTCGCCGTTGATGAGCAAGGCGCTCGATCCGTTCATCCAGGTCATGAAACCTATATCGCCGTTGGCCTGGATGCCGCTGGCGCTCTACACGATCAAGGACTCTAGCCTGTCAGCCATCTTCGTTATCTTCATCTGCTCGCTGTGGCCAACCTTGCTGAATACAACCTTCGGTGTCGCACAGGTCCGCAAGGAATGGCTCAATGTCGCGCGCACGCTTGAGGTCGGCACCTTTCGCCGCGCGTTTACGATCATCCTCCCCGCGGCGGCGGCGACTATTCTCACCGGCATGCGCATCTCCATCGGCATCGCTTGGCTCGTGATCGTTGCGGCCGAAATGCTCGTTGGCGGGACGGGTATAGGTTACTTCGTTTGGTCAGAATGGAACAATTTATCGATTTCGAACATCATCGTGGCGATTTTGTTGATTGGAATCGTGGGGATGGTTCTGGATCTCATTCTGGCCCGGCTCACAA
>CAMAUC010000051.1 GCA_945861265.1 Rhizobium sp. Q54 | reverse complement strand
TTGGGAAGCTGCCGTTCTACCATTGAACTACGCCCGCGCACGGTCACCATAGCCAATGAGGCCCGGCCACCGCAAGGAGCGCCGCGGCGTAGCCCTCGGCGCGCAATTTCAGTGCGGCACGGAACGGATGCGTTCGGCGTAAAGCGGGACATTGAGGCCGCAGGCGCCGAAGCGCGCCAGATAGCCCATCAGGAAGTCGTTGACGCCCATATTGTGCAGCGTGACGACGTCGCCGGCAAGCAGCGCCTTCTTTTCCTCCGGCGTCAGGTTATAGGGCTCGATGGCCTTGGCCGGGTTGTCCTTCATGGCGGCGCGGAAAGCGTGATCGCGCAGTATTTCACGGCATAAACGGTTGAGAGCGTTGACGGACATAAGTTTGCTCCAGTTTGCTCCTCGCTAGTCCAGGCGCCAGCCGGCATAGGCATGGCCCTGCTCCAGCTGCCGCAGCAGAAAATCGGGCTTGCGCGTTTCGGTAAAGGCGAACATGGCAATCCAGTTGAGCAGTTCGCCGCCGACATTGCCGGCCGCGTGCAGGCGATCCTCGGTCGCTTCGGTCAGCAGGGTCTTGACATCGCCGGCCTCGATATAATCGCAGACGTCCGCGGCCCATTGCGGATCAGGCACCGAATCGGTCTTGCCTTCGTTGATGCGCGGGCCAAACACTTCCAGCGAGAACGAGCCGGTGCCGATGATGGCGACACGCAGATTCTCCGGCCATGCTTCCAGCGCCTTGCGGATCTCGCGGCCGAAATCGAGGCAACGCTGCGCAGGCGGCAGCGGCGGCACGTGACCGCTGATGTAAACCGGGATCACCGGGATTTTCATGTCCGGATTGACGAAATGCAGCGGCACCATCACCGAATGATCGGTAACGAATTCGCGCAATGAGGCGACGTCATAGCCGGCGCGGACGGTGTGGTTGTGCAGATGCTCGGCCAGCTTCGGCATCGACGGCACATCGTAAACCGTCATGCCGCCGCGCGGCTCGTCGACCGGACCGCGAAAGCGCTCGTCGATGCCGATCGCCAGGATCGGAAAGTTGTCGAAGAAAAAAGTGTTGTAGTGATCGGTATCGAAAATGACGATCACGTCCGGCCTGGCGGCGATCAGCGATTCCCGCGCGCGCGCGAACATTTGTCCCGTCGGCGAAGACGGCCCCTCTTCAAGCACCTGCGAGGGATAAAACGGTGTATGCGGCAAGCCGTAAGCGCCGACGATTTTAGCCAAACGCCCCTCCTTTCGCCAACGCTTGCGCTTTGGCTTTCAGCAATCAGTTGACCTTGATACCGGCGGCTTTCACCAGCTCGATATTGTCGTCGATTTCCTTCTTGATCAGCGCATCGAACTGCGCCGAGGTCAGCGGCATGGGATCGGCGCCGAGCCGTGTCAGCCGTTCCTTGACCGCCGGATTGGCGAGCGCCGCCTTGATTTCGTTATGCAGCCGCGCGGCGATGTCACCCGGGGTCGCACTGGCCACCAGCACGCCGATCCAGAAATTGTATTCGGAGTTCGGAAAGCCGGCTTCAACCGTCGTCGGCACGTTCGGCAGGCTCGAGGCACGCTGCGACGAACTGACCGCAAGCGCCGTGAGCTGGCCGTCGTCGATCATGCCTTTGGCCGGCAACAGCGGCACGAAGTAGAAATCGATGCGGTCGGCGACGATCTCGCGCAACGCTTCCGGCGCGCCCTTGAACGGCACATGCTGGGCCTGGAATTTGGCCGCCAGCTTGAAGCGCTCGGCGTTGAAATGCGACGCGGTTCCCGCGCCCGCGGTGGCGTAGTTGAAGCTGCCCGGCTTGGCGAGCGCGGCGTCGACCATTTCGCGGGTCGACTTGTAATTTTTTGCCTTGGCGACGACGAGAACGTTCGGCAGGTTACCGAGCGGAATAACCGCCTTGAAATCCTTCGCCGTGTCATAGGGCAACTGCGTGAAAGTCGCCGGCGTGACGCTATGCGACGCCGAGTGGACCAGCACCGTGTAGCCATCGGGAGCCGCCTTGGCGACGGCGTTCGCGCCAATTGTACCGCCGGCGCCAACGCGGTTTTCGACAACGATGGATTGGCCGATCTGGGTCGACACCTGCTCGAACACCGAACGGGCGATGATATCCGTCGCGCTGCCGGCACTGAAAGGAACGATCACCTTGATCGGTTGCGCCGTCGGCCAGGCCTGAGCCAGCGCCGCGGTCGGCAAAGCGAGAAAGGCAAGGGCGAGAAAACACGCACGCGATTTGTACATCAAATCCTCCCTGGCAGATTTTTTATAGGTTCGGTTGCAACCATCTTATCAGGGCATGCAACTCCTTTGCAAAGCAATCATGCCGTCACGCGCCGGCACGCGACGCGTTGCCGCGCCTCGCCGCATCGAGGAACAGCGCGCCGCTAGACCTTGAAATGCTTGGAGAGCTTCAGGCTTTGCGCCTGGTAGTTCGAGCCGATGCCCTGGCCGTATAATTTTTCCGGCATTGCCAGCATCTTCTCATAGACCAGACGGCCGACGATCTGGCCGTGCTCGAGAATGAATGGCACTTCGCGCGAGCGCACTTCGAGCACGGCGCGCGAACCTTTGCCGCCGGAGCCGGCGTAACCAAAGCCCGGATCGAAGAAGCCGGCATAGTGCACGCGGAATTCGCCGACCAAAGGATCGAACGGCACCATCTCGGCGGCGTAGCCGGGCGGCACCTGCACCGCTTCCTTCGAGGCGAGAATGTAGAACTCATTCGGATCGAGGATCAGGCTGCGGTCCGGACGCGCCTGCATCGGTTCCCAGAAGTCGAGCACGCTGTAGCCGGCGCGGCGTTCGACATCGATCAGGCCGGTGTGGCGCTTGGCGCGATAACCGACGATGCCGCCGGCCCCCAACGCGCCAGACAGATCGACGCCGACGGCGATGCCGTCATTCATGTCGGCGTCGTCGGAATCCACCAGCCGCTCGCGCGCGTGCAATTCGCGCAGCGCCACCGAGTCGAGCTGGGCGCTGCCATGACGGAAGCGGATCTGGCTCAGCCGCGAGCCTTCGCGCACCAGCACCGGAAATGTGCGCGGCGAAATCTCGGCATAAAGCGGTCCGTGATAGCCGGCTTCGATGCGATCGAAGCCGCGCATTTCGTCGGCGATGACGCGGGTAAAGACGTCGAGCCGCCCGGTCGAGCTTTTCGGATTGGCGGCGGCAGAAATATCGTCGGGGAGCGCCAGGCTTTCCAGCAAGGGCACGATATAGACGCAGCCGGTCTCCAGCACCGCGCCATCGGTGAGCGCGAATTCGTGCAGCTTCAGTTCGTCGATGCGCCGGGCGACCGTGGTCGAGCCGGGCAGGAAGCTGGCGCGCACACGATAGGCCACCTCGCCGAGGCGCAGGTCGAGGCTGGCCGGCTGGATCTGGTCCGGCTGAAATTCGATCGAGGGCAATATTCCGCCGTCCGCGGCCAATTGCGCGATCATCCGGTCGGGCAGAATACCCTTGTCGTCTAAGGCGAAATCGATTGCCACTGGCCCACCTTGTGCTGCGGGCGCCGATCTAACCCGACGAACGGCTTGACGGGAAGCCGCGCGTCCCGGTACAAACAATTTATCCCGTGGTCATTTGAAGCCGGCCGGCTTGCCGCCACGTAAAACAAGGCGCTAAAAGGCCGGGGACACGTGTGCCCGGCCGAGATTTTTTCTCCGGCCGGTTTTTTATTGCGCCAATGCTTTCTGGCGTATCGGCCAAAGGAGCACTTCGATGTCCGCTTCCAACGAAAAGAACTACCGCCCCGAAACCAAGCTGGTCCATGCCGGCACGCTCCGCTCGCAATATAACGAGATGTCGGAAGCGCTGTTCCTGACGCAGGGCTACAAATACGAGAGCGCCGAGGATTGCGAACTGCGCTTCTCCGGCAAGATTCCGGGCTACGTCTATTCGCGCTATTCCAACCCGACCATGGACATGTTCGAGCAGCGCATGGCCGCGCTCGAAGGCGCCGAGGCCGCGCGCTCGACCGCGACCGGAATGGCCGCCGTCACCACGGCTTTGATGGGGCTGGTCCGGCAGGGCGACCATGTCGTCGCCGCCAAGGCCTTGTTCGGCTCGTGCCGCTGGGTAATCGAGGAATGGCTGCCGCGATTCGGCGTGCCCTGCACCTTGGTAGACGGCAAGGATCTCAATGCGTGGAAGGCCGCCGTCACCAAGAACACCAAGGTGTTCTTCATGGAGACGCCGACCAATCCGACGCTGGAGGTTTATGACATTCAGGCGGTCGCCGACATCGCGCACAATGCCGGCGCCAAGCTGGTGATCGATAACGTCTTCGCTACGCCATTGTACCAGAGCCCGCTGACGCTCGGCGCCGATGTCGTGGTCTATTCGGCGACCAAGCACATCGATGGCCAGGGCCGCGTGCTCGGCGGCGTCATCCTCGCGACGGAGAAGCTGATCGTCGACAACTATCATCAACTCCTGCGGCAGACCGGCCCGTCGCTGTCGCCATTCAATGCCTGGGTCATGCTCAAGGGGCTGGAAACTTTGGCCGTGCGCGTCGAGCGCCAGACGCAAACGGCGGGCAAGGTGGCGGATGCGCTCGCCGGTCACGCCAAACTCACCCGGCTGATCTATCCGGGCCGCGCCGATCATCCGCAGGCGGATATCGTCAAGAAGCAGATGAAGGCCGGATCGACCTTGGTGTCGTTCGAGATCAAAGGCGGCAAGGAAGGCGCGTTCCGTTTCCTCAACGGTTTGAAACTGATCCTGATCACCAACAATCTCGGCGACGCAAAGAGCCTGATCACGCATCCGACCACGACCACGCATCAACGGCTGACGCCGGATCAGCGCGCCGAACTCGGGATCGGCGATGGGCTGGTGCGATTGTCCTGCGGGCTCGAACACGCCGACGACGTGATCGAGGATCTGCTGTCGGCGCTCGATAAAGTCTAGGCGAAACGGGAAGCGCCGGCGTCAGTCGGCGTATTCCCAGTGCGCGGTCGGCACAACCTTCGCCGACACGACCGGCCGCTGCGCGGCCTCGGCGATCGCCATGCCGATGCCCTTGGCCATGCAGGCGTAGCCCCAATCGTTCAGGTGCAGGCCGTCGGCGATCACGAACGTGCTGAACGGCAGATGCTCGACCTCGATCCACTCCTTCATCACCTCGAAACGGCGAAACAGCGCCACGTTTTCGCGCTTGGCGGTGGCGGCGATGAAATCGACCATCTTGCCGACTTGCGGCTTGGCGATGACCTTGGGTGCGAATTGCGGATCAATCAGCACGACATCGGTGCCGTTGGCCCGCGCCTTCTCGACGCCTTCGCGGATCGAAGCGCCACGGTCGTTGAGAGCGTGATCGCGGATCAATGAATTGGTGCCGAGCTGCCACAACAGCAGATCGGGCTTGTTGGCTATCACGGCCTCGTCGAAGCGCTTGAGCATGTCGGGGACTTCCTCCCCGTTGACGCCGCGATTGAGAACGGCAATCCGGTGCCGGGGAAAATGCCGTTGTAGTTCGAGCGCAAGCTGGCTCGGATAGGAGTTGAGGCTTGAGCTCGCGCCCGCTCCCGCGGTCGATGACGAGCCGAGCGCGACGATGGTGATCGGCTCGCCGCTGGCGAGCTTGTGCGCCACATGCCTCAACGGCGTGGAAAGCCGGATCAGATCGTGGCGGGGATTGCACGGCGGCGCGCCCGGAGGCGGCTCGGCCTGCGCCGAAAGCGGCATGGCGATCGATGCAAAAAAGACGACAACAGCGAGCCGCTGAAAGGCCCGGCAGGCGAGATCGATAGTTTGCACCGTTTCCGTCCCCTAAGCCCGCCTACTTGCCCGGCTCTCGGCCACTTTCAGTATTTGGAACGCTTGCCTTTGATGCTTCCAGCACGAGATCAGCCAGCAGGCCCCCGAGGCAGCCATGTACGCGCTCAGCCATATCAAGTTTTTTCGTGGCGGAATAGAGGTCGAACGTTCCTAAATCGGCCCATGCTTTCATAAGGTTGAACCGATCGAACAGGGGCACTTCATGTTGCAGCGCAACCCAACGAAGGTTCTCGACGTAGGTCGCCAAGGCAATCATCGATTCCGTGCGCGGGCTATATTGCGGGTTGATAAGTATGACATCCGCCCCGGCCGAGCGGGCGATCTTGATACCCTTGTCCAGCGCGTGGCTGAACTGGTCCGGATCGACCGCCTGCATGGCGTCCACGGTCGCGGTTTGCCAGATCATCAGGGCCGGTTTTGCGTCCGCCAGCGACGGCTTCAATGTTTTAACCATCTCCAAGGCCGTACGGGTCGGTTTGACGTCGGTCGCCACTTTGACATCGACGCCCGGCAATTTCGCCGCCAGCGCCTGTTGCAGCCGCGCCGGATAGGCATTTTTCGCCCCGGAAGGCCCCGGAAGCTGGGAGGAACCGGCGCCCAGCACCAGCACATTCAGATGTTTGGCGGCGATGGCCCGGCTCACCTGCGGGAGCGGAAAATCGATCTCGTTCTGCCGATTGGGCACATCGCATTCGGTCAAGGGCTGCGCCCAGGCCGGTCCCATCGGACCTGACACGATCTGTCCAAACCCCGCCACGACCGGCAGGGCCAGGAGAAAGATAAGGCGCCCCTTCATGTTTCGCTCCCCGCATAGCCCGGCTTGGTCGCAGGCGGCCGCGGTCCCGATCCTTGTCGCTCGACCCGTCTATACCACGAAATCATAGCGCCAGCGCCAACCATTATGGCAATGCCGCTGACGCTGACAACGACATGCATGAAAACACGGTTGGAAACTTCGGTGAACACAAAGTGCCCGGCGAAGGACAGGAATACCCCGAGGCAGAAGATCTCGAGCGAATGCCGGCCGCAGACGATAGCCGGCCAGCACGCCGGCGACTTGAGCGCCGGCCAGTCAGGCGGCACCAGCCAGACCGTGATCACCGCCAGCGACAGGAAATGCAGAATGCGCAGAACGTCGAGATTGGTCTTGTCGATGGGGTAGATGGCTTCGCCGATGAATTTCGGCACGTAGGCGCCGAGTGCCGGAAAATACCAGGTCATCGCAATTCCGAACGCGAAGGCGAGGTAGCAGAAAGCCAAGGCGACAACCACCCGCGACTTGGTCCAGCGTGCCAGCCTGGCCGCGCCGCCGAGGGCACACCAGGCGCCAAATACGAACAGCAGTTGCCAGGCCAACGGATTGAACGCCCAGTCGCCGCTCGGATAGGCCGGCAAATTCCATTCGAACATCCACGACATCGTGTAGATCGCGGCCGACACCAGAAGCGCCAGCGTCGGCGAGCGCAACAACAGCCACAGGATCGGCGCGAACCAGAGCAGCAGCACGATATAGAGCGGCAGCACATCCATGTTGACCGGTTTGAACTTCAACAGCAGCGCCTGGATGATGGTGACATCCGGATTGTTGAGAAAGTTCAGCACGCCCATTTCTTCCGAATAGAGCGGGTTGTCGAAGGAGTGAGAGACGTAGGAAATCTCGGCAAGATAGATCGCGAACAAAAAGACATGCGCGACATAGATCTGCCAGGCGCGCTTAAGCACGCGGGCGGCGGCAATGATGAAGCCGCTCACCGCCATCGCCCGGCCATAGACGAAGGCGGCGGTATAGCCGGAGATGAACACGAAGATTTCAGTGGCGTCGGAAAAGCCGTAATTGCGGATGGTGACCCAGCTCACCAGATTGGACGGAATATGGTCGAGAAAGATCAGCCAGAGGGCGAGCCCGCGAAACAGATCAAGCCGGAGATCGCGTTCGGTCGGGACCGGGGCCATGAAGAGAATTTCTTTCGTCCAGCGTTTCAGCCATAGTCCCGAACCGGGGCGAATAGCGAGTTCCCGCGTCGTATAATAATAAGGCTTTTAAATGTACCGCGCGATAACCCGCAAGATTGAGGTCACGGTGACGCCCCGCTTTATCGCCGAGCGGTCGTCGCCCAGCAATGGCTATTACTTCTGGTCCTATACGATCGATATTGCCAATCACGGCTCCGAGACCGTTCAGCTTAAAACCCGCCATTGGCGCATCACCGACGCTTCGGGCCGGTTGCAGGAGGTCAAGGGTCCGGGCGTCGTGGGCGAGGAACCAGTCCTCAAGCCGGGGGAATCGTTTGAATACACCAGCGGGGTGCCGCTACCGACGCCGTCCGGCTTCATGGTCGGCAGCTACGGCATGATTACCGATAGCGGCGAGCATTTCGATATCGAGATTCCGGCGTTTTCACTGGATGCGCCGTCGGCCGGCGGCGTCCGCACGATCAATTAATTGAGCATGATCTTATCCGAAAACCGGTTCCCACTTTTCGGGATCATGCTCTAAGGCAAACAGCCTTTGAAGCGATCAAGTGCCTGTCGCGGCAGCACGGCCAGCACCGCGCCGCCGTCGGCGAAATCCTGCAGGCTCGCCAGCTGCGGTTCGGGCAGCGCGACGCAGCCTGATGTTCCCTTCGCACCCGGACGCCACACATGCATGAAGATGCAGGAGCCGGCGCGCGCCGCGCGGTTCGTCGGGTACTCGACCACAAGACCGCGCCGATAGACCGGCATCCGCCACATATTCTCGCCGCCGACTTTATGTCCGACCGAAGCGCGCGACGTGATCGTGTTGTAGGCGAGCGAATTCGTGTCATCGACGCAGGTGGTGCCCTCGACGATCTGCAAATAACCCGGCCGCGACGACGGCGCGAAACCGAAACTGCGGCCGAGTTTGAAAAAGCCGGCCGGCAAGCGCTTGTCGCCATCGACCTTCACCGGCTCGCCGGACCTGGCGAAGCCGCGGAACGCATGTGCCCAGCCGATGCCATTCAGTCCGATCAGGGCCTCGACGGGGTCGCCCGCCGGTGTCCATGACGCATCGGGCGCTGCCCGCGTGAATTGCCGCAGGGTCGCCGTCCGCGCGGTCAACGTATCTGGCGTCACCAAGACCAGCTTGCGCGCCTCGGCCAGCGGCGCCGGGCAACTTTGCGCGAGGGCCAAGCTCGGTGTGAGCGCCAGGACGGTGATGATGAAGATGCGCAACATCTCGCGAGTATACCAAACCGGATTTCCGGCTCGCTCGCGCTCGCGCAAGAATGAGCGGAGATGGTTACTCGGCTTTGGGATCGGTCTCGCCGGGCGCAAAGATATAGGTTGAACTGCAAAACTCGCAAGTCACCGAAATCCTGCCGTCCTCGACCATGTGATCGCGGTCGTCCTGCGAAAAACTGCGCAGCATGGCTTCGACCGTCTCGCGCGAGCACGAACATTCGGCGCGCACGTCAAGACTTTTGAACACCCGCACGCCGGGCTCGTGGAACAGCCGAAAAGCCAGCCGTTCGCTCGACACCTCCGGATCGATCAGTTCGATATCCTCGACCGTCTCGAGCAGCGCGCGGCCCTGCACCCAGGCATCGTCTTCCGGCGCGGCGGAGACCTCGACGCCTTCCGGCGCATTGCCGGGATCGAGATCCATACGCGCGCGCTCGGCCGACTTCGGCAGGAACTGCAGCATGATGCCGCCGGCGCGCCAGCGCTTCTTGCCGCCGGGCACCAGTTCTTCCGCCACCGCCAGCCGCACACGGGTCGGTATCTGCTCCGAGCGCAGAAAGTATTCATGCGCGGCATCTTCGAGCGAGCCGCCGACAAGCGCGACCAGCCCTTGGTAGCGCGAGGTACTGGCGCCCTGGTCGATGGTCATGGCGAGGTGACCCTTGCCGAGCAGCGCGCCGGCGTCGGCTTTGCCTTCGGCGACGGCGGCGTCGACACCCTCTTTGCCGAAACGGGCGCAGGCGCGCACTTTGCCGGGCGTGGTGTAGTCGACCACCAGCAGGCCGACCGGACCGTCGGTTTGGGTCTGCAATATGAAGCGGCCTTCCATCTTCAAGGCCGAGCCGAGCATGACGGTGAGTACGATCGCCTCGGCCAAAAGCTTTGCCACCGGTTCCGGATAGGCATGTTTGGCGAGGATCTCGTCGACCAAAGGCCCCAGCCGGACAACGCGGCCGCGCAGATCGAGCGAGGCGACTTCAAATGGCATCACGGTGTCATCGGGGGTGGTGGCCGCCGGTGCGCGCGATGGAATTTCAATATCGGGAGAGACCATGCTGGGTTCGATCATTCGGCTTATGTAGGCAGCGATCGGCGAAAGGCGAGTCCTCGCCCGTCAGCAGCACCAAGGCCAGGCGTCAGACCCCGTCGGCGTGCAGGCACCAGGCGAGCAGGCCCTTCTGGGCGTGCAGGCGGTTTTCCGCCTCGTCGAACACCACCGATTGCGGCCCGTCGATCACCTCGTCGGTAACTTCCTCGCCGCGATGGGCCGGCAGGCAATGCATGAACAGCGCGTCCGGCTTGGCTTTCGCCATCAGGCTGCCATTGACCTGATACCGCTTGAGCAGGTTGTGACGATGTTTGCCGTCCCGATCGCCCATCGACACCCAAGTGTCGGTTATAACGCAATCGGCGTCTTTGACAGCGGCTTCCGGATCGTCAGTCCATTTGATCGCAGCGCCGGACGCCTTGATCCAGTCCATCAGCCATTTCTTCGGCTTGAGTTCGGCCGGCGTCGCCACCTGCAACTCGAATTCGAAACGCTCGGCGGCGTGCGCCAGCGAGGCCAGCACATTGTTGGCGTCGCCGGTCCACGCAATCTTGCGGCCTTTGATCGAGCCGCGATGCTCTTCATAGGTCATGACGTCGGCGAGCACCTGACAGGGATGCGAGCGCCGCGTCAGGCCATTGATCACCGGCACGGTGGCATAGCGGGCGATTTCGGCGACCGACTCGTGATCGAGCGTGCGGATCATGATGGCATCGACGAAGCGCGACAAAACGCGCGCAGTATCGGCCAACGTCTCGCCACGGCCGAGCTGCATTTCCTGCGCGGTCAGCATGATCGCCTCGCCGCCGAGCTGGCGCATGCCAACGTCGAAGGAGACGCGCGTGCGAGTCGACGGCTTGTCGAAAATCATGGCTAAAGTCTTGCCGGCGAGCGGAGACGACAATTCGCCGCGCTTGCGCGCGGTTTTCATGGTCCGGCTATTGGCGATAATCCCGTTGAGCACCGGCTTGGGAATATCGGTCAGATCGAGGAAATGGCGCACGCCGCTCATCACGCCGCTCCTTGCCGCGGATGGGCCTGTTCGAGCTTGACGCAGGCGCGGTCAATGCGGGCGATCGCTTCGGAAATCTCGGCTTCACCGATGATCAAAGGCGGCAGCAGCCGCACGACATTATCGCCGGCGGCAACCGTGATCATTTCCTCGTTGCGCAGTTCGTCGACCATCTCGGCCGCCGGCGGCACCATGCGCAGACCTATCAACAGGCCTTCGCCGCGCACTTCGGAAATCACGGAGGAATGACGGTCCTTCAGCTCGGCGAGCCGCTGTTTCATCAGCAGGCCATTCTGCCGCACCTTTTCGAGAAAGCCCTTGCCGGTGACGACATCGAGCACGGCATTGGCTGCCGCCATCGCCAGTTGATTGCCGCCGAAGGTCGAACCATGCGTGCCGGCGGTCATGCCCTTGGCCGCTTCCGTGGTTGCAAGACAGGCACCGATCGGGAAGCCGCCGCCGAGCGCCTTGGCCAATGCCATGATGTCCGGTTCGACGCCGGTGTGCTGATAGGCGAACAAATCGCCGGTGCGGCCGATGCCGGTCTGCACTTCGTCGAAAATCAGCAGCAGGCCGTTATCGTCGCAAAGTTTGCGCAGCGCGCGCAGGAAGTTATGCGGCACGACGCGCACGCCACCCTCGCCCATCACCGGCTCGATGATGATCGCCGCGGTCTCCGCGGTGACGGCTTTCTTGACGGCGTCGAGATCGTTGAAGGCGACCTGGTCGAAGCCCGGCATCGCC
The DNA here is from genome assembly GCA_945861265.1 of Rhizobium sp. Q54. Taxonomy (GTDB): domain Bacteria; phylum Pseudomonadota; class Alphaproteobacteria; order Rhizobiales; family Xanthobacteraceae; genus Pseudolabrys. The sequence continues at coordinate 13,632 of CAMAUC010000051.1, read as the reverse complement.
GGGCCGAAGCCTTCGAGATATTTCTTGTTGCCGGTGGCCGCCAGCGCGGCGAGCGTCCGGCCATGGAACGCGCCCTCGAAGGTGACGATGCGGTTGCGTTCAGGCTTGCCCGACGCGAACTGATACTTGCGCGCCATCTTGATCGCGCATTCGATCGCCTCGGTTCCCGAATTCTGGAAGAACACGAAATCGGCGAAGCTCAAGCCGCACAGACGCTCGGAAAGCTTCTCGCCTTCCGGGATCCGATACAGGTTCGATGTGTGCCAGAGCTTTTGCGCCTGCGCGGTGATCGCCGCGACCATACGCGGATGCGCATGTCCCAGCGCATTGACCGCGACGCCGGAGGTGAAATCGAGATAGCGTTTGCCCTCAGCCGTGATCAGCCAGGCGCCCTCGCCCCGCTCGAAAGCGAGGTCGACGCGCGAATAGGTCGGCAACAGGTGCGAGCTCACGACCGGCATCTTTCATCGAGTGTCTGGACTTACGCACAAGCTTGTCGTGCGCCCGAAATGAATCGTGCCGCCTCTGCGGGCGGCACTTGTCAGCATTCTATTGCCGGGCCTTGCCCTGTCAACCGCCGGACAAGGCCCGGTTTTTCCCGCTTTTGCGGCCTCGGGAACCGAGGGTGCGGCTGTGAACGGGAAGACAGGAACACCGATTCGCGACTCAAATTCGCCGCAAGGTCCGATTCTAAAGGAAAACCTGTTGGTAGATGGGCTTTTGCCGGTTGCAAATGCTTGCGGGCGAGTCAACCCATAGTGTAGTTTTTCGGTCAGGCGCTACGACATGTCGTGCGTATCGCCGCCGAAATTTAGTGCATCCCTGAAGCGTACACGTTCAGGCGCGGAAAAACCGCGCCAGGCGACGGGGTTGGATTCCATCGATGGCAATGGATTGCCGAGGAGACGCCCAAATGAGCTGGACCGACGAGAGGGTCGAACTCCTGAAGAAATTATGGGCTGACGGGCTTTCCGCCAGCCAGATCGCCGCCGAATTGGGCGGGATCACCCGCAACGCGGTGATCGGCAAGGTTCACCGCCTCGGCCTGTCCGGCCGGGCCAAGAGTCCGTCCTCAAATGCGCCGCGGCCGCGCAAGGTGCGTTCCTCCGGCCACATGATCCGGGTGCAACGCCCGCAGGTGCGCGGCAATACCGCGCTGGCTTACGACTACGAGGTCGAAGCCGAGCCGGAAATGCTGGAAATTCCGCAGGAGCAGCGCAAGACGCTGCTGCAGCTCAGCGAGAAGACCTGCCACTGGCCGGTCGGCGATCCGAGCACGCCGGATTTCTTCTTTTGCGGCGGCGAGAGCGCCAACGACCAGCCCTATTGCGCCTTCCACTGCCGCGTGGCGTTCCAGCCGGCCTCCGACCGCCGCCGGGTCAGCCGGCCGCCGTTCCGGAATTAGGTCTGGTTTGATAGGGATACGAACGGCCGGGGCAATACCCCGGCCTTTTTTGTTTATTCCCTCGCCCCGTTCTTACGGGACAGGAAAGGAAGGCAGCGCCTCCGGGCCTCGTCACTTAGCCCTTCGGCGCGACTGCGGCCGCCTGGCCGTGGCGCTTGATGGCGTCGGCGACAAAACCGGACGCCTTCATCTCCTCGATGAAGCTCGCCAGATAACGCTGGCCGGCCATCTTGCCCTTGCCCGCCGCCATCGCCTGACGGATTTCCATGAAGCGGTCCGGCATGACGCGCACATGGGGATGGGCCTTGGCGTAAATCTCGAGCGGCTGGCGCACGCCGGCGGCCGCATCGACCTTGCCGGCCTCAAACAGATCGAACATTGACGAACCGTCGCCGGCGCGCACCAAAGTGGCGTTCTTCAGCGAGCGCGTCAGGAACAGATCGTAGGCCGCGCCGGTATTGGCGCCGATGCGGATGCCCGGCGCATCGACATCCGCGACCGTTTTCAGCGGCGAGTCCCTGGCAACCAGATAAGTGCCCTCGATCAGCACATAAGGCGCGGTGAACTCGACCTCGGCGGCGCGCGCCGGCTCGATGGCGAGAAAGCAGATATCCCAGGCGCCGGTATTGGCGGCCGCGGACACCTTGCCGGCGAGATCGTAAACGACGAATTCGACTGGAACGCCGAGCCGCTTGCCGAGTTCACGGGCCAGATCGACGGTGATGCCGGTCGGCTCAGCCCCGCCTTCGCCACGCTTGGCCAGCACGATGTTGCCGACATTGATGGCGGCGCGCATTTTGCCGCCGGGCGCAAGGTCTTTCAGAATGTCAGGCGTCAAGCCAGCCTCCCCTTCGTGTTGTTACGAAAGGGGTAGCCGTTCGGCGCGACGCCGACAAATGTTTTGCGCATGATCTGGCCCGAAAACCGGTTTCCATTTCTCGGGATCATGCGCGGCTGGGCCGCTCACCGCGGTTGCTTTACGCCGCGCGGCCAAAGCGGTCGTCGAGGGCGTATCCGGCGCCGCGCACGGTGCGGATCGGATCGGCCTCATGGCCGCGGTTGATCGCCTTGCGTAGCCGGCCGACATGGACGTCGACGGTGCGCTCGTCGATATAGATATCCGAGCCCCAGACGCCGTCGAGCAACTGCTCGCGCGAGAACACGCGGCCGGGACGCTCCATCAGGAATTCGAGCAGGCGATATTCGGTCGGTCCCAGTTCGACGGCGCGGCCGTTGCGCGAGACGCGTTTCTTGTCGCGGTCGAGTTCGATGTCGCCGAAGTTGAGCACGCTGGCGACCCGCTCCGGACTGGCGCGGCGCAGCAGCGCGCGCACGCGGGCGAGCAATTCCGGCACCGAGAACGGCTTGACGATGTAGTCGTCGGCGCCGGTGGCGAGGCCGCGCACTTTCTCGCTTTCCTCGCCGCGCGCGGTCAGCATGATGATCGGCAACTGGCGGGTTTCCGGCCGCGCCCGCAGACGCCGGCACAATTCGATGCCGGACAGGCCGGGCAGCATCCAGTCGAGCACCACCAGATCGGGGATGTTCTCCTTGAGCTTGGTGTCGGCCTCGTCGCCGCGCGCCGCGCTCTCGACCTCGTAGCCCTCGGCCTCGAGGTTGTAACGCAGCAGCATGGTGAGCGGCTCCTCGTCCTCGACGATCAGGATTCGCGCACTCATTCTATTTTCTCTACTTCCCACCGGCGCCGGTCAGCGCGGCGATAGTGGTGGTGTCGCCCTTGGGCCGGCGCTCGGTGATCGGATTGCCGTCGATGATGTAGTGCACGGTTTCGGCGACGTTGGTGGCGTGATCGCCCATGCGCTCGATGTTCTTGGCGCAGAACATCAGATGGATGCAAAAGGTGATGTTGCGCGGGTCTTCCATCATGTAGGTGAGCAATTCGCGGAACACCGACGTACACACCGCGTCGATCTCCTCGTCGCCGCGCCACACCGCCATCGCCTTGGTGTCGTCGCGGCGGCCATAGGCATCGAGCACCGCCTTGAGTTGCTCGAGCACCAGATCGGTCATGTGCTCGACGCCGCGAATGAGTTTCGGCGGCGGGAATTCCGCGTTGAGCGCGATCACGCGCTTGGCGATGTTCTTGGCCAAATCGCCGATGCGCTCGAGATCGTTTGCGACACGCAACGCGCCGACGATTTCGCGCAAGTCCACCGCCATCGGCTGGCGGCGGGCGATGGTCAGCACCGACTTTTCCTCGATCTCGCGCTGCAGCGCGTCGATCGCGGTGTCGGCGGTCGTGACCCGCTGCGCCAGATTGGTGTCGCGCTTGGCCAAAGCATCGACGGCGTCGGCGACCTGCTTCTCTGCCAGCCCGCCCATTTCGGCGACCATGCGTGAGAGGTCCTGCAGATCGATGTCGAAAGCTTTGGCAGTGTGCTGATCGTTCATTGTTCGTATCCCTGAATCATGGCTCGCGCGGATAGGATCAGCCAAAACGGCCGGTAATGTAGTCCTGGGTGCGGCGGTCGCTCGGCGTCGTGAACATGCGCGTGGTCTCGCCATATTCGACGAGTTCGCCGAGATACATGAAGGCGGTGAAGTCGGAGACGCGCGCGGCCTGCTGCATGTTATGGGTAACGATGGCGATAGTGTAATCTTCCTTCAACTCGTCGATCAGTTCTTCGATCTTCGCAGTCGAGATCGGATCGAGCGCCGAGCACGGTTCGTCGAACAGGATGACTTCCGGCCGCACCGCGACGGTGCGGGCGATGCACAGGCGCTGCTGCTGGCCGCCCGACAACGACAGACCGTTGGCGTCCAGCTTGTCCTTGACCTCGTTCCACAGAGCGGCGCGCTGCAAGGCCTGCTGCACGCGGCCGTCGAGATCGGACTTCGACAGCTTTTCGTAGAGTCTTATACCGAAGGCGATGTTTTCGTAGATCGTCATCGGGAACGGCGTCGGCTTCTGGAACACCATGCCGACCTTGGCGCGCAGCAAATTGAGATCCTGCGACGGCGACAGGATGTTGTCGTTGTCGAGCCGCACCGTGCCGGTGGCGCGCTGGTTCGGATAAAGATCGTACATGCGGTTGAGGACGCGCAGCAGAGTCGACTTGCCGCAGCCGGACGGGCCGATAAAGGCGGTGACCCGGCCGTGATACAGCGACACGTTGATGTCCTTCAGCGCGCGGTTGTCGCCGTAATAGAAGTCGAGATTCTTGACCGTGATCTTTTCGACCAGGTCGTCGGTATTGCCGGGATTAGCGGCGACGGTCGGAACCGTGAAATTGGCCGTACTCATGACTTCTTTCTCTCTCCACCGAGGAATCGCGCGGTGATGCTGAGCGCAAGCACCGCCATGGTAATGATCAGGGCGCCAGTCCAGGCCAGTTCCTGCCAGTCCTTGTACGGACTGAGCGCGAACTGGAAGATGACCACCGGAAGGCTCGACACCGGCGCGTTCATGTTGTTGGTCCAGAACTGGTTGTTCAGAGCGGTGAACAAGAGCGGCGCGGTTTCGCCCGAGATGCGCGCAATGGCGAGCAGCACGCCGGTGATCATGCCGGCGCGGGCGGCGCGGTAAGCGACTTTCTGGATCATCAGCGAACGCGGCAGGCCGACCGAGGCCGCCGCCTCGCGCAGCGTATCGGGGACGAGCGTCAGCATGTCCTCGGTGGTCCGCACCACGACCGGGACGACGATGACGGCGAGCGCCACGGCGCCGGCCCAGCCGGAAAAATGGCCCATTTGCGCCACCATCAGCTCGTAAATGAACAGGCCGATGACGATCGACGGCGCGCTCAGCAGAATGTCATTAATGAAGCGCACTACCGAGGACAGCCTGTCGTAGCGGCCGTATTCGGCGAGATAAGTGCCGGCGAGAACGCCGAGCGGCGTACCGATGAGCACGGCGAGGAACGTCATCACCAGGCTGCCGATGATCGGATTGAGCAGGCCGCCGGAAGCGCCGGGCGGCGGCGTCATTTCGGTGAACACGCGCAGCGACAGGCCGGAGAAGCCTTCCCAGAACAAAACGCCGAGGATCAGCGCCAGCCAGGACAGGCCGAAGCCGGTGGCGGCATAGGCCATCGCCATGGTGACGACGTTCTTGCGGCGGCGTTTGGCGTAAAGCGGCGACGACGCGCCGGATGCAAGCGTTGCCATGTTACTTCCCCAGCCGGGCGTTGAGCCGCATCAGCATCAACCGCGCGAATGCCAGCACGATGAAGGTGATGACGAACAGGATGAGGCCGATCAGGATCAGCGACGAGGTGTAGATGTCGCCGACGGCTTCGGTAAATTCATTGGCGATTGTCGCCGAGATTGTCGTGCCGGGCGCCAGGATCGAGCCGGAGATGCGGTGCGCATTGCCGATGACGAAGGTGACCGCCATGGTTTCGCCGAGTGCGCGACCGAGCGCCAGCATGACACCGCCGATGACGCCGACGCGGGTAAAGGGCAGCACGACGTAGCGCGCCACTTCCCAGGTGGTGCACCCGAGGCCGTAGGCGCTCTCTTTCAGCATCGGCGGCACGGCGTCGAACACGTCGCGCGAAATCGAGGTGATGAAAGGCAGCACCATGATCGCTAGGATCAGGCCGGCGGTAAGGATGCCGATGCCGTAAGGCGGGCCGGCGAACAGATTGGACAGCACCGGCACATTGCCGAAGGCCGAGATCAGGAACGGCTGCACATATTGCTGTAGGAACGGTGCGAACACGAACAGGCCCCAGATGCCGTAGATGATCGAGGGAATGCCGGCGAGCAGCTCGACGGCGATGCCGATCGGGCGGCCCAGCCACATCGGGCACAGTTCGGTGAGGAATAAGGCAATGAACAGGCCGATCGGCACGGCGATCAGCATGGCGATCAGCGAGGTGAGCACGGTGCCGTAGATCGGCGCGATGGCGCCGAATTTTTCGGTCACCGGGTTCCAGCTTTCGTCGAACAGAAAGCCGATGCCGAATTTCTGGATGGCCGGCAGCGAGCCATAGACCAGCGAGAAGATGATGCCGCTGAGGATGACCAGAACCGCGATCGCCGCGGCGCGGGTCAGATGGCGGAAGGCATCGTCGCCGAAGCGCAATCGCTTGAGAACCTTGGCACGGTCGACCTTTTCGGCCGCCGAAATGGCCCCGCCGCCTTGAAACGCTACATCAACCACAGGACGCTCCCCCGAAGAATTCATCAAGCTCTCCCTGGGCCAAACATCTGTTGGCGCTGCGCCGATAGGCAAGGTGGCGCTTTAGGGGAGCTACTCAAGCGGCCTCGCGGCTGCAAGACAAGGCGCAAATGGACGCCGGTGGATACCGGGTGCGAAGGTGGAAAGGGCGCCGGGGTCTTGTTTGAAACCCGGCGCCCTTGCCGATTGCGATTACATCGACGCCGCGACTTCGGACTTCCAGTAAGCCTCGACGTCCTTGACTACTTTTTCCGGCATCGGAACGTAGTGCAATTCCTCAGCCATCTTGTCGCCGTTCTTGTAGGCCCAGGCGAAGAACTTGAGCGCTTCGCCAGTGGCGGCCACATCGGCCGGCTTCTTGTAGATCAGGATCCAGGTCGCCGCTGTCATCGGCCACGACTTGTCACCGGGCTGGTTGGCGAGGATGACGCCATAGCCGGGCTGGGACTTCCAGTCGGCATTGGCAGCCGCGGCCTGGAAGGCTTCCGAGGTCGGCTCGACGGCCTTGCCGGCCTTGTTGATCATCTTCGTGTGGGTCAGCTTGTTCTGCAAAGCGTAGGCGTATTCGACGTAGCCGATCGAACCCTTGGTGTTGCCAACGTTGTTGGCGACGCCTTCGTTACCCTTGGCGCCGATGCCGGCCGGCCACTGCACCGAGGTGTTAACGCCGACCTTCGACTTGAAGTCCGCGCTGACTTCCGAGAGGTAATAGACGAAGTTGAAGGTGGTGCCCGACCCGTCCGAACGGTGCACGATGGCGATCGCCTGATCCGGCAGCTTTGACTTCGGGTTGAGCTTGGCGATGGCCGGATCGTTCCACTTCTTGATGTCGCCGAGGAAGATCTTGGCGAGGGTGTCGCCGTCAATGGTCAGTTCGCCCGGCTTGATGCCGTCGAGATTCACGACCGGCACGATGCCGCCCATCACCATCGGAAACTGAGCGAGACCGGCTTCATCAAGCTCTTTGCCCGGCAGCGGCGCATCGGTGGCGCCGAAGGTCACGGTCTTGGCCTTGATCTGCTTGATGCCGCCGCCGGAACCAATCGACTGATAGTTCAGCCCGTTGCCGGTTTCCTTTTTGTAGGCGTCGGCCCATTTGGCGTAAATCGGATAGGGGAAAGTGGCGCCGGCACCTGAGATGTCGGCGGCGTTGGCCGGTACGAGCGCGGCGGCGGCGATGAAGCCGGCGGCTGCAAATGCGGTCCAGTGTTTCATGATTACTCTCCTGTTATCGGCCTTCGGCGATCCTCAGGCCCTTTACTCAAGCGTGACCTAGGCTTCGTGCGTCACGGTTCTATGAAGCTTATGTGACAGAGGCATGACAGCGTAATGCGCTGTTAAGACTTGAGAATATCCGTCCTAGGCGACTTCGCCTGTGCGCAGCGGCAGGTGCATTGTGAAGGTCGCGCCCTGCCCGAGCGTACTGTCGATGGTCAGCCGGCCGCCATGGCGGTTGAGCACATGCTTGACCAGTGCCAGCCCCAGCCCCGTGCCGCCTTGCGCACGGCTATCGGCGACGTCGACCCGGTAAAAACGCTCGGTCAGTCGTGGCAAATGTTCGGGCGCGATGCCGGGGCCGTGGTCGCGCACGGCGATGCGCGCCTCCGGCCGGCCGGCGCGGGTCTGCGCCCGCGTCAGGGTAATGTCGACCCGCTTACCGGCGGCGCCATATTTGAGCGCGTTCTCGACCAGGTTCTCGATGGCACGGATCAATTCGTCGCGGTCGCCGAGCACGATCTGCGGCTCGGCCGGTGCGGTCAGCTTGATCTCGACCTGACGGTCGCGCGCCAAAGTCTGTAGTCCATCCGCGACCTGACGCAGCAAGGGCGCCAGGTCGACCGGCGTACTCGGCTGAAGATGCGCATTGAGTTCGATGCGCGACAGCGACAACAGATCGTCGATCAGCCGCGCCATGCGCGCCGCCTGGCCCTGCATGATGCCAAGGAATTTCTCGCGCGCGACGGGATCGTTCTTCGCCGGACCTTGCAAGGTTTCGATGAAGCCGAGCAGCGCGGCAAGAGGCGTGCGCAGTTCGTGGCTGGCATTGGCGACGAAGTCGGCGCGCATTTCCTCGACCCGGCGCAACGGCGTCAGATCGTTGAACGTCATCACCAGAATATCGGCGTCATCGCCGGTGAGCGTCACCGGCGTGACAAAAGCCTCGAACCAGCGATCAAGCGGCACGCGCTCGAAGAATTCGACACGCTGGGCTTCGCCGGTCTTGCCGGCACGCCTGATCGCATCGACCAGTTCCGGCATGCGCAAGGCGATCAGCGCCGGCTCGTCGCGCCGCAAGGCCGGGACGATGCCGGCCGCCGCCTCGTTGAAGGCGATAACGCGGGTCACGCTGTCGAGCACGATCGCCGGATTCGGCAGTCCGCCGATCAATTGCCCGATCAAGCCCGCGTGCGGATGCGGTGCGCCACGGCCGGCATAGGCTTGCGCGCCGCGCATCTGGCTCGCGTCACGGTGGCCAACCAGCACGCGCCAGGCTTCGCGCAGACGGTCGCCTTGCGCCTGCCGTCCGGATCTGCCCCGCTGATCGTCGTCAGCCATGGCGCGCCATCACGGCCGGCCACTGTCAGGCTTGTCGGATTCGACCGGGCTGAGAATCGGCGTCGCCACCTGGGTGACCGGAGCAAGTTCGATTTTCTCGCGCTCGCCGTGCAGGTTCAACAGGATTTCGCGCACGCCAAGGATGGCAAAAGCAAAGGCAAACGGCGCCAGATAATAAAGCATGCGGAACAGCAACAGCCCGGCGAGCAGGTGCTCCTTCTCGAATTGATAAAGCGCGATCAGCATGGCGGCGTCGAAGACGCCGAGGCCACCCGGCGAATGGCTGGCAAAGCCGAGCAAGGTCGCGGTGACAAAGATCACCGCCAGGGTAATGAAATCGATGTTCGGCTCGCCCGGCAGCAGCATGTACATGGCGAGCGCACAGCAGCCGAGATCGATGATGCCGATGCAAATCTGCAGCAAGGTGTTGGGGCCGCGCGGCAACCGCACGGTCCAGCCGCCACGTCCCACCTCACGCTGCGCACTCCAGACCCAGGCAAGATAGCAGCCGAGAATGGCCAATAGTCCAAGGCCAATGAATCTGTTCGTCGTCTCACCGAGTTGGTCGATGGCGCCGGCGGCGGCCGGGTGGATGGTGATGCCGAGGCCCAGCACGGTGACATTGCCGAGCCAGAAGGTCAGGCCGGCGACGAAACAAATCTTGGCGACCTCGACCGCGTCCAGCCCGTAATGCGAATAAATCCGGTAACGGACCGCGCCGCCGGTGAACACCGTGGCGCCGATATTGTGGCCGATCGAATAGCTGGTGAAGCCGGCCAAGGCCGCGATGCGATAGGGCACCGCGCCGCGGCCGATCGTGCGCAACGCGAACCAGTCGTAGAACGTCAGGGTGAAATAGCCGCCGACGACGAACAGCGCCGCCAGCAGAATGTTGTGTGGCGGGGTCGCCTTGATGGCGACGATGACCTCGTCGACGTTGATCTTGTGCAGCATCCGCCACAACACGGTGGCCGCCACGCCGATGATGACGAGACTGAGCAGAACACCGATCCGATTCCAGCCGATGTATTTCTGAAAACCCCGCGCGAGCGCGCGTAGCAATTGAAGCATCGTTCCTCCGGACCGGCGCGTCTGCGCCGCGCATTTTGTCACGCGCGGCCAACCGATCCAGTAGCAGAACTCGGAAGCTTGCGCGAGGGCACGCGGGCCCCGGACGGTGGCGGGGCCGAGCGCCGGCGTTATAATCCAGTTTCGGCCCGCCCGGGGCCTGAATTCCGGCACGGCGCCGCCGCATTCCGCCGCGAACCGGCGGCGCGGCGCTTGAGCGCTATATTTCCGGCTCTTGCCGCGCGTCCCAAAAGCCGCCACTGGTGGTTCAGTCAGCGCAGGACTTTTAATTTAATCAGGATTTGCGGAGCCGACCCCGTGACCGACCAAGCCGCCATGTTGCCGCTGCGCGTGACGCGGCACGAGAAGATCGCCGACGGCATTCACCTGTTGGAATTTCGTAGCGCGAACGGCGACGCCCTGCCCGCTTTCGCTGCCGGCGCGCATATTACCGTACGCACACCCAAAGGGCTGACCCGCAAGTATTCGCTATGCAACGACCCGGCCGAACGCGATCGCTACCAGGTCGCCATCAAGCGCGAGGCCAATGGCCGCGGCGGCTCGATCGAGTTGATCGACACCGTCAAAGCCGGCGACACCTTGATGGTGGCGCCGCCGGTCAACGATTTCGGCCTGCCGCAGCGCGGCCAGGACTTCCTGTTCATCGCCGGTGGCATCGGCGTCACGCCGATGGTGGCGATGATCCATGAGCTGCGCGCCGCCGGTAAACGCTTCCGGCTGTTCTATTTCAACCGTTCGCCGGAGATGACGGCGTTCCGCGAGCAGCTGAGCGCGGCGGAGCTGAAGGACAACGTTGTCATTCATTATGACGGCGGCGATCCGGCGAAGTCGTATGACCTTAAACCTGTGCTGAAGGAGCGGCAGAACCGCGAGCATCTCTATTGCTGCGGGCCGCGGTCGCTGATGGAAGCGGTGCGCGCCATGACCGATCACTGGTCGCCGACCGCCGTGCATTTCGAGGCATTCAGCGAAGCCGAGACGCATAAAGCCAGCGACACGCCGTTCAGTGTGCGGTTGGCAAAATCCGGCAAGGTGGTCGCGGTGCCGGCCGACAAGACCATCCTCGAAGTGCTGCGCGACAACGCCCTCGACGTGCCGAGTTCATGCGAGACCGGCACCTGCGGCACCTGCCGCACCAAGTTGCTGGCCGGCGTCGCCGATCACCGCGACCTGGTGCTGGCTGAGCACGAGAAGGCCGACATGATCATGATCTGCGTGTCGCGGGCGAAGACGGAAGAGATCACGATTGATCGATAACCTATTCCTGAATCGAGCGCAGATAGACGCCGGCGGCGTGGGCGTCGGCTTCATTGAATTTGAATTCCGGCATGTCGGGATGGCCGGAAACGATGCCGGCGCGCAGTTGGCGCGGGAACGTGTCGAGATCGTAGCTGCGGTTGAGGCCACGGAACGGCGGCGCGCCGGGGCGCGGGCTGTCGCCGGTCTTGCCGATGGCGTGACAGGACGCGCAGAACTCCTGCAACAGCGCACGGCCGGTCTCGGCCGGGTCCTGCGCCTGCGCGGCCATCGGCACGCCGGCGAGCGCGGCGATCAATGTGGCTTTGAGAATCTGCGGGCGGTACATGCGCTCATCAATGACAAGGAAACCCGGCCGTGTCCATTGCGCCGGCCGCACGGACGGGAATGCGCGCCGTCAAGCCACCTCGTCCCGCGCCGCGAAGGCTTCGACGGACAGTATCGTCGGCAAATGACGCGCGATCTCCTGCCAGTTGTCGCCTTCGTCGAAACTGGCGAAAACCGAACCGCTGTTGGTGCCGAAATAAATGCCGGCCGGATCGTTGTCGTCGCCAGCCATGGCCTGGCGCAGCACGGTGAAATAGCAGCCCGCCTGCGGCAGGCCCTGGCGCAAGGCCTGCCAGCTTTGGCCGCCGTCGTGCGAACGCCAGACCGCTGCCGCCGCGTCGGGCGGAAACCGCCCGGCCATGTCGCCATTGAGCGGCAGCGTCCAGATCGTGTTCGGATCGCGCGGATGGACGCGGATCGGAAAGCCGAAAGTCGACGGCAGGCCTTTGGTCAGGTCGTCCCAGCTGCGGCCGCCATCGGCCGAGCGCCAGACGCCGTGGTGGTTCTGCTGGTACAGCACATCGCCTGAGCCCGGCGCGCGCACCATGTTGTGAACGCAATGGCCGATATCGCCATCGCGCGGCGCCGCCGGGTGGTCGTGATGCTCACAGGCTGCGGCATTCGACAATCTGTTGCGCCGCTCCCAGGTCGCGCCGCCATCCTCAGTGGCAAAGACTCCCGCCGCCGAAATGCCGACCCAGAGTTTTTTCGCGTTGCCCGGATCGGGCACGATGGTGTGCAGAACGAGCCCGGCGGCGCCGGGGTTCCAGCTATCGGCCGAGGGATGTTTCGTCAGGCCGTCGACTTCCGTCCAGGTCTTGCCGCTGTCCTGACTAGCCAGAAGTTTCGCCGGCTTGGTGCCAGCGTACACAGTGCCGTGCGCATAACAGAGCGACCAGATCTGGATGAAGGCATCGCCGAAAGGCAGCGGCGCATCGGTCCAGCCGACCATCTTGGCGAAATCGGCATCGTTGGCGGCCCACTCGTCCATCTTGCCTTTGGTCAGACGGGTGACTGTCCAGGTCGCGCCGCCGTCGTCGCTGCGCCAGACGCCGGCGCCGTGCCAATCGCCGCCGCCGCCGGCCCATAAGGTGCCGGTGTGGGAATCGCCGATCACATGATTGATCGGCCAGCCGTCGCAATACGGCCCCCGCGCCGCCCAGCCATTGGGTCCGCGCGAAATCAGGAACACGCCCTTAGTGGTGCCGACGAGGACAAGCATGCGCGGGAAAATTAGCGAATTTTCGCGCGGGGCAGAAATAAAATTCGGTTACCCCGTGGGGTCGCACCGCGGCGGGTTACGCCGGCGACGGCAGACCACGTCATCGCGCTTGCGCCGCGTCCCGATGGCAGTCTGACCGACCTGCGCGACCGTGCGTTGCTGCTGCTCGGCTTTGCCGGCGCGTTCCGCCGGTCTGAATTGGTGGCACTGGATGTCGCTGACATTGAGGAAGTCCCGGAAGGACTCCGCGTAACCATTCGACGCGGCAAGACCGATCAGGAAGGACAAGGCGCTGTTATCGCCATCATCCGAGGCGATGTAGCTTGCCCCGTAGCGGCCCTCCAGGCATGGCTACAGGCCGCACAGATCACCCACGGCGCAATATTCCGTTCCATTCGCCGCGGCGGACGCGTGCAGGCCGCGCGCCTGACCGATCGATCTGTCGCCAACATCGTCAAAGCGCATGCCGAGCGTGTCGGACTGGACCCTGCCCTGTTCTCAGGCCATTCGCTACGGGCCGGCTTCCTGACCAGCGCAGCGAAGCGTGGTGCGTCCCTGTTCAAAATGATGGCGACGAGCCGGCACCGGTCAACCGATACGCTCACCGCCTATATCCGGGACCAGGAGCTG
>CAMAUC010000050.1:0-25000 GCA_945861265.1 Rhizobium sp. Q54 | reverse complement strand
GCGTCCAGCGTTGCTACATACCCCTTCGAAACGCGCGGGGAATTGGCCCGCGCGTAGCATTTTGGCTCATCTGAGCAGGATTATCGCGGGGTGGAGCAGCCCGGTAGCTCGTCAGGCTCATAACCTGAAGGTCGTAGGTTCAAATCCTACCCCCGCAACCATCATGAGCGCACGACTTAGGGCCCGGCTAACTTAGCCGGGCCCTAAGTCGTTCTAGCGCAAATGATGTCCCCGCGCGCCGGGCGCGGAAAGCCGTTTTAAGGGAAATACCAAAGCCCCTGCGTTCGCGGGGCAGACCCTAATTCAGCGCCAGCTGGAGAAACGGCACCAGCTCTTCAGGCAGATCGTCCCGCTTCGCGATCGCATTGGCGAGTTCGCGGTCCTTCTTCGCCTTGTTGATGAGCTTGACGAAACCGGTCTCCGAAATGCGCGCGCCAAGATTGGACGAGACCTTGCGCGACACCTCGGCATTGCCGCGCTCGACCAGAACGTCGGTCACCACTTCGCTGATTTTCGGACGGCCGGCGATCGCCGCTAATTGCTTCTGACCCTTTTTGCCAGCGATCGCGACCAGGGTCTTGTCGGTGAGTGAATTGGACCGTGTCAGCGCCGGTCCGGATACCGCGATGTCATCGGAACTCGACAGCCGGGCCAGCGCGTTGCCGGGTCCCTTGCCGACCGAAGACAATCTGTCGCTGAGTTCGACCAGAGCCGGCTGGCCGATATTCTCGATCAGGCGGCAGATCACGTCGTCGAATATGGCGATCTGCTCGTCGTTGTAGCCATCGGCGCCAACCAGAAACAGGTCGGTGACCCGCTGCAAAATGACGAGCTGCCGGGCATCGGGAATTTTACGCAGGGTTGCGTCCAGCTCGGTAATCAACGATTGCGATGCGGGCTTCATATCCGGTTATTTCCAACCGGTAATTTACCACCGGTTATTCAGCTCTCACAAAACACGACAGTCGATGCTTAGCGCCTAATTAGCAAAAATGCCTTAACGCGACCCATCCGACTCGAGCGGATCAATAAGGCGCTCATCCGGCTCGACCCCCGGCGGACGATCGTGTCCGCCGGCCGACTATTCTTGCCCGGCGGCGCGAAAATCTTAATCCAGTTTATCGCTCCAGTTTATGCCGCCACATCTAGGGTTAAGTAAATTCTTTCGTCATCGCGGTCGCCTAGATTCGTTTCGCAGCGGCCGCGCAGGCGGTTTCTGCCGCCAAGCCGGTCGTTCTGCATCCATCGCGATCATGCAGCCGAATGCCGAATGGCGCTGACGTTTTTCGGCCTGGCAACAGGCCTTTAGGGGCGAGTCATACGCACATGAACCAAGCAGCCGCTTCGCCGGAAACAGCACCGGCCCCGATCAATCCGAACAATTGGAACGGGTCGCCCGCCGCGCAGGCCGTCATGGCGCAGACCCAGTTCATCAGCTTCGCCATTGGCGACGACCAGTACGGCGTCGATATCATGGCGGTGCGCGAGATCAAGGGCTGGTCGGACATCACCCATCTGCCCAAGCAGCCCGAATATGTCCGCGGCGTTCTCAACCTGCGCGGCGCCATCGTGCCGATCGTCGATCTGCGCTGTCGCTTCGGCCAGGGGCTGACCGAAACCACGCCGCTGCATATCGTCATCATCGTCCAGATCGGCGGCCGCCAGGTCGGCCTGATCGGCGACCGCGTGCTCGATATCGTCTCGGTCGATGCCGCCCAGATCCAGAAAGTGCCGCGCACCGGCCATGGCGAGCAGACCGACTTCCTGTCCGGCCTCGTCACCCATGACAGCGTCATGATCGCGCTGATCGACCTCCCAAATCTTTTGTCGGCGCAGGACGCCAGCGCCGGGAACTAATCCGCTCGCCTTGGCGCCGGCATTCCGCCGGCCGCTTCACATCGAAACGATTGCGCTATCCACCTTTGAACGGGGCTTCAATGTTCAAACTCTCCAATATCAGTATCGGTCTCAAACTCTCGCTCATGTCCGGTCTCGGCATCCTGTTCGTCATCGGCCTGATCGTCGGCCAGATGATGGGCAGCGCTACAGTTAAAGCCTCGAACACAGCCGCCGAAACCCAGAGCGACATTGTCATTGGCATTTATGCTGCCGAAGCCTCGATCCGCGGCATGCAGATCAGCGTTCGCGATGTCCGCCTCGCTCGCGACAACGCCCAACTGCAAACCGCGCTCAAATATCTCGACGACCGGGTGAAGGCCGCGCATGGCTTTGCCGACCCGCTGGTGGCGAAACTGGTCGTTCCCGAGAACCGCGCGCGCATGGAGAAAGTCGTCAGCGGGATCGACCAATACGCCAAGGGCGCGAAGAGCATCGGCGCGCTCAAGGCACAGCAGTTCGAGGCGCAGGCCCGCCAGGCGGCTGCCGAGGTCGCCGAGCTCGATAGCAAGCAGAATGCCTTAGTCCAGGGCCCCGCCGGTACGCTGGCAATTACCGCCGAAGCCGACAAGTTGGTCGAAGAAATCATCGGCATCGCAAAGAAGCTGCATGAGGAAAAGATACACCAAGCCGATGCCGCGATGGTTTTCGCCGAGCGCCTCGGTCTCGGCCTCGGCCTTCTCACCGCCCTGATCCTGATCGCCTCGGCCTTCCTCGGCGCCTTCACCATCGCCAAGCCGCTCAAGGCACTGGTCCGGCCGCTTGAAGAAGTTGCCGCCGGCAATTTCGCCATCACCGTCCCGGGCCTTGGCCGCAAGGACGAGGTCGGCCAGATCGCCGGAGCGGTGCAACTGATGGCGCAGAAGGTCTCCTCGACCATCGGCGAGATCAAGGCGTCGGGCCGCGAAGTGACCAACGCCTCGGCCGAAATCTCGACCTCGACCACCGACCTGTCGCAGCGCACCGAGGAACAGGCCGCGAGTCTCGAAGAGACCTCGGCGGCCATGGAAGAACTCTCCGCCACCGTCAAGAAGAACGCCGAGAACGCACAGTTGGCCAATACAGACGCCAACAACACGCGCGATGTCGCCGATCGTGGCGGCAAGGTCGTCGCCCAAGCGGTCGAGGCCATGGCCAAGATCGAAGATTCGTCGCGCAAGATTTCCGACATCATCGGCGTCATCGACGAGATCGCTCGCCAGACCAACCTTCTGGCGCTCAACGCGGCAGTGGAAGCGGCGCGCGCCGGTGAAGCCGGTCGTGGCTTCGCGGTCGTCGCCTCGGAAGTTCGCAGCCTGGCGCAGCGTTCGTCGCAAGCCGCCAAGGACATCAAGGATCTGATTACCAACAGCAACGGTCAGGTCAAGGACGGCGTCGAACTGGTCAACAAGGCCGGCGAGTCGCTCACCGAGATCGTCGAGTCGATCAAGAAGGTCGCAGCCGTCGTCGCCGACATTGCCAACGCCTCGATCGAACAGGCGACGGGCATCGAGCAGATCAACAAGGCGCTGACGCAGATGGACGAGGTGACGCAGCAGAACTCGGCTTTGGTCGAAGAGAACGCTGCGACTGCCAAGACGCTCGAGCATCAGGCCAAGGCGATGGACGAGCAAGTCGCCTTCTTCCAGATCGGCGGCGGTTCAGATCATCGTGCGCCGTCGTCCTCGCAGTCCCGTACGCCGATCGAACGCCCGGTGGCCCGTCAGGTGGCTGCTCCGCCGTCGCGCGGTCCGGCGGCTGCGCCGAAGGCCAAGCCGGTCGCCGCGCTCAAGCAGCGTTCGGTCGCGCCGGCGGCCGCGGCCTCCGGTGGCGGCGCGCGCCGCATTCAAACGGCGTTGGCCACCGCGGTCAATTCCGACGCCGACTGGAAAGAGTTCTAAAGCGTTTTCGAGCGAAGTGGGCACCGGTTCGCGTGAAGAAAACGCGACAAAACAAAAGACTAGAGCCCTAGCTTTGATTCCATCAAAGCCGGAAAGGCTCTAGAGTTTAAGGAAAGCATATTATGGCGCAAGGCACTCAAAGTACAGCGGCGGCTTTCGCTCTGCCGGCCGCGGACGGCGAACGCGAGTTCGCGTTCTCCGACGCCGATTTTCGAGGCCTTGCGCAGGTCGCATACGAACAGGCCGGGATTTCACTCGCCGACAGCAAGCGCAACCTGGTCTATAGCCGGCTGTCGCGTCGGCTTCGTGCGCTTGGGTTGGCGACCTTTCGCGAGTACCGCGATTTTCTCGACCAGAACATCGCCGAGCGCGAGAGCTTCATCAACGCGATCTCGACCAACCTCACCAAGTTCTTCCGCGAATCGCATCACTTCGATCATTTGCGCAGCGAAGTCGTCGGCAAATTCGCCAGGGCGAATGCCGGCAAGTCCGGCCGCCTGCGCGCCTGGTCGGCCGGCTGCTCGAGCGGCGAAGAGCCCTACACGATCGCGGTCGTGATCAAGAAAGAGATCCGCGATCTCGAGCGTCATGACATCCGTATTCTGGCGACCGACATCGACACCGAGGTTCTTGGCCGCGGCTCGCGCGGCGAATACCCGGCCAATTCGGTCGACGACATTCCGCGCAATTATCAGGAATACTTCCGGCCCGCCGACGGCGCGCCGGACACGCTCGTGGTCGACCGTCAGGCGCGCAGCCTGGTCGCCTTCAAGCGGCTCAATCTTATGGAGCAATGGCCATTCAAGGGTGCGTTCGACGCCATCTTCTGCCGCAACGTCATGATCTATTTCGATGGCCCGACCAAGACGAAGCTGATCGAGCGCTATACCGAAAAGCTCAAGCCGGGCGGGTTTCTCTACATCGGCCATTCTGAATCACTCAACGGATCGACTCCGGGCCTCAGCCTCGTTGGCCGGACGATCTATCGGAGGGAAGCGTGAGCAGCGCCGGAGCGAAAGTGAAAGAGTCCGGCGGCGACAGCAACCAGTCGGTCGCAACCCGCAAATTCTTCGATACCGCCACGCAGACGTGGATGGTTAAAGTGTTTCCCGGCGAGTATTTCGTCACCAAGAATCCGGACGAAGTGCTCGTCACCGTGCTTGGATCCTGCGTGTCGGCCTGCATCCGCGACCCGCGCGCCGGCATTGGCGGCATGAATCATTTCATGCTGCCGCACAGCAAGGCCGGCAACTGGGCCGGCGATCTGCAGTCGACGCGCTTCGGCAATTTCGCGATGGAAAAGCTGATCAACGAATTGCTGAAGGCCGGCTGCTCGCGCAATTCGCTGGAGATCAAGGTCTTCGGCGGCGGCAACGTCACCGATACCCAAAACGCCATCGGCACCGACAATTCGGATTTCATCATTCGCTATCTCGAAGCCGAAGGACTGCGCGTCGCAGCTCAGGATCTGCGCGGACAATTGCCGCGCCGCATTCACTACACGCCGACCACCGGTAAGGTCATTCGCCGTCTGCTTGGTACCAGCGAGTCCTCCGCAGTTGCGCGCGAAGAAAAGGATTACGTCAGCCGTCTGTCGCAGCGTTCGACCGGTGGTGAAATTCAGCTCTTTGATTGACGGAAACGATTATGAACAAGCGCGTCAAGGTTCTCATTGTCGACGATTCGGCGGTCATCCGGCAGCTTCTGTCGATGCTGCTCTCGGAAGATCCCGAAATCGAAGTCGTCGGCACCGCCGGCGATCCGTTGATCGCGCGCGACCGCATCAAGGAGCTTAACCCCGATGTTGTGACGCTCGACGTCGAGATGCCGAACATGGATGGTGTCACCTTCCTGCGCAAAATCATGGCGCTGCGGCCGATGCCTGTGGTCATGATTTCGACGCTGACCCAGGCCGGCGCCGAGACCACCCTTGAGGCGCTCGAGATCGGCGCCGTCGATTTCATCGCCAAGCCGGTTCATGACGTGGCCGCCGGGCTGACCGACATCGCCCACGAATTGCAGACCAAGATCAAGGCGGCTGCGCGCGCGCGCGTCAGAATGCCGAGCGCGGCGCTGGCCAAGCCGAAAGCGGTCCGTCCGCAGTGGACCGGCAGCGGCGAGCGGATCATCGCCATCGGCGCCTCGACCGGCGGCGTCGAAGCGCTCAAGAAAGTGTTGATGGCCATGCCGGCGGTGTGCCCGCCGATCCTGATCACCCAGCACATGCCGCCGCGCTTCACAACCGCATTTGCCGAACGTCTTAATCGCGAATGTCCGATGAGCGTTCACGAAGCCGAACATAATATGCCGGCCGAGCCGAACCACGCTTACATCGCGCCGGGCGCCTTCCATCTCGAACTGGTCCGCGTCGGCGGCTATTACCGTTGCAGCCTGAACGAGGCGCCGGCCGTGTCCGGTCACCGGCCTTCGGTCGATGTGCTGTTCCGCTCGGTTGCGCGTGTCGCGGGACGGTCCGCTGTCGGCGCGATCCTGACCGGCATGGGCAAGGATGGAGCCGAAGGCATGCTCGAGATGCGCAATGCCGGCGCCTACACCCTCGGCCAGGACGAGGCGTCATCGCTGATTTACGGCATGCCGCGCGCCGCCTTTGAGCGCGGCGCCGTGGTCCGGCAGTGCGCGTTGTCGAACATGGCCGACGCCATCATGGATGCCTGCGACGGCGACGCCAAGGCGCATGCCGCGCCGGCGCGCGCGGGCAAGGCCCGGTAGACCGCGATGCAGCCCACGCACATTTCAGCCAGCAGGTTCCAACAATGAACGGTACTGTCGAGATTTCAACATTGCAGCTGCCCGAGACGCTCGATATCGCGGCGTCGGAAGCCTTTCTCGAGCAGGTTCGCAAGGCCGTCGTCGGCGACGCGCCGCTTTTTCTCGATGCGTCCAATGTCAAGACGCTGACGCTGCCCTGCGTGCAGGTCGTCATGGCCGCGATCCGCAGTGGCGATGCGATCAAGATCAAGAACCCGTCGGCGGCTTTCGCCGCCGCGTTCGAAGACTTCGGCCTCGATTGGATGCAGTACATCGACCACAGCGCATCAAATGCCGGCGACGACGACACGACCGGCGACAGCGCCGACAACGCCGAACTCGACGCCACTGGCGACGAACCGGAACCATCAACCAACACTGAACTTCAAACCATCAGCGAGAATGTCATGAGTAAGCGAATTCTGACAATCGACGACTCCAAGACGATGCGCGATATGCTCATGTTGACGCTTGCCGAAGCGGGCTTCGACGTCATCCAGGCCGTCGACGGCCAGGATGGGCTCGATGTGCTCGGCAAGGAAAAGGAGCCGATCGATGTCATCATCACCGACATCAACATGCCCCGCATGGATGGCTACGAAGTCATCCGCAATCTGCGCCGCGATCCGGCCCACAAGTCGACGCCGATCCTGGTGCTGACCACCGAAAGCGACACCGACAAGAAGAATCTCGCGCGCGACGCCGGTGCAACCGGGTGGATGGTCAAGCCATTCGATCCCGAGCGCCTGGTGGCGACGGTGCGCAAAGTTGCCCCATAAGGCCACGATACCATTTAAAGGCTAGAGCTCATGGCAAGTCTGGACGATCTGAAAAAGACATTCTTCGACGAATGCGACGAAGCTATGCAGCAGATCGAACTCGGCTTGACCGATATTCGGTCAGGGCAAAGTACCGACGAAACGATCAACGCCGTGTTCCGCGGCGTTCATTCGGTTAAGGGCGGCGCCGGCATCTTCGGCTTCGAGCAGCTGGTCGGCTTCGCCCATGTGTTTGAAACGGTGCTGGACGGTCTGCGCAACGGCAGCCTGACTGCGACTGAGGAAAACCTCGACGTCCTGTTGACGGCGAGCGACGTCTTGACCGACCTGGTGTCGATGTCGCGCTCCGGTCAAGCGGCGCCTCCGGGATTTGGCGGCGAATGCCGCGCCGGGCTTGAGCAGATCATCGAGCAGGGTGGTGGCGGCGACGATGGCGACGGTCCGGCGCCTGCCGAATTCGACGGCCTCGATTTCGTGCCGGTGTGCGTCGATATGGACGCGCCCGATGACGCGCCGGCTACCCAGGCCGCGCCCGCGGGAAGCGGATTGAACCGCTTCACCATCACCTTCAAGCCGAAGCCGGAGATGCTGAAGAAGGCGAACGAGCCGCTCTATGTCCTGCGCGAATTGCGCAAGCTCGGCGAGCTGGAGCTCATCTGCGAAACCGGACTTTTGCCGGCTTTGTCCGAGATGGAGGTCGACTATCCCTATTTCTGGTGGAAAGGCACGCTGGAGACCGCATCGCCGCGCGCGCAAGTCGACGAAGTTTTTGAATTCGTCGTCGGCGACTGCGACCTTGAAATCGTCGATGTGACGCCGGCCGCGCTGCCCACCGTCTCTACCGATGACGCCCCGCTGGCGGCCGCCGCGCCTGTGGCGCTGGTAATCGCGCCGCCGGCCGCGAAGCCGGTTGCCGTCGCCGCGCCTGTCGCCGAATCCGCCGATGGTGGAGGCGGCCGCACCAAGCCGGCCGCGACCACAACTCGTATCGAACTCGAACGTATCGATCGCGTCGTCAACATGGTCGGCGAACTTGTCATCTCGCAGGCGATGCTCGGCCAGATCGTGCAGGATTTGCCCGAGGCAACCAGCGGCCGCCTCATCCAGATTCTCGAAGAGGTCGTGCATCACACGCGCGAGCTCAAGGACAGCGTCATGTCGATGCGCGCCCAGCCGGTTGGATCGGTGTTCCAGCGCATGCCGCGCCTGGTGCGCGAACTGGCGACCAAGACCCACAAAAAGGTCCGGCTGGAAATGGCCGGTGAAACCACCGAGGTCGATCGTTCGATCATCGAACGCCTCGGCGATCCGCTCACTCATATCATCCGCAACTCAGTCGACCACGGCATCGAAACGCCGGCGGTGCGTGCCGCTGCCGGAAAGAACGAAGAGGGCGTGGTCCGCCTGTCGGCGGAACATCGCGGCGGCCGCATCGTCATCGAGATCAAGGACGACGGCGCCGGCATCAATTCGGAGCGCGTGCTCAAGATCGCCAAGGAGAAGGGTTTGGTCGGTCCGGATGTTCAGCTCAACGAAGACGAGATCGGTAACCTTATCATGTTGCCCGGTTTCTCCACCGCCGAAACGGTATCCGACATTTCCGGGCGCGGCGTCGGCATGGACGTCGTTCGGTCGAATATCCAGGACCTTGGCGGCCGCATCTCACTCAAATCGGTGCGCGGCCGCGGTATGACCATCCAGCTGGCACTGCCGCTGACTTTGGCGGTCATGGACGGCATGGTTATCAAGGTCGGCCAGCAGACATATGTCATGCCGCTGTCGGCGATCGTCGAATGCTTGCGGCCGCAAGCCAACGAGATCAGTAATCTTATCGGCACGCATGGCATGTTGCAGCTGCGCGGCGAATTCGTGCCGGTCGTTCTCCTCAGCAACCTTCTGGACATCAATTCGGCGCCCAGCGCGTCGGGTGAACGGGTGGTGATTATCACCGACGCCGGCGAGGGGTCGCGTTTCGGTCTGGTGGTCGACGAATTGCTCGGTCATCAGCAGGTCGTGATCAAGAGCATCGAGGAAAGTTACGGCACGGTGCCGGGCATCGCCGCTGCGACGATCCTCGGCAACGGCCGCGTCGCGTTCATTCTCGATGTCGAGAAGCTGTCCGACATGGCGGTCAATTCGCCGGTCGGGGCCGCCACCACCATGAAAGCGGCATCGCCCGCCCTGAACTGACAAGCGTATAGAAAATAGTCCGCCGCAAACATCCGTCGCGGCCTTGAGGAGTAGACAGAATGCCCAGTGCAGTAACGATCAAGGTTCTCATCGTCGACGATCAGAACAGCGTCAGGCAGATGACGCGCATGACCCTCGAGGAACTCGGGTTCCGCGTGATTCATGAAGCCGAGAACGGCGTCCAGGCGATGGAAACAGCGTCGGTCCAACCGCTCGATCTGATCATTTCCGATTTCAATATGCCGGAGATGGACGGCCTCGGCCTGTTGCGGGCGGTGCGCGGCCATCCCGCGGCGCGCAAGGTGCCGTTCATCCTGCTCACCGGCCGCGGCGACCGCGAACTGGTGGTCAAGGCGGCGCAGGCCGGCGTGAACAATTATCTGGTCAAGCCGTTCACGGCGGACATCCTACGCGGCAAGATCGAGCAGGTTATCGGCAAGTTGACTTGATCGCGGCGCGAAAGCGCTGCGGCTAGAGGTAAGCGGCAGTGACACTCGAAGAGTCCGAAAGCGACGTTGGAGCATTTCTCGCGGTTTTCGCCGCGTTGTTGCTCGACAACGTTCTGCGTCTTGATGAAACGGTTGGTACCGTGACCGATTATGTCATGGCCACCAAGCCGAGCCGCGACCTCGTCGTGACGTTGCAGAGCTTCGATCGCTTGAAGCAGGAGTTCGAGGCGCTCGGCGAAGCGCTCACGCGTTATGCCGAGGCGCACAATGCGGCGCCGTTGAACGCGGAAGAGCATTCTCAGCTGCAGGACAGCGTCATCGCCGGCATCACCGTCGCCGATCTCAAGGATCGTCTGTTGAGCCGCTTGCAGGTCGACCTGGCGGATATGCCGCTGCCGGTGATTTCGGCGGAACAGGCGGCGGAAGTCGGCGTCGATGTGGTCTATTAGCAGCCGCACGCGTCGGGCCGCTGGTAATGCTATCGTTTCCGCGGCGTCACGCCGCCGGCCGAGGAGGCCTTGATGGTCGCAAAGAACGCGTTCCTCAGTGAACTGGAAGACGCGCTGGCGAACGGCCCGGCCGATCGGCGCGCCAAGACCCTGCGCCGGGTCACCGACCTGTTCGTGTTCGGGTCCAGCCATTTTTCCGGCGATCACGTCGCGCTGTTCGATGGCGTCTTTCATCATCTGATCGCCGACATCGAAACCTCGGCGCGCGCGATGCTGGCCGACCGCCTCAAGAATGTCGGCAATGCGCCGCTCGGCGTGATCCGGACATTGGCTTTCGACGACGCCATCAGCGTCGCCGGCCCGGTCCTGTCGACGTCGGAGCGCATCGACAACGCCACGTTGGTCGAAAATGCGCGCACCAAGAGCCAGGAACACCTGATGGCAATTTCGCGCCGGCTGACTCTGGTCGAAACCGTGACCGACGTGCTGGTTGAGCGCGGCGATCGCGACGTCGCGCTCAGCGTTGTGCGTAATGCCGGCGCCAAATTCTCCGAAACGGGATATTTGCGGCTGGTCAAGCGATCCGAGGACGACGCCGAATTGGCCCAGTCGGTCGGCGAGCGTCCGGAGATATCGCGGCAGAATTTCCTCAAGCTTCTGACCACCGCGTCCAAGGCAGTGCGGCTCGCCTTGCAGGCGGCGCATCCGGAAATCGCCGCCGACGTTCACAAAGCGGTGGCGCAGGCCGCGACCGAGATTCAGGTCAAGGCGGCGATCGCCTCGCGCGATTACACCGCGGCCCGCGCGCGGATCAAGTCGCTGCGCGATGCAGGGCATCTCTCGGAAATCGAAGTCGACGAATTCGCCCGCGCCGGCAAGTTCGAGGAAACCGCCGTTGCACTGGCGGCCATGTGCACCCTGCCGGTCGATGCCGTCGAGCGCGCCATGGTCATGGACCGGGAAGAGGCCATTCTGATCGTCGCCAAAGCCATCGACCTGTCATGGCCGACCGCGCGTTCGATCCTAAATCTGTGCACCGGCAAAAATGGCGTGTCGCCGGAGACCGTCGAGAAGTGCCGTTCGCTGTACAATAATATGAAGCGCGACACCGCCTTGCAGGTCGTCAAGTTTCAACGCGAGAAGCGCTAGAGCGTTTTCGAGCGGAGTGGGTACCTGTTCGCGTAAAGAAAACGCGACAAAACAAAAGGCTAGAGCGCCGGCTTTGATTCCATCGAAGCCGGAAAGGCTCTAACGGCCGGTCTTGGATGGATTCTTGGACGGGATGATGCTGGCGATGGCGACCACGCGCAGCAGCCCCTCGGTCATTTCCGGCACCTGCTCGGGCGTCAGATGGCGGTATTGCTCGAGCCGGGCGAGCATGAATGCGTTGCTGTGGCAGTCGACCACCTCCTTGTCGTAGGCCGCGCCGGCGATATAGGCCTCGAGAATGTCGCACAACGTTCTGGCGACGAAAGTAACCAGTTCATAGCCCATCGTGCCGCTGACGTCGCGCAGCTGCGCACAACTGTGGAAGGCGCGTTCCAGCGCCGCCTTGTTGGTCGGATCGCCATCGACGACCTTGAGGGCGCCATTGAGAGTGGCGAATTCATTGTCGATCCAGACGGTGAAATCCGATTTGAGATCGTTGACCGCCGCCTGGGCGCGTTCCAGCGCCGCGTCGCGCTCGACGCCGCCCGGCCGGCGCGCCATCCGTTCAAAACGGGTGTCGGGATAAAACAGGTTGGACCCGGTATCGGAGTTTTTTGCCATTATGTTTGTCCGGCGCGAGAGTTACTGAAAAGACTGTCGATATCGTCTTGACCGAGGGCGGGGCCTTCCTCGGCCGCGACGTCGATGATCTTGTCGCCCTTACGGCGGCCGACGCCGCCCGGATAGCCTTCGATCTTGAAGCGACGGTCCGGGCCGAAATAGGTCGCGGTGTCGACGAAGGGCCGCGGATTGAACACGATCCAGCCGAGCCGGTCGTACAGGCCGCTCGGCGACATCGGCTTGGCAACGACGATGTTGGCGCCGGCATCGCGGGCGTTCTTGACCGTGGTCTCGCTTGTGTCGCTGGACATCAGCAGGATCGGAATGGTGCGGTTTTCGTTGTCCGAGTTGCGGCGAATGGTGCGGGTCAGTTTCAGGCCGCCATGCGGCGGCAAGCGCATGTCGCACAGAAGGATGTCGACCTTCTGATTGGACAGCGCCTGGAACAGGCCATTGGAGTGCTCGACTTCCATCACCTTGTTGGCGCCGAAGCCGCGCAACATACCGTTGACCACGCGCCGGACATATTGGTTCGGATCCGCGACAAGAATCATCAGATCGCGCAGATTGATGGACGAATTCTTCATGCCGAACCCTGTGCAGACCAGATCCGTTGACTTCATCTGCCAGGCGCATGGCCATGACGTTGACGCCGAATTGTCTGCGAAACAATTTTGTCGCGACCTTAAAATTAACGATTCCAAATAATTCCACGTTAAGTAATAAGGCCGCTCAAAATGGCAATGTAGAATAACAATGTCGCGGACCATCGACGACGCTCGCGACGATGATGAGCCGGGCTCGCAAGTTGCTCCGTCGCCTTGTCCGGCCCAAGGTCCGGCACTGTGTCCGCCGGCTTGATCCGGGCCCAGAGGCCGCTCGCGAGCCGCGGCCACAACCGAACGCGCCCTGGGAAAGCGGCACGGGCAGTTGCACGGAAAATGCCAGGTAGATGAATGACGATGCCGCGCATCGGTCAATTCAAACAAAGGTCGGCCGTCTAATCAGCCAAATTGCCCCGGACCAAAGAATTATTTGGTGTATTCGGCCAGCAATCCGTCGAATTTTGGATGCTCTTGCATTCGGCCCGGCAAATTTAGCAGCAACCAGATGCCTCTCCGGCGTGCGAAATACAATATTTCAACTAAGACGCAAAGGAATTACAACTATTGGTAACTCGATACTGCAACTGAAATGCATATTAGTAATCTACTTTGTACTGTTTACGCTATACGCCAGCTTGGAATACGCTTAAATATATTACACAGCGATTCGGTAAAAACGATTTTCTTAGGTCAGATAGGTTTTGATTGTGCGGCCTAAGTAGAACGACCCGAAAGCCAAGTAAATGATACCAAGTATGAAGATATCAAAAATGGATACGCGGTAGGGGCTCGACCGGCTTTTTCGTTTCTGCAACGGGACGTGACACGTGACCAACATAGCGACCAAAGACCTGCCCAAACCTCAGGGTACCGAAGCCAGTGTGCTCCCCAGCCGTATTGGTAGCGAAGGCCCGGTGTTCGCGCCGTCCCAGCCGCCGGGGCTCGCTCATTTGCCGCACGCCGTTGCTCCGGGCGCGATGAGCTGCGATATCGCCTGCACCATCTGCCCTGCCTTCAATCTGCTGTGCTGCGGCGCCAAGGAAGGCGAAGCCGGCTCTGAGGACCACGCTGGCAAGGTGCAGCTCGCCGCCACCGTTCACACCATTCCCGCGCGCCGCCTCATCCTGCACCCCAAGGAATGGTCGGACTTCGTGCCGATTATTTGCAGCGGTTGGGCCATGTCGTCGGTTGCGCTGCCCGATGGACGGCGCCAGATCATCTCATTCCTGTTGCCCGGCGACCTCGTTTCGGCTGGCAGCCTGCTCGCGCCGATGTCCGGGCACACCGTCGAAGCCATCACCGAAGTGACCTATCGCAAGTTCAAGCGCGAAGAGATCAAGGAAGTGCTGTTCGGCCGTTCCGATCTTCTGGAAAAGCTGTTCGGCCTTTGGAACGAAGCGAAGGCGAGGGCCGATCAACTGGCGCTCGACCTCGGCCGCCGGCGCGCCGACGAGCGCATAGCCCGTCTGATCCTGCGCCTGTCCGACAAAGTCGCCAAGCGCACGCAGGTCCGCACAGCGACCTTCGACTTCCCGCTGCGCCAGCGGCATATTGCCGACGCCACCGGCCTGACGCCGGTGCATGTCAGCAAAGTGATGGGCGAGCTGCAGCGCGCCGGCCTGATCGAGGTCAACAGCCGCTCGCTCACTATCGTCAACGCCGCGGAACTTCAGCGCGTCGCCGACTGGCGCTGACATCCGCGTCGCTGTTGTTGAACCGGGCGCGGGCTTTCAGGCCCCGCCACGGAAAATTCTATGTCGCCTGCCGGCGGTGCCGTTGAATAAGCCGGCCACTTTATCTCAATCATACGATTTAAGTCGCTGATTTGCTGCGATGCAGCGAAATTTGCGGCGGCGCCATGCGTTCCGCAAAAATTTCTGTCAGCGTCGCGAGATGGATATACAGCGCCTCAAATTGGTATAATGTATTTCAGCAAGCGGGCGGTCACAGCCCGGTACGATGCGTCTAGCCGGCAACAAGTTCGGCAGCGTTTTAAACAATCCAAGGGAGGCTTCATGTCAGCGACCAGTAAAGTTCTGACCTTCGGCGTTGCGGCCTGTGTCAGCGGCGCGATTGCACTATCGATAACGCCCGCCAAGGCGTGGGAGCCGACCCACCCGATCGAAATAATCGTCCCCGCCGGCACCGGCGGCGGCGCCGACCAGATGGCCCGCACCATGCAGGGCATTATCACCAAGCATAACCTGTCGAAGCAGCCGGTCGTCGTCATCAACAAGGCCGGTGGCGCGGGTGGCGAGGGCTTCCTCGACGTCAAGAACTCGAAGGGTAACGATCACAAGCTGATCATCACTCTGTCGAACCTGTTCACCACCCCGATGGCTACCGGCATTCCCTTCTCCTGGAAGGATATGACCCCGGTTGCGATGATGGCGCTCGACGAGTTCATTCTCTGGACCAATGCCGAGAAGCCGTACAAAACCACCAAGGATTACATCGACGCCATCAAGGCGGCGCCGGACAATTCCTTCAAGATGGGCGGCACCGGCTCCAAACAGGAAGACCAGATCATCACCGTTGCGCTGCAAAAGGCGACCGGCAAGAAGATGATCTATATCCCGCAGGCTGGCGGCGGCGCGGTCGCCGTGCAGCTCGTCGGCAACCATGTCGACTCCACGGTCAACAACCCGATCGAGGCCGTTGCCCACTGGCGCGCCGGCAAGCTGAACCCGCTCTGCGTGTTCGATTCAAAGAAGCTCGACTACAAGGAAAAGATCGCCGGCGATAAGTCGTGGAATGACATTCCGACTTGCAAGTCGGCCGGCCTCAACATCGAGTACCTGATGCTGCGCGGCTATTTCATGCCGCCGGGCGTCAGCAAGGATGCGGTCGCCTACTACGTCGACATGTTTAAGAAGGTGCGTGAAACGCCGGAGTGGCAGAAGCTGATGAGCGACGGCGCTTTCAACACCACCTTCATGATCGGCGATGAGTACACCAAGTGGGTGGCGGCGAACGAGAAATTGCACGAAGACCTAATGAAGGAAGCCGGCTTCCTGGCCCCCAAGAGCAACTAAAAAAGAGCAACTAAGAAACTGGCGCCAATTTAGCCACTCGAGGAAATGTTAATGAGTGAATCCGCACATGAAACCGGTGGGGCTGGCCCGTCCCACCGGAGCGTTGAGGCCGGCGTCGCTATCGTCGTCGGCGTCCTGGGTCTGATTACCGTCTACGGCAGCTTGAAGGTGGGCACGGGCTGGGGCGATGAAGGCCCGAAGGCGGGCTTCTTCCCGTTCTATATCGGCCTGATCATCATCATCTCTTCGGTCGTCAATCTGTTCCAGCTGTTTGCCACCAAGAACGACAACACGGCGTTTGCCACGTGGGAGCAGATCTACAAGGTGCTCACGGTCGTGATCCCGACAGCGATCTATGTCGCGATCATTCCGTTCTCCGGGATCTACGTGGCGTCGGCTCTGCTGATCGGGATTTTCATGGTCTGGCTCGGCAAGTACAAAGTCGTTGTCGCGCTGCCTACCGCGATCGCCGTACCGATCTTTTTCTTCGTGACCTTCGAGCGCTGGTTCCTCGTGCCCTTGCCAAAGGGGCCGATCGAAAAGTTGCTGGGGTTCTAAGGCGCCTCCGGCGGGCGGCGACGCCCGATATCCGGACTTCTGAATAAGCAGGACAGCGGTCGCAAAGAACCGCGGTCCATAGGGCAGTCACGCGGCGAGTTACCGCCGGCGTTCGGGGAATATCTAAATGTTTGAAGATATCGGCAATTTGATGCACGGCTTCGCGGTCGTGCTGCAACCTCAGAACCTGCTTCTGATGGTGGTCGGCATCGTGCTCGGCGTCATCGTCGGCGTGCTACCTGGATTGGGGGGCGCCAATGGCGTCGCCATCCTGCTGCCGCTGACTTTCAGCATGTCGCCGACATCGGCGATCATCATGCTGTCGTGCATTTACTGGGGCGCACTGTTCGGCGGCGCCATCACTTCGATCCTGTTCAACATACCCGGAGAGCCGTGGTCGGTGGCCACGACCTTTGACGGTTATCCGATGGCGCAGCAGGGCAAGGCCGGCGAGGCGCTGACTGCGGCTTTCACATCGTCCTTCGTCGGCGCGCTGTTCGCCGTCATCATGATCACGCTTGTCGCGCCATTGGTCGCCAGCTTCGCGCTGCGTTTCGGGCCGGCGGAAATATTCTCGGTCTACTTCCTCGCCTTCTGTAGTTTCGTGGGCTTGAGTAAGGAGCCGCCGTTCAAGACCGTAGCCTCGATGATGATCGGCTTTGCGCTCGGTGCCGTTGGTCTCGATCAAATGACCGGACAATTGCGCCTGACCTTCGGCTCCGAAACGCTGATCGGCGGTTTCGACTTCCTCATCGCCGTCATCGGCCTGTTCGGCATCGGCGAAATCCTGCTGACGATGGAAGAGGGGCTGAGCTTCCGCGGCAAATCCGCCAAGATCGATTTGAAGGTCGTTCTCAAAACCTGGAAAGAACTGCCGCGCTACTGGCTGCTGTCGCTGCGCTCCTGCCTGATCGGCTGCTGGATGGGCATCAGCCCGGCCGGCGCCACGCCGGCCTCGTTCATGAGCTACGGCATCGCCAAGCGCATCTCGAAGCGCGGGGCGCATTTCGGCAAAGGCGAAATCGAAGGCGTGATCGCGCCGGAAACCGCCGCGCATGCCGCGGGCACCGCGGCCTTGTTGCCGATGCTGGCGCTCGGCGTGCCCGGTTCGCCGACGGCGGCCGTGCTGTTGGGCGGTTTGCTGATCTGGGGCCTGCAGCCCGGTCCATTGCTGTTCGTCGAGCAGACGGAATTCGTCTGGGGCCTGATCGCCTCGATGTATATGGGCAACCTGGTTGGCCTGATCGTGGTCTTGACCTGCGTGCCGCTGTTCGCCGCGATCCTGCGCATTCCATTCAGCGTCATCGCGCCGATCATTCTCGTGCTGTGCGCCATCGGCGCCTACACCGTGCACAACAACACCTTCGACGTGGTGATGATGCTGGTGTTCGGCGTGGTCGGCTACTTCATGAAGAAGGCCAACTATCCGCTGGCGCCTTTGGTGCTGGCGATCGTGCTTGGCGACAAGGCGGAAGTTTCCTTGCGGCAAGCGCTGCTCGGCTCGCAAGGAAATCTCGGCGTGTTCTTCTCGAATGCGCTGGTGTCGACCGTGATGACGCTCGGCCTGATCGCACTGTTCTGGCCGATCATCCAGAACGGTATTTCCCGCGTGCGCGGCGCCCTCGGTGCGTCGCGCCCGGCACAATAATGACGGCTGACGCCGGGCTCGCGTCGCGAGTCCGGCACGGCCATGCGGTGTCCGTTTTCGGACGCCCGGTGAGGGAAGAAAGGCTGCATTTTGTGGGTCTAGTCGAGGGCATTGCGCTCGCAGAGACCTGCTGGCATATTGTATACCAGCCATGAACACACGAGATTCAACTCCTCGCCGGGACTCGATCCGCGCCCGCGGCGCCACCGCCGCGCGGCTGCCGGTGGCTGCCGTCCAGCCGTCTCTGGCGCCGATCGATGCGGCGCCGAGCTTCAAGCACAAGGCTTATGCCGCTTTGAAGAACGCCATCGTGGCGATGGACATCTATCGCAGCCGCGACGACATCCGCCTCGACGAGCGCAAGCTGGCGCAGGACTTCGGCATCAGCCGCACGCCGGTACGCGAAGCGATGGCGCAGCTTGAGAGCGAAGGCTTCGTCCGCTCAGTGCCGCGCCGCGGCGTCTACGTCGTGCGCAAGACCAAGAACGAAGTCATTGAGATGATCACCGCCTGGGCCGCGCTGGAAAGCATGGCGGCCCGCCTGGTCACGCAAACCGCGACGCCGGAACAGATCGCCGACCTGCGCAAGATGTTCGCCACCTTCGAGGGCGACCAGGTGCGCGCCCACCTCGATGAATATTCCGAGGTCAATATCGAATTCCACCAGACCATCATCAAGCTCAGCGGCAACCGCGTGCTGATCGAGATGGCGGAAAACCTGTTCACCCATATGCGCATGATCCGGCGCAAGACCATCGTCGAGAAAGACCGCGTCGATCGTTCGATCCGCGACCACATGAAAATCATCGAAGCGTTGGAAGCGCGCGCCACCGACCGCGCCGAGGTTCTGGTGCGCGACCACGCGCTGGGCCTCGCCGATCACGTCAAGCAATACGCCGACTATCTCGATTAATCGAAACACTTTGAATTTGTAGAGGAGAGCGGGATGTCCGCAGTCGTACAGAGCGCAGCAACAGACGCCGAAGAGAATCTCACCGACGGCTTCAACCTGATCATCGATGCGCTCAAGCTCAACGGCTTGAACACGATCTATGGCGTGCCCGGCATTCCGATCACCGATTTTGGCCGCATGGCGCAGGCCGCCGGCATCCGCGTGCTGTCGTTCCGTCATGAACAAAACGCCGGCTATGCCGCCTCGATCGCCGGCTTCCTCACCAAGAAGCCCGGCGTCTGCCTGACCGTCTCCGCGCCCGGCTTCCTCAACGGCCTGACCGCGTTGGCGCACGCCACCACCAACTGCTTCCCGATGATCCTGATCTCGGGCTCGTCCGAACGTGAAATCGTCGACCTGCAGCAGGGCGACTACGAGGAGATGGACCAGCTCGCCATCGCCAAGCCGCTCTGCAAGGCCGCGTTCCGCGTGCTGCACGCTGCCGACATCGGCATCGGCCTCGCACGCGCCATTCGCGCCGCCGTGTCGGGGCGTCCCGGCGGCGTCTATCTCGATCTGCCGGCCAAATTGTTCGGTCAGGTGATGAATGCCGACGCCGGCAAGAAATCGCTGGTCAAGGTGATCGACGCGGCGCCGGCGCAGATCCCGTCGCCGGAGTCGATCAAGCGCGCACTCGATGTTCTTAAAGGCGCCAAGAAGCCGCTGATCATCCTCGGCAAGGGCGCGGCTTACGCGCAGGCCGATGACGCGGTTCGCGCCTTCGTCGAAAAGACCGGCGCGCCGTTCCTGCCGATGAGCATGGCCAAGGGCATCTTGCCCGACACCCATGCGCAATGCGCCGGCGCCGCGCGCTCGACCGTGCTGAAGGACGCCGATGTCGTGCTGCTGATCGGCGCGCGTCTGAACTGGCTCTTGTCGCACGGCAAAGGCAAGGCCTGGGGCGACGCGCCCAAGAAATTCATCCAGATCGACATCGAGCCGAAGGAAATGGATTCGAACGTCGAGATCGTCGCGCCCGTCGTCGGCGATATCGGTTCCTGCGTCACTGCGCTGCTCAATGGCATGGACGCCAAGTGGCCGGCGGCTCCGGCCGACTGGGTCGGCGCGGTCAAGACCAAGCGCGACGACAACGTCGCCAAGATGGCGCCGAAGCTGATGAACAACAACGTGCCGATGGATTACCACGGCGCGCTCGGCGTGCTGCGCACCATCGTCAAGGAGCGCCCCGACGCCATTCTGGTCAACGAAGGCGCCAACACGCTCGATCTCGCGCGCGGCATCATCGACATGTACCAGCCGCGCAAGCGCATCGACGTCGGCACCTGGGGTATCATGGGCATCGGCATGGGCTACGCCATCGCCGCCGCCATCGAGACCGGCAAGCCGGTGCTCTGCGTCGAGGGCGACTCGGCGTTCGGCTTCTCCGGCATGGAAGTCGAAACCATCTGCCGTTATAAGCTGCCGGTCTGCATCGTCATCTTCAACAATGACGGCATCTATCGCGGCACCGACGTCAACACGTCGGGCAGCGGCGATCCGGCGCCGACCGTGTTCGTCAAGGGCGCGCGCTACGACAAGATGATGGAGGCTTTCGGCGGCGTCGGCGTCAATGCGACGTCGCCCGACGAACTCAAGCGCGCCGTCAACGCGGCGATGGATTCCGGCAAGCCGACGCTGATCAATGCGGTGCTCGATCCGGCCGCCGGCAGCGAGTCGGGCCGCATCGGCAATCTGAACCCGCAGAGCAAGTTGAAGAAGAAGTAAGCCCTGTCCCGGACGCGGTGCGGCACAAAGTGCTGCGCCGCTGATCCGGGACCGTAACGAACTCGGAAGTTGTAACGGTCCCGGTTCTGCAGCGCACAGCTAACGCGTTGCGCAGCGCCCGGGACAAGAGAAGAGATAGTGGAGGACCAGAAATGGCCAAAAAGCAGAAAAAGGCGAAAGCCAAATCGAAACCGGCGGCGAAGAAAATCGTGAAGAAGCTCGCCGCCAAGAAAACGAGCGCCAAACCCGCCGCCAAGAAAACCAATGGCAACGCGCCGCGGCCGTCGTCCAAGCCCTACGGCAAGGACGGCAAGGCGCTCACCGGCGTGCGTATTCTCGATTTCACCCATGTGCAGTCGGGTCCGACCTGCACGCAGTTGCTGGCCTGGTTCGGCGCCGATGTCATCAAGGTCGAGCGTCCGGGTGTCGGCGACATCACGCGCGGCCAGCTGGTCGATGTGAAGGGCGCGGACTCGCTCTACTTCACCATGCTCAACCACAACAAGCGGTCGATCACCATCGATAGCAAGCACCCGCAGGGCATGCGCGTCCTCAACGCGCTGATCAAGTCGTGCGACGTGCTGGTCGAAAACTTCGCGCCCGGCGCGCTCGACCGCATGGGCTTGACCTGGGAGTACATCCACAAGCTCAACCCGCGCATGATCGTCGCCTCGGTCAAGGGCTTCGGCCCCGGTCCTTACGAGGACTGCAAGGTCTATGAGAACGTCGCGCAATGCGCCGGCGGCTCGGCCTCGACCACCGGCTTCCGCGACGGCCCGCCGCTCGTCACCGGCGCGCAGATCGGCGACTCAGGCACGGGCCTGCATCTCGCGCTCGGCATCGTCTCGGCTTTGTATCAGCGCATCCGCACCGGCCGCGGCCAGAAGGTGCTGTGCGCCATGCAGGACGGCGTTCTCAATCTGTCGCGCGTCAAGCTGCGCGACCAGCAGCGTCTGGCGCATGGCCCGCTCACCGAATACTCGCAGTACGGCGAGGGCATTCCGTTCGGCGATGCGACGCCGCGCGCCGGCAACGACTCCGGCGGCGGCCAGCCGGGCCGCATCTTGAAGTGCAAGGGCGCGCCGCAAGACCCGGACGCCTACATCTACTTCATTACGCAAGCGCCGGTCTGGGGTCCGATCTGCGATCTCATCGGCGAACCGACGTGGAAGACCGATCCGGAATTCGCCACGCCGCGCGCGCGGCTGCCGAAGCTCAACCAGATCTTCGCCCGCATCGAAGAGTGGACCATGACCATGACCAAGTTCGAGGTCATGAACGCCTGCAACGCGGTCGACATTCCGGTCGGCCCGATCCTGTCGATGAAGGAACTCGCCGAAGAGAAGTCACTGCGCGACACCGGCACGGTGGTTGAGGTCGATCATCCGACCCGCGGCAAATATCTGTCGGTCGGCAATCCGATCAAGATGTCGGACTCGATCACCGAAGTGGAGCGCTCGCCGCTTCTTGGCGAACACACCGACGAGATTTTGACCAAGGTGCTCGGCTTCAAGGCGGCGGAAGTCGCCGAGATCAAGAATTCCGGTGCGCTCAGCGCCCCGGAGAAGAAAGAGAAGGCGGCGTAGTTTTACTTGTCCCGGACGCGGTGCAGCGCTTTTGCGATGCACCGCAGAGCCGGGACCGTCGCGACCATTGAGATTGGAATGGTCCCGGTTCTGCCGTGCACGCTTCGCGTGCCCGTCGCCCGGGACAAGTAAGAATAAATCGGGGAGTGCTATTTATGCGTATCGTCGTCCACGGCCAGCAGGCCTTCGGCAAAGCCGTTCTCGAAGCGCTGCTCAAGCGCGGCGATGACGTCGTCGCCGTCTATGTCGCGCCGGAAAAAGAGGGCGCCAAGGTCGACCCGTTGAAGGAAGCAGCATTGGCTGCTGGCCTCAAGGTTGTCCAGCCGGCATCTTACAAGACTCCGGAAGTGCTGGAAGAGTTCAAGGCCTTGAAGCCCGACCTCCAGGTCATGGCCTTCGTCACGTTGTTCGTGCCGGAAGATTTCCTCAACATCCCGACGCATGGCTCGATCCAGTATCACCCGTCGCTGCTGCCGCTTTATCGCGGCGCCTCGGCGATCAACTGGCCGATCATCAAGGGCGAGAAGGAAACCGGCCTGTCTATCTTCTGGCCCGACAACGGCTTGGACACCGGCGACATCCTCATCCAGAAGAAAACGCCGATCTCCGACACCGACACGCTCGGCACCGTTTATTTCGATCGCCTGTTTCCGATGGGCGTCGAGGCGATGCTGGAAGGCGTCGATCTGGTCAAGGCCGGCAAGGCGCCCAAGATCAAGCAGGATGAATCCAAGGCGACCTATGAAGGCATGTGCAAGGCCGACAACGCCAAGATCGACTGGGGCAAGCCGTGGGAGCAGATCGACCGCCTGATCCGCGGCTGCAATCCGGCGCCCGGCGCCTGGACCATGCTCGACGGCAAGACCATCAAGATTTTCGACGCCAAGCCGTTGCCGGCCCGCGACCCGAAGGGCATCGCCGGCAAGCTCGGCGAGATCGTCGCGACCGATGCCGACAGCATCACCGTGGTCTGTGCCGACGGTCGCTTCAAGATCACCCGCTTGCAGCCGCCCGACGGCAAGAAGATGAGTGCCGGCGAATGGGCCGCGTCCGCCAATCTCGCGCCGAAGACAAGGTTTAGCTAACCGTCGTCCCCGCGCAGGCGGGGACCCAGCCCTTACTTGCTAAGAGCTGGATGCCCGCCTTCGCGGGCATGACAAGGAAGAAAAATCGCCGGTTCACCGTACCCAATATTGGAAACGCACATATGCCCGCCTCGCAGCACCAGTCGCCGAAGTCCGATATCGAAATTTCGCAGACCGCCAAAAAGCGCCGCATCCTCGACGTCGCCAAGGACAAGCTCGGCGTCGCCGCGGAAAACCTCGATCCCTATGGCCACTACAAGGCCAAGGTGTCGATGGATTTCGTCAAGTCGCTCAAGGACAAGCCGAACGGCAAGTTGATCCTGGTGACGGCGATCTCGCCGACGCCGGCCGGCGAAGGCAAGACCACGACCACGGTCGGCCTCACCGACGCGCTCAACCACATCGGCAAGAAGGCGATCTGCTGCCTGCGCGAACCGTCGCTCGGACCGTCCTTCGGCATGAAGGGTGGCGCTGCCGGCGGCGGTTACGCCCAGGTCATTCCGATGGAAGACATCAACCTGCACTTCACCGGCGACTTCCACGCCATCACCTCGGCGCACAATCTTTTGTCGGCGTTGATCGACAACCACATCTATTGGGGCAATGCGCTCGGTATCGATAGCCGCCGCGTCGTCTGGCGCCGCGTCATGGACATGAACGACCGTGCGCTGCGCGAGATCGTCTGCTCGCTCGGTGGCGTCGCCAACGGCTATCCGCGCGAGGCCGGCTTCGACATCACCGTGGCGTCCGAGGTCATGGCGATCTTCTGTCTGGCCAAGGATCTCGACGATCTGAAGGAGCGTCTCGGCAACATCATCGTCGCCTATACGCGCGAGCGTAAGCCGGTGCGCGCCAAGGAACTGAAAGCGCACGGCGCGATGACCGCGCTGTTGAAGGAAGCGATCGCGCCGAACCTGGTGCAGACGCTCGAAGGCACGCCAGCCTTCATCCACGGCGGTCCCTTCGCCAACATCGCGCATGGCTGCAACTCGGTCGTTGCCACCACGACCGCGCTGAAGCTCGCCGATTACGTCGTCACCGAAGCCGGCTTCGGTGCCGACTTGGGCGCCGAAAAGTTCCTCGACATCAAGTGCCGCAAGGCCGGTCTCGAGCCGTCCTGCGTCGTCATCGTCGCCACCATCCGCGCGCTGAAGATGCATGGCGGCGTCAAGAAAGAAGACCTGAAGAAGGAAGACCTGAAGGCTTTGGCAGCCGGCATGTCGAACCTTCAGCGTCACGTCGAGAACATCAAGAAGTTCGGCCTGCCGGCGGTGGTCTCGATCAACCGCTTCTCGGCCGACACCGACGCCGAAATGAATCTGGTCAAGGAAAAGTGCAAGGCGCTCGGCGTCGAAGCGCTGATGGCCGATCACTGGGCGCTCGGCGGCGAGGGCGCGGCCGATGTCGCCAAGGCGGTGGTCAAGACCATCGACGGGAACAAGGGCAAACTCAAGCTGCTCTACCCGGACGACATGCCGCTGTTCGAGAAGATCCGCACCATCGCCAAGGAAATCTACCGCGCCGATGACGCGACCGCCGACAAGTCGGTCAAGGATCAGCTCAAGACCTGGGAAGAGATGGGCTTCGGCAAGCTGCCGGTCTGCATCGCCAAGACGCAGTACTC
>CAMAUC010000049.1 GCA_945861265.1 Rhizobium sp. Q54 | reverse complement strand
CGCCGTAGGAATAGTTCGTCACATTTGCCCCCGTTCCTTGCGCGACAAGTGTAGCGCAGGTCGCTACAGCAGATCGAGCCGGAAGGGATGGCCTTCCGGCGCTTCCAGTCCGCGCCCAAGGGCTTCGACCGCGCGCACCATGCGGCCGTCGCGCTTGAGCATGCGGTCGGCGATGGCGACAATGCGGGCATTGGGCATGGCGGTCGCCGACGCATCGCGGATGGCGCGGGCGATTTCCATTTCATCGCGCGCCGGATTGAGCGCGCAGGCGGCGGCGTAGGCGGCCGCGGTCGAGCGGCTGATGCCGGCGAAGCAATGCACCACCATCGGCGCCTTGCGGTTCCAGCCTTGTGCGAAAGTCAGCAGTCGCGCGACATGCTCGTCAGCGGGCAGTATCTGGCCGTCGCTGGCTGTGGCGATATCATCGACGCCAAGGATCAGATGATTTTCCGGCGCGACGTGGCCGGGCCGCGCGGCGCGATCTGTCAGCCGCAGCAGCGTGACGATATGGCTCGCGCCGGTTTCATGGACGGTGGCGTGCAAGCGAGCAAGGGAGCAGACATGGATCATGACGCTTATGTAAGCCGCATTGTCGCCGATGAAAAGCTGCATATTATTGGCGCATGATCTTGTCCGAAAACTGGTTTCCACTTTTCGGACTCATGCGCGCAAGAGTTTTTCGACCCTTTCGGTCAGCCGTTTGGCCGCGGTCGAGGCCGGCCAGGGCGTCAGGTAGTCGCGCTCCATCGCGGCGGAATATTTCGGCGGCGGGCCGAAGAACTTGCGCGCCTCGGCATCGGCGAAACCGGCGAGATGCGTCGATTCGAGGTAAGCCGCGTTGCGGTCGGCGGCCTTGATCAGCTTGAGCAAGGTCTCCGGCAGCTTCGCCGGCAAACCGAAATGCAGGTGAATGGCGGCGAGCAGCCGGTGCTCGACGACCTTGTAGCTGTCGCCGATCACCGCCTTGAACGGCGAGATCATGTCGCCAATGACATATTCGGCGGAATCGTGCAGCAGTACGGCGAGCCTGCCGCGTGCATCCAGCGTCGGCGATTTTTGCCGCGCCAGCGCCTCGACCAGCAACACATGCTGCGCCACCGAGAAAATATGCGCGCCCTTGGTCTGGCCGTTCCAGCGCGCGACGCGCGCCAGCCCGTGCGCGATGTCTTCCAGTTCGACATCGAGCGGCGAGGGATCGAGCAGATCGAGCCTGCGACCGGACAACATGCGCTGCCAGGCGCGCGGCGCGCTGGCTTTCGGAGATTTCGTCATTTGCGCTTCGCCAGTTTGTTGCACTTGGCGTGGCAGTGACACGTCACCAGATGATCGTTGACCATGCCGACAGCCTGCATGAAGGCATAGACAATGGTTGGGCCGACGAATTTGAAGCCATGGCCGAGCAGCTGCTTGCTCATGGCGCGCGAAATCTCGTCCTCGGTCGGCGTCTTCGCGCGCGCGCCGATCTTGTGATCGAGCGGCTTGCC
Source organism: Rhizobium sp. Q54 (assembly GCA_945861265.1). Taxonomy (GTDB): domain Bacteria; phylum Pseudomonadota; class Alphaproteobacteria; order Rhizobiales; family Xanthobacteraceae; genus Pseudolabrys. Next base: position 25,606 of record CAMAUC010000049.1, on the reverse strand, counting down.
GCCGAGATGATCCCACAGCATCGCGGAAAATCCCGGCCCCTTGTCCATGATCTTGAGGAACGCCTTGGCCGAGCCGATAGTGCCCACGATCTTGGCGCGGTTGCGCACGATGCCGGCATCGTTCATCAGCCGCTCAACCTTCTTCGGCGTGTAGCGGGCGATTTTCTCCGGATTGAAATCGTCGAAGGCGGCGCGGAAATTGTCGCGCTTGCGCAAAATCGTGATCCACGAAAGCCCGGCCTGGAAGCCGTCGAGGATCAGCTTCTCGAACAGAGCGCGGTCGTCCCATTCGGGCACGCCCCATTCCTCGTCGTGATAGGCGACGTAGAGTGGATCGGTCTTCGGCCACGGGCAGCGGATCAGGCCGTCGTCGTGCGTGATCGCGCCGCTCATGAGGTAGCGTTCTCCTCGCCCGGCCAGACGAATGTGCCCCAGTCTGGCTTGCGCACACGGATCGGCACACCGCCAGCGGTCATTGGCACTGAATTTGCCAAAGCATCGGCGACCTTGTCGAGCCGCAGCAGTGCGAGCCCGTGCCCATCGGCGGTCGATCCCATAATGCCGATCTGCTTGTCGCCCATCAGCACGGTTGCGCCTTCCATCGGCGCGCCACCGTCATAAGCGATCGGCACGACGCGGCTGCGCGCGGTCGACCGATGCTCGACGCGCGACACCACTTCCTGACCGACATAGCAGCCTTTGTCGAAATCGACGCCGGCGAGTTGGTCCATGTCGGCCTCGTGCGGGAAGGCGTCGAGATAGGTGAAATCCTGGCCGCCGCGCGGCACGCCAAGCGCGATGCGATGCGCGTCATAGACGTCGGCATCGACCAGCGAGGCGCCGAGATCGGCGGCGGTCTCGGCCGCGAGTTCCGGCGGCACGATGATGCGCATGCCTAATTCGGCAAGGCGCGGGTCGCCGTAATACAGGCCGTAGTCGCTCGCCGCGCCGCTGGCTTTGTCGCCCCAATAGGCCATGACGCCGAGCTTGGTGGAGAGGTCCTCGATGGTCACCTTGGCGCGCAGCCGGTAGAAGGTCAGCTTGTCGATCAGCGGCTGCACCAGCGGTTTCGGGCAATCGAGGAAAAAGCCGCTGCCGTCTTCCGGCAGGGCTTCGACGACGATGAAGTCGACGATGATCTTGCCTTGTGGCGTCAGCAGCGCGCCGAAGCGCGGCTTGCCGGGGGCGACCTTGTTGATGTCGGTGGTGGCCAGCCCATTGAGATAGTGCCGGGCATCGTCGCCGGCAACCTTGACCACGCCTCGTTCGGGTAGCAGCGCTGCTTGCATTTTTGGCTCTCTTTGCGCGCCCGTGGACGGGGCGTGATAGTCTCTTGCCAGACCTCGCGGCGAAACGTAAGCGCTGTCGGGCAAGCCTTGAAGTCCCTGCCTTGAAGTCCCTGCCTTGAAGTCCCTGCCTTGAAGTCCCTGCCTTAAAGTCCCCGCCTTAAAGCCCACTGGACCGCCATGGCCGAAACCTACGACCTCATCCTCAAGGGTGGCACCGTCGTCAACCAGGACGGCGAAGGCCTGCGCGATATCGGCATACGCGGCGGCCGCTTCGCGACAATCGGCGATCTGTCGCTGAGCCATGCCGGCGAGACCGTCGACTGCCGCGGGCTGCACCTTCTGCCCGGCGTCATGGACACGCATGTGCATTTCCGCGAGCCGGGCCTGACGCACAAGGAAGACCTGGAGAGCGGCTCGCGCGGCGCCGTGCTCGGCGGCATCACCGCCGTGTTCGAGATGCCGAACACGATCCCGCCGACCACCGATGCCGGCGCGCTGGCCGACAAGGTCAAGCGCGCGCATCACCGCATGCATTGTGACTTCGCCTTTTATGTCGGCGCGATGCGCGAGAACACCCGCGACCTTGGCGAACTGGAGCGCCTGCCGGGCGCCTGCGCGGTCAAGGTCTTCATGGGTTCGTCGACCGGCACGCTGCTGATCGACGATGATGAGGGCGTGCGCGCCGTGCTCAAGGCGATCAACCGCCGCGCCGCATTTCATTCCGAGGACGAAAATCGCTTACGCGAGCGCATGAGCCTGCGCATTGAAGGCGATCCGCGCTCGCATCCGGTGTGGCGTGACGCGCAAGCGGCGCTGATCTGCACGCAGCGCCTGATCCGGCTGGCGCATGAAACCGGCAAGCGTGTCCACGTTCTGCACGTCACCTCGAAAGACGAGGCGATCTTCCTGGCCGATCACAAGGACGTCGCCACCGCCGAAGCGACCCCGGCGCATCTCACCTTGGCCGCGCCCGACTGTTACGAGAAGCTCGGCACGCTGGCGCAACTCAATCCGCCGATCCGCGATGCCGCTCACCGCGCCGGCTTATGGAACGCCATCGGGCAGGGCGTCATCGACAATATCGGCTCCGACCATTCGCCGCATACGCGCGAGGAAAAGGCGCTGGTCTATCCTAAGACGCATTCCGGCATGACCGGGGTGCAGTCGCTGGTTCCGGTCATGCTCGATCATGTCCATGCCGGGCGGCTGAGCCTGCAACGTTTTGTCGATCTCACCAGCGCCGGCCCGGCGCGCGTGTTCGGCATTGCCAACAAGGGCCGTATTGCAGTCGGTTATGATGCCGACATTACCGTGGTCGATCTCAAGCGCCGCGAAACGATCACCGATGCCTGGACCGCATCGCGGGCCGGCTGGACGCCTTATAACGGCATCACGGTGACCGGCTGGCCGGTTGGAACCGTGATCCGCGGCCAAAAAGTGATGTGGGACGGCGGCTTGAGCGCAGCCTCGCAAGGCGAGACGGTGCGTTTCGTCGAGACGTTGGGCGGCTGACGGACCACTTGCCCCGGACAACCGGCGCTCCCGGCAGTACTGTCGCGGGCGCAGCCGGTATAACCTTCGGCTATTTAATCTAAAAGATTTATGTAGATTGCATTGCAAAGACGGTACGACCATTTATTAGCGGTAGCAGTACACCCTTCGGACGACCGAATGAAGAAGGGATACTTGGGGGCAGGGCTAAATGAGCGACGATCTTGTTTCGCTCCGGATCATTGGCATCTCGGCCGTCGCGGCCGAGTTTGAACTTTGGCGTCAGGGCGCCGGCCGGTCGTCGGTGCCGGTGGAGTTTTCCTTATGTAATGTGGCGTCGGGAACGGCCCAGCTTGGGGCGGGCAAGGCCGACATTTGCCTGATCGACGATGCCTTGCCAGGGACCGAGAAGTCCGCCGTGATCGCGGCGGCGCGGGCGACCAAGCCGGGCCCGTTGATCTTCGTCTCCGGCTTGAACGGCAATGTGCGTCCCGACAATGTCGACGGCGTGCTGAGAAAGCCGTCGAACACCGACGACGCCCGCAAGCTGATCGAAATTTGCGTGCGCGCCAAATTCCCGACGCGCGTGCTGATCGTCGACGATTCCAGCACCATGCGCAGCATCGTGCGCAAGATATTGTCGGCCAGCCGCTTCGCTCTCGATTTGCAGGAGGCGGCGGAAGGGTTCGCCGCGCTCGAACAATTGCGCGGCGGCAAATTCGATCTGGTTTTTCTCGATTACAACATGCCGGGCTTCAATGGCCTTGAGACCTTGTCGGAAATCAAGCGCGAGAGCCCGACCGTCGCGGTGGTGATGATGACCTCGACGCTCGACAATGCGATCGCCGATCGCGCGCATGCGGCGGGCGCGCTGGCCTTTCTCAAGAAGCCGTTCTATCCGGCCGATATCGACAGGCTGCTGGAGCGCTATTACGGGCTGCATGCGACCGGCTAAAGCGTTTCCAGGCGAAGTGGGAACCGGTTCGCCGTCCGGAAACGCGAAAAATCAAAGACTCTAGCCGGCGCGACGCCTCTATTGCCGCTGCTGGTCGATGGAGAATTCGCCGTTGCGGATGCGCCCGGCGAGGCCCTCGGTGAAGGTGGCGGCGGCCTCTTCACCATAGGTGGACACGAACTCGGCCAGGGCCGCGAACAGGCAGGCCTGCGCCAGGCAATCGCCATCGATGCCGTCAAGGCGGGCTTCGGCCCAGGCTTCGTGCAGATACCCTAAGGCCACGCGCTTCTGCTCGTGGTCGGGTACCGGCTCGCGCATCTCAGAGGATCGTCCCGTCGTGTTCATTATTGCCTTCGCCGTTACCTTACGTCCCGAACGCCCGCTTTTGAGCGCCGGTGCTTCATGCCTAAGGCGAACGTTAGCATGCGAATTAAGCCGACATAGCCCAGACATAAAGGAAAGGTTAATTGCTGTTCGTAAGTGGTTAAGCGCGAAAAGGCCCATAAACACGGAATAAATCGACGAAAGCCAGGCCGCTCAGTTGGCGTAGCGGGCGGTGATTTCGCGGGCGATTTTGGCGCCCTCGTCGAGATAGCGGCGGATCGCCAGATCGGCCGCCGGGGTGCAGGTGCGGTAGGTCTGCTCGAAACCCCGGTAGCCGCTGTTGAAGCGGGCGACGATGCGGCGCTTGCGTTCGCCGCTGGGCGCCTCGGCGTCGATCAGCGCCTGCATCTCGGCGCGCCATTTCTGGCCTTCCTTGGCGCCGCAGACGGTGCGCAGATATTGCAGCGAACCAAGAATTTCGGCGAGCCTTTGCAGGTCGCCGTCATAGGGCGCGGCGGCGTTATCCGGCGCTGGCGCAGGCGTCTGCGCCGACACGGCGGCCGGCAGCGCCAGGCAACACAGCATCAAGCCAAGAGCGACCAGGTTTGCGGCGAGCCGTTTTTTCAAAGCGCTTTGTTCCACTTTATCGGCTGATATGCGCCCGGCCGCCGGCATGCGCAAGATGGCCTTTTAAACCTTAACGCGCAGCAGATCGGCGGCGGCGGCGACGATGTCGGACAGGCCCTCGGTGGTTCGCAGGCCGGACAGCTCCGCCAAAGTCAGCCAGCGTGCATCGTCGAGTTCCTCGTTGAGTACCGGTTCGCCGGACAGCCAGCGGGCGGCGAAGCACAGAATGATGAAATGCCGTTCGACGTGGCCCTGGCCGTCGCGCAGGATCGCCTCGCGGTGGCCGGCGAGCGCGACCGGCTCGATCTCGAGCGCGGTCTCCTCGCGCACTTCGCGCTTCACCGCCTCGGCCAATGTCTCGCCGATTTCCACCACGCCGCCGGGCATGGTGTAGAGGTTAAGCGCCGGCTGGCGCGCCCGCCGCACTGCCAATACCTTGCCGTCGCGCATAATGGCGGCACTGACCGCGAGAAAAGGGCGCTGCGGGTAGCTTCGTGCATCGGCCATGGAACGGTCCGCTTCGGGTTAGGCAAGATTGCCACCTGGCCTAGCATTTCACGGCAAAGCGGTCTTGTCGGGCACGGACTTGTTGACGGCCTGCGTCAGGCGCTCCGCATCAGGCGGTCGGCGGTCGCCTGCGGCGCGTCGATCTCGCGCAGATCGATCTCGCCATTGATCACCGCGCCGGCGCGCGCGACCAGTTGCTTCAGCCAGGCGGCGGCGCGTTCGGCGACGTCCCCGGTAGCCTGCGCCGGCAAATCGGCGCACAGGTTCATGCGGGTGGTTTCGATCAATGTCGTCATCGTGCTGGCCAGATTGTCGAGGCAGGCGCGCGCCGCCGGGTCGGCGCCGGCATAGGCGGCGATCGCCAGTTCGCGGCCTTTGAAGTGCGAGTTTAGAAAGTGCTCGCGATAGCTCATCGGCCGCCAGCGGCGAATGTCGGCGAGGCAGTCCGGACAATCGCCGATCATCTCGAGCAGCATGATGGCTTCGTTGAAATGGTTCAGATAGTCGGTGGCCAGGCCGGTCTGTGGATTGATGTTGGCGCCGGCCAGTTGCGCGCCGCGCAAGCCGTGATCCGGCGTCGGCGCCGCCGGGCGGGCCTCCGTCTCGTCTTGCAGCGTGAGCACGCAATCCTGATATTGCATCGAGCGGGGCCCCCACCCCTAATTCACAAGCCGGACAGTGTTATATGCTGGGCAGTTAATTCGTCATTAATGGCAAGTTAGATTAAGGCTTCCGAATATGTGTGGCCGTTACAGTTTAACGTCATCGCCGGACGCCATCCGCGCTTTGCTCGGCTATGACGAGCAGCCAAATTTTCCGGCGCGGTACAATATCGCGCCGACGCAGCCGATCGGCATCGTCCGGCTGGTGGACGGCAAACGTCATTTCGCGCTGGTGCGATGGGGTCTGCTGCCGTCGTGGGTCAAGGACCCGAAGGCGTTCTCGCTCATCATCAATGCGCGCGGCGAAAGCGTCGCCGCCAAGCCGGCCTTCCGCGCGGCGATGAAGCGCCGCCGCTGCCTGATCCCGGCCGACGGCTTCTACGAATGGAAAGCCGGCGCGCCGCGCAAGCAGCCGTATTACATTCACGCCAAATCGGGCGCGCCTCTGGCTTTCGCCGGCCTGTGGGAAACCTGGACCGGGCCGAACGGCGAGGAACTCGACACCGCGGCCATCGTCACCACGACCGCCAACGCGACGCTGGCGCCGCTGCATGACCGCATGCCGGTGATTATTCCGCCGGACGAATTCGATCGCTGGCTCGGCAAGGGCGACATTGAAAGCAGCGTCGATGCGGCGCTGGCGCAGACCTTGATCCGCCCGGCGCCCGACGAATTGCTGGAAGCCTGGCCGGTCTCGACCGACGTCAACCGTGTCGCCAATGACAATCCGAAATTGCTCGAGCTTTTCACCGGGCCGCTCGGCGGCGAACCCGGGCTCGCGCCGATACGCAAGCGTGCCAAAGCCGCGAAGGTGGAGAAGGCGAAGAAGAACGACGGCCAGGGCGTGTTGTTTTAGAGAACCTTGCCCGGGTTCAAAATCCCGTTCGGGTCGAGCATTTTCTTGAAATCGCGCATCAGCGACAGCGCCACCGGGTCCTTCACCTTGACCAGCGAGTCGCGCTTGAGCGTGCCGATGCCGTGCTCGGCCGATATCGAGCCGTGATATTTCAAGACGATCTTGTCGACCACAGCGTTGACCTCAACCCAGCGCGCCAGAAACGCTTCCTTGTCGGCGCCGATCGGCTGGCTGACGTTGAAATGAATATTGCCGTCGCCGACATGGCCGAACGGCACCGGCCGCGAGCCGGGAATGAGCGCGATGACGGCGGCGCTGGCCTCGTCGATGAAATCCGGCACGGCGGCGACCGGCACCGAGACATCGTGCTTGATCGAGCCGCCCTCCGGCTTCTGCACTTCGGTCAAGGTGTGGCGCAGGTGCCAGAACGCCCTGGTCTGATCGAGGCTCGCGGCGATGGTCGCGTCCTCAACCAAGCCTTGCTCGATGGCGTCGGCGAGAAATTGCTCGACCTCCTCGCGCAGGCCCTTGTCCTGCTGCGACGACACTTCCATCAGCACGTACCAGGGATGCCGGCCTGCGAGCGGATCGCGGTTGCCAATACCGTGATTTTGGCCGTGCTTGAGCGCCATTTCAACAATGCCGCGCACCATCAGCTCGAAGCCGGTGACGGTGCCGCTGATGCGCGACTGCGCCAGGTTCAGCAATTTCACCGCCGCGGCCGGCGAGGGCAAGCCGATGAAGGCGGTCTCGACCGCGCGCGGCCGCGGAAAAAGTTTCAACACCGCGGCGGTGATGATGCCGAGCGTGCCTTCGGCGCCGACGAAAATATGGCGCAGGTCGTAGCCAGTATTGTCCTTTTTCAGCTTGCGCAGCAGATGCATGACGCGGCCATCGGCCAGCACCACCTCGACGCCGACGACGAGTTCGCGGGCGATGCCATAGGCCAGCGCGCCGGTGCCGCCGGCATTGGTCGAGAGATTGCCGCCGATGGTGCAGCTTCCTTCCGAGCCCAGCGATAAAGGAAACAAACGCCCGGCCGCTTCCGCCGCTTGCTGCGCCTTTTGCAAGACGACGCCGGCCTCGACGGTGATGGTGTTGGACGCCGCGTCGACCTCGCGGATTTTGTCGAGCCGCGTCAGCGACAGAATGAGTTCGCCGTCGAACGGAATCTGTCCGCCGACCAGTCCAGTATTGCCGCCCTGCGGCACCACGGCCGTTTTGGTTTCGTTGGCGAGCTTGAGAATGGCGGCAACTTCCTGCGTCGAGCCGGGGCGCAGCATCAGCGCCGAGCGGCCCTGATAAAGGCCACGGCCTTCGATCAGATGCGGCGCCAGCGTCTGCGCATCGGTGACGGCATATTTATCGCCGACGATTTGTACGAAGCGCGGCAGCAGGTCGGGCGCGGGTGCGCGGCGCAGTTGTTCGTTCATCGACGTGCGGTCCTTGTCTTCTACGGTTTCGGCGCTGCGGCGCGCGCCAGCCGATCGTTAATCGCTTCGCCCAGGCCGTCATGCGGCACCGGCATCACGGCGATTGTCGTCGCGCCGGCGGCATCGAGCGCGCGCAAATGCGAAAACAGATTGGCCGCGGCTTCGATCAAGTCGCCGCGCGGCGACAGATTGAGCACCATGCCGTCGAAGGCGGGCGCGTCGCCGAAAGCGAGCAGGGCCTCGCCTTCGCGCGGCGCTGTTGCATCGAGCCGGACGCGGGCTGTCGGCGCGTAATGCGAAGCCAGCATACCGGGTGCGAGTGGCGCGTCTTCGACTTCGCTTGGCGCCGGGTTGAGAAGCGCGTAGCCGAGCACGCGCTCAATGTCCTCGCGCGGCAGTCCGCCGGGCCGCAGCAAGGTCGGCGCGCCGACGAGCGCGACGATGGTCGACTCGACGCCGACCGCGCAGGGGCCGTCGTCGAGAATGAGGTCGATGCGGCCGCGCAGGTCGGCCAGCACATGCGCCGGCGTCGTTGGCGAGACATGGCCGGAACGGTTGGCCGAAGGCGCCACCACCGGCCCGCCGAAGGCATCTAACAGCGCCCGCGCCGTCCGATGGCTCGGAACGCGAATGGCGATGCTGTCGAGCCCGGCGAGCGCCAGAGCCGCCACCGGACAGTCCAGCCGCTTCGGCAGGACGAGCGTGAGCGGGCCCGGCCAGAATGCGGCGGCGAGTTTCTCGGCAGCGGCATCGAACTCGGCAAGCCGGCGCGCCGCCGCGACGTCGCCGACATGGGCGATCAGCGGATTGAAGGCGGGGCGGCCCTTGGCGGCATAGAGCCGCGCAATCGCTTCGCCGTGGCAGGCGTCCGCGCCCAGGCCGTAAACCGTTTCGGTCGGGAAGGCGACCAGCCCGCCGGCCTTCAGGCAGGCGGCGGCGGTCGCGATCGCCTCGGTGGCGTCCGGCCCGGTGCTGGCCTTGAGGACCCGGGTCCCGGGCTCGACGGTCATCGCATTTCTCTCAGTCGGCGCATGATCTTGGCCGGAAACCGGTTTCTCGTTTTTCCGGGCCATGCGCGCTTGCGGTTTTAAACGTTGGGGGGTTATAAGGCCGCCGACAGTCGGAGTGTAGCGCAGTCTGGTAGCGCACCTCGTTCGGGACGAGGGGGTCGCAGGTTCGAATCCTGCCACTCCGACCAATTTCCCGCCTATTTCCCCGAAAATCCGTTCGATTTGGCCGCGAAGCCGCGCTTATGCCGCTGCCCGCTTCGACGCCAGCCAGACGCCGGCGATGATCAGCACGAAGCCGGCGACGTGGAAGGCGGCCAGATGTTCGCCGAGCACGACGCCGCCGACCAGCGCGGTGCATATCGGCACCAGATGCAGGAATGGGCCGGAGCGGTTGGCGCCGATCAGCTCGACGCCGCGATTCCAGGCGGCGAAGGCGACCAGGCTCGGGAAGACCGACACATAGGCGACCGACGCCACCGTCAGCCAGTCCAGCGTCAGGGTATTGCCGGACGCGGCTTCCCAGATGGCGAAGGGCAGTGTGCCGGCCGACGAAATGACTCCCAGCACGAACAGAAAACTCAGCGGGCTCAAACGCGGCAACATCCGCAGGCAGGCGGCATAGATCGAGAACACCAACATATTGAAAAGGATGATCAGGTCACCCCAGTTGAAGCCGAGGTTGCGCAACGTCTCGACCTGCCCCTGGGTGATGATCACCAGAACGCCGAGCGACGACAAAGCGATGCCGCCGATCTGCTGTGGGCTGACGCGGTCACGAAACAGCAGCGCGCCGGTCGCGACGATCAGCACTGGCACCAGCGAGTTCAATACCGAGACGTTGAGCGCGGCGGTGTATTGCAGGCCGACATATTGCAGCGCCGTGAACAGCGCGCCGCCGGTCGCCCCGAGCCACAGCATGATCTTCCAGTGCGCGCGGATGATCGGCCAGTCGGCGCGGATCTGTTTGTGCGCGAAGGCCCATAGCACGGCGACCGGGAACAGCCAGCGGATCGTCGAGACGCTCAACGGCGGCACATGGCCGCCCATGGCGCGGCCGACGATGTGATTGCCGGACCAGAACAGCGACGCCGTCGCCAGCAAGAGATAGGGGTTGGCGAGCCCGCGCAACGCCCAGTGCGCGCGCGCCATCGGTTTGGATTTTGGAGCGGCGTCGACAGTCATGGCGTTGCCGATCGCGCGGACTGCATTGCTCGTTCCGTCAGCGCTTCTGCGCGGCGCGCCATTTGGCGAATTCCTCGCGTGCTTCCGGGCCGGGCGGATAGAGCCCGAATATGCCGCGGCCTTCGTTGACCTTCTCCTGCACGAAGTCCTCGAACACGGTCTGCTCGAAAGCCTCGTCCGCCACCGCATCGGCGATATTCGCCGGGATCACCGTGACGCCTTCGCCATCGCCGACCATGATGTCGCCGGGGAACACCGGCACTTCGCCGCAGGCGATAGGCACGTTGAGATCGACGGCGTGATGCTTGATCAGGTTGGTCGGCGCCGATGGCTGCGCGTGATAGGCGGGAAACGGCATGACTTCGATTTCCGGCGTGTCGCGAAAGCCGCCATCGGTGACGATGCCGGCCGCGCCGCGCTTCCACAGCCGCGTGATCAGGATATTGCCGGCGGACGCCGCCGACGCATTGCGCCGGCTATCGATGACGAAGACATGGCCGGACGGGCATTCCTCGACGCCCTTGCGCTGCGGGTGGCTGCGGTCCTCGAACACGCCGAGATGGTCGAGATCCTCGCGCGCCGGGATATAGCGCAACGTATAGGCGGGGCCGACCATGTTCTTGCCGGCGCTCTTGTTGATGCGGCGCACACCGGCGATGAAGGTGTTGCGGAAACCGCGCTTGAACAGCACCGTGGTCAAGGTCGCGGTGGAGATCGTCTCGAGCTTGGATTTGGTACTGTCGCGCATCGCTCGCCCCGACTGAATTGACCCGCTTGCCAGTTGTTCGTTTCAGTCCATTGTTGTCAAGAGTTGCAGGTCACCCTTGTGCGCCGGCCCTTCCCGCCAGTATGGTCCCTGCCAGAAAAACAAGGATCGCCGCGCGAGGCGACCGCACCGGAATAGGCCGAGGTTGCGCTGCAATGACCGACCATGAAAAGCCCACTCGCAAGAAGCCCGAGGAACTGCGCAGTCATCGCTGGCTCGGCGTGAACGATTTGCGCTCCTTCGGCCACCGCTCGCGGCTGCGCCAGATCGGCTATGACAGCGGCGACTGGGACAAGAAGCCGGTTATCGGCATCATCAATACCTGGAGCGACATCAATCCCTGCCACGTTCATCTGCGCACGCGCGCCGAGGAAGTGAAGCGCGGCGTGTTGCAGGCCGGCGGCTTTCCGCTTGAACTGCCGGCGATGTCTTTGTCGGAGACCTTCGTCAAACCGACGACGATGCTCTACCGCAACATGTTGGCGATGGAAGTCGAGGAGTTGTTGCGCAGCCATCCGATCGATGGCGCGGTGCTGCTCGGCGGTTGCGACAAGACCACGCCGGGCCTCTTGATGGGTGCGATCTCGATGGGCATGCCGGCGATCTTCATGCCGGCCGGCCCCATGTTGCGCGGCAACTGGCACGGCCAGGTGCTTGGCTCCGGCTCGGATACCTGGAAGTACTGGGACGAGAAGCGCGCCGGCAAGATCACCGAGGAACAGTGGCAGGAGATTGAAGGCGGCATCGCGCGCTCCTTCGGCACCTGCATGACCATGGGCACCGCCGCCACCATGATGGCGGTCGCCGAGGCGCTCGGCTTCACGCTGCCCGGCGCGTCGTCGATCCCCGCGCCCGACGCCGGCCACGCTCGCATGGCGATCGCCTGCGGCCGGCGCATCGTTGACATGGTCTGGGAAGATCTGACGCCGGACAAGATCATCACCAAGAATTCGGTCGACAACGCCATCAAGGTGCACATGGCGATGGCCGGTTCGACCAACTGCATCATTCATCTGGTCGCCATCGCGCGCCGCGCCGGCATTCCGCTCGACATGAACCGCTTCGATGAAATCTCGCGCGAGGTTCCGGTGATCGCCAATGTGCGGCCGTCCGGCGCGTTCCTGATGGAAGACTTCTACTACGCCGGCGGCCTGAAGGCGTTGATGGTGCAACTGCGCAGCGTGCTCGATACTTCGCAGATCACCGTCACCGGCAAGACGGTCGCCGACAACATCGCCGACGCCGCGGTCTATAACTCGGACGTCATCAAGTCGCTCAACGATCCGGTTAACAGCGACGGCGCCACCGCCGTGCTCACTGGCAACCTCGCGCCGCGCGGCTGCGTCATGAAGCCGTCGGCGGCGGAAAAGCGTCTGCACAAACATCGCGGCAAGGTCATCGCTTTCGAGAATTACGACGAGATGGCGCGCGAGGTCGAGCGCGACGATCTCGACGTCACCGCCGACCACATTCTCGTTCTCAAGAACGGCGGCCCGCAGGGCGGCCCCGGCATGCCGGAATGGGGCATGCTGCCGATCCCGCGCAAACTGGTGAAGCAGGGCGTGCGCGACATGCTGCGCATTTCCGACGCACGCATGAGCGGCACATCGTACGGCGCGTGTATCCTGCACGTCGCGCCGGAAAGCTTCGTCGGCGGACCGCTTGCTTTTGTACAGACCGGCGACGAGATCGAGGTCGACATTCCGGCGCGCACCATTCACCTGCATGTCAGCGACGAGGAAATGGCGCGCCGCAAGGCCGCGTGGATTCCGCCGGCGCCGAAATATCCGCGTGGCTACGGCGCGCTGTTCTCCGAGCATATCGGCCAGGCCGACGACGGCTGCGATTTCGATTTCCTTGCCAAAGCCGGCAAGGTGCCGGAGCCGGAGATACATTAAAGTCATGCAGCGGCCGGGCTTGTCCCGGCCGTTTTGCTTCGCTAGGCATCGGGATTGCCAAATAGCGAGTCCCCATGGCCGACGACGACATTCCCTTCGACAAGAACCTCGACCTCGCCCCCGACACGGTCGACCGGGTCATGCCCGGCGTGCGCCGGGTGATGGCGAACAATGGCGGGCCGTTCACCTTCAAGGGCACGATCAGCTACATCATCGGTGACGGCAACGTCGCCATCGTCGATCCGGGTCCTGACGATCCGGCGCATATCGGCGCGCTGCTGGACGCCGTGCGCGGCGAGACGGTGACGCATATCTTCGTCACCCATACGCATCGCGACCATTCGCCCGCCGTGCCGGCGATCAAACACGCGACCGGCGCTACCGTCTATGCCGAAGGCATTCACCGCGCCGCGCGGCCTTTGCACATCGGCGAAATGAATCCGCTCGACTCCAGTGGCGACCGCGACTTCGTGCCCGATGTCTATCTGAAAGACGGCGACATCGTTCGCGGCGACGGCTGGACCGTCGAGGCGATCGCCACGCCCGGACACACCGCCAACCACATGGCCTATGCCTACAAGGAAGCCAACGCGCTGTTCGTCGGCGATCACGTGATGGCGTGGGCGACAACAATCGTCGCGCCGCCGGACGGCGCGATGAGCGATTACATGGCCTCGCTGCGCAAATTGGCGAAGCGCTCGGAGCAGGTCTACTTCCCCGGTCATGGTCCGGCCATTGGCGACGCCAACCGCTTCGTCAATTATTACATCCTGCACCGCCAGGCGCGCGAGGCCTCGATCCTTCACCGGCTCGGCAAAGGTGCGACCGACATCCCCACAATCGTGCGCGCGATCTATATCGGCATCGACCCGCGGCTGACGGGAGCCGCCGGCATGTCGGTGCTGGCGCATATGGAAGATCTGGTGACGCGCGGCATTGTCACCACCGATGGCGCGCCGTCGATCGACGGCGAGTACCGGCTGGCCGGATAATCAAGCCTTTGGCTTTTGCCCGGGCCGCTTCGGCGCCGGCTTTTTCTCCGGCGCTTCCGCCTTTGGCTCCGGCGCGTTGCCGGACGCTTCGTCGATGTCCTCGAGCAGCGAGCGCAGCCGCGCCGCGTTGGCGCCGAGATCGTGCGAGCCGAAACGCGAGGCCGAACGCAGATCGACGCGCGATCCGTTATTGCCGACTGCGGTGATGCGAATGACGACGTCGTCGCGAAAGCCCATCAGCGGCGTGCGCGCCGTGGTCTCGATCACCGCCTCGCGCCGGCTGGCGGCCGGCGGCATGCTTTCGGTGAAGGCCCATTTCCGCTTGGTCAGCACGCCGAGCACGACGTCGTAGGAACTGCGCAGCGGCAACGCCAGTTGCAGCGGCACGATGTCGGGATAGGCGGCGCGTTGCAGCGTCGCGCTGGCGGCCGGATAGGCGATGCGGTTCCTCGGCCTTTGCGCGGCCAGTGCAATGAAGCGCGGCGGATTGGCCGGATCGGTGGTGACGTCGGCAATCGCCGGGTAGCGGTAGGCGCGCTGCGCCAGATAAGCCGGGTAGGCGAGCAGCAGAATACCGAGCATGAGGCCGAGCAAAGCGCGGCCAAGGCCGGTGCGGCCGTGGTGCCAGATCGCGACGAAAGACAGAAAGGCCAGCACGATCGCCAGTCCGGCGAGCACCAGCGCGGCGGCGAAGGTGGCCAGAGCCGGCTCGATCTCCAGCAGGTTCGAACGCAGGATCAGTACCGACAAGGCTGCCACGGCCAGCGCGAACAGCGCCAGCCGCGACGACCAGGTCGCCAGCGCCGAGATCGGCTCATCGTTTAACGGGCGGCGCGGCATGTGTCTTCAACAGTTCCAGGGCCAATCGGCGTCGCCACGAGGGATAATGGTTGAAGCCGGTTTGTGCAATGTCGGTGTTTGAGCGCCGACCCTGTCCGTCAGTGAAGTATACTGCCGCCACGCCGAGGCGCGAAAGGCGTCACTGCGGGCCCTGGCCTGCGCTCTTGGCGTGCCTGGCGTCCTTGATGATGACGCGGCCGAAGCGATCGGCCTTCAATTCGGTGAACCACATATTCATGTCGGGGCCCTGGACGATGCGGTGCATTACCGTCTTGCGCGTCGGCACTTCGTAGAAAGTAAAATCGAGTTTGTCGTCGGGCGCCGCTTTGAGGATCGACTTGCCGATCCTGATAATGAAGTCGGGGCCCTCCGGCTCCGGCTTGTTCTGATTGACATATTGCTGCACCCACAGATTTCCGTCGGCGTCGAAGGCGAGGCCGGCCAGAATGGAATTGGCCTGCGACTTCGGCACGTCGAATTCGGTGATGACGCCTTGCGCATCGATGCGGCCGACCTTGTTGCCGGCTTCCTCGGTAAACCACATCGCCCATGCCGTCGGGTCCTGGACGATCGCGATCGGCCGGCTGTCGTCGGTCGGAATCTTGAACTCGGTGATGTCGCCGCCGGCGGTGACGCGGCCGATCCTGTTGCCGGTCAATTCGGTGAACCACATGGCGCCGTCGCGTCCGGCGGCGATGTAGATCGGCAGCGCCTCGACCGTGGGCAGCGGGAAATTCAGCACCATGCCGTCGCCGAGAATCCGGCCGACCGTGTTCTTGTTCTTGCCGGTGAACCACACCGTCTTGCCGTCGGGGCCGATGCCGAGCCCGTGCGGATCGGCGTTGACCGCGATCTGCCGCTTGATGGCGCCGGTCGCTAAGTCGATCTCGGCCACCGCGCCGGCGCCTTCCAGGCTGGCGTAAAGCCGGCCCGCGCCGTCGAAGGAAATGCCGTGCGGCATGCTTCCCGCCGGCATCGGATGAAATTTCATCGCGCCGTCCATCGCCACTTCGACGAGGGCGTCATACATCGGCGCGGTGATCCACAAGGTCTTGCCCTCCTTGCGGTTGAAGGTCAGCTCATGTGTCGAGCCGCGCATATCGCCCGACATATGGGTCGTCGCCGGATAGGCGATGGCGACATCCCTGACGCAGGGGACCGGGTAGCCGTCGCAGCCGGGCTGGGCTTGCGCGGCACCGGCGAACAGCACGGCGCTCAGAAAAAACGCGGCAATACGCATGGCGGCAGCCTCCAGACAGGAGAGCAACCATAAAGTGCTTACTTAAAAAATACAACCTAATGCCGTGCAGGATTGCCCGGCGGGGACGTCAACGGCCGCCACCATCCGGCGGCGGCCGTGTGTCCGGTTACTTCACGCCGAGCAGTTCGACGTCGAACATCAACACCGCGTTCGGCGGAATGACGCCGCCGGCGCCCGACGCGCCATAGCCGAGCGCGGGCGGAATGATGAGGGTGCGTTTCCCCCCGACCTTCATGGTCGAGACGCCTTCGTCCCAGCCCTTGATGACCTGGCCGACGCCGACCTTGAATTCGAAGGGCTCGTTGCGGTCGACCGATGAATCGAATTTCTTGCCTTTGATGCCGTTGGTGTAGAGCCAGCCGGTGTAATGCATGACGCAGGTCTGGCCGCGCTTCGGCGTCGCGCCGGTGCCTTCGACGGTGTCGGTGATTTGCAGTCCGGATGAAGTGGTCATGGTTTTCTTGGCCGTTGTTTGCGCGGTGGCGGGGGTGAGCGAACCGGCGGCGGCGACGCCTGCCAGTCCAATGAAAAGCGCGAAGGCGAAGCGGGGGCCCAAACGGGGACCCGAGCGGGATTGAGTTCGCATTCTGGAAGTCTCCTCGGGTGAAGCGGTCTACCTGTTACTGCCTGCCTGCGATAAAGGCCAGCAGTCGATCGGTGAGTTCCGTGTCGGCGGTGCCGATGGCGTTGTTCAGCGAGATATGGCTGTGCGTTTTCAGCACGGCTTTGGCCGGGGCGCGGCCGGCCTTGCGCAAAGCGGCGTCGAGATCGATCGATTGGCGTTCGATTGGCGGCGGATCGAGCCCGGCCCAGGCCAGCATCAGCGGCACCTTCGTCGTCAGCAATCCCGGCGTCGGCGACAGCGCCGCATAGGCCGCGGCGTTCGTGCCGAAATAATCGGTGTAGGGCGTCATGTCGAACACGGTGGTGTCGAAGGGCGAGCCGGACAGAAAGATCGCACCGGCGATTCCTGCGCCATCGGCTGGCTGAAATTCCGGGAAGGCGACATAGGATGCGACGTGGTTGGCGCCGGCCGACGAGCCCATCACATAAATGCGCGCGGCGTCGCCGCCCTGCGCGCCGATGTTGGCGCGTACCCAGGCCACCGCCGCCGCGACGTCCTGCGGACCGCTCGGCCATTTGTCCCGCGGCGCCAGGCGATACGACATGGTGACGCCGATCATGCCGTGACGCACCGCCCAGACCGCGACATTGTCGAAGAACGGACTGCCGGCCACATGCTTGTCGCCGCGCACGAAGCCGCCGCCATGCACGAACAGCAGCACCGGCCGCGGCCCCTCGCTTTTGTCCGGCGTGAAAACGTCGAGCAGGTTGCGCGCGTCCAGCCCGTAGCTGATGTCGCGCGCGATCGTCACGCCGGCAAAGGGCTCGACCGCATGCAGCGGGGCGTAGATCGCATTGGTCTTCGGCGCCTCGATGACGCGGCCGATGGCGACCAGTTTTTCGGCAATGTCGGGCGGCATGGTGCCGGCCTGTGCCGCGCCCTGCGCATGGCCTCGTGTCGTCATCGTCAGCGGCCCTGTGGCGGCGAGGAGAGATTAACGGTGCATGGGCCACATTTTTGGCATTGTTTCCAGCACCATACTACCCCGCAAGCCCCGGCGGGCCGGCTTCCGAATTTCCCGCCGGCGGCCTTTTGGGCTAGGATGGGGCATGGGGCAGAGGTCCGACGCCAGAATGCGAGGAGCAAGACGCCGCCCGGCGGCTGTCGCCGCCGCGCGGCCGGACGGCTTCGCCCGGGCGACCTTGGCCATCATGTGGATTTGCCTGAGCGCCGCCGGCGCCAGCGCGGTCGCCGCCGCGGCGATCTATCTGCCGCTGCCGCAGGGCCGCTCGGCGCTTGCCCCCGAATTAAGGTCGTCGATTGCCGCGCCGCTGCGCGAGCTGGAGGTCGCGGCGACCTGGCACGAGGAGTGGACGCAGCTGGTCGGCACTGTCGGCGTCGGCCTGCGCGGCGCGGATAGGGCCTGGATACCGGAAGGCGGCCTGTCGACCTTGCTGGCGACGCGATTCCCCTCGGCCGCCGATGTGCGCTTGCCCAGCCTCGACGTTGCCACGCCCATGCCGCCGTCGCGGCCCGACGGCATCGCGCGTGAGGACATTGCGCGCCAAGATACTGTTCGCCAAGACACTGTTCGCCAGGACATCGTTCGCCAAGACACTGTTCGCGAAGACGCCGCGCGTCAGGCTTTCGCCCGGCAGGATGTCACGCGCCAGGATGTGGCGCGTGCGGATGCGCTTCGCGCCACTGTCGTGCGCACCACGCCGGTCGCGCCGCAGCTCGCCGCGCTGCCGCCGCAGCCGCAGCCGCAGCCCCGATCCGAACCCGGCATTTTCGATAAATTGTTCGGCGATCCGGATCGCGCCGCCAAGGCGGTGATCGCCGCCAATCCGAAGACGGTGCTGTACGATATCGCCCGGCGCGCGGTTTACATGCCGGACGGCGAAAGGCTCGAGGCGCATTCCGGCTTCGGCCAGTATCTCGACGATCCGCAGTCGATCGAGCGCAAGGATGTCGGCGTCACGCCGCCCAATGTCTATGCCGTGTCGTTCCGCGAGAAGCCGTTTCACGGCGTGCGCGCGCTACGCATGAAGCCGATCGGCAACGGCAACATGTATGGCCGCGACGGCATCCTGGCGCATTCCTTCCTGCTCGGCGAGGCCGGCGCGTCGAACGGCTGCATCTCGGTGCGCGACTACGACAAGTTCCTGCAGGCCTACGAGGACGGCAAGTTCGACCGCATCATCGTCGTGCGCAGCGTCGAAGACCCGCTGCCGTCGCAGCTCGCCAGCAATTAGGCGGACGGGGTGTAAGCTTCCCCGCCGTCATGGCCGGGCTTGTCCCGGCCATCCACGTCGTGCTCGCAACTTTCTCGCAACGAATTTTTTTCCGTTCGTCCCCGCGAAAGCGGGGACCCAGTGCTTATTCGTCTGACCTATAAGAACTAGGTTCCCGCTTTCGTGGGAATGAACGGGGTGGTGAGCCGTCACCCTGAGGTGCGAACGTGCGCAGCACGTGAGCCTCGAAGGGCGACGGCCCGAAGCCCGTGGCCGCTCATCCTTCGAGGCTCGCCGCTTGCGCGGATCGCATCTCAGGAAGACGGGTTTGAGTTTCGCCGCGGATTACACTTCGCTAATCTGCCGTACGAGCTAAGCGTTTGACCACTTTCGACGAATGTCGGCCGCTATGTTATCCATTGTTGGCATTAACTTTGAACGCGTAATTTGCTCTCGATTTAAAATATCGGCCAATTCCTCTATATGTTTGTATGCAAGAACGAGCTTTCTCAGAACGATATCGTCTGTCTTTGATTCTTCGACAAACTCTTCGACGCTAGGACGTTTACCTGCGTTCTTCATGAAATAAATTCCGGATGCCGCAAAAGTTGTGAATAGACCAGACTGTGCTGCGAGATATGGGTTGTCGCGTATAGGCGGCCGGATGATTCGAAGCGCAGAATCGATACGTGGGGCTCCGTTTGGCCCGTTGGGAAACGTCACGCCCGGCGTAGTGACTTTTGCGGCACGTTGTCGGTGCAGCGCCCAAATGACCAACGTCGATTTAGGGCGTGTCGATGAGGCCTTCTCAATCGCGAAAAAAGCGGCAGCAACAGGGTCGAATGTCCAGTCAAGCAGCCTTGTAGGCAAGCCGTGATGCTGGGCCAAGGCGAGCATAGCCGGTACATCGGAGAAGTTTACAAATTCGTCGGCAAAGAGCGGGGCGCCAGAATTGAAAAGCCAGTCTGGCTCTACAGTGGAATCCGGCGGCAGGTTTGCGAGCGGCGTCAGAAAACCACGCTCGTTGCATTCGTGGGCAAAATCCCATACCGCAAGGAGTTCGGCAGTTGCCTCGATAGCTAGAGATTTTCGAAGTCTGGCGTCATCAGCTCCGAACTGGGCCGGCCCCGACCAAAAATTTGGCGACCACCACCAGTTGAGCTTTTGATCGGGATTGGTCGCGTCAAAACGGCGGCCTGCCTCTTTCCTACATGCCGCTAAAATAGGGTCGTTCGGACGCCAAGCAGATGGTAACAGCTTCCACTTATCGTCTGCGTGGCCGCGAAACGCCCACGGCATACGCCCGCCTTCCCACCAATCCTGATTCGACCGACGTAAAGCTGCAATAAAATCATTAGCTGATTTGGCGCTACCGATCTCAATGCCCGGTGCGCTGCGCTTCCAAACAATTTTACTCACTTTCCCTCACTCCGCCGCCTGCACCCCCGGCAACCGATACGCCTCGAACTGCTTGCGCAACGTCATCTTCTGAATCTTTCCCGTCGCGGTGTGCGGGATTTCATCGACGAACACGACGTCGTCCGGCATCCACCACTTCGCCACCTTGCCCTGCATGAAGCCGAGGATATCTTCCTTGGTCGCGGTCTCGCCTTTCTTCAAGACGATGACGAGCAGTGGCCGCTCGTCCCATTTCGGATGCGCGACGCCTATTGCCGCGGCTTCCGCCACTTTCGGATGGCCGACCGCGAGGTTTTCCAGATCGATGGTCGAGATCCATTCGCCGCCGGACTTGATGACGTCCTTGGCCCGATCAGTGATCTGCATGTAGCCATACTTGTCGATCGTGGCGACGTCGCCGGTGTCGAACCAGCCGTCGTCCTCGAACACCGCGTCGCGCGCCACCTTGTAATAAGCCTTGGCCACCGCCGGCCCGCGCACCTTCAGCCGGCCGAAGGTCTTGCCGTCCCACGGCAGTTCCTTGCCGTTGTCGTCGGTGATCTTCATGTCGACGCCGAACGGCGGGTGCCCTTGCTTCATCTGTACGTCGAGGCGCGCGTCGCCGGTCAGCCCGGCATATTCCGGCTTCATGGTGCAGAGCGAGCCGAGCGGGCTCATCTCGGTCATGCCCCAGGCATGCACCACCTCGACGCCGTAATTGTCCTGGAACGTCTTGGTCATGGCGCGCGGGCAGGCCGAGCCGCCGATGACGACGCGCTTCAGGTGCGGCAGCTTGGCCCCCGTCTTTTCCAGGTCCTGCAACAGCATCAGCCAGATCGTCGGCACCGCGGCCGTGAACGACACCTTGTAGGTGTCGAGCAGTTCGTAGATCGAGGCGCCGTCCATCTTGGCGCCGGGCAGCACCAAAGTCGCGCCGACCATCGGCGTCGAGAAGGCGAGCGACCAGCCATTGGCGTGAAACAACGGCACCACTGGCATGCAGACATCGGCGGAGGCGAGGTTCTTTGAGTCGGGCAGCGACGCCATGAAGGCGTGCAGCACGTTGGAGCGGTGCGAGTATAAAACGCCCTTCGGATGGCCGGTGGTGCCGGAGGTGTAGCACATGCCGGCGGCGGTGTTCTCGTCGAACGATCGCCATTTGAAATCGCCGTCGGCTTCCGCGATCCAGTCCTCATAGGCGACCGCGTTTTTCAAGGTCGTTGCCGGCATATGCGCGGCATCGGTGAGAATGACGTAGCGCTCGATGGTCGGCAGTCTGTCGGCGATTTTTTCCAACAGTGGCACGAAAGTCAGATCGACGAACATCATGCGGTCTTCGGCATGATTGACGATCCAGACGATCTGTTCGGGAAACAGCCGCGGGTTCACCGTGTGATAGATCGCGCCGATGCCGAGGATGCCGTACCAGCTCTCCAGATGCCGCCAGGTGTTCCAGGCGAGCGTCGCCACCCGGTCTCCCAATTTGATGCCATCACGCTCCAGCCGCTGCGCCACTTTCAGCGAGCGGGCGCGAACTTGCGCGTAATTGGTCTCGACGATCGGGCCTTCGACGGACCGCGTAATGACCTTTCTCTCGCCGTGGAA
This sequence comes from Rhizobium sp. Q54, assembly GCA_945861265.1. Lineage (GTDB taxonomy): Bacteria > Pseudomonadota > Alphaproteobacteria > Rhizobiales > Xanthobacteraceae > Pseudolabrys. The sequence goes on along the minus strand of CAMAUC010000049.1, from coordinate 3,711 downwards.
CTTGGCGGCGTGGTCGATGATCCGGTGCAGCAGTAGCGGAAAGTCGGACATCAGGCCGAGCATGGCGTTTCCCTCTCAAATTTCCCGGCGCGCGATCGTTTCAAGGGTCGCGCGCGGTCGCTTTTTACGTCTTTTGGGCCGGCCCCTCGCCAGCCGATAGCAGGTTAGCGCCGGAGCGAATCCGTGCAAGGTAAAGCCATGCTGTCCCGCACAAATGCCGCAATCCTGCCCGACACCGCCACGATGCGAACACTCATGGCGCAAGGACTTGTCGTAAGTGTCGTGCTGGCCCTGTTCGGCAGCGGCGTCGCCACTGCCCAGCCCGCTGCTCAGTCCGCGCCCAATGCGGCGCCGGCTGCGGGCATCCCCGGCGCAGCGCCTTTGCCTTTGCCCCGGCCGCGTCCGAAGATAGTCGCGCCGCCGTCCTGGATCGCCACTTTGTGGAGCGAGCCGAAGACCTTCCGCGAAGCCGCCGGCGAGGATTTCAAGACATCGGAAGTCACCAGCGAACCGTCGGCCTGCCGCACGCGGCTGGAGAAGTTCGCGGTGGTGACGCCGATGCCGCGGCTGATCGGCCCCGGCTCCTGCGGCGGCGGCGATGTCGTGCGCCTCGACGCGGTGCTGTTGGCCGCCGGCAAGAAGATCGAGATCAAGCCGGCGCCTTACCTGCAATGCCCGATGGCCGAGCAGTTGGCGTTGTGGCTGCGCGACGACGCCGTGCCGCTGACCGCCGCCGCCGGCGTGCTGCAACGTCTCGAAACCTATGACGACTTCAGTTGCCGCGGCCGCAACCGCAAGATGACCGGCAAGGTGTCGGAGCACGGCAAGGCCAATGCCATCGACCTGCGCGGCTTCACCCTGGAGGGCGGCCGCTACATTCACCTCACCGACATCAAGGCTGACAAGCCGTTGCGCGAGGCGGCGCGCCAGAGCGCCTGCCTGCGCTTCACCACGGTGCTCGGCCCGGGTTCGGACGGCTATCACGAAGAGCACATCCATCTCGATCTGGCCCTGCGTTCCAACGGCTATCGCATCTGCCAATGGGACGTGCGCGAACCGCCGCCGCCACCGCCGCCCAAGGTGCCTGAAAAGACTCCTGAAAAGCCAGCCGAAGTCGCGCCGGAAAAGCCGGCCGAGGTCGCCGCCGCGCCGGCCGAAGCCGACGAAAAGGTTGCCGTCAGCATGGTCAGCCCGATCGAAGGCGTCATTCCGTTGCCGAAGCCGCGCCCGCCAATGCGCGGCGGCAAACGCAAATCCCGCGACGGCTTCCACTTTCCGTTCAACCTTTTGCGCTAGTCCTTGCCGATGACCGGCGGCGCCCCCAGCAAGTTCGTGTTGCCAAAGCCGGCCCCCGGCCGCCTGACAAGGCGCGGTCTGCTCAAGACTGGGCTAGGCCTTAGCGGCCTTGCCGGCATCATACTGCCCGCCACTACCGTCTATGCCGCGATGGAAGCGGCCAACGGCCTGTCGATCACCGATTACCGGCTGACGCCGCCGGGCTGGCCTCCCGGCCAGCCGCTCACCATCGCCGTCATCGCTGATCTTCATGCCGGCGGACCGAATATGGGCGTCGCGCGCATCCGCCAGGTGGTCGACGCCGCCAATGCGCTCAACTGCGATCTCACTGTGCTGCTCGGCGATTTCTTCGCCACGCATCGTTTCGTCACCGAACATGTGCCGCATCCGGCCTGGGCGGCGGAGCTGGCGCGGCTGCGCGCGCCGCTCGGCGTTCGCGCGATCCTCGGCAATCACGACTGGTGGTACGACATCGCCGGCACGCGCGCGGCTTTGGCGCAGGTGCGCATTCCGGTGATGGAAAACGACGCCGTGCTGATGGGCGAGGGCGGCCGCCGCTTCTGGCTGGCCGGGCTCGGCGATCAGCTCGCTTACCCAATCGGCCACCGCCAATTCCGCGGCGTCGACGATCTGGCCGGCACGCTCAATAAAGTCACGACCGCCGATCCGGTCATTCTGCTCGTCCACGAGCCCGATATTTTCACGGCCATCCCGGCGCGCGTGTCGCTGACTTTGGCCGGGCACACCCATGGCGGCCAGATCAGGCTGCCTTTGGTGCCGCCGTTCTGGGCGCCGTCGGCCTATGGCGCGCGCTTCGCCTATGGCCACATCGTCGAGCAGGGCCGCCACATGATCGTGTCGGGCGGGCTCGGCACCAGCCAGGTGCCGCTGCGGCTCGGCGTGCCGCCGGAAATCGTCCGCGTGACGCTGGGCTGACCGACATAAAAAAACGGCGCCCGAAGGCGCCGTTTTGTCGAACTAAGTCCGGAAAGATCAGGACCGCGGCGCGACCGAGGCCATGCGCGGGTTGAACGGCGAGTCGCCCTGGTTCGGCGCCAGCACGACGACAACGGCGCCTTCCTTGACGCGGTTGTAGAGGTCGATGACGTCCTCATTGGTCAGGCGGATGCAGCCCGAGGAAATCGCCTGGCCGATATATTCCGGCTGGTTGGTGCCGTGGATGCGATACATCGTGTCCTTGTTGCCGGCATAGAGATACAGCGCGCGCGCACCCATCGGGTTCTGCGGGCCGCCGCCGACGAAGTTCGGCACGTCCATGCGCTTCTTGATGTCGGCTGTCGGCGTCCAGGTCGGCCATTCGGTCTTGCGGCCCACCTTGGCGATGCCGGTGAAGGCGAGAGCTTCTTCGCCGACGGTGACGCCGTAGCGGATCGCCTTGCCGCCGTCCTGCACCAGGTACAGGTAGCGGGCATCGGAATCGATCACGATCGTGCCGGGCAATTCCTTGCGGTGGTAATCGACGATATGGCGGCGATAGGGCTCGGCAATCGTCGCCTTTTCGTAAGGCGCAGCCGCCAGGAGCTTCTTGTCGCGCGGCGTCATGCTGGCTTCCGAAGCCGGCTCGATGGTCGACTGCATGCAGCCGCCGAGCAACATTCCCACGCCAAACAGAGCCACAATCAATGCCTTAGCCCGCATTTCATCCTCTTTCCCGGTCGCTTTTTTAGCGCCCGAATCCATGAATCACACCTGCAATTAACCGAAGTAAGCACGCAATAGCCATGCTTTCCGTACCCTGCGCATGCCGCTTCCTGTGAACCTGTTGCAGGAATGACGCACACAACTATAGTCGGGCCACGGTCAGGCCAAGGTCCCCCGCCCGGTACCGGGAACCCCTGAAAAAACAGCTTGCCTGCAACCCGTTAAGAGTTGGTTTACCATAATGGGCGGAAAGGTGGGGACAGCCGAAGGCTCGGTCGAAGCGCGCGGAAAAACGTCACGATACAACACGACTGCCTGCGCAATTTTGCCCCAGTTGATGACCAGATAAAGGGTCTAGGGAATCCAGGGATGGACGGGAGTGAACTGAAATGAACGGCAATAAGGCGCAAGAGAAGACTCAAGTGAAGTCTCATGCGCACCAGCAACAGCAGCAACAGGGCTCCGCCAGCCAGCCGGGCAGTCTCAACGACCGCTACGGCAAGATCGGCATCTCCGCCGTCGCCGGCGCCTGCCAGCACAAGGGCGAGAAGCGCCCCGCGACCGGGACCCGGTTCGTTCCCGGCGACAGCGACTAGGCTTTGTCGAAGCGGCCTTGTCGTCACGTGCCGCTTCGCCCGGTTGAGCCAGGCCTTTCAATTAGACAACCGTTCATGCGCGGCGCCGGCTCTGTGGCCGCGTGCAATTTTGCCTTGCGCGAAGTGGCGCGATCGGGCCATGAGTGAAGCACCCTTC
>CAMAUC010000048.1 GCA_945861265.1 Rhizobium sp. Q54 | reverse complement strand
CGCGCGCACGAGCGCGGCATTGTACGAACCTTTGCGCAGCGAGCCGCAGATCGCGACAATCTTCAACTGTTCGGCCATTTCGTCCTCTTCCCTTTACGCCACCGCGCCGGATCGGCGCCGGCAGTTTATTGCGGCTCAAGCCCGGCCTTGTCGCGCACCGCTTTCCATTTGGCAACCTCACCTTCAAGCAGCGTGCCGAATTCGACGGGCGTCGATATCGAGGCAATAGCGCCGGCCTTGCTTAACCGGTCGCGCACATCCGGCATCGCCAGCACCGTTTTCAACGCGGCGTTGGTTTTGTCGACGATGGCCTGCGGCGTCCCGGCGGGATAGGCAAAGCCATACCAGCCGCTGACGACGTAACCGGGGACGCCGGATTCGGCGACAGTCGGGACGTTGGGCACGGCCTCGAGCCGCGTCGCCCCGCCAACGGCCAGCAACTTCAACGTGCCGCCCTGCACCTGACCCTGCACCGCCTGGAAGGTCTCGACGCCGTAATCGACCTGACCGGCGAGCAGCGCCGCGACCAAAGCCGGCGAGCCGCGATAGGGGATATGTTTGACGTTGATGCCGGCCGACTGCACCAGCAGTTCGCCGGCAATGTGCTGCGTCGAGCCGATACCGACGCTGGCGAAATTCAGTTTCCCCGGGCTGGCCTTGGCAAGCGCGATCAGGCCCTTGATGTCGTTGGCGGCGAAGTCCTTGTTGGCGACGATGACGAAGGCGGAGTTGGCGACCAGGCCGACCGGCGCGAAATCTTTCACGGCGTCATAAGGTACGTTCTTAAGCATCGCCGCGCCGACGGTGTGGCCGGTCGAGATCATGGTGGCGGTGTAGCCGTCCTTGGCGGCGCGGGCGACTTCGCCCGAGGCGATCGAGCCGCCGGCGCCGGGCTTGTTCTCGACCACCACCGACTGTTTCAGCAATTCGGACAAAGGCTGGGCGACAATGCGCGCCACGATGTCAGTGCCGCCGCCGGCGCCGAAGCCGACGATCAGGCGGATCGGCCGGTCATTCGGCCATTGGGCCGCGGCCGGTGCGGCGGTGGCGCCGATAAACGCGGCAGCCAGAGCCGCCGCCACGAATGAGCGTTGCATGATATCCTCCCCTGTTGGCGTGCCTGTTCCGGCCGCTTTTTATTGTCGAACAGGGAAGGCGGATGCGCGCCCAGAGTCAACGGGGTCGATCGCTCCTCCCCCACCACTTCGTGGGGGAGGAAAGAAAAAAGCAGCCTTATTTCTCGTCAGCGATCGGATTGCTCAGCAAGCCAACGCCTTCGATCTCGACCTCGATGGTGTCGCCGGCTTTCATCCACACCGGCTCCGGCTTGCGGGCGTGACCGACGCCGGAGGGCGTGCCGGTGAACAGGATATCGCCCGGCTCCAATGTCATGCCTTCGGTGAGATAGACCAGCGATTCGGCGACCGGGAACATGAAGCTGTCGGTGTTCGACGACTGCATCATGTTGCCGTTGAGCCGGCTCTCGATCTTGAGGCCCTTGGCGCCGCGGGGCAGTTCGTCGGCGGTGACCATCCACGGGCCGACGCTGCCGGTCTGGTCGAAATTCTTGCCCATGCCCCACTGCGAGGAGTGGCGCTGATATTCGCGGATCGAGCCTTCCATGCCGCAGGAATAGCCGGCGACGCAATCGACGGCGTTTTCGAGCGTCAGATGTTTGGCGCGCTTGCCGATGATGACGATCAACTCGGCTTCGTAGTCGAACTGGATCGACGTCTTCGGCCGGATGAGCGGCTGACCATGCGCCGCCATCGAGGTGAGCACGCGGAAGAAGATGCTCTGATACTTCGGGATGTTGTCCTTGTAATTGCCTTCCTTGACGTGATCGAGATAGTTCAGACCCAGACAAATGATCTTGCCGGGATTGACGACCGGCATCGCGAATTTCATGCCGCCAAGCGGCAGGCGCGCGCCGGCCGGCGCCTTTTTGGCGATCTCGGCCAGAGCCTTCATGTCGCCATTGGCACGCAGGAAAGCGCCGAGTTCGCCCGGCAGCGAGGCATCGACCGCCTGTACGTCGATGACCGTGCCGCCGTCGACGACGCCCATGCGGATGCCGTTATTGGTCTGGAAATTGACGATTTTCATGATGGTCCTGTCTCGCCTGAATAATGCGGCCCGGCCTGACGCGGCGGGCGGGCGCATGACTTAGCGCAGACTAGCGCGCGCGGAAAGCGGGCTCTTGTCCCGGGCGCAGTGCATCGTGAAACGATGCGCTGCTGACCCGGGATCGTCCCGCCCACCGAATGTGGAATGGCCCCGGCTCAGCGTCGCACCACTGCGTGGTGCAACGCGTCCGGGGCAAGAAAATTTTCGGAATGCGAAAGTAGCCGCCCATTCCGAGCACGGAATGACAACAGAGTTATGGCGCCAGCGTGAAAGCCTGGATCGAGAAATATTTCTTGCTGTCCATCCAGACGCCGGCGGGCAGCCAGCCGACGCCGCGCGCCAGCGCGCCGAGCGACTCGACCGAATATTTGTAGGAGTTCTCGGTGTGGATGGTCTCGCCGGCGCGGAAGTCGAAGCACTCGCCGGCGACTTTCACCTTCTGCCGCTTCAGGCTGGCGAGATGCATCTCGATGCGATGCCGCTCGCGGTTATAGAAAGCGTGATGCTCGAAGGTGTCGAGCTTGAAGCTGCCGTTAAGTTCGCGGTTGATGCGCACAAGAAGATTGAGATTGAACCGGGCAGTGACGCCGGCCGCGTCGTTATAGGCGGCATTGAGAATGTCCACCGGCTTGATCAGGTCGGCGCCGACAATGAGGATTGAATTGGGTCCGAGGATTTTCGCCGCGTTGCGCAGGAAGCTCGCCGCCTCATGCGGCTCGAAATTGCCGATGGTCGAGCCCGGAAAAAAGCCGACGCGGACAGCCGCCGCTTTCGCCTCTTCGGGCAACTCAAAGATTTGCGTGAAGTCGGCCGCGACCGGACGAATATTCAGACGCGGAAAGTCGAGCTGCAAAGCGTCGGCTTCCTGCTCCAGCATTTCGGGCGAGATATCGACCGGCACATAAGCGGCCAGCACCGGCGCGACCGCCAGCAGGATGCGCGCCTTCTTGTTCGAGCCGGAGCCGAATTCGACGAGCGCCGCGCCGGCCGGAATGAGCCTGGCGATATCGGCGGCATTGTCCTGCAAGATGTGCATCTCGCAGCGCGTCGGGTAATATTCCGGCTGCTCAGTGATGCGTTCGAACAATTGCGAGCCAGCGCCGTCATAGAAATATTTCGGCGCCAGTTGCTTGCGCCGCGCGCCCAGGCCTTTGAGCACGTCGCGTTCGAACGCCGAAACCTCTGTTTCGTCATTCGCCGTCGACGGATTGGTTCGTGCAAGCGCAACCATGATCGCCTCGTTGTTAGATCACTTTTTTGCCGTGCATGATCTTGTCCGAAAACCGGTTCCCACTTTTCGGGATCATGCACCAATAAATTCCGCCAGGCGTACGCCGCTGAATTGCCAGCGCGCCGACGGATAGAAGAAATTGCGGTAGCTCACGCGCGCGTGGCCCTCGGGCGTGGCCAGCGACGATCCCCGCAGGACCATCTGGCTGACCATGAACTTGCCGTTATATTCGCCCAGTGCGCCCTCGGCCGCGCGGTAACCCGGATAGGGCAAATAGGCACTGCGTGTCCATTGCCAAGCCACCCCGTCCCCATCGGCCAACAGGCCGGCGCGGGCGGCAACCTCCCATTCCTGCTCGCTGGGCAGGTGTTTATGGGAAAAACGGGCAAAAGCCTCGGCCTCGTAATAGCTGACATGCAATACCGGCTGGGCCGGATCGACCGGCTTTAACCCGGCGAGCGTCATGACGTGCCACTGGCCATCGACCTTGCGCCAGTATCCCGGTGCCTCCCAGCCTTGCGCCTCCACCGCGTTCCATCCTTCCGACAGCCATAGCGACGGCGTCGTGTAGCCGCCGGCGTCGATGAAGCCGAGCCACTCCTCATTGCTCACCAGATGGCGCGCGATGCGCATTGTCGGGATCAGCGCATCGTGGCGCGGCGTCTCGTTGTCGAAGCAGAAATCCGCGCCTTCATGTCCGATCGCATGAATGCCGGCCGGCACGTCGACGAAATCGTCGGCGTCCAGACTGCGAGGACCGGCGCCGAGGCGCGGCATCTTCCAGGCGGCGTCATAGACCGGATTTGTCGGGTTCTGTGCAAAGGCATGCAGGATGTCGGTGATCAGCAATTCCTGATGCTGCTGTTCGTGATTGAGCCCGATCTCGAGAATTTCAAAGAGGCGCGCGGCGTTGGCTTCCGGCACGGTATCGATCAGACGCAGCATGGCGGCATCGACATGCGCGCGATACTGCGTGACTTCTTCGCCGTTCGGCCGCGTGATCAGCCCGCGTTCGGGGCGCGCGTGGCGCGGACCGGCGGCGACATAATAGGAATTGAACAGGAACGGGAACCGCGGATCGAATATCTTGTAGGCTGGGTCGTGCTCCACCAGCAGGAACTGCTCGAAGAACCAGGTGACATGTGCACGGTGCCATTTGGTCGGCGAGGCGTCCGGCATCGACTGGACGATCTGATCCTCGGCCGACAAATGCGCGGCGCGTCTTTCGGTTTCCGCCCGTACCAGCTGGAACGCCGCGCGCCAGGCGCCGCGCATCTTATCGAGCGGGGGACTGCCCGCCACGGAGCCGACGGCCGTGCCGCGCAAAACCGGAAAAATTGCGGCTTGCGCCATGAACAGCCTCCGTCGCGTCGCTCAAGGGAAAATACCGCCACCGCTCTCTACAGATACGAACAATAACCGCAATTGTTCCATCGCCGGCCATACCGGGCAACCGGCGGGACGGCAATTCCGGCCAAACTGACGGCGATGTGATGGACCGGGGATGCCGGGCTTTGGCCATTGGCGTAACGGCGAAATTTGGGGCTAATATGTGTGCGAACGATAAGGTTCCGGGTCGGCAAAAGGCCCCGGACGACAGGGAGGCGACCATGGCTCGACTTATAGGCGCCGCGACCGGCCTGTGCGCGACGGTTCTCGTCAGCGCCGGCCTGATGGGCGCGGCGGCGGCGCAGGAATGCCCGCGCGGCCTTCTGGACAAGGCCTATTGCGACGCCAATGGCGACCTGGTCGCCGATACCCCGACCGATCCCACCAAACTGATCGATCCGGCCACCCTGGTCTTCGCCTATACGCCGGTCGAGGACCCGGCGCTTTATTCCAAAGTCTGGGACGGCTTTCTCAGGCATCTGGAAAAAGTGACGGGCAAGAAAGTGGTTTTCTATCCCGTCCAGTCGAACGCCGCCGAAATCGAGACCATGCGCTCCGGCCGCCTGCACATCGCCGGCGTCAGCACCGGGCCGACGCCGATCGCCGTCAACTGCGCCGGCTATGTGCCCTTCGCCATCATGGGCACCACGGCCGGCACGTTCGGCTACGAGATGGAACTCATCGTGCCGGCCGACAGTCCGATCAAGACGCCGGCCGATCTCAAGGGCAAGAAGCTCGCCTTCACATCGCCCTCGTCCAATTCCGGTTTCAAGGCGCCGTCGGTGCTGCTCGAATCCGAATTCAAACTGGTCGCGAAGCGCGACTACGAACCGGTGTTCTCCGGCAAGCACGACAATTCGGTGCTCGGCGTCGCCAACAAGGACTATGACGCGGCGGCGATCGCCAACGAGGTGATGGTGCGCATGTTCGAGCGCAAGGTCGTCGACAAGGCCAAGATCCGCACCATCTACAAGTCGGAAACCTTCCCGACCACCAGCTACGGCATGGCGCATAATCTGACGCCGGCGCTGCAGGCCAAGATCAAGGAAGCCTTCTTCACCTTCCCGTGGGAAGGCTCGGCGCTCAAGGCCGAGTTCAAGACAGAGGATCGTTTCGTGCCGATCAGCTACCAGAAGGACTGGAGCGTGGTGCGCAAGATCGACGCCGCCAGCGGCGTCAGCTACGCGTGCAAATAATCCGCGCTCGACAAGTGAGGCAACCGATGAAAACCGTTATCAAGGCCACCGTCCTCGTCGCAGCGCTGGCGTTGTCCGGCGGCGCGCTCGCCCAGGAGGACTGCCCGCGCGGGCAACTCGACAAGGCCTATTGCGACCGCAATGGCGATCTGGTCGCCGATGCGCCGACCGATCCGAAGAAGCTCATCGATCCATCGACCTTGATCTTCTCCTATACGCCGGTCGAAGACCCGGCCGTGTACCAGAAGGTCTGGGACGGCTTCATCAAGAACATGGAGAAGGTCACCGGCAAGAAGGTCGTGTTCTTCCCGGTACAGTCGAACGCGGCGCAGGTCGAGGCGATGCGTTCGGGGCGTCTGCACATCGCCGGCGTCAATGCCGGCGGCAATGCGCTGGCGGTGAACTGCGCCGGCTACGTGCCGTTCGCGATGATGGCCTCAAGCGACAATTCGTTTGGCTACGAGATGGAAATCATCGTGCCGGCCGATTCCCCGATCAAAAAGCCGGAAGACCTGAAAGGCCGCAAACTCGGCTTCAGCGACGCGACCTCGAACTCCGGTTACAAGGCGCCATCGGCGATCCTCAAGGCGGATTACAATCTCGAGGCCAAGCGCGACTACGAGCCGGTGTTCTCCGGCAAGCACGACAACACCATCCTCGGTGTCGTCAACAAGGACTACGAGGCCGGCGCGGTGGCCAACTCGGTGTTGAACCGCATGATTGAGCGCAAGGTGTTCGATCCGACCAAGATCCGCTCGATCTACAAGTCGCAGACCTTCCCGACCACCGGCTATGGCTACGCCTACAATCTCGACCCCAAACTGGTCGCCAAGATCAAGGAAGCCTTTTTCAGCTTCCAGTGGGAAGGTTCGGCGCTGGCGGCCGAGTTCAAGAAAGAAGCCAAGTTCGTCCCGATCGACTTCAAGAAAGACTGGGCCGTGTTGCGCAAGATCGACGAAGCGACCGGCGTCAAATACACCTGCAAGTGAAGACCCGCCAAAGCGGGCATCGCGGACGACGATTGGGGCACGCCTGAATGTTGCGTATCAAGGGACTGACCAAGCGCTATCGCACCGGCGACCTGGCGCTCAAGGGCATCGATATCGACGTGCCTGACGGCCAAGTGATGGCGCTGATCGGCCCGTCGGGCGCCGGCAAATCCACCGTGATCCGCTGCATCAACCGGCTGGTCGAGCCGACCTCCGGCACCATCACGCTCAACGATACCGAGATCGTGGCTTTAAGCAGCGGCAATCTGCGCCGCATGCGCCGGCGCATGGGCATGATCTTCCAGGAATACGCCTTGGTCGAGCGGCTGTCGGTGATGGAAAACGTGCTGTCCGGCCGGCTCGGCTATGTCGGCTTCTGGCAAAGCTGGGCGCGCAAGTTTCCGCAATCCGACATCGACGAGGCGTTCCGCCTGCTGGCGCGCGTCGGCCTCGACCACATGGCCGACAAGCGCGCCGATGAATTGTCCGGCGGTCAGCGCCAGCGCGTCGGCATCTGCCGCGCGCTTATTCAGAATCCGGAGTTGCTGCTGGTCGACGAGCCGACCGCTTCGCTCGATCCGAAAACCTCGCGGCAGATCATGCGGTTGATCAAGGAATTGTGCGGCGAACGCAAGCTCGCGGCGATCATCAATATTCATGACGTGATGCTGGCGCAGATGTTCGCCGAGCGCATCGTCGGCTTGAAGCTCGGCGAGATCGTCTATGACGGCCCGCCGGACAAACTGACGCCGGCGGTGCTGACCGAGATCTATGGCGAGGAAGATTGGGCCTCGACCATCCGCAAGGCGGACGATGACGCCGAGCCGGTTGACGAGGTGGCACCCGCGACGCCGTCGATCGAACGCGACCGGCTGGCGGGGCTGACGTGAGCCTCGCCCTCCCCGCCGCGCCGCGCCGCTGGAAAAAACCGCCGGCGATCAAGCGCGCCTGGCTGCGCTGGACCCTGATCGTCGGCGCCGCCGTCTATCTGTCGCTCGCGCTCGGCACCACACACGTCAACTGGGCCCGCGTCTGGGAAGGACTGCCGCGCGGCATACAATTTATCACCGCGTTCCTGCCGCCGGATTTCACCAGCCGCTGGACCGAGATCGTCGAAGGCATCGCCGAGACCTTGTGGATGACGGTCGCCGCCACCGTGGTCGGCATCGTTTTGTCAGTGCCGGTCGGCATCGGCGCGGCGCGCAACATCGCGCCTTTGCCGGTTTATTATTTTTGCCGCTCTGTGCTGGCGGTGTCGCGCAGCTTTCAGGAAATCATCCTGGCCATCTTTTTCGTCAAGCTGTTCGGCTTCGGCCCCTTCGCCGGCTTTGTCACTCTGTCATTCGCCACCATCGGCTTCTACGGCAAGCTGCTCGCTGAGGACATCGAGGACATGGATGCCAGCCAGGCGGAGGCCGTGCGCGCCACCGGCGCCGGCTGGCTGCAATGGCTCAATTACGGCGTACAGCCGCAGGTAATGCCGCGCATGATCGGGCTCGGCCTCTACCGGCTCGACATCAACTTCCGCGAGTCGGCCGTGGTCGGCATTGTCGGCGGCGGCGGCATCGGCGCGACCCTCAACACATCGTTCGACCGCTACGAATTCGATTCGGCGGCGGCGATCATTCTCATCATCATCGCCATCGTCATGGCGGTGGAATATTCCTCCGGCTATCTGCGGCGCTGGGTGCAATGATGAGCGACGCGATCGTCATCCCGAAAAAAGTCTGGCAACGGCGCGACCGCAAGACCCAGTTCGCCGTTTGGCTGGCATGGCTGTTCGGCACCGCGGTGTTCGTCTATTGCTTCCAACTGATTTCCGAACGCACCATCTGGGCCTTCGTGCTCGACGCGCCGGCGCAGGCCGTCGATCTGGGCAGCCGCATGGTGCCGCCGGCCTGGGGCTATATCCATTATCTGTGGCGGCCGATCTGGGACACGCTCAACATCGCCACGCTCGGCACCATCATCTCCATCGTCATCGCCGTGCCGATCGCCTATTGCGCCGCGCGCAACACCACGCCGAGCGTGGCCTTCGTGCGGCCAGTCGCGCTGTTCATCATCGTCGCCTCGCGCTCGATCAATTCGCTGATCTGGGCGCTGATGCTGGTCACCATCGTCGGCCCCGGCGTGTTCGCCGGCATCATTGCCATCGGCCTGCGCTCGATCGGCTTTGTCGCCAAGCTCTTGTATGAAGCCATCGAGGAGATAGACGAGTCGCAGGTCGAGGCGGTGCGCGCCACCGGCGCGTCGCCAGCGCAGACCACCGTCTATGGCATCGTGCCGCAGGTGATGCCGGCCTTCGCCGGTATCACCGTGTTCCGCTGGGACATCAATATCCGCGAGTCGACCGTGCTCGGCCTGGTCGGCGCCGGCGGCATCGGGCTGGAACTCAACGCCGCCATCACCCAGCTTTACTGGACGCAGGTGTCGCTGATGCTTCTGGTCATCATCGCCACGGTGATCCTGAGCGAATGGGTGTCGGCCAAGGTGCGCCACGCCATCATTTGACCGTGCGCGACGCGCGTGTCAGATGCACGGGTCCTCCCGATTCACGTTTGAGACGCCAGTGTCGACGTATCACGAAAACAAACGCGGCATCGTCTCTCTGTTGCTGGCCTGCGCGTTGTTCACGGTCAACGACACGTTGACCAAACTCGCGGCGCTATCTTATCCGGTCGGCGAAGTGCTGTTCGTGCGCGGCGCGATATGTCTGGCCATCGTCGGTATCGGCGTCATCTACGCGCATCAGGTGAGCTGGATTCGCGGCGCCTTCACGCCGATCGTGATGCTGCGCGGCGCGCTCGACGCGGTGGTCAATATCACCTTCGTCATGGCGCTCAGTCATATGCGGCTGGCCGATCTCATCGCGCTCAATCTCGCCTCGCCTTTGTTGCTGACCATGTTGTCCGCTTTCTTCCTGAAGGAGCCGGTCGGCTGGCGGCGCTGGAGCGCGGTGCTTCTCGGCTTTGCCGGCATGGTTCTCATCGTCAAGCCGAGCCCGGCCTCGTTCAATGTCTGGGCGCTCGCGGCCTTCGCCTCGGCCGTCGGTTCCGCCACACGCGATATGGTGACGCGCCGGATCAGCCCCAGCGTGCCGACGCTCGGCATTTCCTTCACCAGCGTGCTCGGCAGCACCCTTGCCGCGCCGATCCTGGCGCTGGCGATCGGCGAAGAGTGGCGCGCGCCCGCATCGGACTATATTTTTGTCATCGCCGGCGCGGCGGTGGTGCTGAGCATCGGGTCGACATTCGCGGTGTCGGCGTTCCGCAATGTCGACGTCATCGTTGTCGCGCCATTCCGCTATTCACTGCTGCTGTGGAGCGGATTGGCCGGCTACTTCGTCTTCGGTGAAGTGTCGGACATCTATGCGCTTGCCGGATCGCTGCTGATCGCCGGCAGCGGACTCTATACGCTGCACCGCGAGCGCGTTCGGCATCGCGCGCTGTCGGCGCAAGCGGGCGTTCATTAGGCGGACGGCTCGACGGAATTGATGCGCGGCACGGTGGCTCGCTATTGGACAAGCCGATATTATAGAGTTATTTCAATGTGTTACAGAGGCCGTCGGCAACGCGCCGGTCTCCCCGGAAAACGGCACAAGCGCAACGACCACGGAGACCGGCGCGATCCGGCGTCGAGACAGGCGCTTACGTCGCAGGCGCGCCGCGCCAAAACAAAACTTAGCGCTCTCGCGCAGTCCTCATTTCTGCTATGATCACGCACAACGATCCATTCGGGAGGAGAGCATTCATGAAAACCTTTATCCTTGCCTGTGTCACGGCCGTGGTCATCGCCGTGGTTGGCGGCGTCGTTCTCAGCGGCGTGCAGGAACAGGCCGACAAGGCGTTCAGCACCACCGGCGTGCGCCTGGGCGCTTAAGGTCGGCACGGCCGCGCAAGCAGGCCGGCAGTACGACCTGATATCCGCGACGAACGGCAAACGAAAAAAAAACGCCCGGCTTTTTGAGCCGGGCGTTTTTATTGGTGTCGCCAGCCTATTCGGCGGGCCTGGCCGCGGCAGCGGATCGCTCCGCCGCGGTCGACGTGCCGCGCGCCAGTTCATCCTCCAGCCACAGCCGGTGATGCTCCTTGGCCCAGTTGACGTCGACGGTGCCCTCGCCCATCGCCTCGAAGGCGCCTTCCATGCCGATGGTGCCGATATAGATGTGCCCCAGCATGGCGGCGATGAACAGCATCGCCACGACCGAATGAATGATCTGGGACAGCTGCATCCCCGCGATCTCGGTGCCGTAGAACGGGAACAGCAGCAGGTAGCCGGTGACAGCTGAGGCGCCGCCGCCGAGCACGACGATCCAGTAGATCATTTTCTGACCGGCGTTGAAGTGGCCGGCCGGCGGATGATCGTGGCCGATAATGCCGCCGCCGCGCTTGAACCATTCGACGTCGTTGCCGTTCGGGATGTTGCTGCCGATCCACATCAGGAAGATCAGCACCACGCCGATGGTGAAGGGGAAGCTGAGGAAGTTGTGCGAATACTTGGTCAGTTCCGACCAGGTCGAGAAGGCCGACGGCCCGAGCAGCGGCAGCAGCAACGGCTTGCCGAAAGTGATGTTGAGGCCGGAAATCGCCAGGATGACGAAACAGCTGGCGGTCAGCCAGTGCACGAAGCGTTCGAGCGCGTTGAAGCGCACAATCTTGCGGCCGGAGAAGCCGCTTTCAAGTTTGACCTGGCCGCGCACCAGATAGAACACCACCAGCAGCGCGAGCATGCCGAGAATGGCGATGCCGCCGATCCAGCGCAACGTCACCTGATGCCATTGCCGCCATTCGCGGCCGGCCGGCTGTTCCAGAACGTCCGATTTTCTGTCCGGGATCGAAACGCGGCCCTGGATCCGGTTCAGCTCCTGAAGGAGCTGCTGCTCCTTGACCGAACTCGCGGTCGGATTGACCGAACTCGGCTGCTGCGCCGAGACCGGCGTCGCGACGGAAATAACAAAAGCGAGCGCAAGAGCGCCGGCGATGAAGCGAATCTGCGTCATGAATTTCGCCAAAACGCCCGACATTGGCATCTCCCTTTGTCTTCTCAATTTTTCTCAAACTTTTGCGGTCGAAACCGGCGGCGCGGCTTAAGGCCACGCCGCCGATAGAAGTACACGAGACCGGATCAGGTCGCGATCGCTTCGCGGTAGGCGGTCTGCCAACCCCAGGCGCCGGAGCCGTAGCCGCGCTTGGACACCCGTTCCTTGTAGATCTGGGCGATCACGTCGCCGTCGCCGGCGAGCAGCGACTTGGTCGAGCACATTTCGGCGCACAGCGGCAGCTTGCCTTCGGCCAGACGGTTGGCGCCGTACTTCTCGTACTCTTCCTTGCTGCCGTCGGCTTCCGGGCCGCCGGCGCAGAAGGTGCACTTGTCCATCTTGCCGCGCGAACCGAAGTTGCCGACCTTCGGGTATTGCGGCGCGCCGAACGGACAGGCGTAGAAGCAATAGCCGCAGCCGATGCACAGGTCCTTGGAGTGCAGCACCACCGCGTCGGCGGTGGTGTAGAAGCAATCGACCGGACAGACCGAGGCGCAGGGCGCGTCGGTGCAGTGCATGCAGGCCATCGAGACCGAGCGTTCGCCCGGCTTGCCGTCATTGATGGTGACGACGCGCCGGCGGTTGATGCCCCACGGGACATCGTTTTCGTTTTTGCAGGCGGTGACGCAGGCGTTGCACTCGATGCAACGGTCGGCGTCGCAGAGGAATTTCATACGTGCCATGATCGCTGCTCCTTACGCCGCTCTGATTTGGCAGAGGGTGGCCTTGGGTTCTTGCATGCCGGTGACCGGGTCGTAGCCGTAGGTGGTGAGCGTATTGACGCTTTCGCCCAGCACGATCGGATCGGTGCCCTTCGGATAATTGACGCGCTGGTCGATGCCTTCGAACCAGCCGGCAAAATGGAACGGACACCAGGTCACGCCCTTGCCGACACGTTCGGTGACCAGCGCCTTCATCCGCGCCTTCGAGTTGTTTTCCGCACCGGTCACCCAGACCCATCCGCCGTCCTTGATGCCGCGCTCGGTGGCATCGCTCGGATTGATCTCGATGAACATGTCCTGCTGCAACTCGGCCAGCCACTTGTTCGACCGGGTTTCTTCGCCGCCGCCCTCATATTCGACCAGACGGCCGGAGGTGAGGATGAGCGGGAAGCTCTTGGCGACGCCCTTGTCGACCGCGGCCTTCTGTACGTCGAAGCCGATGTTCGGCATCCGGAACTGCACGGCATTCGGCAGTGTCGGGTACTTGGCCACCAGATCGGGCCGCGGCGTATAGATCGGTTCGCGATGCACCGGGATCGCGTCGGGCAGACCGAACGCATTGGCGCGCGCCTTGCCGTTGCCGTACGGGGTACAGCCGTGTTCGATGGCAACGCGCTGGATGCCGCCGGACAGATCGATCGCCCAGGACACCGCGTCCGGAGTGGTCGGGTTGATCTTGTTGATCACCGCCAGTTCGGCCTCGGTCAGGTCCTTGTCCCAGCCGAGCTTCTTGAGGATGCCGTAAGTGAACTCCGGATAGCCGTCCTTGATCTCGGAGTCCTTCGAGTAATAGCCGTTGCCGAGCAGGCTCACCATGCGCTTGGTGCCATCCGGCAGCGTCTCTTCACGCTCCAGACCGAAGCGCGGACGGAATGTGCCGCCGCCTTCCTTGACCGACAGGTTGGTGTTGTACAGCAGCGGCGTTCCGGGATGCTTGAACTCCGGCGTTCCCCAGCACGGCCACGGCAGACCGTAATAGTCGCCCTTGTTCGGGCCGGTCGTTGCCTTCTGCGTCAGCATGTCGAAGTCTTTTTGGTTCGCCATATGCGACTTCAGGCGCTCCGGCGACTGGCCGCAATAGCCGGTCGAGAAACCGCCGCGGTTGATCTCGCGGAGAATGTCCTCGGGCACCGGCAGATTGTTCTCGACCTTGATGTTCTTGAACATCAGATCGGCGAAGCCGAGCTTCTTGGCCAGGAGGTACATGACCTCGAGGTCGTCCTTCGATTCGAAGATCGGCTTGACGATCTGCTCGCCCCACTGGATCGCCCGGTTGGACGAGGTGCGCGAGCCGTTGGTTTCGTAGCTGGTGGCGATCGGCAGCAGATAGGTGCCGTTCTTGCGCTCCGGCGCCAGCGCCGCCCAGGTGGTCGGATGCGGATCGGCGACGACGAGCAGGTCGAGCTTTTCGATGCCCTTCTGCGCTTCGGCCATGCGCGTCACGGTATTGCCGCCGTGACCCATGACAAACATCGCCTTGATGTTGTCTTTCTGCCGCACGTCCTTCTTGTCGTAAAGCGTCGCGTCGAACCACCGGGTCGAGGGAATGCCCGGCGTGTTCATCGTATTGGTGACTTTGCCGTCCGCCGCGGTGGTCTTGTCGAAGCGATCGACGAACCAGTTGTAATCGACTTCCCAGACGCGCGACCAATGCCGCCACGCGCCTTCGACCAGGCCGTAGTAGAGCGGCAGGGTCACGATATCGAGGCCGAGATCGGTCGCACCCTGCACGTTGGTGTGGCCGCGGAAAATGTTGGCGCCGGTGCCGGGCGCGCCGACATTGCCGGTGGCGAGGCACAGGATGCAGAATGCGCGCACGTTGGCGGTGCCGACCGTATGCTGGGTCGCGCCCATGCACCAGATCAGGGTCGAGGGCTTTTGCGTCGCAAACATCTTGGCGACGCGCTCGAGCTGCGCGCCCGGCACGCCGGTCACGCGCTCGACTTCCTCGGGCGTCCACTTGGCGACTTCCTTGCGGATGTCGTCCATGCCGTAAACGCGCTGTTCGATGAACTGCTTGTCTTCCCAGTTATTCTTGAAGATGTGGTGCAACATGCCGTAGATGATCGGAATGTCGGTGCCGGAACGGATGCGGACATATTCAGTCGCATGCGCCGCCGTGCGCGTCATGCGCGGATCGATCACGATCATGTTGGCGCGCTGCGCTTCCTTGCCTTCCAGCACGTGCTGGAGCGACACCGGATGCGCTTCGGCGGCATTGCTGCCCATGAACAGGATGGTCTTGGAGTTGCGGATGTCCGTGTAGGAGTTGGTCATCGCGCCGTAGCCCCAGGTATTGGCAACACCGGCAACGGTCGTTGAGTGACAGATACGCGCTTGGTGATCGGAGTTGTTGGTGCCCCAGAACGCCGCGAGCTTGCGGTTGAGGAAGGCGCCTTCGTTGGTGAACTTCGCCGAACCCAACCAATAGACCGAATCGGCGCCCGACTTGGCCCTGATCTCCATGAGCTTGTCGCCGATCTCGTTGATCGCGACTTCCCAGGAAATCCGGGTCCACTGGCCGTTCACCATTTTCATCGGATAGCGCAGGCGGCGATCGCCATGCACCAGTTCGCGCGTCGCCGCGCCCTTGGCGCAGTGCGAGCCGCGATTGATCGGCGAATCCCAGCCCGGCTCCTGGCCGACCCAGACGCCGTTCGACACTTCCGCCATCAGCGTGCAACCGACCGAGCAGTGCGTGCAGATGTTCTTGCGGATGGTGGCGCCGGCGATTTGCGTTCCGGCCGCTTCCGCCTTGCGGACGGTGCCGAGCGGCAGCGCGCCGAGCGTGGCCAGTCCGCCGGCCACCAGGCCGGAACGGCGCAGGAAGGTACGACGGTCGAAACCGCCGGCTGCCTGACTATCGATTGCCGCTGCGAGACTGCCGCGACGTGCCTGTCGTTCTGATCTTTTTGTTAACACGGCCTAGCCTCCCTCAGCTCGGAAAACGATTGACGCGATAGAAGGTCTGCACGCTGGCGGAATCCGCCTTGTAGCGCGCCTTACGCTTCTCATCGTTGTTCTCGGTGTCCGCCGCCGCCGGCGTGGCGATCGGCGCCGCCGTTGCGACAGCGACACCGGCGCCCGCGCCGAGCGCGCGCAGGAAATCGCGGCGTCCTAATTTTGTTTTGGGTTCCGACTTCATCGCCAGTCCTCCTTGATCCCTATGTATCGTCTTGTCGCTTTAGCGTTTTGTAGCCTTAAACGCCTTGTCGTCGTCGCGCGTCACACATTCAGCGCAAAAGCTTCCGTCTCGATATCCAGCAGCAGGCGTCCGATCGTTCCGACCGGACGATAGAATTTCGCGGCTTCGGCGGCTTCCACATCCCGGAAGAAGCGGCCCATCCACGGCGCCATGTGCTTTTCGAAGATTTCCTGATCGCTGCCGGGATGCGCGTCGAACTGGCCGCCGATGACCCCGGCCATGATCTCGCACAACGTCGCGGCATGATCTTCCGGCTCGACATTGCCCTCGACACGCTCGATGCCGATCTTGCCGAGGTCGTCGCGCAGCCGCGCCAGCGGGCGCTCGTGCAGGAAGCCGGTGAGATAATAGGAGCCGTAGGGCATCAGCTCGCCGCGGCCGACGCCGATGAACAGATCGAAATATTCGCGCTCGACCTGTTGGGTTGTGGCGTTGCCCGCCGCTTCCGCCAGCGCGATATGCGCCATGCCGAGCGGGCTCTCGTCGCCGCGCAGGCCGGCGAGGCGCTTGAGCAAGGCGGTATCCGGAGCGCGCACCAGCAATGCCGCGAGCAGCGCATACTCCTGCGCGCGCGCCGCATCGATCTCATCGACAGTGCCGCTCATTCTTGCCTCACCGAACAAATCAGGCCGCAGCACCAGGCGATTGATGCCGGTCAGGCTCTCGACCGAGGTCACGCGCTCCGCCGGAACGCGGGTCCAGTTTGAAACGGACGGTTGCGATATACCGAGCAGGCGCGCGAGTTCGCTGACGCTGCCAGCGGCACGGATCGCTTGGTCGAGGCCCGGATCTCGCATCCACGTTCTTTCAAATAGTTCCATGTAAGGGTAATGCCCGACGCGCGCGCCGGTCAATAGCTTGAGGCTATGGCTCGGTACGATTATCGCGGTAATGCGCCGCCCTGTGGACGCCGTCGCTTGATCGTTTCGTCGTCGGCCGCGGCGCCGTCATTTTGCAGTGCAATATTATTGTTGCTACGCACCATTTCGTCGTCAGAGGATAGAACTTGCCGCATCGTCTCGCTGACGTTCGCCGCGCGCGCGGATTCATCCGGCGCATTGAGCGCCGCGCGCTCCGCAGATTGCGGCATTTCCGTTGGCGGTGGCGGCAGTTGGTCCGCGCCCGTTGGACTTTCGGCTTCCGGCGGCTTCTCGCGCGGCGTGTCGCCAAAAACATTAGCCAGCATTTTTTTGATATCGAGGCCGGGATCGATTTCACCAAATCCCATCGTGGAGTTTGGCACGGTGAAGTCCCAATCGTTTTCCGCCAGGCCTTTGAAGTCGCGAATTGCCGGATCGGTCACCCAGGCGCGACGAAGTGCCGCGAGGCGCAGGTCGCCCGGTACGCCCGGTTTGAGAAACGCGGTGATGTCGGTTTGCGCGCCGATCGAATCGATCGATGGCAGACTGGCCGGATCGAAGGCCGGCGTCGCGGTCTGGTTCGCCGCGTCGAGCGGCGCGCCGTCCGCTGTCTTTTGACCGTCCTTGTCCTCCGGCGAATTTTCCGGCGCGGCGTCAGCCGCGGCCGGCTCGTCGGGCACCAGCTTGCGGCGCGACCATCGCGTCAGGAAATTTTCCGGTTCGGTCATTCGAAATCGTCTCCGGATGCCCGGCCGCGCCGCGCCATCGCTTCAGGGTTGGCGCGGTCGCGCTTACGTTTGAAGAAAGGACGTTCGACGTGGTGCTCCGCGATAAAGGCCGAAAGCAATTGCTGGATGGAAGTCGGCATCGGCACCTGTTCGACCAGATCGGTGCCGGCTTCGGTGAAGCTTTCGCCTTCCGCCGGATCGGCGGTGACCGCGGCAACTGTAAACGGCGGCTCGCCGTCGGCCGCGCGCAACGCAACCCACAGCGCCGGCGCGCCGGAGTTGAGATTGTCTCGATAAAACCCCGTCTCGGTAAGGTACAACGCGACATTCGCGGTGCCGGCATAAAATGTTGTGCGCTGGCCGTCGTCGCTCAAGATCGTCCAGGCCGGCGTCTGCGGCTGGCCGGCCAGCACGCCGGTCGCGCGCCAGTAAAACGCGGCCCACGGATTTTCACTCTTGCTGCGTTCGACGATGACGCCGACGGGAATGCTGAGATGCGGCGCGCTCATCCGACCGCCTCCAGATGCCGGATCGGCAGCCCGGTCGCCAGATTCTGCGGCTTCAGGCGGATGGTCTTTTCCGGCGTCATCGCCAGGATCAGATAGACCGGATCGCCCTTGACCCGGTCGAGAACGATTGAGGAATCGCGGAAGGTGAGCGCGAATAGGCCGATGACGCGCGACATCGTCGCCTCGTCGATCTCCTCGCCGTTCCACATCATGTCGCCGATTTTCGTCGCGTCGGCGTCGAGCCCGACATACCAGGCGAGATTGACCTCGCGCAGCTCCGGCAACGGTTCGATCGCCACCTCGACGCCGAGCACATGGGCGATCCAGCGCCGCATCACTTCGGCCAAAGCGACGAGTCCGGCGCGCCCGGCGGTCAGGTCGATGGCCATGTCGAACTGGTCGCTGCGCGCCCAATAGCCTGAGGCATTTTCGTCGTTGAGCACGTCGATCTGCGCGTCGGCGGGAATTCCCAGCATCGACACCAACGGCGATTGCGGCGCCGGATTGATGCCGCCGATGATCTCCTCGTCGGCTGCGATGAGCGAGCCCTCATGCAAGGTGACGCGCTGGGTGCGGAAAAACAGTTCGGCGGCGCGCACCACAGCTGCGTCCTCGACGCCATCGAGCGCATTGCGCAGAATGACGTGGACCAGCTGATTGACGAACAACAGCGGCGTTTTGCCGGGGCCGGCGCGCATCAACTCGGCATAGGCGCCTTCCAGCGTTTTGTGCCGCAACAGCAGATCGCGGAACGCGATCAGCACCTGCCAGTTTTCCCGCGCATCGGCATCGGCGATGGCGGCAATGTCCGACGACGATATCGGCAGACGCGGGTCGGCGAGCAGCGCGCCGTAGAGAGTCTTTTCGACCACGCAGGCTTCCGGCGGCGGGATCAATTCCGGCCGCGCCAGATAGACTTTGAGAAAATCGTCGGTCAGCAAAAGGCCGCCGCCCGGTTCGCGGTCGAGCAGATGATGGCCGCAGGAGATCCAGAAGTCTGTCATTTGCGCTCTCTGTCGGCCATGGCGAGAAGGTCGACCTGATCGGCGGATTGATCGTCATCGGCGCCCTCGACCTCGAGGAACTCGAACACACGGTTGGGCTTTGCGCCGGCGCGCGGCCGCAAGGTGCGGAAGGTTTCGCGCACAGCGCCGTCCTCGAAACTGCGATGGACGCCGACCAGGATATCCTTCGGTTCGGTGCAAAGCTGTTCGGCGAAGTTCACTTCCTCGTCTGCCGCCAGCCGCGCCGTGTTTTTATCGGGCGCGCCGAAATGGGCGACGAGCTTGTCCGCCAGCAGATCGACGACGCGCGCGCGATCGGCCGCGTCGGCCTCGACGATCTGCACCAAGGTCGACCAGCCGAGCGACTCAACACCGAGGAAACCGCTGCGAAATGCCGAGCGCGCCTTGCCTTGCAGCGCCGACGCGTCGGTATCCCAGAACACGAAAGCGCCGGACACTGCCCATTCGCCCGGTTCCGCCGCCTTCTCGAACACGAAGGTGTCGGAAGGGTCGAGCCTGATGGTGCGCAACAATTTCACGTGCGCGGTCCCTTGCTGACCGGATCGCGCCATCCCGGTTCGGCCAGCCGCGGCAACAGCGCGTCGCGCTCGACGCCGGCTTTGCCCATGCGGCGCACCAGCAAGTCGCCATTGACGTCGATGTCGCGGCGCAGGCCCTGCTCGACCGGCAATCGCGCCAGATAATTGCTGGCGACTGAGCCGAATCCGCTCTCCTGCCAGGAATCGATGGCGACCATGAAATGGCGGGCGAAACTCTCCACCACATGATTGGACAGACCGTCGGTGAAGCCTTCTTCTTCCAGCGCCGTCACCAGCGGATTGAGGCCCGGTTCTGCGTCTGTCATCGACACGGTGCGGATCATGGCGCCAAACACCAGCCATTGCGGCACGTCGTCCTCGCCGGTGTCTTGCGGCCAGGCCAGCCGCGCGCCGCCGACCAGACCCTGATTGACCGAAATCGAGTCCGGCCAGCTGAAGCTGATCTCGGTTTCCGGCTGCGCGTGGGACGATAGCGCGTCGGCCAGCGCCACCATGCCGGCGTAAAAGACACGCCGCGCCTGGCGCAATGGCTCGTCCGGCTCAACGACCACGGCGAATTCGGCGAGGTCAAAACGGCCGACATAGACCAATGTGCCGGCGCCCCGCTCCGGCGCGATCGCTTTTGCGTGCTCGAAAGCATCGCCCAACTCGCGCAACCGCACCGGCGTGAACGGCGGCGGCAGCATCAAGTCCGGCTCTGCGGCATGTCGTGAACGCGCCCGGGTCTCCAGCGGCATTGCGCCTCGCTATTACATTTTCATTCGAATAACTATAATAACGCCATGGAAGGTCCCAAGGCCAGTCCCGCGGGCTTTGCGTCCAAGCACCCGACCGCTTCGCGTGGCATATGTCACGCCCGGCGTCGACCAGCGAAAAGGTTATAAAGCCGATGGCCGAGCGGCCGCGTCACGTCCTGATCTGTTCCTGCGAAGACACGATGCCGCTCGATGGCAACGCCGTGCGGCGGGCGTGTGGCGACAGCGTGGTGATCGAAGGGCGCAATCTGTGCCGCACTGAGCTCGACAAATTTCGTAAGGCAGCCGCCGGCGGCGGCGATATTCTGGTCGCCTGCACGCAGGAAGCGCCGCTTTTCACCGAAGCCGCCGACGAGATCGACGGCGCCGGCGCGATGACCTTCGTCAATATCCGCGAGACCGCCGGCTGGTCGACGGACGCGAAAGCAAGCGGCCCGAAGATGGCGGCGCTGATCGCTGCGGCGGCGGAACCGGCGCCGGCCTATCCGTGGGTCAGCCTGTCGAGCGACGGCGTGACGCTGCTGTATGGCAATGACGAGCGGGTGGTGGAAGCCGCCCAACTGCTAAAGGACCATCTCGACGTCACCGTGCTGATCAAGCGGCCGGCCGGCATGGCTCCCATTCGCGTAACGGAATTTCCGGTCGTGAAGGGCACCATTCGTTCAGCCAAGGGCTATCTCGGCGCATTTGAACTGGCGGTCGACGACTATGCGGCGCCGAGCCCGTCCTCGCGCCGCGAACTTGTCTTCGGACCGGCGCGCAACGGCGCGGTGTCGCGCTGCGACATCCTGATCGATCTATCGGGTGACGCGCCGCTGTTTCCCGCCGCCGACTTGCGCGACGGCTATCTGCGCGCCGATCCGGCCGATCCGGCGGCGGTGTTGCGTGCCGTGCTCAAGGCGCGCGATCTGACCGGCACTTTCGACAAGCCGCGCTACATCGATTTCAACGCCGAACTGTGCGCCCATTCGCGCTCAAAGATCGTCGGCTGCCGCCGCTGTCTCGATCTGTGCCCGACCGGCGCGATCGCGCCGAACGGCAATCACGTCGCGATCGATCCGCAGATTTGCGCCGGCTGCGGCCAATGCGCCGCCGCCTGCCCGACCGGCGCGGCGGCTTACGCGCTGCCGCCGGCCGACGCACTGTTGCGGCAGTTGCGCACTTTGCTCGGCGCCTACCGCGACGCCGGCGGCAAGCGCGCCGTGCTGCTGTTCCATGACGCCGATCACGGCGGGCAACTGATCGACGCGCTGGCGCGCCACGGCGATGGCCTGCCGGCCAACGTTCTGCCGGTGCAGGTCAACGAAATCACCCAGGTCGGACTCGAAGCCATCGCCGCGGCTTTGGCCTACGGCGCGTCCGCCGTGCGCTTCCTGCTGCGCGCCAGACCGCGCCACGATGTCGCCGGTCTCGCAAAGACCATCGCGCTGGCGGAGCCGATCCTTTCCGGCCTCGGCTTTAACGGCGCGCGCGTCGCAACAATCGAGACCGACGATCCGGACGCGCTCGGCACGACCTTGCGCGCGATAGCGCCGATGGATGGCGCCGCCAAGGCCTCGACCTTCGCCGCCATCGGCGGCAAGCGCGAAGTGATGCGGCTGGCCTTGCGCGAGATGCACGCGGTGGCGCCGGCTCCAATCGATATCGTGGCGCTGCCGGACGGCGCGCCATTCGGCACGATCGAGGTCAATATCGACGGCTGCACATTGTGTCTGTCCTGCGTGTCGGCCTGCCCGACCGGCGCTTTATCGGACGATCCGGAAAAGCCGATGCTGCGTTTCGCCGAGGACGCCTGCGTGCAATGCGGGCTGTGCAAGGCGACCTGCCCGGAAAAAGTCATCAGCCTCAGGCCGCAGCTCAATTTCCTTGCGGCCACCGCGATGAACCGGGTCATCAAGCAGGAAGAGCCGTTTCACTGCATCGTCTGCGACACGCCGTTCGGCGTGAAGAGCACGGTCGAGCGCGTCGTCGCCAAGCTGGAGGGCCAGCACTGGATGTTCAAGGACGCCAACAAGCGCATCGATGTCATCCGCATGTGCGCGGATTGCCGTGTCAGCGCGATGGCGAAGGAGAACTTCGACCCGTTTGCGACAACGCCGCGGCCACACGCGCGCACCACCGAGGATTATCTGCGCGAGCGCGAGCAGAAGGGCGACAACTAAGGTCGCTCACTTCGCGCGCGTTGCTTTGGCGATAAAATCGACCAGCGCCTTGCGGTCGTCGGCCGCGCCGATAGTTTGTTCCGGCATCTTGGTGCCGGGCGTGTAGGCGGCCGGTCCGACCTCGAACATCTTGGCCACCGTCTCCGGCGTCCAGACAATATCCATCTTCTTGAGCGCGTCGGAAAAGCGGTAGCCGGGCAACGTCGCGATCCGGCGGCCGAAGATGCCGGCAAGGCTCGGTCCGGCCTTGTTGCCTTCATCCGGTGTCAACGCGTGGCAGGCGATGCAGGCGCGATAGACCTCGGCGCCGCGTTCACCCGCATAGGCGGCCAACGGATCGTCCGGCGCACCCAGCACCACCGCGTCGATCGGCTCGCCGCTGGTTGCGTTCCATCGCCGCAACATTCGATCGGCACCGCCGGTCAACAAAGTGCGACTGTCGGGAAGGAAGGCCACCGACCACACCGGCAGACCGGGGCCCACAAGCGTCTTCTGAACGTTGCGCGTCTTGCGTTCGATCAGCGCGACAGATCCGCGAATGCCGGCGGCGGCGATCAGCGTACCGTCCTTTGCCATGGCCAGCGCGATGACCGGCGTCGCCGCCGCCTGCGCATCGCCGCGCATCTCGCCTTGCGGCGACAGAAAATAGACTTTGCCGTCGGCGCCGCCGGCGACGATTTCGCCGTCGGGCGCGACCGCGACGGCGTTGAGCGGCGTCGGCAGATTGCGAACAGTCGCACTGCCGCCGCCGGACATCGGCCAGATGCGCAGGCTCGTATCGTAGCCGGTGCTCACCAGTTCGCGGCCGTCCGGCGAAAAGGCAACGCCGTTGACGTTCTGGCTGTTGCCTTCAAGCACGCGCGGCGCGCCGCCGCCAAGCGGCCACAGGCGAACCGTGTGATCCCACGACGCGGATGCAAGCCATTGGCCGTCCGGCGACACCGCCAGAGCGACGACGGGCGCGGTGTGGCCATCGAGCGTTAAGACCGGCTGCGTCTGTCCGGCGGCCCAGATCGCGATATGCGCATCGGCGCCGGCGGTGACGACGCGACCGTCTTTGAGCCAGGCAACCGCGTTGATCGCGCCATCGTGGAAACGCAACACCTGTTCGGCGGCGTTGCGCGATAACGACCAGCGGATCGCCGACGTATCGAAACTGCCGGACACGACCTGCGCGCCATCGGCGGAAATCGCCAACGCCCGTACCGGGCCGCCGTGGCCGCGCAATTGCGCCGACGCGCCGCTAAGCAGCAGCAGCAACAACAGCAACGCCGACGCGCATGCATTTTTAATCATCGGCGGGCTGCATGCCGATGGCGCGAATGCGCGCGCGAGTCCTTTCATCGCGAAGCGCGTCGAGAAAGGCCTTGACCGCCGGCCGCGAACGCCGGCTCTCGACGACGAGAAAATCGTAATGCTCCGGCGCCACCTGAAGGAACCCGAGGCCGTAAAGTTTCGCCACCGGCTCGATGGCGACGCCCCAGTCGGCGCGGCCTTGCGCGATAGCCGCCGCGACCGCGTTGTGCGACTTCGGCTGGTTGGCGTAGCCGGGCGGGCGCGCGCCATTCAACAACGTATCGATCAGCACGCGGGTGCCGGCGCCGGCATTGCGATTGACCATCAGCGCCGCGGCGTCCGCCAGCACCGTCTTGATCGCATCCGTCGCGCTTTTACCCTCGAAGCGTTCGTCGCCTGGGCGAAACAGCACGCCCTGCATGCGGCGCCAGCCGGGCACCAGCGACAGCGTCGGCGTCACCAGATGCTTGTTGTATTGGCCGCTCAATGGATCGATCAGATGCACCGGGGCGATGTCGCATTCGCCGCGGCTCGCCGCCGCGACACCGCCGAGACTGCCGACTGCAAGCGTGCGCGCCGAGAAGCCGCGCTCGGCCAGCGCACCGACCATCACGTCGAGCGCGACGTCGTGACTGCCCATGATGACAAGGTCCGGCGCGTGCGCCGCGCTGCCGATCAAGGTCACCTGCGCGACGCTGCCGGCATCGAGCGCATTAGCCAGCGCGTCGATTTCGAGAAAGCCGTCCGCCTGCGAGAAGCTCGTCACCGAACCCGAGCCCTTGCCGGTCGGGAAGGCCACCGGCCCGTCGTCGCCGTCGATCAGCGACACCAGCACGAATTCCTTGCGGCCGACTTCGGACGCGATACGCACCGGCACGCGCGCTTCAATTGTTTGCGCGGCTTCCGGCGGCACGCCGGCGAGCGCGCGAATGACCGGTGCGACGAAGGCATGAAAAGTGAAAATCGCCGAGGTCGGAAATCCCGGCAGCACGACGAGCGGCGTCTTGCCGATGACGGCGAGACAAAGCGGCTTGCCGGGCTTGAGCGCGACGCCATGCACCAGAATGCCGGGCGCGCCCAGTTTGGAGACGATCGTATGCGACAGATCGCCGGCGCCTTTCGATGTGCCGGCCGACAGCACGACCATGTCGCTTTGCGCCAACGCATCGCGCACGGCTTTGTCCAGCGCCGCGGCGTCGTCAGCAATTGCGCCCATCGGCAATGCTTCGCCGCCGGCCTCGGTAATGGCGGCGGCGATGATCGCGCCATTGCTGTCATAGATGCCGGCGGACTTGAGCGGCTGGCCTAGCGCGACCAGTTCGTCGCCGGTCGAAATGACCGCGACCTTCGGCCGGCGCACGACATCAACATGCGAAAGCCCGCAGGCCGCCAGCATGCCGATCTCGCGCGAGCCGATGCGCGCACCGCGCCGCAACAAGGTCTCGCCGCGCGCGATGTCCGAGCCGGCATAGGAAATGAATTGCCCCGGCGTCGCGGCGCGCTGCAATTCGATGCGCGGTTCGCCGTCTTCGATCAGTTCGGTCTGCTCGACCATGATCACGGCATCGGCGCCGCGCGGAATCACGCCGCCGGTGGCGATGGTGGTAGCACTGCCGGGCGAAACTTCCAGCGCCGGATTGTCGCCGCAGGCGATCACTTCGGCGTTCAGCCGCAGCAGCTTCGGCGCGCCAGGACTGGCGCCGAGCGTATCGGCGGCGCGCAAGGCAAAGCCATCGACATTGGAACGATCGAAAGGCGGCGCATCGACCGCCGCGACGATGTCGTGCGCCAGCACACGCGACAAAGCTTCGGCAAGCGTCACCGTCTCGGCCGGCAGCGGCGACAGATCGAGCGGACGCTCGAAACGCGCCCGCGCCTCCTCCGCCGACACGACGTCGAGGAACTGTTCCTGGCGCGCGGCGGCGCGCACGCGCGCAACAAGGTCTTCCGCGCGGTCCCGCGCCGGGACTTGTTTCATTGTCGGCTACTCATTGGCGATGTCACGTCCGCTTGCCCTGCATCAGTTATCGTTCGTCGGGACATTAATACTCTGGAATTTTCAATCGTCCAATGAAACAATTCCGCGCTGGATGAGCGCGTCGATGACATCCTGCGCCAAAGCGTCGGCATCCCTTTTTTCGCACACCAGATGCAATTCGGGATTATTCGACACTTCATAGACCTGATCAACGCCAGTGAAATTCTTGATCTCGCCGGCGAGCGCGCGGCGATACAGGCCCTTCGGATCGCGGGCGATGCATTCGGCCAGCGGCGTATCGACAAAGATCTCGATGAATTCACCGTCATCGAGCAGTTCGCGCACCATGTCGCGCTCGGCACGAAACGGCGAAATGAACGAGCACAGCACGATGAGGCCCGCCTCGGTCATCAATCTGGCGACCTCGCCGATGCGGCGAATATTCTCGACGCGGTCCGGTTCGGTAAAGCCGAGATCCTTGTTCAAGCCATGCCGGACATTATCGCCATCGAGCAATATGGTGTGGGCACCGCGCGCATGCAAATCCGCTTCGACCAGATTTGCGATGGTCGACTTGCCTGAACTCGGCAAGCCGGTGAACCAGAGCGCCGCAGGCCGGTGACCCTTGAGCGCCGAGCGCACCGTCTTGCTGACCGCATAGTCATGCAAATGGATATTAGTTGCGCGGCGCAGCGCGAAGTCAATCATGCCGCCGGCGACGGTTTGATTCGAATAACGGTCGATCAGGATGAAGGCGCCGGTATCGCGGTTCTGGGCATAGGGGTCGAACGCAACCGCGCGCGCCACCGACAAATTGCAGACGCCGATTTCGTTCAAGCCGAGAGACTTCGCCGCCAGCTTGGCCTGCGTATCGATATCGATCCGATGCTTGATCTCGGTGACCGTCGCCGGCAGCGTATTGTGGTTGATCTTCATCAAGTAGGAGCGGCCCGGCATCAGAGGCTCGCTCGACATCCACACCAGGTGCGCGGCGAACTGATCGGCGACCTGCGGCCGCTCGCGCGGCGTTGCCAGCATATCGCCGCGCGCCACATCGATTTCGTCGGCAAGCGTCACCATGACACAATCGCCGGCCTGCGCAGCCCCGGCGCCGCCGGGACCAATCACCTGCGCGACCCGCGTCGCCTTGCCCGAAGGCAGCACCACGATTTCATCGCCGGCCTGGATCACGCCGCTGACAACCGAACCGCTGAAGCCGCGAAACTCGGAATTGGGCCGGTTGACCCCTTGCACGGGCATACGAAACGGCTGCCCGGCCGCCTTGTCCTCGACGTCGACCGTCTCGAGATGGTCGAGGAGATGCGGCCCGCGATACCAGGGCATGCGCGCGCTTGCCGACGACACGTTGTCGCCGTAGCGCGCCGAGATTGGAATGGCCCGGATCTCGGCAAAACCGAGCCCGCCTGAAAATCCGGAAAATTCTTCGACGATTCGGTCGAAAACGCTTTGATCGAAATCCACCAGG
>CAMAUC010000047.1 GCA_945861265.1 Rhizobium sp. Q54 | reverse complement strand
GTTTCGCTCTTTGAAATTTTCTCGGCATAGGTGACGCCCGCTTCCGGCTGCGGCGTCAGCGACAACGCGCCACGTTCGGCGGCGGCGAGCGCCACGGGCATCAGCCGCGCGCCCTGCTGCGCCAGCGCATCGTGCAATTCGCCAGCCGTCATGTCTGCACCGATCGATAGCGCTTCACGCATCGCCATCGCGCCGGTATCAAGACCTTCGTCCATTTGCATGATGGTGACGCCACTCTCGGCATCGCCCGCCATCACCGCGCGATTAATCGGCGCGGCGCCACGCCAGCGCGGCAACAGCGAGGCATGAACATTGAAGCAGCCGAGGCGCGGCGCTTCGAGAACGGCTTTCGGCAGAATCAATCCGTAGGCGACGACAACAGCCGCATCGGCGTTGTGCGCGCGAAATTCCGCCTGCGCCGCTTCGTCGCGTAACGACTTCGGCGTGAATACCGGCAGCGCCAGCCGACGCGCCTCGCGCTCGACCGGCGTCACCTGCATGTCCATGCCGCGTCCGGCCGGCTTCGGCGCGCGGGTATAGACGGCGACGATGTCGTGCCCGGCGGCGGTGAGCGCCAGCAAGGTCGGCACCGCGAAGTCGGGCGTGCCCATGAAAATGAGGCGCAGGGACATGAGGCGGACAATCCTTCAATCCGTCATCCTGAGGTGCGAGCGCAGCGAGCCTCGAAGGATGAGCGGCCATGTCTTCAATACCCGGGCCGTCGCCCTTCGAGGCCCGCCTTCGGCGGGCACCTCAGGGTGACGGTAAACTCACCCAATATGATGCGACGGCTCTTTGTCGCCAGCGAGCGGACCGTCGCCGCCGGATTTCTTCGCCGCCTTCTTGAACTTCTTCATCACCATGTCGCGCTTGAGCTTGGAAATATGGTCGATGAACAACACGCCGTTGAGGTGGTCGATCTCGTGCTGCAAGCAAGTGGACAGCAGGCCCTCGGCGGCGAGTTCCTGTTCCTTGCCGTCGATGTCGAGAAATTTGACCTTGATCGCGGCCGGCCGCACGACTTCCTCGTAATATTCCGGGATCGACAGGCAGCCTTCCTCATAGGTCGAGGTCTCGTCCGAGGACCAGACGATCTCCGGATTGATGAAGACCCGAGGATCCTTCGGCTCTTCCTTGCCGGCGACATCCATGGTGATCAGTCGCAGCGGCTCGCCGATCTGGATGGCGGCCAGGCCAATGCCGGGCGCCTCGTACATGGTCGCGAACATGTCATCGACCAGCGCGCGTAGCGGCTTGTCGATGGTTTTGACCAGTTCCGACTTCAGCCGGAGCTTCTTTTCGGGAATGATGAGAATGTCACGGATCGCCATGGCCGCGATTTAAGGGCTGGGGCTGGCGGGGTCAATGACGGGTTTTCGGCCGTTTTCGGGGCCTTGAGCCGCCCGGCCAATGGCCGTACCGTTCGCCCTTCGTTCGCACCACCCGCCCGAATCACGCTAGAAGCGGCCCATGCTGCAAAACCTCACGCTTCAAGACCTCATGCTGCCGCAAAACCTGCCGCTGGTGCTCGGCGCGGCCATCGGCCTGCTGCTGATCATCGGGCTCATCACCGTGATCGCGCTGCTGGTGCGCAAGCCGGAACCCGTCGTCGATCTTGAGGCGCAGGAGCGGCTGATGGCGCTCAATGCCCGGCTCGACGCCATGGGCAACTGGCTGCAGAACTCGCACACCCAGCTCCAGCACACCGTGAACACGCGGCTCGACGCGGTCAGCCAGAATCTCGGCGAGTCGATGAAGACGACGACCAAGAACACCACCGACCATTTGCAGCAGCTGCATGCGCGCCTCGCCGTGATCGACAACGCGCAGAAAAACATCGCCGACCTCGCCGGCACGGTGACCTCGTTGCAGAACGTCTTGTCGAACAAGCAGTCGCGCGGCGCCTTCGGCCAGGGGCAGTTGGAGGCCATCGTCGCCGACGTGCTGCCCAAGGGCGCCTATGAATTCCAGTACACTTTATCGAACCGCACCAAGCCGGACTGCGTCGTGTTCATGCCCGACTCCGGCCCTCTGGTGATCGACGCCAAGTTTCCGCTCGAGGCGATGACGGCGTTGCGCGCCGCCAATACCGACGAGGAGCGCAAATTCGCGGTGGCGCGCGTCAAGGCGGACATCGCCAAGCATGTCAGCGACATTGCCGGCAAATATCTCATTCCCGGCGAGACGCAGGACATCGCGCTGATGTTCATCCCGTCCGAGTCGGTTTACGCCGATCTGCACGAGCAGTTCGACGACGTGGTGCAGAAGGCGCAGCGCGCCCGCGTCATGATCGTGTCGCCGACGCTCATGGTGATGGCGATCCAGGTCATCAAGCAGGTGCGCAAGGACGCCGAAATGCGCGAGGCCGCCGACCAGATTCGCACCGAGGTCGGCTTTATGATGAAGGACGTGACTTTGCTCAGCGACCGCGTCCGCAAATTGCAGAACCACCTTAACCAGACCAATACCGACATCGACGCCATCCTGATTTCAACCGGCAAGATCGAGAAGCGCGGCGGCAAGATCGAGGCGCTGGAATTCGACGCCGACAATCCGGCCAGCGCCGATCTGCTCGCCGCACCCGTGCGCAAGCTCGGCGCGGCGGAATAAGGAATGACCGCTCCCGACACCGCGCCGAAGCTGTCCACCGCCGACGCGCTCGCCGTCTATCTCAAACCGCGCGTGCTGATCGTGCTGCTGCTCGGCTTTTCGTCGGGCCTGCCGCTGGCATTGTCTGGCTCGACGCTCGCCGTCTGGCTGACCGAGAGCAATATCGACCTCGGCACCATCGGCCTGTTTTCGCTGGTCGGCCTGCCCTACACATTCAAATTTCTATGGGCGCCGCTGACCGACGCGCTCGACGTGCCTTTCCTGTCGCGCAAACTCGGCCGCCGGCGCGGCTGGCTGGTGTTCACGCAACTTCTGCTGTTCGCGACAATCGTCTTTCTCGGCTTCTGCGACCCGCTGCGCTCGCTGCCTCTGATCGTTTTCGGCGCGGTGCTGGTGGCGACCGCGTCGGCGACGCAGGACATCGTCGTCGATGCCTTCCGCGTCGAAAGCCTGGAAACCAGCGAACAGGGCGCCGGCATGGCCGGCTATGTCGCCGCCTACCGCATCGGCATGCTGGTCTCCGGCGCCGGCGTGCTGGTTCTGGTGGCGCTGCTGGAACGGCTCGGCGTCGCGCGCGAGGCGGTGTGGATGTGGGGCTATATCGCCGCCGCTTTCGGCATGGCGATCGGCATCGTCGCGACACTTTTGGCGACCGAGCCGGATGCGCCGCCGCAACTGGTCGATCACAGCCATTCCCCGCTCAAGCGGCTGGCCGAAACGGCGACCGGCGCCTTCGGCGAATTCCTCGCCCGCGACGCGGCCATCGCCATTCTACTGTTCGTCGTTTTGTACAAATTCTGCGATGCCTTCGCCGGCGCGCTGACCGCTGCCTTCGTCATCAATATCGGCTTCGACAAGGCGACCTATGCGGCCGTGGTCAAGGGCGTGGGCCTTGCCGCCGCCTTGATCGGCGGCTTTGCCGGCGGTTCGCTGGTGCGGGCGCTGCCGCTTTCCACCAGCCTGTGGATCGGCGGCTTCGTGCAGATGGTGTCGAACCTGACATTCTCGTGGCTCGCCGTGGTCGGCACCAGCCTGCCAGCACTGACGATCACCATCATCGTCGAGAACTTCACCGGCGCCATCGGCACCGTGATCTTCGTCGCCTATCTGTCAGCTTTGTGCGGCAACCGCGCCCACACCGCCACGCAATACGCGCTGCTCACCGCGCTCGCCGCCGTCGGCCGCACGACTTTGGCGTCGGGCGGCGGCTTCATCGCCGAATATTCCGGCTGGGTGACGTTCTTCGTCATCACTGCGCTATCGGCGATCCCCAGCCTGTTCCTGTTGTGGTGGCTGCAAATGCGTGGGCATTTCAAGTCGCTGGAAACGAAGAAGGCATAACGGCTCCTGCCCCGGACGCGGCGCAGCACGAGACGAAGTTGAGTGATGCGACGCTGATCCGGGGCCTGACAAAATTCCGAATTTGTAACGGTCCCGGTTCAGCAGCGCACCACGAAGATGTGCTGCGCTGCGCCCGGGGCAGGACGAGGCCGCCTAGAACGGCAGGCCGACATAATTTTCCGCCATCGACTGCTTGGCCACGTCCGACGACAGCAGATACTGCAATTCGGTGTTCTGCAATTTGTCGTCGTAGGGGATGTTGGCCGGAAAGCGATGCAGCATCGTGGTCATCCACCATGAGAAACGCTGCGCCTTCCACACCCGCGCCAGCGCCTTCTGCGAATAGCCTTTAAGGCCGGCATCGTCGCCCTTCTGATAGTGATCGAGCATCGCGTGATAGAGATAATAGATATCCGAGGCCGCGCTGTTGAGGCCGCGCGCGCCGGTCGGCGGCACGATATGCGCTGAATCGCCGGCAAGAAACAGGCGGCCATAGCTCATCGGCTCGGCGACGAAACTGCGCAGCGGCGCAATGCTTTTCTCGATCGAGGGGCCGGTGACAAGCCGCGCCGCGACATCGCCCGGCAGCCGCTTTTTCAGTTCGGCCCAGAAAGCGTCGTCCGACCAGTCCTCGACGCTGTCTTCCAGCGGCACCTGAATGTAATAGCGGCTCAGCACTTGCGAGCGCAGCGAGCACAGCGCGAAGCCGCGTTCGTTTTTGGAGTAGATCAATTCCGGCGACACCGGTTTGGTCTGCGACAACACGCCGAGCCAGCCGAACGGATAGACCTTCTCATATTCGCGCAGCACGTCCTTCGGGATGGCCTTGCGGCTGACGCCATGAAAGCCGTCGGCGCCGACGATGTAATCGCAATCGATGCGCACCACCTTGTCACCATCGCGGTAGGTGACATAAGGCGCCGCGCTGGTGAGATCGCAAGGCTTCACGTCCTCGACGTTGTGAATGACGTTGCCTTTCATCTTGGCGCGCGCATCGTAGAGATCGCGCGTCAATTCGGTCTGGCCGTAGACGATGACCGAACTGCCGCCGGAATATTTATGCAGGTCGATGCGATCCATGCCCTTGTCGTGGGCGATGAAGATCCCCTCGTGGATCTCGCCTTCGCGGTCCATCCGTTCGCCGCACTGCGCCTCACGCATCAGCTTGGCAAAGCCGTGCTCCAGCACGCCGGCGCGAATACGGCTGAGCACATATTCGCGGCTCTGCCGCTCCAGCAGCACCGTGTCGATGCCCTTGAGGTGCAGCAATTGCGACAGCAGCAGGCCGGACGGGCCGCCGCCGATGATGCAGACCTGGGTTTTCATGGCATTCCTCCCGCCGGATTTGTTGCCCAACTCTAGGCGCCGCCGGCGCGCGGGGAATGGATCAAGCGCACTTTCTCTTGTACAAATCGAACATGGCCCGCGCCCCGCTCAAGCCCGTCATCCTGTCGTACAATCTCTTCGGCGAGGTGCGCGACCTGCCGGACGTCGTCCATTGCGAGACCATCGCGGCGCGTTCGGTGCTGCACGACTGGGAATTCGCGCCGCACCGCCACGCCCGCCTGCACCAGGTGCTGCTGATCGCCCGTGATGGCGGGCGGGCGACTTTGGAAGGCCGCCAGCACCGCCTGCGGCCGATGGATGTCGTCAACGTGCCGGCCGGCCAGGTTCATGGGTTTGGTTTCACGCCGGGCACGCAGGGCTGGGTCGTCACACTGGCCAGCGAGACTTTGGACGAGGTACTGACGCCGTCCGAAGGCCTCGGTCGCGCCCTGTCCGAGGCCGCCGTGCTGCGCGGCACGCCGGCCATGCGCCGGCTGATGACGGATATCTTCGCCGAGCATGGCGGCCGCGATTTTGCCCGCGCCCATATTCTGAAGGCGTTGTCGGCCACGCTGCTCGGGCTGGTGGCGCGGGCCATGACCGCGAACAGAACGCGTGGCGGCCCGGTCCCCGGCGCCGGCCTGGTCAAAAAGTTCGAGATGATGCTGGACGAGCACTTCCTCGAGCATTGGCCGGTCGCGCACTACGCCAAAGCGCTCAAGGTGACGCCGACGCATCTCAGCCGGCTGACGCGCGAGGCGTTCGGCTGTCCGGCCTCGCAGATGATCCGCGACCGCGTCGTGCGCGAAGCGCGGCGCAATCTCGTCTATACCAACCTGTCGATATCGACGATCGCCTATGCGCTCGGCTTTGACGATCCGGCCTATTTCAGCCGAACCTTCGTATTGGCGACCGGCCTGTCGCCGCGCGAATTCCGCGAGCGGATATACGCGGCCAAGTAAACCTTAAATAATTAGCGCGGCTCCGGCCCGGTGAAGCGCCATTTGGTCGCCACCGCGTCGCCGATATGCCACGCCGTCTGCGAGCACATGAATTCGTCGGCGACGACGTCGATCTTCTTGCCGACCGAGCGCTTCAGGCGACCGGCTTTGACCTTGTTATCGGTCTCGACCAGATGGAAGGTTTTCGGCGGCGCCGCTTTGCAGAACTCGTCCTTCTGCGCGAAGGGCTTGGGCGCATCGCTGACGATCTGATAAGCGAGGATCGGCGTGCCGTTCGGATGTTTGGCATTCACGGTCCGCACGAGCCCGTGAATGATATCGCCGGCCTTGAGGAATTCGGTTTTCTGATCTTGCGCCTGCGCCGCGCTGGCGAGCAACGCGACCGCGGTCAGGACGCCAAGGCCTATGCGCATCATCAAAACAGCGTCCTCTGTTTCATCGCCGCCGACAAAGTGCCCTCGTCGAGATAATCCAGCTCGCCGCCGACCGGCACGCCATGCGCAAGCCGCGTCACCTTCACATCGGCGTCCTGCAACAGCTCAGTGATGTAATGCGCCGTGGTCTGGCCATCGACAGTGGCGTTGAGCGCCAGGATCACTTCCTTGACCTGCGGCTCATGCGCGCGCGCGATCAAAGCGTCGATCGACAGATCGCCCGGGCCGACGCCGTCGAGCGGCGACAAAGTGCCGCCGAGCACGTGATAGCGGCCGTTGACCGCGCTGGCGCGCTCCAGCGCCCATAGATCGGCGACATCGGCGACGACAACGAGGATCGACGGATCACGGCGGAGATCGGTGCAGACCGTGCAGGGATCGTGCGTGTCGATATTGCCGCAGGTCTTGCAGACGACGATCTTCTCGTTCGCCGTTTGCAGCGCGGCGGTGAGCGGCGCCATCAGCAGTTCGCGTTTCTTGATCAGGTGCAGCGCGGCGCGCCGCGCCGAGCGCGGCCCGAGCCCCGGCAGCTTGGCCAGCAACTGGATCAGGCGTTCGATCTCGGGTCCGGCAACGGCGGTAGCCATATAATCGCTTACCCCAACAGCCCCGGCGGCAGCGGCAGGCCGCCGGTGACCGCCTTCATCTTCTCGGCCATGACGCCTTCCGCCTTGCGGCGCGCGTCGGCGTGCGCCGCGACGATGAGGTCCTCGACGATTTCCTTCTCGCCGGGCTTGATCAACGAATCGTCGATCCGCACGCCTTTGAGGTCGCCTTTGGCGGTGAGCGTCACGGTGACCATGCCGCCGCCGGCGGTACCGTCGACCGTGATCGTGTCGAGTTCGGCCTGCAACGCCTGCATCTTGGATTGCAGCTGCGCCGCCTGCTTCATCATGCCCATGAAATCAGCCATGGATTAGTCCTCGTTCTCTTCGACAGGCACGACACCTGCATCGGCTACCGCGTCGCCGCTATCCGGGACATTCTGCGTCACCGCGACGATCTTGGCGCCGGGAAATTTGTTCAGCACCGCCTGCACCAGGGGATCGCTCTGCACGTCGCGCTCGACCTCGGCCTGCCGGGCATCGGCCTGCGCGCGCATGGTCGGCGCGCCCTGCTCCTTCGACACCACCACGATCCAGCGCTTGCCGGTCCAGGCGGTGAGCTTGCGTTGCAAATCGTGCACGAATGTTTTCGGCGCGCTCGGCTGGAGCGCGATCTCGATCTGGCCGTCCTCGAAGCGCACCAGCCGGACGTCGCGTTCCAGCGCCATCTTGGTGCCGATGTCGCGCTTCTCGGCGACCAGCGCGATCAGCGCCTCAAACGATCCGAGTGACAATGTAGGCTGGGCCGGCTCGGCCGCGCCGAGTTGCGCAACCGGCTCGTCGGAAGGGCGCGGCGATGGCGCGGCGGAGGAACGCGGCGAACCGCGCGCGGCTTCAAAGCGCGGGGCTTCCTGGCGCGGCGCGAAACTTTGCGCGGCGGAAGGCCCGGTCGACGCACCGCCGCCATTGCTCGCCGGCCGCGCCGGCGCCGAACCGCCGCCCTCGCCGAGCGAACGCACGACTTCGTCGGGCGTCGGCAGATCGGAGGCATAGGCAATACGCACCAGCACCATTTCGGCGGCAGCGACCGGACGGCCGGAGGCCTGCACCTCGCCGACGCCTTTCAGCAGCATCTGCCAGCAGCGCGACAGCACCCGCATCGACAATTGCGTGGCGAAGGCCTTGCCGCGCACGCGCTCGGCTTCCGACAGCGACACGTCATCGGCGACATTGGGCACGACTTTGACGCGGGTGACGAAATGGGTGAACTCGGCCAGATCGCTCAACACCACTGCCGGATCGGCACCGATATCGTATTGCGCGCGCAATTCGTCAAGCGCTGCGGCGATGTCGCCCTTCATCAACGCTTCGAACAGATCGACGATGCGGACGCGATCGGCGAGACCGAGCATCTGCCGCACGTCCTCGGCGCGCACGGGCCCGGCGGCGTGAGCGATGCCCTGATCAAACAGCGACAGCGCATCGCGCACCGAGCCCTCGGCGGCGCGCGCGATCATCGCCAGCGCGGACGGCTCGGCTTCGATATTTTCCTTGGCGGCGATCTTTTGCAGATGCTCGACCAGTACGGCGGCATCAACGCGGCGCAAATCGAAACGCTGGCAGCGCGACAGCACCGTCACCGGGACCTTGCGAATCTCGGTCGTGGCGAAAATGAACTTGGCGTGCGGCGGCGGTTCTTCCAAAGTCTTCAGCAGCGCGTTGAACGCCGCCGTCGACAGCATGTGCACTTCGTCGAGGATATAGACCTTGTAGCGCGCCGACACCGGCGCATAGCGCACCGCATCGTTGATCTGGCGCACGTCGTCGACGCCGTTATGCGAAGCGGCGTCCATTTCGAGAACGTCGATGTGGCGGCTGTCGATGATCGCCTGATCCTGCACGCCCATCACCGGCATGTGGATGGTCGGGCCCTTGATCGAGCCGTCCGGCAGTTCGTAATTGAGCGCGCGGGCCAGGATACGGGCGGTGGTGGTTTTGCCGACCCCGCGCACGCCGGTGAGGATCCAGGCCTGCGGAATGCGGCCGGACTCGAAGGCGTTCGAGATGGTGCGGACCATGGCCTCCTGGCCGATCAGATCCTCGAAACTCGACGGGCGATATTTGCGCGCCAGCACGCGATAGCCGCCGGCCGGCTGATCGGCCGGGGCGGAACCAGGACCGGTGCGGTTCTCGGGTTCGCTCATGTGCCTATTGTTGCAAGCCTGAGACGCCGGGGCCACCCACCGCGGTGGCGCAGGTGGAATTAACGCCCAACGAATCGTGGAAAAAATGGGTGGGAGGCTGACAACGACCCGAACCGGGCTCGTTAGGGCTGCTTCCTTCCGGACCTGACCCGGTTGGCGAGTGGCTCGTCCACCGCCAACCTCCCGGAACCTATATCGGGCGGATGGCCCGCAAAAGCAAGCAGGGCCCAGGCCGCTCTGCTAGGTTTCCGGCGAAATACGCTCCCGTAACATTCTCCCAATGGTATCAGGCACTCCGAAGGCACTACGATGGAATGGTCGCTGCATCCGAAGCTCTCCGAACTCACCATCCCGGTCGGCGACATGCCGCTGTCGCGCGTGCTGCTGGAAAACGACTCCAATTACCCGTGGCTGATCTTGGTGCCGCGCAAAGCCGGCGTCTCGGAAATCATCGATCTCGGCCCGGAGGATCAGGCCCAGTTATTGGCCGAGATCAACGCCGCGTCGCACGCGCTCAAAGCCGTCGCCACAATCGACAAACTGAACATCGGCGCGCTCGGCAATATGGTGGCGCAACTGCATGTGCATGTCCTTGGGCGCAGCAAGACGGACCCCGCATGGCCGAAGCCGGTCTGGGGCGCAGGGCCGCAGGTGCACTATGAGCCGGCCGCGCGGGCGGCATTGGTCGAGTCGCTGCGGCGAGCCCTTGCGATCAAATAAGCGCCGAATAGGCACGTCCTCCCGCATTGCACTCCCCCGTCCCCCGTGCGAGTTTCCGCGCGATGTCACCTCCCCCGAATCTCGGCTCTAGACCCGTCCTCGGTTATACCGACAGCCGCCTCGAGCGCGCTGCCGAGTTGCGCGGCAACGCCGGCGCCATCGACGCCATGGCCAAAGGTGCGCGCGCCGGCGCCTATGTAATCGGCGGCGACCTGATCGTCACGAAAAAAGCCGCAAGCCTCAACGATCCGCTGTTTTCGCTCGCCGAGGCGCGCGCTTTTGCACCCGTCACCGAAACAATCTTCCTCGGCCATCTCGATAACGACGGCCGCTTCGGCCTCGGCATCGCGCAGGACGCCGCCGAGGCGCTGAAAGCGCGCGACGATCTCCTGGTCACCGATCTGCGCTCGATCGCCGTGCAAGGCCTGGTCGACGCGCAACATTTGCCGCCGCTCGCCGAAGCCAAGGCGGTGCTGCAGTGGCACCTGCGGCATCGTTTCTGTTCGAACTGCGGCGCGGCGACGCAAGCGGTCGATGCCGGCTGGAAGCGCCTGTGCCCGTCCTGCAAGGCTGAGCATTTCCCGCGCACCGACCCGGTTGTCATCATGTTGATCGTCGACGGCGAGCGCTGCCTGCTCGGCCGTTCACCGCGCTTCGCGCCAACCATGTGGTCGTGCCTAGCCGGCTTCATCGAGCCCGGCGAATCCTTCGAAGACGCGGTGCACCGCGAGACCCGCGAGGAAGCCGGCATCGTCTGCGGCCGGGTGAAATATTACCGCTCGCAGCCCTGGCCGTTCCCGACCTCGCTGATGATCGGCTGCCATGCCGAGGCGCTCAGCCACGATATTGTCGTCGATCGGACGGAACTCGAAGACGCCCGCTGGTTTAGCAAGGATGAGATCGTGACCATGCTGCTGCGCAACCACCCGGACGGCCTGACGACGCCGCCGCCGGTAGCCATTGCGCATCACATCATCCGGGCCTGGGTCGAAGACGGGATCGATTTTGACTGACCGCGTGCCGCTTAACCGACCGCCGAGAATTGTGTGTGCCGGCGGCGCCGTGCAGGACATGGTCATGCGCGTCGGGCAATTTCCAAAGCCCGGCGAAAAGGTTCAGGCGTCGGAATTCATCATCACCAGCGGCGGCCAGGCCGGCAATGCCGCGGTGGCGATGGCACGCCTCGGCGCGCAGGTCACCTATATCGGCGCGCTTGGCGACGAACACGACGACGTCGCCAATACGATCATCAAAACCTTGGCCAATGAGAATATCGACGTCTCGCAGGCGCTGCGGGTGCCGGGCGCGAAGTCGTCGGCGTCGCTGATCATGATCGACGCAACCGGCGAGAAGATGATCGCCACGCGCCGCAATCAGGGTCTGAGCGAGGCGGTCCCGGCCGATCCCGATGGCGCGGTCGCCGGCGCCGACGCGGCCATGCTCGACAATCGCTACAGCAATATCAGCCTGCCGATCTGTCTGGCCGCCAAGGCGCGCGGCCTGCCGCGCGTGCTGGATTTCGACAAGCCGACGCCGCCCGATGATCCGCTGCTGCAAAACTGTTCGCATGTCATCTGCTCGGCCGATGCGATCCGGGAAGCGACCGGAGAGACGGAATTGCCCGCCGCGCTGAAAAAGCTCGGGGCCGGATTTGCCGGCTTTTTGGCCGTCACCGACGGGCCGGAAGGGGTCTATTGGCTCGACAAAGGGGCGGTCCGGCACATGGAGGCGTTCAAGGTCGATGCGGTCGATACGTTAGGGGCCGGCGATACATTTCATGGCGCATTCGCCGTCCGATTCGTCGAAACGCACGATGTCGTCTTGTCCATGCGCTTTGCCGCCGCCGCCGCTGCAATCAAATGTACGCGCTTCGGCGGACTGATGGGCGCGGCGAACCGCGCCGAGGTCGAGACGTTTTTGAAAGAGCGGGCTTAGGCGCTCACTTTTTCGACGGGCACGGTGCGCCGCAGGGCGCGCAGGCGCCGGCGAAATCTTCCGGCGACACCGCGCGTCCGCTCGACGGGCTGGTCAAATGATTGCCGACGATGGCGACAAGGGCAAGTAGCACAACGGCCATATAGGTTTTGCGCATGGGGTTATTTCCTTTTGCGCATGATCTTGTCCGAAAACCGGTACCCACTTTTCGGGATCATGCGCTAGTCTCTCGACAGGCCGAAGGCGGGACGCAATCGGATGCCGATCATGCAGCCCGGCAGCGCGGCGAGAAACCAGATCCAGCCGTGCAGCGAACCTGAGGCCACGCCGCCGATGAAAGCGCCGATGTTGCAGCCGAAGCCGATGCGCGCGCCCCAGCCGCACAGTAGGCCGCCGATCGCGGCGGCGAGCAATGACTTGAGTGGCGGCCAGGCGTTGGCGGCATAACGATTGGTGGCGGCGGCCGCCGCCATGGCGCCGAAGATCATGCCGAAATCAGTAAGACTCGACGTATCGGACAGGACCGAACTGGTGAGCGCCTGCTTGTTGCCCGGCCATTGCCAGAAACCGGCATTCGAAAAGTCGAAGCCGAGCGCAGCGAATATTTTCGCACCCCAGATCGTGTAGCCGTAGGTCACGCTCCACGGATGGCCGCCGGCAAAGAACACGCCGATGCACAGCACCCCAATGACGGTGCCGCCGATGATGTAGCTGCGCGATGGCCGCCAATTGGCGCCGCGCTTGCGCGCCATCGCGATCATGACGCCAGCGGCGAGCGCGATGCTGAGAAGCGTCGCCAACAAGCCGCCCCAGGGTCCGAGATAGTCCGAAGCAAGCACCGGATCGACACCGCCAAGCGCGAGGGTCGACGGCAAGGACAGCGAGCCGAACACGCTGCCGACGATAAAGAACGCCAAGGTGACAAGCATGCGGCCGGAGCCGCCGCCGACGGTATAGAGCGTTCCGGAGCCGCAGCCATTGGCGAGTTGCATGCCGATGCCGAAGACGAACGCGCCGATGATGAGCGATGGCCCGAGCGGCGCGATGGCGCCGCCGAAATTTTTATTGAGCGCCGCCACCGGCACGACAGCAAGCGCGCAGATGGCAATGACGATCAGGCCGCCGATCAGGCCGCCGGCTTCACCGCGCGTGAGAAAGCGCCGCCACGAGGCGGTGTAGCTGAATTCCGCTTTGAGGAATGCGACGCCGAGACCGAAGCCGCCGAGAATCAGTGCCGCCGAGGCCGGCTGGCCATCGAGCAACACCAAAACCACCAGAATCCCCGTCGCGGCCAGAGCCGCGCCGAGAAACAGGTAATCGATGCGGGGCACGGCCCCGCTATCGGGCGCCGACAAAGTCGCGGTGGACATAGGGTCTCCTCGAAACGCCGCGCGAGCCTTTGAGTCTTACGACCCCAGACCGAGCTTCTTTTTCAAGTCATCCCACTTCGTGCGCGCCGATTCAACCGGGCGATTTGGGTTGGCGGTCCATTCGACCATCGAACCGTCGTAAAGACGGATGTCCTCGCGGCCGAGCAGTTCGTGCAGCACGAACCAGTCGGTCGCCGCCCAGTGGCCGGTGTTGCAATAGCTCACCGCCGGGCCCGCCGGCACCTGCGCCGACAGCGCGGCCAGTTCCGCCTTCGGCTTCAGCCGGTTCGATTTTTCATCGTAGTAGGAGGCGCTGTCGAGATTGAGCGCGCCGGGAATGTGGCCATAGGCGGCCGCGTTCGGCGCCTTTTCCTTGCCGAGGAAGAACGAGGCCGGCCGCGCGTCGAT
The DNA here is from genome assembly GCA_945861265.1 of Rhizobium sp. Q54. Lineage (GTDB taxonomy): Bacteria > Pseudomonadota > Alphaproteobacteria > Rhizobiales > Xanthobacteraceae > Pseudolabrys. The sequence continues at coordinate 13,900 of CAMAUC010000047.1, read as the reverse complement.
CAAGGTCCCGCCGCCTTTGCTTTCGATGGTTTCGACGTCGGTGCCGCGCGCGATCAGGCTCTTGTCGAGCGTCGCGGTGAAAATCGTCGCCGAAGGCCTGGTTTCGCCCCGCTCGACCGGAAGGCCTGCCGCCTGCCAGGCCGCGACGCCGCCATCGAGGATCGAAACGTTTTTCAGGCCGACAACCTTGAGCGTCCAGTAGGTCCGCGCGGCAGAACCGAAATCGGTGTAGCTGACGCCGGCCGGAACGACGACGACATGCTTGTCTTCGTCGATGCCAATGTCGCCGATCAGCTTTTCCAGCTCGGCCACGGTCGGCAGCATGAACGGCACGTCGTTGCGGGTGACGCGCCAGCCGGCCTTGTCATAGTCGCTGTGCACGCTGCCGGGGATATGCGCGGCGGCGTAAGCCTGCGCGCCGCCGCCATCGATGGCGGAACGGATATCGAGGACGACCACATTCTTGTCGTTGAGATGGGCTTTGAGCCATTCGACGTTCACCAGCGGCTGCGCGGCCGAGGCGGTGAAGGTCGCGCCCAGCGTCATGACGGCGGCGAGCGCGGCGGCGCGGGCCTGACGGGTGAAAAAAGAGGCGAAAATTCTCATGGCGACGGTCCTGGTGGATCAAGGCGCTCGATAGCGCGTCGGATTACTCTTGAAATAGAATATTTTTCTCTATAAAGACAGATGGTACGCTCAAATAAGAATGCTATTCTATTTTTAGGCAGCACCGTAGATGGTGATGCTGAATTTTGAGGAGATTGGAGAATGGACGCTATCGATCGCAAGATCCTGGCCGTGGTCCAGCAGGACGCTTCGCTATCCGTCGCCGACATCGGCCAGAAGGTCGGCCTGTCGTCGACGCCGTGCTGGAAGCGGTTGCAGCGGCTGGAGGCGGACGGCGTCATCATGCGGCGCGTCGCATTGATCGATCCGGAGAAAGTCGGCCTCGGCATCACGGTCTTCGTCTCGGTCGAGACCGGCGACCATTCGCAGGAATGGCTGGCGAAATTCGCCGACGTCGTCAACGCCATGCCGGAGGTGATGGAATTCTACCGTATGGCCGGCGACGTCGATTACGTGCTGCGCGTCGTGGTGCACGACATGCAGAGCTACGACACGTTCTACAAGAAGCTGATCGCCACCGTGCCGTTGAAGAACGTCACGTCGCGCTTCGCCATGGAGCGGATCAAGTCGACCACCGCGCTGCCGATTGCCGAGCACAAGAGCGCGTAGCGGCGCGCGCGCATGATCCGGAAAAGCATGCCCTCGGGCTTGGCCCGGGGGTGGGAACCGTTTTCGGATCAGATCATGCGCCCGAAAAAGAGGATCAGGTGCAGGCGGTGGTTCCGTAGGTCGGCGCGGTTATGCGCGGGCTCATATACATCTTGTCGGACAGGTTGATCGTGCCGGTGATGTTGTAGCCGACGGTCGGCGTGTAGGCGTAGGACGCCTCGGCCAGAAGGATCTGCGTACTGGCTACAGCCAGCGCCGACGGCAGCGTCATGGTCCCGGTATTGGCCGCCCCGTTACGTGTGACGCTCCACTTCACCGTCGCCTTCTTGCTCGAATCGATGCTGATGCAGGTGACCGTGATCTTCAGTTTGCTCTTGTCATAGGGCGCGATGATCGCACTCGATGCGTCGAGGATGTTGGTCATGTCGGAACTCGATATCGTCGAGACCTGCGCCGACAGGTTGGCCAGAGCCGCGGTGACCAGACTGACTTTGCGGTCGGCGCCGACGCCATCCGATGTTTCGACGACGCCAAAATAGAGACCGATCATCACCGGCGCGACCAGCGCGAACTCGACCGCCGAGACGCCGCGGCGATCACGCGCGAGGCGGCGCAGAATATTGGACTTCAAGGCGGTGGGTTGCATCGTGGGGGCCATGGCGCGCTCGCTCATTTGTACGGCTCGACGCGGAAGACCGACGTCGCGGCCAGCAGACGCTTGTTGCCGCTGAGATTTCTCAGGTTGTTGCCGAGCATCGAAACGTAGATCGGCCACTGATAGTACAGAGACACGACGACGATATCGCCGACCGTGCCGGGACTGTAGCTCATGTTGCCGGTGCTGAAATTGCTGGCGGTGACGGGCGTCGCGGTAACAGCGGAGAAGCTCGAATAGCTCTTGACGTCGACATAGACACCGCCGGCGCAATCGAACAACCCGTAGATCCGGTTGCACACCTGGGTCTTGAAATCGGACGCGCTGAAGTTTTGCGTCTGCGCCTGGCCGGTCATGATCAGACGCGCCGAGTCGGCGGCGGCGGCCTCCAGAGTCTGGCCGGCGAAGAACACCATCGCGGTTTCGATGATGGCGAACAGCAAGGCCAGGAATGGCGTCGCGATCAGCGCGAACTCGACCGCGGCGCTGCCCTCCTGCTGGCGGACGAAGCGGCGGCACAGGCGCGATTGCCGCAAGCCGCGCAGGCAATCCGAGGACTTGATCTTGATCGTCTCGAACATGGCGGTCACCCGATGCGACGGAAACGTCGGCAAACTCGCGTCTTTTATATCAAAAGCCCGTTTTAAATTTCTTGCGCCGATTGCCGACAAACCGCCAAGTCGCGTTAGTCTGCCGCTAACCATGTGGCGGCCGCACTTGAGCAACCCTCGAAGAAGCCGCGTCTCAGCGCGGCGCCGGCGGGCTGCTGCCACCGCCACTGCCGCCGGCCGAGCCGCCGGTGCGGCTGCCGGCTTGCGACAGGATCGTGCCGAAATAGGTCGGCGAGTCGCCGAGCGTCAGCCGGCGTTCGCACTCGGGCGCGCAGCTGTAGGATTCGCGTTCAATACCTTTATAAACCACGACCAGATCGCGGCTGGCCGGTCCGACGACCTGAATCGTCGTGTCCTTGATCACCTTGCCGGTACGGTCGAGCGCCAGCAGATTTGTCGAACCGAAGCCCTTGCCGGTCAGCACCAGAATGCCGCCGCCTTGCAGCGCGGCGTCGGCGATCAGCGGATTTCCAATGACAATGGTCGCGACGCGGTCCGGAAGTTTCATGATCCGCGCTTCGTCGACCGAGACCGAGACCTCGTCGGCGCGCACCGGCTGAACGGAAGGCGCGAGAGCGGCCAGCAGCGTCCACGCCAATGCGGCAGACAAACGTTTGCGACGCCCGTACACGGTCGACATGGCACTCTCCAACGCTACGCAACTCAAAGCCGCGGCCATGACGGGCCGCGGACCTACGCTAAGGCCCTCAGTTGACTGCAAATTGGTGAACGAAGTGCAAGTTTAATTGGTGAACGAAGTGCAAAGGGCGTCCGCGCGCCCCGCCGTTTATTGGCGGAACGGGTACAGCATCTGGCCGCCGAAACTTTGCGGGAATTCCTTGTCGTCGACGCCATAGGCATCCGGCATTTCGTTCTCCGGCATGTACCAGGTGCCGAACATCAGATCCCAGATCGGGAACGTGCCGGCGAAATTCATGTTGCCGCCGCGATCGGCGGCGGTGTGGTGCCAGCGGTGAAACACCGGACCGGCCATCACATATTTGAACGGACCGAGCGTCCAGTTCAGGTTGGCATGCACGAAGGCCGACGACGCCGTCGTGAACGGACCGACCCACAGCATCACGTTCGGTGAAATGCCAGCCAGCAGCAGGCTGACGTCAATCAAAACCGTGCCGAGCAGGATATTGACCGGATGGAAGCGCGCCGCCGAAATCCAGTCGACCTCCGAGGAGGAATGATGGATGGCGTGGTACTTCCACATCGTCGCGCCATGATAGAGCCGGTGAAACCAGTACGACAGGAAATCCGAGACGATGAGAAAGACGAGCGCCTGCGCCCAAAGGGGCAATTGCGCCAGCGGGCCGAAGCCATCGTCATAGAATGCGATCAGCGCATCGGAGCCGTGAATGCCGTAAATATAGGCCGCGCCCATCACCATCAGGCCGATGCGCACGAAGCGCGCGCCCATCGGGATGAGAAACCAGTACAGGATGTCGGTCGCGATCTCGCGCTTGCGCCACCAGACCTGGCCGGGATTGCACGCCGACCAGTGGGTCAGCACGGCGAACACCAAGCCAAGGCCGATCGTGATCGGCACGATCTTGAGGACGGTCTGGCCGGCAACCTGGAAGACGGAGATGAACTCTGTGAGCATATTTCTGCACCCGCTCGACGACGAAAACCGTCAGGCCGGTATCGCGCCGCGCGGTTAAAATGCCGTGAAGCCACCGCATTTGGCTTTGCCCAGCGTGGTGGGAGAGCGGCGCGCGAGTATTGGCGGCCGCGACACTTGCCGCGTCGTCCCCGGGATATTCTCAAGTTGCTGTGAACAGCCACCGTAACTCTATGTATTTGTGTGTCTGATAAAAGCATATTATGGATGATTTGCGCAGAAATATTTTATTAACCGTAATATTCATTCAGTTACATCTTCTTAACTACGATTTATATACAGGCAATCACCTCGAATTTAGAGATGAACTTTAATATTGCTGCAAGACCTCCGGCGTAGGTTGCCGGTATGGCCCGGGATAACTGGAGCTAATCCAGTGTTCCGAACCAGCTCAGACAGCCACGAGTGGATCATGGAGCTACCAATGAAGAATCTCCTTTCGCGTTTCCTGAAGGACAATTCGGGCGCCACCGCCATCGAATACGGCCTTATCGCCGCCGGCATCTCGGTCGCGATCATCGCGGTCGTCAACGGCCTCGGCACCTCGCTGAACACCAAGTTCACGAGCATTTCGACCCAGCTCAAGTAGTCCGGTCGACCCAGAAACTTCAAAGGCTCCGGCGTAAAGCCGGAGCCTTTTGCTATTGTGCTAACCGATCGGCAATCATCGCACTGTTATATGGCCGGTGCGCCGGACGGTGGCGCCGTAGGAACTCTTGCAATGACGCTCACCGACGCGATCCGGCTCCTGTTGTTTCCCGCGCTGATGGCGTTTGCCGCGTCGAGCGACCTTTTCACCATGACGATTTCGAATCGCCTGTCGCTGGCTTTGGCCGGCGGCTTCTGCCTTCTGGCGATCGTCACCGGCATGAGCCTGTCCGCGGTCGGCCTGCATCTGGCGGCCGGAGCGCTGGTACTGGCCGTCGCTTTCGGCTTTTTCTCGCAAGGCTGGATCGGCGGCGGCGACGCCAAGCTGGCGGCCGCGACAGCGCTATGGTTCGGCTTTGACCATCTGCTCGATTATGTCACTTACGCTTCGCTGTTTGGCGGCGTCTTGACGCTGGTGCTGATCCAGTTTCGCAAGCTGCCATTGCCCGCCGTGCTGGCGCGACAAAAGTGGATCATGCGCCTGCATGAAACCGGCGGCGGCGTGCCTTACGGTATCGCGCTCGCGGCCGCCGCGCTGATGGTCTATCCGAAAACCTTGTGGATGCCCGGCTTCGGTCTTTAGCGCAGGCTTTTCATTCCGAATTTTGCGATTTTATTTTCGCTTCTTCGGGCGCCGCCAGACGCCATAAACGCAACAAATTATTAACTCGATTTAGTCACCGCTCCTTAACCATGCCTTGACCTTTAGCTGGTCAAATCCATGCAAGCGGCCGTCTCGGCCGCCATGTGTTTCAGGTGGCCGGTCCGGTCACTTTGTTGGTGAGAGTGAGCGTATGAAAGCCGCGCGTCTAGTCGTCCTGACGGTCGCCATCGGTGCCGGTGGCATTGCTGCGCTGTTGGCGGGCCGTACCGAGAAGCCGCCGGAAACCCCGGTCGCCGCTCCGGTCAAGCCGGACACCATTGATATTCTGGTGGCGCGATCCGATATCGCGATGGGGCAGACCGTGTCGCCCGGCGAAATCCAATGGCAGCCTTGGCCGGCTAATGCCGCGACCGGCAATTTCATCCGCAAATCGGATCGTCCCGGCGCTATCGAAAATTTGTCCGGCCAGATCGCCCGCGTTCCTTTCGTCGCCGGCGAACCGATCCGCGAGGCCAAGCTGGTCAATGCCAAGGGCTCCGGCTTCATGGCCGCGATCCTGCCGCAGGGCATGCGCGCGATGTCGATTCAGATTTCGCCGGAAACCGGCGCCGGCGGCTTCATTCTGCCAAACGATCGCGTCGATGTTGTCTTGTCGCGCCGCGACAAGGCCAGCGGCAATGAACCGAATGCCAGCGAGACGGTTCTCAGCAATATCCGCGTGCTGGCGATCGACCAGAACATCGAGGAAAAAAACGGCCAGAAAGTCGTGATCGGCAAGACGGCGACGCTTGAACTGACGCCCGGTCAGGTCGAGACGCTGAGCCTGTCGCAACAGATCGGCACGATATCGCTGTCGCTACGCAGCATTACCGATGCATCGCAACAAACCGAACCGACCGACGATACCAAGCGCACCGGCGTCAACATCGTCCGCTTCGGCGTCGGCACGATGACGACTCCGCGATGACCGGTCAAAAGGACATGAGCGACATGGCCAAGGTTTCCACCAGGGCATTTGCCAAAAGCACATTGGTCCGCGCCGCCGTGATAACGGCGATGGCCGGGGCGATGCTGACCTCGATTCACATCGCGCGCGCCGCCGATCCGGCGCCGGTGCAGGTGATCCAGGTCGCGGCCAGCGAAGCGACCTCGCGCTTCGTGCCGCTCGGCATCGGCAAGTCGGTCGCCATCGATCTACCGACCGACATCAAGGATGTGCTGGTCGCCGACCCGACGGTCGCCAATGCGGTGGTCCGTTCGTCGCGCCGCGTCTACATGATCGGCGTCAAGATAGGCCAGACCAACATCTTTTTCTTCGACGCCAACGGCAAGCAGATCGCCGGCTTCGACATCGCGGTGACGCGCGATCTCAACGGTGTACGCGCCGCGCTCAAGCAGTCGATGCCGGACGCCGACATCCGCATCGAAGGCGTCGGCGACGGCGTCATGCTGTCCGGTTCCGCCGCCAGCGCCGCCGAATCGCAACAGGCTTTCGACCTCGCCTCCCGGCTGGTCGGCGACACGACCAAGGTGGTCAACGGCATTTCGGTGCGCGGGCGCGATCAGGTCATGCTCAAGGTGACGGTCGCCGAAGTGCGCCGCGACATCATCAAGCAGCTCGGCATCGATCTGTCCGGCAGCTTCAACTACGGCTCCTCGGTGGTGAACCTCAACACCCAGAACCCTTTTTCCGCCACCGGCCAGACGCTCACCGAAACCGCCTTCGGCGGAAATGTGAAGGGCGTCAACGCCACCTTGCGGGCGATGGACCGGGCCGGCGTGCTGCGTACGCTGGCCGAGCCGAACCTGACCGCCATCTCCGGCGAGACCGCTAGCTTCGTCGCCGGCGGCGAATTCCCGATTCCCAACGGCCTGTCGTGCGACACCACCAAATCGCCGCCGGTCTGTCAGGCGCAGGTCGACTTCAAGAAATTCGGCGTCAGTCTGGTGTTCACGCCGGTGGTGCTGTCGGAAGGCCGCATCAGCCTCAAGGTGATGACCGAAGTGTCCGACCTGTCGACCGAAAACGGCCTGACTCTCTCGGTCCCCGGTTCGACGCAGACCCTGACCATCCCGTCGATCTCGACGCGGCGCGCCGAAACCACGGTCGAAATTCCGTCCGGCGGCTCGCTGGCGCTGGCCGGCATGATCCAGGAACAGACCAAACAGCAGATCAACGGCACGCCCGGCCTGATGCAACTGCCCATCCTAGGCGCGCTGTTCAAGAGCCGCGACTACATCAATCACCAGAGCGAACTGGTCGTCATCGTCACGCCTTATGTGGTGCGGGCGGTGGCGCAGAAACAATTGTCGCGGCCCGATGATGGCTTCGCGGACCCGAGCGACCCGTCGAACGCGCTGCTCGGCCGGCTCAACCGCATCTACGGCAGCGCCAACAAACCCGAGCCGCAGCAGGCCGGCAACGGTTACCACGGCAAGTACGGATTCATCCTCGATTGAGCGGCGGAGACGAGAAGATGTTGGCAATTCATGCGGCGATGGTGCGACGCCATGCACGCGCGGCCTCGCGGCTGCTGGCGGCTGGTGGCTTCGCGCTGATGCTGGCCGGCTGCTATCAGACCAATCAGTCAGAGTCAGCCTATCCGACCGACTATCGCGAGCGTCATCCGATCAATCTGAAGGAAGGCGACCGCCGCGTCGAAGTTTTCCTCGGCCGCAATCGCGGCGGACTCAATCCGGCGCAGCGCGCCGACGTGCTGTCGTTCGCGCAATTGTGGCGGCGCGAAGCCACCAGCGGCATCGTCATCGACGTGCCGCAGGGCGGGCCCACCGACCATGCCGCGGCGGACTCGATGCGCGAGGTCTATTCGATTCTCGCCGCTTCAGGCGTGCCGCGCGACGCGGTCTATATCCGCAATTACCGGCCGTCATCGACCACGCTCGCCAGCATCAAGATCAACTATTCGAAGCTCACCGCCGAGGCCGGGCCGTGCGGGCAATGGCCGTACAATCTCGGTCCGGGCCAGGATGCGAGCTACTCGGAGAACCGGCCGTACTACAATCTCGGCTGCGCCAGCCAGCGCAATTTCGCCGCCATGCTCGACAATCCCGCCGACCTTGTGCAGCCGCGCGGCGAACAGCCGGCCTATAGCGGGCGCCGCTCGGTGGCGATCGACAAATTCCGCAAGGGTGAAAGCCCCTCCGGCACCTATACCGGTTACGACACCGGCAAAATCAGCAGTATCGGCAAATGATCAAGCACGCCAGCCAGGTCGCCCTCGCACCGGATGAGCCGCCGCCGCCCGCGGCCGCCGTCGTCGAAGAACATATCGCGCCGGCGCCGCGCGTGTCGGTGCAGGCCTTTTGCGAAACGGTCGAGACCGCCGCCGCCGTGCAGGCCGCCGGCGAGGATCGCCGCCTCGGCAAGGCGCACGTCAAAATCCAGATGGGCGGCGCCACCGCCGCGGTCGAGGCCTATCGCACCGCGCCGACGCCGAATGTCATCGTCATCGAGGCGGAAAGCCGCGGCGACAGCATCCTCGGCCGCCTCGACCAACTGGCAGAGTGTTGCGACGCCGGCACGCGGGTGATCGTGATCGGCCGCGTCAACGATGTCACGCTATATCGCGAGCTGACCCGGCGCGGCGTCAGCGACTATCTGATCGCGCCGGTCGGCACCATCGACGTCGTGCGCTCGATCTGCGGTCTGTTCTCGTCACCGGAAGCCAAGCCGGTCGGCCGTATCATCGCAGTGGTCGGCGCCAAAGGCGGCGTCGGCGCTTCCACGGTCGCGCATAATATCGGCTGGGCGATCGCGCGCGATCTGGCGCTCGATTCGGTCGTCACCGACCTCGATCTGGCCTTCGGCACCGCCGGGCTCGACTACAATCAGGATCCACCGCAGGGCATCGCCGACGCGGTGTTCTCGCCCGATCGTATCGACACCGCCTTCATCGACCGCCTGCTGTCGAAGTGCACGGACCATCTCAGCCTGCTGGCGGCGCCGGCGACCCTGGAACGGGTCTACGACTTCGGCGCCGAAGCCTTCGATTCCATTCTCGATTCGCTGCGTACATCTATCCCCTGTGTCGTGCTCGACGTGCCGCATATGTGGTCGGGATGGACCAAGCGGCTCTTGGTGAGCGCCGACGAAATTCTCGTTGTCGCCGGCCCCGATCTGGCGAACCTGCGCAACGCCAAGAACATGGTCGATCTGCTGCGCGCGGCGCGGCCGAACGATCACCGACCGCATTATTGTCTCAACCAGGTCGGCGTGCCGAAGCGTCCGGAAATCGCGCCGGGCGACTTCGCCAAGGCTCTGGAAGACGAGCCGCTGGTGGTGATCCCGTTTGAGCCGCAGCTGTTCGGCACCGCCGCCAATAACGGCCAGATGATCGCCGAAGTGTCGTCGAGCCATAAGACGGCGGACATGTTCCGCCAGATGGCGCAGGTCCTGACCGGGCGCGCCGAGGCCAAGCGCGCGCGTACCGGTCTGCTGTCGCCGCTGCTGTCGAAACTGATGAGTCGCTAGAACGCCTTCGTACCGAAGCACGACCTGAAATTGTCTGGAGTAACTTGCCTTGTTCGGAAAGCGTAGCGGAAGTTCTGAAGCTCGCGCACCGGCGCCTGTCAGCCATGGCCACATGGCCGCGGCGGCGGCGCCCGTTGCCGTGCCCGCGAAACCCGCCGCCGAAACGCAAAAGCCCGGCACCGGCGCGGCGATGGAAACCGGCCGCACGCCCTTTCCATCCGACGGGCTCGGCGCCGCGCTGGTGCCGCCGCCGTCGCCGTCCCGCACGGTATCAACGCAAAACATGGTGCCGAGCGCGGTCGATTCGCGCCGCTCGGAAGCCTATTACACCACCAAGAGCACGATCTTCGGCGCACTGATCGAGGCGATCGATCTCGCCCAACTGGCGCGGCTCGACGCCGATTCGGCGCGCGAGGAAATCCGCGACATCGTCAACGAGATCATCTCGATCAAGAACATCGTGATGTCGATCTCCGAGCAGGAAGAACTGCTCGATGACATCTGCAACGACGTGCTCGGCTTCGGTCCGCTCGAACCGCTGTTGTCCCGCGACGACATCTCGGACATCATGGTCAACGGCTCGGGCACCGTCTACATCGAAGTCAAGGGCAAGATTCAGCGCACCGGCATTCGTTTCCGCGACAATCAGCAGCTATTGAACATCTGCCAACGCATCGTCAGCCAGATCGGCCGCCGCGTCGATGAAAGTTCGCCGATATGCGATGCGCGCTTGCCGGACGGCTCGCGCGTCAACGCCATCGTGCCGCCATTGGCGATCGACGGGCCGGCGCTCACCATTCGTAAATTCAAGAAGGACAAGCTGACGCTCGACCAGTTGGTCAAGTTCGGCACCATCACCGAACAGGGTGCCGAGGTGCTGCGCATTATCGGCCGCTGCCGCGTCAACTGCCTGATTTCCGGCGGAACCGGCTCCGGCAAGACCACGCTGCTCAACTGTCTCACTCAATTCATCGATGACGACGAGCGCGTCATCACCTGCGAGGACGCGGCGGAATTGCAATTGCAGCAGCCGCATGTGGTGCGTCTGGAAACCCGCCCGCCCAACCTCGAAGGCGAAGGCCAGGTGACCATGCGCGATCTGGTGCGCAACTGTCTGCGTATGCGGCCGGAACGCATCATCGTCGGCGAAGTGCGCGGACCCGAGGCTTTCGATCTGCTGCAGGCGATGAACACCGGCCATGACGGCTCGATGGGCACGCTGCACGCCAATACCCCGCGCGAAGCGCTGTCGCGCCTCGAATCGATGATCACCATGGGCGGCTTCTCGCTGCCCTCGCGCACCATTCGCGAGATGATCACCGGCTCCGTCGATGTCGTCATCCAGGCCACCCGCCTGCGCGACGGCTCGCGCCGCATCACCCACATCACTGAGGTGATGGGCATGGAAGGCGATGTCGTCATCACCCAGGACCTGTTTATCTACGACATGATGGGCGAAGACGCGAACGGCAACATCATCGGCCGGCATAAATCGAACGGCATCGGCCGGCCGCGCTTCTGGGATCGCGCCCGCTATTACGGCGAGGAAAAGCGGCTCGCCGCCGCCCTCGACGCCGCCGAATCCATCAATGAAACCCTGAACGGTTAAGCGGGGGACGCTGTGGACGCACTCGCTGTTTTTTTCCTGACATCCGTCGCAGTCGGCGGCCTCGTTTACGTCTTCGTGTTTCCGATCCTGTCGGGTGAACGCAAGACGGAGAAGCGCGTCGCCAGCGTCGCCAGGTCCGAGCCGGTGGTGCGCGCCGCGCGCGGCACGCAGGTATCGCGCCGTGACTCCGTCGAAAAGACGCTGAAGGAATTCGAGGAACGGCACAAGAAGAGCAAGAATCCGTCGCTGTCGGTCAAGATCGCGCAGGCAGGGCTGACCTGGTCGAAACAGAAATTCATGGTCATTTCGGTGATCATCGGCTGCGTCCTGTTCATCGCCGGCCTCGTCGGCAATGCCGGGCTGCTGCCGGCCATCGGCATCGGTTTCGCCGGCGCATTCGGTCTGCCGCGCTGGCTGCTGTCGTTCTTCAAGAAGCGGCGCGAGTCGAAGTTTCTCAACGCTTTCCCGGACGCCGTCGACATCGTCGTGCGCGGCGTGAAGGCCGGCCTGCCGCTGCTCGACTGCCTGAAAATGATCACCGTCGAGGCGCCCGAGCCGCTCAAATCCGAATTTCGCGCCATCGTCGAGACGCAAGCCATCGGCATTCCGCTCGGCGAGGCCTGTGGCAAGCTTTATGAGCGCATGCGGGTGCCGGAAGCGAACTTCTTCGGCATCGTCATCGCCATTCAGCAGAAGGCCGGCGGCAATCTGGCCGAAGCGCTCGGCAACCTGTCGCGCGTGTTGCGCGACCGCAAGAAGATGAAGGGCAAGATCCAGGCGATGTCGCAGGAGGCTAAGGCTTCCGCCTCGATCATCGGCGCGCTGCCGGTGGCGGTGATGACGCTGGTCTGGGTGACCAGCCCGCAATACATCAACCTGCTGTTCACCGAGCCGCTTGGCAACGTCATGCTCGTTGGTTCAGTGATGTGGATGTCGATGGGCGTTCTCGTCATGAAGAAGATGATCAATTTCGATTTCTAGCAAAAGCGAAAAGCCGGACCGATGCTCGATTATATCGCCAGTGCCATCAATACCCAGACGATGCTGGTGCTGTTCGCCGCCATCGGCGCGGCCGCCACAGTATTAACGCTGGCCATGCCCGTTGTCTTCGCCGACCCGCTCGGCAAGCGGATGAAAGCGGTCGCGGTCGAGCGCGAAAAAATCCGCGCGCGCGAGCGCGAGCGCATGGCCCAGGGCAAGCAGAAGGTCTCCTTACGGGAATCGCCCAAGCAATATATCCAGACCATCGTCGAGGGCTTTAACCTGAGCAAATGGGTCGGCCAGGAAGAGGCCCGGCTCAAGCTGGTGCAGGCCGGCTATCGCGGCCAAGCGCCCTATGTCACCTATCTGTTTTTCCGCATGGTGACGCCCATTGTCGCCTTCCTTGCGGCGGCGTTCTATCTGTTCGTGGTCATCGAGTTCAATCAGCCGGCGACCGTCAAGCTCGGGCTTTGCATCGCCGCCGCCTATATCGGCATGCACCTGCCGTGGATGCTGTTGAAGAGCAAGATCCAGAAGCGCCAGCAATCGATCAAGCGCGCTTTTCCCGACACGCTCGATTTGCTGCTGATCTGTGTCGAATCCGGCATGTCGATCGAAGCGGCGTTGAAGAAGGTTGGTGACGAGGTCGGCTCGCAATCGGTGGCGCTGGCGGAAGAACTCACCCTCACCACGGCCGAATTGTCCTATCTGCCGGATCGCCGGCAGGCCTATGACAACCTCGCCAAGCGCACCGACCTCGACGGCGTGAAGTCGGTCTGTATGGCGCTGACCCAGGCCGAGAAGTACGGCACGCCGCTCGCCAATATGCTGCGGGTGATGGCGCAGGAAAATCGCGACATGCGCATGTCGGAGGCCGAGAAGAAGGCCGCCGGCCTGCCGCCGAAGCTGACGGTGCCGATGATCCTGTTCTTCCTGCCGGTGCTGTTCGTGGTGATTCTCGGACCGGCCGTGATCAAGGTCATGGCGGTCAATTAACCGGTATCAGCCGCCCGGGTTGGGCTGCGGCACGAACGGCTTGGCGCCGGTCTTCTTCCAGTCTTTCTGTTGCGCCAGCATCTGGCGCAGATAGGCGACATTGGCGGAAGCCTCGGCGTCGGTGAGACCTTCGCGCGCGATTTTCTCGGCGTCGTCGAAACGGCCGCGCAGGCCGACGACCAGCGCAAGGTTCTGCCGCACCTTCGGATCGGCATTCGGCTGCGCCAGCGCGCGCCGCAGCGTCACTTCGGCGCGCGGCAGATCCTTCATCAGCAAATAGGACAGACCGAGATTGGACAAGACCGACGGCTCATCCGGCACGATCTTGAGCGCCGACGAATAATGCCGCTGCGCCTCCGGATGGCGGCCCAACTGATCGAGCACCGCGCCCTGGGCGTTGAGCACGCGCCAGTCCGGATTGTCGGGCGTATGCGC
>CAMAUC010000046.1 GCA_945861265.1 Rhizobium sp. Q54 | reverse complement strand
CTGGTGATGATCGGGCAAGGCGTCGGCGGCGCCGTCTCGACGGACGCCATCCCAAGCATACACCGTTCCGCCGCCGGTTGACGCCGCGGCTTAAAGCTAGTGGCGTTGCGGTGCGCGCGCCGCGTCGGCGCGTTTTTCCGGCAACTTCGGCGCTGTCTCGGGTCGCGCCTGTGGCATCGGCACAAAGACTATTTCAACCGCTTCGGCGTGCGCCTTGGTGGGCGCCGGCGCTTCGGCGCGCGGCGTCACCTTGACGGGGCTCTCGGCCTCGGCGGCTGCCGCCGCTGGCTGCGGCGGCGGCGAGATAAACGTGTCGGGCGAATAGACGTAGGCATTGTACAGGTTGGCCCGGATCGGCTGATTGGCGTCGCGGATGATGCGGTCGCCCTCGCGGCGGTTTTCGTAAACCACACCACGGCCGCTGAAGCTGACCGAGTATGTGGCCGGCGCGTCGAGCAGCGGGTCGCTGGTAGCGATGGCGCGGTCGAAGTCGCGCTTGTCGTAGAAGACAATGCCGCGGTCAAGGAAGGCGTTCGCGACATTCGGGTTGAGCTTGATCGCTTGGTTTATGTCGCGAGCCGAACGCTCATAGTCGCGCTTGTCGTAATAGGCGAAGCCGCGGTTATAGAGAGCCAGCGCATAGTCCGGCTCGAGCGCCAGCGCTTGGTTGTAGTCAATGATGGCGCGCTCGGTGTCGCGCTTGTTGCGGTAGGCAAAGCCGCGATTGTTGAAGGCGCGCGCATATTTCGGGTCGAGCTTGATCGCCTGGCTGAAATTCAGAATCGCCTGGTCAAGGTCATTTTTGCTGTCATAGGCAATGCCGCGTCCATTATAGGCGGCGGCCAAACTGCTATCGAGCTTGATCGCCGCGTCGAAATCGGCGATGGCGCGGTCATAATCGCGCTTCTCGTAATAAGTGTTGGCGCGGTTGAAATAGGCGATGGTGTAGCCGGCGTCGAGCTTGATGGCCTCGCTGAAGTCGGCGATGGCGCGGTCGACGTCGCCCTTATTGCGCCAGGCGAAGCCGCGATTGTTTCGGGCGACGGCGCTCTTGGTATCGAGCTTGATCGCGGCGTCGAGATCCTGAATGGCGCGGTCGTTGTCGCCGCGCAAGCCGTGCGTGGTGCCGCGATCGATCAGAGCCGAAGCGAGCTTCGGGTCGAGCCGAATGGCCTGATCGAGGTCGGCGAGTGCGCGCTCGATGTCGCCTTTCATGCGGAAGGCGCGGCCGCGATTGCCGAACGCCTGCGCATTTTTGCCGTCGAGCCGTATCGCCTGGCTGAAATCGTTGATGGAGCGTTCAAAGTCGCGCTTTTCACGATAGGCGAGGCCGCGATGATAGTAGGCATTCTCGTAAGCGGCGTTCAGCGACAGCGCGGACGAGAAATCGGCCACTGTGCGGTCCATATCGTGCTTTTCGAAATAGGCGCTGCCGCGCTGGTAGAAGCCGAGCGTCAACTTTTGGTCCAGCTTCACCGCCTCGGAGAAGTCGGCGATGGCTCGGTCGAGGTCGCCTTTGAGCCGGAAGGCAATGCCACGATTGTAGTAGGCAAGGGCATTGGCGGCGTCATACTTGATCGCCGCGGTAAAGTCGGCAATGGCGCGGTCGACGTCGCCCTTGGCGCCGTAGCTGAGGGCGCGATCGTAATAGGCCGCCGCATAGTCCGGTTTGATGTTGATCGCGGTATCGAAATCGGTGATGGCGCGGCCGAAGTCGCGCTTGAATTCAAAGGCATTGCCGCGGTTATAGAAAGCGACCGCGTAGTTCGGATTGAGCTTGATGGCCTGATCGAAGTTCTCGATGGCGCGGTCGACCGCGTTCTTGTCGCGAAACGCCAGGCCGCGATTGTAATAAGCCAGGCTGTTGCCGGCGTCGTACTTCACGGCCTGATCGAAATCGAGTATGGCGCGATCGAGGTCGCCCTTGGCACCGTAGGCGACGCCGCGGTCGTTGTACCCTTGCGCGTACGCCGGATTGATCTTGAGGGCCTGGGTCAGGTCGGCGATGGCACGGTCGAAATCGCGGCGGTTGGCATAGGCATTACCGCGGTTGTGCCAAGCCAGCGTATCGCCCGGGTTGATCCTGATCGTGCTTGAATAGTCGACCGCTGCCTGGGCGAAGTCGCCCATATCGTAGCGGGCGTTGCCGCGATTATAGTATGCGACGGCGTAGCCGTCATTGAGCTTGATCGCCTGATCGTAATCCTGAACGGCGCGCTCGAGCTGGCTCTTGGAAGCGTAGGCGATAGCGCGGTTATTGAACGCCGAAGCGAAGGATCCATTGATCGCCACTACCTGATCGAAATCCGCGATGGCGCGGTCCGGCTCGCCTTTGAGACCAAAGACGATGCCGCGATCGTTATAGGCGATGGAATCGCCGGCGGCGAGCTTAACTGACTGGGTCAGATCGGCGACGGCCTTGTCGTAGTCGCCCCTGCTGGCCTGTGCATAGCCGCGTGCGCTGTATGCGGCGGCAAGGCCGGGGTTGATCTTGACGGCCTGGCTGAAACTTTCGACGGCGCGGTCAAATTCGCGCTTCTCGTGCAACGCGATGCCGAGATTATAGAATGCCGAGGCATTTTTGACGTCGAGCTTGGTCGCCTGTTCAAAGTCGGAGGCCGCGCGATCGAAATTGGCGCGGTCGTAATGGGCGACGCCACGGTCGTAATAGGCCATCGCGTCTTTCGGATTCAGTCGGATCGCGATGTCATAGTTGACGATCGCGCGCTCAATGTCGCGCTTTTGGAAGAACGCTGTGCCGCGATTGTAATAGGCGGTGGAGAAATTCGAATTGAGCCGGATGGCGCGATCGAAATCGGCAATGGCGCGATCATAATCCTTCTTCCCGCCCGCGGCGATGCCGCGCTCGTTATAAGCGAGGGCGAAGATAGGACTGACGCGGATAGGCTGGGCCACCTGCATTACGTCGCGGTCAAAGCCGCGCTGGCTACGAACTTCATTGGCGCGCGGAGTCGCGGCGATCGTGTAGGCCGGCTTGAGCTTGATCGTCGCTTCGAAATCGGCAATGGCGCGCTCGTGGTCATTCTTTTCGTAGTAAGCGATGCCACGGTCGTGCAACGAATAGACGTCCTTGCCGTCGACCTTGAGCGCCTGGGTGAAGTCGGCGATGGCACGATCGAGGTCGTTCTTGTCGAAATAGGCGTTGCCGCGATTGTAGAGCGCAGCGACGTAAGTCGGGCTCAGCTTGAGCGCTTCGACGTAATCGACAATGGCCCGATCGGTGTCGCCGCGGCGCTGATAGGCGAGGCCGCGATTGTTGAGCGCGACCGCATTTTTCGGGTCGAGATTGAGCGCGAAATCGAAGTCGGCGATGGCGTGGTCGGAGTCGCCCTTGGCGCCGAAGGCGATGCCACGGTCGTAATAGGCGCGCACAAAGGCGGGATTGAGCTTGATCGCCTGGTTGAGGTCGGCGATGGCGCGGTCGTAGTCGCGCTTGTCGTAATAGGCATTGCCACGGTTCGAGAAGGCGAGCGAGAAATTCGGATCGAGGCGCGTTGCCTGGCTGAAATCGGCGAGAGCCTGATCGATGTCGCCCTTGGCGCGGTAGGCCAGACCACGGTTGTTATATCCCTGGGCGAATTGCGGATCGACCCGAACCGCCTGACTGAAGTCGGCGATGGCGCGGTCGAACTCGTTCTTGTTGCTCAGCGCCAGGCCGCGCGTATTGAACGCCACGACGTTCCCGGTATTCTGCCGGATGACCTGATCGAGGTCCTTGATGGCGCGATCGTGGTAGCCGAGCTTCTCCAAAGTTTCGCCGCGGTTGAGAAGCGCTACGGTGAAGCTGGAATTGATCGCCAGGGCATGGTCGAAATCCTTCAGCGCGCGTTCCAGCTCGCCCTTGCTCTTGTAGGCCATGCCGCGGTTGTTCAGCGCCGAATCGTAATAGGTATTGGCGGCGATGGCGCGGTCGAAGTCGGCGATGGCGCGGTCGAATTCGCCCCGGCTCTGGTAGATCGAGCCGCGGTTGTTAAGCGCTGCCGCAAAGTGTGGATCGAGCTTGATCGCCTGGTCGAAGTCGGCCAGTGCTTTGACCTGATCGCCCTTGCGCTGGTGTAACAGCGCGCGGCTGTTGAACACGCCGGCATAGCTCGGATTGAACTTGATCGCCTGCTCATAATCCAGCAAGGCGCGGTCGATCATGCCGCGCGCGGCATAGGTATTGCCGCGTTCGGTGAAGGCGGCGGCGTATTTAGGATCGAGCTTGATCGCGGTATCATAGTTCTGGATGGCGTTGTCGTAGTCGCCCTTGCCCTGGAAGGCGTTGCCGCGATCGACATAGGCAGCGGTGAATTTCGGGTCGAGCCGGATCGCCTGATCGTAATCGGCGATGGCGCGCTCGAAGTCGCGGCGTTCGCGATAGGCGAGACCGCGCGCATGGACGGCGAGCGGGTCGCGCGGGTCGACACGGACCGCCTGCGTAAGGTCGGCGATGGCGCGGTCGAAATCACGACGCTCGAAATAGGCAAGGCCGCGGTTATAGAAGGCAGTTGCGAAATTCGGGTTGAGTTTGATTGCCTGGTCGTAATCGGCGAAGGCCAGATCGTCCGCGTTACGGCTCATGTGGCTGAAGCCGCGCGCATTATAGGCGGCGGCGTTGTTCGGCTCGAGCTTGATGGCGCGAGTGAAATCGGCGATGGCCGGCTCGAACTCGCGCTTGTCCTGCCGTGCAAGGCCACGGTTGAAATAGGCGACGGCGTAGCTCGGATTGGCCTTGATGGCCTGATCGAAGTCGGCGATGGCGCGGTCGAAGTCGCGCTTGCGCTGATATGCCATGCCGCGATTGGTAAAAGCCGGCGCGAAAGTCGGATCGATGCGCAGCGCCTGATCGTAGTCGGCGATGGCGCGATCGCTGTCGCCTTTCCCGTCATAGGCCAGACCGCGCAGGTTGAAGGCGGCGGTGTAGTCCGGCTTGATATTGATCGCGAGGTTCAGATCGGCGATGGCGCGGTCGTAGTCGCGTTTGTCGGAGCGGGCACGGGCACGCTCGAAATAGGCAAGTGCGCTCGTCGGATCGATGGTGACCGACTGATCGAGATCGGCCAGCGAGCGGTCGACTTCGCCGCGGTTGCGATAGGCAATGCCGCGATTGTAATAGGCCAGCGAATTCTTCGGGTCGAATTTGATAGCCTGGCTGAAGTCGCCGATGGCGCGTTCTTCCTCGCCCTTGCCGCGCAGAACGAGGCCGCGGTTGTAGAATGCCAGCGCGTTCTTCGGGTCGATGCGGATCGACTGATCGAAGTCGGCGATGGCCTTGTCGGCGTCGCCGCGCGCGGCGTGGGTAACGCCGCGATTGTAGTAGGAAAGCGTATCCTTGGGATCGAGTTTGATCGCCAACGTGAGGTCTGACAAAGCCTTGTCGTAGTCGCGCTTTTCGAAATAGGACACGCCGCGATCGTAATAGGCCAGCGCGTAGTTCTTATCGAGGCTGATCGCCGTATCGTAATTGCGGATCGCGCGGTCATAGTCCCGCTTGTCGTAATAGGCATTGCCGCGGTTGTAGTAGGCCAGCACGTAATTGCCGTTCAGCAATATGGCCTGGTCGTAGTCCTTGATCGCGCGGTCGACCGCGCCCCGGTTGCGATAGGCAAGACCACGGTTGTTGTAGGCGAAGGCGTCGCGTGGATCGAGCAAGATCGCCTGATCGAAGTCCTGGATGGCGCGATCAACCTGTCCTTTGGCCGCGTAGGCGATGCCGCGATCGTTCAACGCCAGAATGTAGTTCGGTTTGAGCCGCAGCGCCTGGTCGAAATCCTGGATAGCGCGCTCGTAGTCGCGAATGTCGCGATAGGCGAGGCCGCGGCTTTGGTAGGCGACGGCGTCGTTGTCGTTGAGTTTGATGGCGCGATCGTAATCGGGAATGGCGCGATCTGGCTCGCCCTTGGCGCGATAGGTCATGCCACGATTATAATAGGCGAGCCCGTCATTCTGATTGTTGCGGATCGCGGTATCGAGGACGGCGATGGCGCGGTCGTAATTTCGCTTGTCGTAGTACAGATGGCTCAGCGTCTTGTACGCGGCCGAATTTTTCGGATCGAGCTTGATGGTCTGCTCGAAGTCCTGCAGGGCGCGGTCGGTGTCGCCGCGGTCGCGCAAGGCGAGACCGCGGTTGAAATAGGCGTCGGCTTGCTTGGGATCGAGCTGGATCGCTTCGTCGAAATCGCGGATGGCGCTTTCGGCGTCGCCGTTGGCGCGGCTGGCGATGCCCCGAGCAATCAACGGCGCGGTGATGCTCGGTTGAACGGCGGCGGGCTTCGGCTGTTCTTTGGCTTTCAGCGCGGCCGTTTTGTGTTGCTGCGCTTCCGCCTTCTGAGCCTTGGTGCCGCCTTGGATCACGGCGTTACAGCTTGCGATGCGCTGGTCGCTCGACACGTCGATCTGGCCTGCGCACTGCCGGATCTGGTCGCGGGTAACGGCGAAGGCGGCCGGTGCTGCGAGCAGCATGAATGCCGCCGCCACCAAGCCGGTGATGATGTGTCGGGTTGCCTTGATCATACGGCCTCATCATTTCGCTTCGCGCAATTGGCCGGAGCCGGAGCGCGCGTCTTATGGAAATGAATTTAGACCGGAGGCACCCGTAGGAGTCGCAACCGCGAATCATTTACACGGGTTAAGATTAACTTGTGCGGCCGGGCCGGCAGAATTGCATTAATGCTTTCAGGTTAACGGGCGCGACGCCGTTGCCTGTAAAATGAAGCGGCACCGCGTCGATCGTGACAGCGGCGCCGATGAGCGGTCTACAATATGGTCGACGTCAGTGGGCGTTAACGGGCGCCATTGCCGATGCGCGCGCGGCGGCGGCCATTTCCTCAAGAACGTAATCGGGCGGCATCACATAGGCCAGGACCTTGGCCTTGGGGTAAACTGCCTGTCGGACAGTGAGACCGTGATTGCCCGATACCACGATCGGATTGCCTTCGCCATCGGTACCGCGCACGACGCCGACATGGCCGGTATTGGGCCCGCCGCGCGACATAATGGCGATGGCGCCGACGCGCGGGCCGTCGAGCTTCTTGCCGAAGTCCAGGAACGAGCGCGCGGCGCGCGATTTGGTGCCTTTGGCGCCGGCTTTGTTAATGACGAAATTCATGAAATCGGCGCACCACAGCTGCGTCGGCAGTCCGAGCTGTTTGGCGGAGCGGCCACGCCAGCGCAATGCTTCGAGCAACACCCCAGCGGCGCCCGGTACCTGCGCTGCGATGTCCGCCGCGTCGGTGCGGCTGCGCGCGATGATTTCACCCGGTGTCGTATTGGCGAAGCGTTCCTCGCGCTTTTCGCCGGCGGCATATGTCGGCGTCGCGATACCGGCCGCGACGACGCAAGTGACAACAACGGCTAGTGCTCGCTTCATTTCTCAATCCCAACTTAGGGCCGGGACATCCGGTGCCGTTTCTTTTTGCACATGCGCGCGTACCGGGCGCTAGGCATGTACAATTGTAGTTACTACAAAAGTAGCGTTTCTGGACGCCATTTTTGCGACAAGCGGGGATGCTTGCAAGCAGAAAGCGCTATTATTTATGCATCTTATATTAATTCGTTAACGCGAGGCTGTGATTGCGCCACATCGTCAGCGAAGTTCGATCGTTAAAAGTTTAATCAAATTATCTTAAATTATAGCGCAACGGAACAGAGAGGGGAATCTGCGCGCCCGGCATTTCGGCGGGCGGTGGCGGCAAGGGTTGCGCACGGTCAAGCCAGGCTAATGCGTCGCGATCGAGAATGCTTGACCCGGAGCTGCGTACGACGCGCGCATTATGCACGCCGCCGCCGCGGTCGACACTGAAGGCGACTTGCGCCACGCCTTGTTCGCCGCGTGACTGCGCCTCGGCCGGGTAGCGTTTGCTGCGTTCGATCTGCGCGACCAGCCGCGATTTCCAGTTCGGCATGGCATCGGAATCGCGCGCCGACGCGCCGGGCATTGGCGCGGCCGCGCGGTCGGCCTTGATGTCGGCCGTACTCGGCGCGTGCGCGAGGCTGGCTTCGCGCTGGCGCGGCTTTTTCTTTTCGACTTTTTTCTCCGGCGGCTTCGGCGGCGGCGTCGCGGTCAGTTCCGGCTGCGGCGCGGGATCGGGCGGCAGCTCGACGAGTTGCTTGGGCGTTTCCGGTTCAGGTGTCGGTTCGACCAGTTTGCTTTCCACCTGGTCGGGCGGCAATTCCGTCGGTATCGTCGTCGGAGCGACCGCGACAGGCGCGAGATCGATCATGATCAGCGGTGCGTTCGCCACCAGATCGGAACTTTCGTTCCAGCGCGCCAGCAATGCGGCGGCGCCGGCGCCATGAAAGCCAAGAGCCAGCGCAAAGCACGCGCCCCATCGTAACGATTGTGGCACCGCGCGCGTCACGGAACGGCCTTTTCGGCGTCGAGGCCGACCAGCGCGACATGCAGATAACCGGCGGCGCGCAAATCGTTCATCAACAACATCAGTTCGCCGTAGGGCACGGCCTTGTCGGCGCGCAGGAAGATGCGCTGCTGCTTGTCTCCGGATGTGGCGCGGTCGAGCGAGGCGGTCAGTGCCGGCCGGGCAACGGTGTCGTTGTCGAGCGCGAGACCCAGGTCCGACTTGAGCGTCAAGAACAAGGGCTTGTCGGGGCGCGGATTGGGCGTGGCATTAGCCGACGGCAGATCGATCGAAATATCCACCGTTGCCAACGGCGCCGCGATCATGAAGATGATCAACAGAACCAGGATGACGTCGATGAACGGGGTGACGTTGATCTCGTGAACCTCTTCGAGATCGTCGCCGCCGTGATCAAGTTTAACGCCCATGCTGATCTTCTCGCCGGTTTATTCGGCCGCGATGGCGCGGCGGCGTTCCGCCCAGCGCCGGTCGAACGCGCCGCGGTCGAGATCGCGGCTGACGATGCGCAGGATTTCCGCCGAGGCGTCGGCATGCAGCGCGCGATAACCGGCGATCCAGCGCGAAAAGAAATTATACATCACGACGGCCGGGATCGCGGCGACCAGGCCGAGCGCGGTCGCCAGCAGAGCCTCGGCGATGCCGGGCGCGACCACGGCGAGATTGGTGGTGTGCGACTTCGAGATGCCGATGAAGCTGTTCATGATTCCCCACACGGTGCCGAACAGGCCGACGAAGGGCGCGGTCGCGCCGATAGTGGCGAGAATGCCGGTACCGCGGATCATGGCGCGTCCGGCGGCGGCTTCGGCGCGTTCCAGCCGCGAGGCGATGCGTTCCTTGACTCCTTCTGGCAATATGGCGTCCGCCGATAGGCGCAATTCCGCGTCGGTTGCCTGCACCATCAAGGCGGCGCTGCCGTCCTGCGCGGCCATCGCTTCGGCCGCTTCGTCCCAACTGCGTGCCTGCGCCAGGTCATCGATGGAGCGGCGCAGCTTGCGGCGCGCGGCCATCAGTTCCAGCGCCTTGGCAAACCAGATGGTCCAGCTCAGCACCGACGCAAAGGCCAGACCGAGCATCACCGCTTTGACGACGATGTCGGCGGCAACGAACATGCCCCAGGGCGACAGGTCGCGCGGCAGCGTCAGCGTGGCGGCGGGCGCAACGGCCGGCGCGGCGATCGCGGGCACGGCCGGCGCGGACGCGGCGGGTGCGGAAACGGCGGGTGGCGCGGTCGATGCCGCCGGCGGCGTGGTCTGCGCCTGAACAAATCCCGGCATCGACAGGCAGGCGGCAAACGCCAGGGTCGGCAGCAAACGAATTCGCATTCTCGGTAATGAGTTTATCATCGCGTCACTATTCCGTCTTATGCCGTGCTTGAGCTGTCTAGTGTAACCTTATTGCGCACTGGCGTCATTCCGCCGGCCGTAATGTCACGGTCTCGCGCTTGCTGTCGAGCGCCTTGCGGCTGGCGCGCTTGCGCAGCCACATGATGACGCCCGAAATGGCGAAAATCGTCGGAAATATGCCAGTCAGGAACACGATCGTCGTCCACACCGGGCCGCTATGGCTACCCTCGTGGATCCAGCGGATCCAGGAGGCGGCGCGATCGCCGCTTTGCGGGCCGGGCGCAACATTGGCGCGGCCGCTATGGTCATCCACCAGGATGGTGGCCATCTCGTTGCTTTCGGCGCTTGTGACCTGAACGCGCCAGGCGAGACCGCGGTTGCCGCCGCCACGTTGCACCGTCGGCAGGAACAGCGTCGACGGTAAAGCGCCTGGCGCCGCGGAGAGCGCGATCTGCAGCGCGCGATCCGAAGAAAGTTCGGTCTGCCTTGCCACCTCGGCGGCAAAGCCGCCGCGCTGGCCTTGCGGGTTCATGGGGGCGATCGACGACATCATGTCGCGCGCAGTCTGCGGAAACGACAGATAGATGACGGTCAGGGATACCACCGCGAGCGGGATCGCAATCCAGAATCCAAGCATGTTGTGCAGATTGAAGGTGAAGCGCGACGATCGCGTCCAGCGCAACGATCTCAACAGATTTATCCACGAAGTCTGGCGTGGCCACCACAGCCAGATGCCGGTAAGCGACAGGATCAACATGCCGACGCCGGCCCAGCCGACGATCTGGCGGCCGCTATATTGCGGGATCGTCAAATTCTCATGGAAGATGTGCAGGAAGCCGATGAAAGAAGTGCGGAATTCCATCACGTCGAGCACGGCGGCGGTCGGCGGGTCGAGAAATACCGTCACGAAGCGCGGCCGGCCGCCGTTTTCACCCGGTTGCCCGCGGGTGACCACGCGGACCGGCCAGCCCGGCGCTTCCGGATAGCGTATGCCGGTCGCCTGTAGGTTCTGCGGATCGGCCGCGACCGCCTCGGCGGCTTTGGCCAGATAGGCCGATGGCGGCAACGAAACCTGAGCCCCGGTGACCGCGTAACGCTGCGGCGTCAGCAGGGCGTCGATTTCGTCGTGCCAGACCAGTAGCCCGCCGGAGATCGAAATCGGGATCAGCAACAGGGCCAAACCGACGCCGATCCACAAATGCACATTCAGCCAAAGCCGGCGTAGCTGGGCCGTGCGTGTTTCCGCCATTGCCGTCGCGCCCTTACGATGAATTCAATTTCGACGAAGCTATAGCAGCCTTTGCGGCCGGGAAAATAGAATTCGTCAGAAAAATCGCAGATTATAAGTATTCAAAACAGTAAAAAGCTGTTTAGAAGTATTCTAATTCTATAGTTATACTTGATTCACAACTAGTTCTTGACCACGAATACAGTTCGTGGTTCCAAATAACACCTAGTAATCGTGCTGATTATTACGGTTCTAAAGTATAGTAATAGTTTGGGGGCATCAAGATGAACGGTATTGTCGCAAGTAATAGGTCGTCGTCAGTGAGTGGTCGCAGCCATGGCCCGCGGGTTTTCAAATCGAACGACGGGCAAATCCATGTCGAAACCCGGATCACATCGAATTTCGACGGCCAGACATCGTCGCTGACCAATACCCGCTTCCAATCCGCCAATCGTGCCGGCCTATTGGCCGCCGTTAGTCTCGCCTCGCTGATGGGCGCCACGGCCGCATCCGGCCAGGAGAGCGGCCTGCAACTGCCGACCATCGACGTCACCGGCGATCAGGGCGGCTATCAAGCAACCCAGCAATCGATCAACCGGTTGCAAACGTCTCTTAAAGACACGCCGCAGACCGTCAACGTCGTGCCGCAACAGGTCATCCAGGAGCAGCGCGCCGTCAGCATGGAAGACGCGCTGCGTTCAGTACCGGGAATCACGTTTTCGGCCGGCGAAGGCGGCCAGCAGGGCGACAGCCCAATCATTCGCGGTTTCGCCGCACGCGGCGATATTTTCCGCGACGGCTTTCGCGATCCCGGCTGGTACACGCGCGATCTGTTCAACACCGACAAGGTCGAGGTCTATAAGGGCCCATCGGCTTTCGCCTTCGGTCGCGGCTCGACCGGCGGCGCCATCAACAACGTCACCAAGCTCCCGACCGGCGCGACCTATGTCGAAGGCACCGCCACCGGTACCTCGGTCGGCGGCTACCGCGCCGACCTCGATGCCAGCGGCAAGAACGGCAACATCTCCGGCCGCATCGCCGCGCTTTATCAGGACATGCCGACGCCGACGCGCGACAACGTTTACACCAAGCGTTGGGGCGTAGCGCCGTCGATCAGCGCGCCGCTCGACGACAATACCAAAGCGACGTTGTCCTATATCTACCAGGGTGAGGAGGGCGCGCCCGACTACGGCGTGCCCTATCTGCCGCTGCCTGGCTACAGCGTGACGACGGGAGCGCTGACACCGGGCCGGGTGGGCTATAATGGCAATGGTTCAGCGGTGACGCCGGTGCCGACGAACCGGGAGAACTGGT
This sequence comes from Rhizobium sp. Q54, assembly GCA_945861265.1. Lineage (GTDB taxonomy): Bacteria > Pseudomonadota > Alphaproteobacteria > Rhizobiales > Xanthobacteraceae > Pseudolabrys. The sequence goes on along the minus strand of CAMAUC010000046.1, from coordinate 15,492 downwards.
ACGGTATTGCAACAGGACCGCTGCGCGATATCGTCCAGACCGAAACGCATATCCTGACCGCGACCGTCGAGCGCGACCTGGGCGGCGCGTTCAAATTGACCAACGGCTCCCGCTTTATCGACAATGATCGGTTCTCGCGGGTCACTGCGCCGCGCAGTCTTGGCGACGCCAACAACAATGTCTTCACCAGCGGCAACACCGCCGGTACTGGCGGCTCCGGCGTCGGCTATCCCGTCGATTCCATGACGATCGGCCGGGAGCGTCGCGAACGAGAAACCGACGCGACCTATCTGGTCAATCAAACGGACTTGACCGGCAAGTTCGATACCGGAATCGTCAATCATACGGTGGCAACCGGCATCGAATTGTCGCGTGAAACCCGCAATCAAACGCGCACCGACCTTTGCGCCGGTGCGACCGTCGCCTGCCGCACAAGTCTTGCCAACCCGTCGGCCGGCGGCGTGCCGGCTGCGACTTATACCATCGTGCCAGGCAATACGACGCTGTCTACGAATATCGGCGTCTATGCCTCCGACCAGATGAAGATCACGCGATATTTTGAGCTGCTGACGTCGTTGCGGTTCGACCGCTACGCGACGCACTATGTCGATGCCAGCGCGGCCGCCGGTCAGAACGATCTGAAAAGCGCCGACAACATGCTCAGTTACCGCTTCGGCGGCGTGTTTCACCCGACGTCGAATTCGTCGCTCTACGTCGCCTATGGCAACTCCTACAATCCGTCGGCCGAACTCGGCACGTTGTCGGCAGGCACCGTCTCGCTCGACCCGGAAAAGAACGTCTCCTACGAAGCCGGCGTCAAGGTCGATGTCCTCGGCGGCGGCTTGAGCCTGACCGGCGCGGTGTTCCGCATCGACAAGAACAATCTGCGCGTGCCGCTCGATCCGACTGTGACCGGCGCGGCCGCGGTGCAGATTCTCGATGGTCTGGCGCGCTCGCAGGGCTTTGAAGTCGGCGCCGCGGGCAAGCTTACCGACAAATGGCAGCTGATGACGGGCTACACCTATCTGGACACCAGCATTGTGCAGAACAGCGATGCGTCGCAACGCGGCAAATGGCTGCCGAACGCGCCGCGCCACAACATCACGCTGTGGACGACCTATGACATGACCCGCGCCTTCACCGTGGGCGGCGGCACGACCTACCAATCGATGGCCTATGCCAACACCACCAATACCGCCTATGTGCCGGAGTTCTGGAAGTTCGACGCGATGCTCAGCTACAAGGTCGATCCGAAATCGACCATCCAGCTCAACATCTACAACATCACTGACGTCATGTATTACGCGCAGTATTACGGCGGCCATGCGGTTCCGGGGTCCGGGCGCTCGGCATCGTTGTCGTATCGTGTGAAATGGTAATGCGCGAAATTCCAGGGCGCTTGTCATGATGATCCATATTCCCAACGTCCTCACGGCGGCGGAAGTCGCGCGTTGCCGTGAGGTGATGGAAAAAGCCGCCTGGGTCGATGGCCGCGTCACCGCCGGACACCAGTCGGCGCAGGTGAAGTTCAATCTGCAATTGCCCGAGGCTGCGCCGGAGGCGCGTGAACTGGGCGATATGGTGCTCGATGCGCTCGGACGTTCGAACCTGTTCATGTCTGCGGTCCTGCCCAAGCAGGTGTTTCCGCCGCTGTTCAATCGTTACGACGCCGGCATGACCTTCGGCGCCCACGTCGACAATGCTATCCGCGCCGGCAACGGCGCGCGCATCCGCACCGACGTGTCGTCGACCTTGTTCATTTCCGGCCCGGAAGATTATGACGGTGGCGAGCTGGTCGTGCAGGATACCTACGGCGAGCACACGGTGAAACTGCCGGCCGGCGACATGATCGTCTACCCGGCGACGTCGTTGCATAACGTGACGCCGATCACGCGCGGTTCGCGCATCGCGTCGTTCTTCTGGACCCTGAGCATGATCCGCGACGAGAGCAAGCGTTCGCTGCTGTTCGATATGGACATGGCGATCATCAAACTTGGCCGCGATCATCCGGATCATGCGTCGAATGTCGAACTGACCGCCGTCTATCATAACCTGCTACGGCAGTGGGCGGAGTTGTAGGCTCGTTTATCCGGCTATACTGGTCATCAGCCACTTGTGCCCGACATTGACATTGCTATGTAGACGGCGGGACGTTGTTCCGGCGTTATCCGGCATGCCAATGTTCCGTCGCCGCGGCGTGCCGCCGGGCGACAACCGTTTCAGGGAAGACAACGCTCATGGCATATTCGATGTCCCAGGCCTCAGTGCCGGTCTGCGAAATTGGCCTCAACGCTCTGGCCGGTGTGCTGGACAAGGCGGCGGCGCACGCCTCCGCCAGGAAGATCGATCCGTCGGTGCTGCTCGGCTGGCGTTTGGCGCCGGATATGTTCGCCTTGACCCGGCAGGTGCAGATTGCCTGCGATCAGGCCAAGAATGGATTGTCACGGCTGGCCGGCGTCGACGCGCCGAAATACGAGGATAACGAGACTACCCTCGAGGCGCTCAAGGAGCGGCTCGCCAAAACGGTGGCCTATATCAAGACGCTCGATGCCAAGGCGATCGATGCGTCGAGCGATCGCACCATTTCATTCCCGCTCGGGCCGAAGCAGGGTCAGATGATGGGTGGCGACTATCTCAACCACTACGTATTGCCAAACTTCTATTTCCACATGAGCGCGGCCTACGGCATCGTGCGCGCCTTCGGCGCCGATATCGGCAAGCGCGACTTCCTCGGTGCGATTCCGATCACGATGGCCTGATCGCGCGGGCATCTCCGTTCCGCGCGTCGCCGCGATTAAAAACCGCCCCGCTGGTCTCCCGGCGGGGCGGTTTTGTTTAACGTTGCAGCCGAGTGAGACTGCCTTTCCGGTCGGCGCGGGCCTTATTTGATGCGCTTGGCCGCTTCCTGCGCCAGGCTCAGGTCGACATATTTGCTGATGTCGATCTTTTTCTTTACAAATCCCAGGTCGTAAGTGACATCAATGTTGCGCTGCAGTGCCTCGACGTTCGGGATCAGGTTGGGATCGCGGAACGTATCGGCCTTGGTGAACAGCCAGCCGAAGCGCTCCGGCGGCACTTTGGTGATCCGGGAGGCGATCTGGGCGACTTCGTCCTTGTTCTTCGGGTCCTGATACCAGCGGCTGATGACCAGCATGTCCTCGAAGAAATCGACCATCGCAGCGCGATTCTTGTCGATGAACGATTTGCGCGCGGTCCAGACGATCATCTGCGTCACGCCCAAAGTGTCGCGCTGCTCGAACAGGACGTTACCTTCCTCCTTGAGCTTGGGATTCATGGAGAACGGCAACACGGCCGGGATCAGGTCGGCCTTCTTCTCAGACAGCATTGCCGGCATCGCCGGCAGCGGCCCTTCCAGCATCGTGTAGTCGCGCTTTTCTTCAAGCCCGTGCTTCTTCAGCGTGGCGCGAATGGCGACATCGATGGCGCTGCCGCCACCATTGGTACCGATCACCTTGCCTTTGAGGTCGCTCACCTTGGTGATGCCGGAGTCTTTGCGCACATAGTACTGGGTGGTGTAATAACCGGGCACGCCGTCCTGGAATTCGTCGGCGATCACGCGGATATCGCTCAAGCCTGCGTTTTCGATCGCGATGGCGAGCGACGAATAGGCCAGGTTGGACACTTCCAGCTCGTTATTGGCGATCGCCGTGATCATTTGCGGCGTGCCCTGATAGCGGACGGATTCGAGCGTGTAGGACTTGCCGAGATGCTTGGCGAGTTCCTTTTTCTCGAGAACGATCGAGGCCCAGTTCGAAATCGGGGCCACCCACGACATGCGGATTTTCACCGGCTCAGCGCTGTTGGCCGAGCCGATACCGGTTGCGCCGAGCGCACATACGCCGGCCAGTGCCAATTTCAGAAATCGCATATTTTCCTCCCAGGATTCGGCGAGCCAGCCATTGAACGGCAAGCTTCGGGCCGCGAATTGCGGTGGATTGTCGGGCGTCCAACTGTTTTTGGCAAGCCGCATGAAGGGCGGAATCGCCCGGAATGCGATACAGCGCACGATAGTAACGGTGAGGCGTTACGCCGTCGCCGGCGCGCTGGCTTCCGGGTGCCAGATCAATAGTCTGCGGCGGATCAACACCATGATCTTGATCAGGACGTAGCCGATCACAGCGATCTCGACGATGCCGGCAAAAACGCTGGTCGAGTTGGCGAATTGCGCGGCGGTGATCATTGCGCCGCCCAGCCCGTATCCACCCATCAGCATCTCGGCGACGACGGCGACGATCAGGCAGAGCGGCAGCGAAACCTGAAGTCCGGTCATGATCTGCGGGCTGGCGGCCGGCAGAATGACCTGGTGCAGCAATTCGCGTTTGCTGGCGCCCATGTTGCGCGCCGACCAGATCAATTCGCGTTCGACGCCCTGGATGGCGATGACGGTGGCCGCGATCACCGGAAAGATGGCATCGACAACGATCATGGTAATCTTGGCAGTGTCATAAACGCCGAGCCACAGGATTACTACCGGCAGGAAGGCGATTTTCGGCATCGGGAAGCCGACCGAGACGATCGGATCGAAGAACCAGTTGGCGACCACATTGCGCGACATGGCCATGCCGATCGCGATGCCGAGGACGGCGCAGATCGCGAAGCCGGTCAGCGCGCGATAGAGAGTCAATCCGGCATTGATGGCGAGATCGCCGCTGACCGCGTCCGACCAGATGCGTTCCAGCACGGCGCTGAGCGCGGGCAATTGAAACGGCGTGAAGGTGCCGGTGCGCGCCAGGATTTCCCAGGCCGCCAGCAGCGCGACGATGGAAAAGATGCGGGCAAAGCCCCAGGCCAATTGCCACGCCAGCCGGCCGAGCATTTCCGGAACGCCGTCGCGCGGTGTCCGCGTGTCGATGCTCATGCCACGCTCCGCCACGCCAATGTGCGCCGGACGATTTCGAGATAGGCGCGGTCGGCGGCGAAGCCGAGGAATGCCACCGTCAGCACCACCGCATACATCGCGTCATAGGAACCGCCGGCGCCGAGCGAACCGATCAGATAGCCGAAGCCTTTTTGGGCGACGATCAGTTCCGACGACACCAGCAAAATGAACGACAGCGCCAGAGCGGTGCGGATGCCGTTGAGCAGTTCCGGCATCGCGCCGGGCATTACCACGTCCCACAGCACGCGCAATTTGCTGGCGCCCATGCTGCGCGCCGACCAGACCATCACCTGTTCGCTGGCGCGCGCGCCGTTGAAGGCACCGATGGTCACCGGCACCATGCAGCCGAGGAAAATCAACAGAATCTTGGAGCCGTCGCCAAAGCCGAGCCAGATCACGGTAACCGGGATCAGCGCCGATTTCGGCACGGGATAGAAAACTTCGACAATCGGCGCGAGCAGCACATTGACGGGCTTCCACCAGGCCATGCCGATGCCGAGAACAGTGCCGATCACGATCGCCAGGCCGAGGCCGCCGGCGATGCGGTACAGGGACGATGCGCTGTTGCGCAGCAGTTCGCCATCGAGCGTCAGTTCGATCCAGGCACGCACGACGTCGGTGAGCGGCGGCAGCGCGGTGTTCGAGACCCATTCGAAACGCGCCGCCATTTCCCAGACGAGCGCCAGGAGGAGGAGCGGCAGATAGCGGATGAGGGTCCTTGTCATGCGCTCCGCTTGCCCTGCGCCTTGATGGCTTCGTCCTTCACCAGATTCCAGACTTCATCGACCTTCTCGACAAAGGTCTTGTTCTTGAAAATATCCGGGTCGTTCTTGTCGAACTTGGTATCGACAATGGTCTTGATACGGCCGGGTCGCGCCGTCATCACCGCGACGCGATCGGAAAGCAGCACGGCTTCCTGCACGTCGTGGGTAACGAAGATCACCGTTTTCGGCGTGCGCTGCCAGATGCGCAGCAATTCCATCTGCATCAGGCCGCGGGTCTGTGCATCGAGCGCGCCGAACGGCTCGTCCATCAGCAGAATTTTAGGATCGAAGGCCAATGTGCGCGCAATCGCCGCGCGCTGCTTCATGCCGCCGGAAAGCTGCGACGGGTAGCTGTCCTCGAAACCGTGCAGGCCGACCAGTTCGATGTATTCCATCGCCCGCTTTTCGCGCTCGGCCTTCGCCATGCCCTGGCGTTCGAGCCCGTAGAGAACATTGCCGCGCACGGTCTTCCACGGGAACAGCGCGAAATGCTGGAACACGATGCCGCGGTCGGGGCCGGGGCCGCCGACCGGCTTGCCGTCGACCCGGATCTCGCCTTTTTCCACCGGCAGGAAACCGCCGATCAGGTAAAGCAGCGTGGATTTGCCGCAGCCGGAGGGGCCGAGAAGCGCGATGAATTCGCTCTGGCGCACCTCGAGCGAGACAGCGTCGAGCGCGAGCACCTCGCGCCCGCGCGGCGGCCGGTAAAGATGGCTGACCTGGTCGACGACGATTTGCGCGGGTCCCTGCATGGCAGCAACCCTCCCTAAAGCCGCACTTCTGTCAAGCGCCGCCATGGTATACTAACAACAGCATTGTCCCAGCCATGGGGCACAATTAATAAGTGCCCCGTATCGCGGGTACCGGGAGAGGAAATCTGTCAGTGGCCACTAATCTCGTCGACGCTCGCCGCGAACTGTCGCTCGCCAACCGTATTGTTGCCAACGAAGGCGTCATCGACGCCTTCGGCCATGTCAGCATGCGGCATCCGGACAATCCCAATCGCTATCTACTGTCCCGTTCGCGCGCGCCCGAACTGGTCACGCCGGACGACTTCATTGAATACGATCTGGACTCCAACCCGGTGCGCGAACCGTCGGTGTCGCAATATTCCGAGCGCGTCATTCATGGCGAGATCTACAAGGCGCGGCCGGAGGTCAATTCGGTGTGCCATCATCATTGCCCGGCTTTCATGCCGCTATTGGCCACCGGCACCGACTATGTGCCGATCTTCCATCTGGGCGCGGTCGGCGGCATCAAGCCGCCTTATTGGGACCAGCATGACGAATTCGGCGATACCAATATGCTGGTCTGCAAGCCGGAGGAGGGCGCCTCGCTGGCGCGCGCGCTCGGCACGCACTGGATGGTGTTGATGAATCGCCACGGCGTCACCGTGGCCGGCACCAGTGTGAAGGACTGTGTGTTCCGCTGTGTCTATTCGGCGCGCAACGCCGAGTATCAGGTGCGTGCGCTCTCCATTGGCGACCGCATCGCATCGCTTTCGCCGGGCGAAACCGAAAAGGCCGGGCAAATCGTGGTGCAGACCACCGGGCTGACGCGGTCGTGGGAATACTGGTCGATGCGCGTGGCGAAATCCGGCGGCGCGGTTGCCGCCGCGGCTAAGCCTGCAACGGCGAAGAAAAAGTCTATCGTCAAGCCCAAGAAAAAATCCGCCGCACGGCGGAAATAACCTACTGTCAATCAAGGGAGGAGCAAAAAAATGAATTCATTCAAATCAATCGTCGGCGCACTCGGCCTCATCGTTCCGTTGGCGCTCGGCATGACCGCGGCGTCGGCCGAAGATCAGCTGAAGCTCGCGATCGGCCAGATCAATAACTGGGAAAATCAGCCGCCGACGCTCGGCCAGGATGCCGGCATCTTCAAGAAGCACGGCCTCGTGCTCGAGAACGTCGGCACGCAAGGCGCCGGCGAAACCATTCAGGCGGTCATTTCCGGTTCGGCCGATATCGGCGCCGGCGTCGGCGCGGCCGGCGTGATGCGCGCGTTCTCGAAGGGCGCGCCGGTGCGCATTCTGGCGCCGGCCTTCACCGGGACAGGCGACCTGTACTGGTATGTGAAGGCCGATTCCAAGATCCAGAGCCTGAAGGATACGACGGCCGACAATACCATCGCCTATTCGACCAACGGCTCGTCGTCGAACAACATCGTCGTCGCCTTCGGCATCGAACTCGGCTCGAAGGCCAAGCCGACCGCGACCGGCGGCCCTCCGGGCACGCTGACCGCCGTGATGTCTGGTCAGGTCGACATCGGCTGGGCGGCGCCGCCGTTCGGGCTGAAGGAAATCAAGGAAGGAAAAATCCGCATTGTCGCGCGCGGCAGCGACGTTCCTTCGCTGAAGGGCCAGACCGTGCGCGTCCTTTTGGTCAACGCCGAATCCTGGAAGACCAAGCACGCCGCCATCCTGCGCTTCGTCGAGGGCTATCGCGAGGCGGTGGACTGGATGTATGCCGACCCGAAGGCGGTCGAAATGTATTCGGTCAAGACGAAACTGCCGGTCGATCTCCTGAAGGAGTCGATGGACAAATTCCAGCCGAAGGAAGCCTTGCAAAGCGACACTTTCGCCGATCTCGACGGCGCGGTCCGCGACGCGGTGGCCTTGAAGTTTCTCGACAAGCCGCTGACCAAGGAACAGCTGTCCGAACTGATCGTGACACCGCCGCGCAAGAAATAGAGCGACAAGAAAAACAGGCCGCTGTTTTGCAGCGGCCTGTTTCAATGCGATCGCAACATCGACCGCTTTGACTTTGATTATTTCTTCTTGGCCGGTTTCGCGGCCTTCTTGGCCTTTTTGCCCTTCTTCATGGCCTTTGCCGGCTTCGGGCATTTCGCCCAATAGCCATGGTCGAGGGAGTCGGTCGCCCGCCAGCACATCTTGCCGGTCTTGATCGCGCCGCCGCCGTTATAGTCAGCGCGCGCGGCCGTCGGGCTAAACACGAAAATCATAGCGGCGGCACCAATCAACGCGGCGGTACCGATTTTCTTGAACTGCATTCGTCGCCTCCAAAATGTTTTATTGAGTTAGCAAAGCATTGTAGAATAATACCTATACCGGTATCAACGAATTTAGGCTGAACAAACGTTCAGAAATTGTGGACGCTGTCGTCCAACCAAATTGTATTGCACTGCAAAAAATCGAGGGATTGTCGGTGTAACTAGCGACGATCTTTCGCGGCTGCGCTGATCGCCTCAAGCATGGCGGCGCGGCCGTCATTGAGCGTGGCCTGCACGCTGTCCTTCTTGCCGAGCGCGCCCATTTCGCGCTGGCGCTTGACCGTGCCCTCGACCATCAGCGGATCGAGGCCGAGTTCGCGCAAGGTAACGGCGGATTCTTCCATCTCGGCGGCGCGTCTTTCACCGTGATTGGCCATACGCTCGATGTTGTAATCGGCGATCGCGGTCCAATCGAGCGTCGGGTAGTTATTCTTGAGAGAGACGGTGACTTCTTCCAGCAGATCGGCGCGCAAGGCGGCAAGGAAACATTCCAGCGTCAGCGCCTCGATGCCCTTGATCATAACGCTGCGGATCATCTTGATCGCCGCCGCCTTGCCGGTCTCCGGGCTGACGATTTTGAGCTTCATGTCCAACTCTTGCAGCAATGGCGCGACCGCCTCGGCATGCGGACCGGCGATCAAAAGCGGCGTCCTGTGTCGCGCCGGGTGGATTGGCGCGATCACCGCGACATCGACATAGCGCGCGAGCCCGTTGAGTACAGCGGCGGTGTCGATCTTGCGCCCGGGCGACACCGAATTGATGTCGAGATAATAGGGATTGCCGGTGAGGTGCGGCGCGACCGAACGGGCCGCATCAAGGCTTGAAGCGGCTGTCACCGCAGCGATGACCATGTCGGCATCGCGTACGGCATCCGCCGCCGAAGCCGCCAGCCGCACGCCGTGTTGCGCGCCGGCCGCCTTGAGCTTGGCGCCGGCGGCGTCGGGAAACAGAATGTCCCAGGCGGCGATCTGTTCGATGCCGCCCTCGCGCAGGCCCGAAGCGATGGCCTGGCCGGCTTCGCCGAAACCAATGAACGAAATGCGCGGGGTGTTGTGGCGGGTCATGGGCTTTATCCTCGGCGTCGCATTGTGCCGCGACGTTACAGCATATCCAGCGGCTTCGCCTGGGCCGGCGGCGGAAAATGCCGGTCCAGCGTGGCCAGGTCATCCGGCGTCAGGCGCAAGGACAGCGCCGCGAGATTATCGTCGACATGTTTGAGCGTGGTGGCTTTCGGAATGGTGACGAGATTGTCCTGGCGCAACAGCCAGGCCAGCGCCACCTGCGCCGCCGTCACGCCATGGCGTTTGGCGACGTCGCGCAAACCGGGATGGGTGAGCAGGCGGCCTTGTTCGACCGGCGAATAGGCCATGATCGGGATGCCGCGCGCCCGGCAGAACGGCATCAGGTCGAACTCGACGCCGCGCCGCGACAGGTTATAGAGCACCTGATTGGTGGCGCAGCTATCAGCGCCATCAATCTTGCTCAAATCGCGCATCTCGTCGGTGTCGAAATTGCTGACGCCCCAATTGAGAATTTTGCCGGCGGCCTTGAGTTCCGCGAAGGCGGCGACGGTTTCCGACAGTGGCGGCGAGCCGCGCCAGTGCAGCAGGTAAAGATCGATATGATCGGTATTCAAGCGCTTCAGGCTGCGCTCGCAGGCGGCGATGGTGCCACGCTTGCTGGAATTCTGCGGCAGCACCTTGCTGACAATAAAAACGTTCGCCCGTCGCGGACCGACGGCTTCCGCGACAATCCGCTCGGCCTCGCCGTCGCCATACATTTCCGCGGTGTCGATCAAGGCAAAGCCCCGCGCCAGGCCATGGCGCAATGCGGCGACTTCTGCGTCGCGCACACGGTCATCTTCGCCCATGCGCCACGTCCCGAGCCCATAGGTCGGCATATGGGCGCCCGAGGGCAGGGCGATGGTGCGGATTTTGGCGCCGGGCACGGGTGTGCCGCTTTCTATTTATGCGCCACTTCCGGCGTGCCGTGGGTGTGGAACGACTCGATGGTCTTGAGGCCCCATGCCTGGCCTTTCTTGCGCTCGTCCTCGGTCCAGGTGATCGGCTTCCAGTCCGGCGCGAGAATGAGCTTGGCGCCGGCATTCGCCACTTCGACGCGGTTGCCGCCCGGCTCATAGACATAGAGGAAGAAGGTCTGCTGCACCGCGTGCTTGTGCGGGCCGGTTTCGATGAACACGTCGTTCTCGAGGAACACGTCGGCGGCGAGCAAAATCTCCTCGCGCGAATTCAGCGCGTAAGTGATGTGGTGGAAACGCCCCGGCACGCCGGTGTGATCGCGGGTATAGGCGAAGTCGTAGGATTTGTTGGTGGCGGTCAGCCAGATGCCGGCCTCGGTGCCGTCGTTGAGCACGATGCGCTCGGTCAGGCGGAAGCCGAGGTAGTTTTCAAAGAACGCGCGGCATTCCGAAATATTGGCGGCAAGCCCGTTCCAGTGGTCGAGCCGGCGCGGATTGATGCCTTGGCCGGGGAAGCGCTGCGCCTGGTTCTTCAGCGAAGGCTTCAACTCCGGCGGCGCTTGGTACCATTCGGTGTCGAAGTAAAGCTCGATGACGTGGCCGTCCGGGTCCTTGCAGATGAATGTCTTGCCGTGGCCGAGGTCGCCGTCGCTCCAGCCAATGTCGAAGCCGGAACCCTTGAGCGCGGCGGCGCGCCGTTCGAGCGCTTGGGGGCTGCGCGTGCGATAGGCGACATGCTTCATGCCGTTGGTTTTGGCGGCGGTGAGCTTGAGCGTATAGCGCTCGTAGTCGTCATAGGCGCGCAAATAGACGCTGTCGCCTTTCTCGCCGGAAATGGTCAGCCCGAAAACCTCGGTGAAAAACCGCACGCTTTTGTCGAACACCGGCGTCAATAATTCGAGATGGCCGAGATGGGCGATGTCCATATTCGGTTCCGGCGGCAGCGTATCGGTCATTCGTTTCGTCCTTGCGGGCTCGGGCGTTCGGTGCGGGTTTGTCTAATGCTGTTCGAAGGCCAGCACCAGATTATTGGCGGGCATTTCGACGATTTTGGCGAGTGTCATCCCGTGGCGTTGCGCCAGTGCCGTCACGTCGGCGAGATCGCGCACGCCCCAATCGGGGTTGCGCGCCCGCAATGAGGCGTCGAAGGCGGCATTGCTCGGCGCGGTATGGACGCCGTCGCGCTTGTACGGTCCGTACAGCAGCAGGTGTCCGCCGTCGCCGAGCTGGCGGCTGGCGCCGGAGAATAAATTCTCGGTCACCCGCCAGGGCGAAATATGGATCACGTTGCAGCAAAGGATGGCGGCAAGCTTGGCGTCCGCGCCGCCGGTCCAGCGCCAGTCCGCTTCCATCAGGTCGATGTGTTGCGGCGCACGCAGATTGGCGAGGCCCGATGCCGCGCGCCAGGCGGCGATACTGGCCAGATGCGACGCCGTCATATCGCTCGGCCACCAGGTGAGCCGCGGCGACCGCCCGGCATAGGTCATGACGTGCTGGCCGGTGCCGCTGCCGATTTCCAGCACCGCGCCGGATTTCTCATGGAGAAAAGGTTCGATCGCCTGCCAGATGGCGTCGTGGTTGCGATGAAAGGCCGGCGCGTCGAGGCGGCCGTCACTGTGCGGCGGCGGCAGGCCATTGGTGCCGAATTCAAAGACGGATTTAGTCATTGGTTGCGGTGCGCATCTATCGGTTGGACCATAAGCCACGCTACGCGGTTGCCATCAAAAACCAAATCCCGCCCGCAGCCGCCCATCTTGGAAGAAGCACGCTCCTTCGTTGTTATTATGGGACCGATCGGGAAACATTGCCCGCAAGAGGGCCGCACAGACGGTCCCCGCCACAGGGAGGATGAGACGATGCGCAGAATGATTTACCCGGCTTTGGCCGCGCTTGCTGCCGTATCCTTCGCCGCGCCGCAGACGGCCCAGGCGCAAACAAAAATCACCATCGGCATACCGACGTCGCCCCCCAATATTGTCCACATGCCGGCGATCGTCGCCTAGGAGCTCGGCCTCTACAAAAAAGCCGGCCTTGATGTCGACATCGTTTCGCTGGGCGACGGCGTGAAAGTTTACCGCGCTCTGCTCGCCGGCAATATCGATCTTGGCCTGACCCCGGGTGCGCCGACCATCATCGGCCGTTCCAATGGCGCGACGGTCAAGGCCGTCGCCGCCAATCTGCCGAAGTTCGAAGCCTCGATGGTGGTGCGCGGCGACATCAAGACCATGGCCGATCTCAAGGGCAAGCGCATTGGCATTCAGGAGCCGGGCGGCTTTGCCGATCTCCTCAGCCGCAGCGTCTTGCGCGCCGCCAAGATCGATCCGAAAGATGTGAACTTCGTCAGCATCGCCAGCGAAGACGTGCCGGCATTGGTGGCGAACCAGGTCGACACCGCGATCCTGCATGTCGAACAGGAAATGTTTGCCAAGAGCAAAGTGCCGGACCTGCACGCGATCGGCCGGATGTGGGAGTTGCAGCCCAAGACGCTCTACACCTTCCTCGCGGTGACCGAGAAGACCGCCGCCGCCAATCCGGCGATGGTCCAGGCGGTCGTCACCGCCAATATCGAAGCGACACGTATCCTCTATACGGACAAGGCCAAGATCATGCCGATATTGGTCAAGCAGACCGGCTATCCGGAAAAGGTCTTGTCCGAAAGCTATGATTTCATGGTCAAAGAGTGCATCTGGGACGCCAATAGCGGTCTTGGTCCGGAGCGCGTGAACTTCACCGCCGACTTGATGACCAAGATCGACAATATCAAGGAAGGCAAGACGCCGAAATACGAGGAGATCGTCGATCCGACCTTCGCCAAAAAGGCGATCGAGCAACTCGGCGAATGGAAGGGCCCGGTCTGCCCGACCGCGGCGTTCTAGAATGAGTGTCGTCAACAATGTTCAAGCCGGGGCGGTTTCCGCCCCGGCGGCCTCCGCCAAAGCCGCGACACCGTGGTCCGAACAGCCATCTTTATTCCGCTATGGCATCGTCTGGGAAATCGTCGGCCCATTCATCAATCCGATCTTCTTCACCTATCCGTCGAAAATCGCATTGGCATTTTACGACACCACCGCCTCCGGCGAATTGCCGTACTTCCTCGGCCAAAGCCTCGAGGTCATGCTTTATGGCCTGACCGCTTCGCTGATTGTCGGCATTCCGCTCGGCATCGCCATGGCGCGTTTCCGCCGGCTCGATTGGGCGCTCGACCTACCGATCAACGCGCTCTACGCCACGCCTCTGGTCGCGGTGGTGCCGCTCCTGGTGCTGTGGTTCGGCATCTATCTCAAGGCCAAGATCATCGTCGTGTTTTTGTTCGCGGTATTCCCGGTCCTGATCAATACCTATCAGGGCGTGCGCGAATGCGACAAGAACATGCTCGAAGTCGCGCATTCGTTCCGCTCCAGCGAATGGCAGATGTGGCAGGACGTGTTGCTGCCCTTCGCCGTGCCCTACATCATCGCCGGCATTCGTCTGGCGATCGGCCGTGGCCTGATCGGCATGATCATCGCCGAGTTCTACACCACCATCTCGGGCCTTGGCTTCATGATTACGCGTTACGCCAATGTGTTCGAGATGGACAAGGTGTTCGTGCCGGTGATCGTCCTGATGGTGCTCGGCGTGTCGCTGACGACCTTGCTGAAGTGGACCGGCCGCAAAATCGCGCCGTGGAGCGCGGCCAACCGGTGACGCTTCGCCGTTAGCCGTATTGTCAACGTCGCCGGCGGGCGCGAGACTTGCTCGTCGGTCGAGGACAAATCAATGAGCGAACCTCCCATTTCGCGCGGCTTTCGCGGCCGCGGTTCAGGCGGCCGCAATGCGCGCGTGCCGCCCGGCCAGCATCTGGTCGAGGATTTTCCGGTGCTCTCGGCGGGGCCGACGCCGGAGCCGGATCTGACTTCCTGGCGGCTGACGCTGGAAGACGGCAACACACCGCTCGGCGAATGGACGTGGGCTGAGTTCAATGCGTTGCCGAAGACCGCCGTCACCGTCGACATTCATTGCGTCACCACCTGGTCGAAGCTCGACACCGATTGGCACGGCGTCTCGATCGATACGCTGCTGGAAGCTTGCGGATTGAGCGAGCCGCCGCAACCTTACGTGCTGGTACATTGCGAAGGCGGCTACACGACGAACGTGCCGGCCGAGGATCTGCTCGACGGCAAGGCGATGGTGGCGACGCAGTTCGGCGGCGGGCCGCTCGATCCCGAACATGGCGGACCGGCGCGGCTGCTGGTGCCGCATCTGTATTTCTGGAAAAGCGCCAAGTGGGTGCGCAAGTTGCAGTTCGTCGATCCGGAAGTGCCCGGCTTCTGGGAAGAGAACGGCTATCATATCTATGGCGATCCCTGGCGCGAGCAGCGTTATGACGGTGACTGATGCGCATGATCCCGAAAAGTGGGAACCGGTTTTCGGATTAGATCATGCGCCATGAACAATAATTTCGTCGCGCCGCCTAGGCGGCTGCAATGGGTGACCGCGCGCATCACCGGCGTCATCGACGAAACCCCGCGCGTCCGTACATTGGTGCTCGATGTGACGGACTGGCCCGGCCACAAAGCCGGGCAGCATGTCGATGTACGTCTCACCGCTGAGGACGGCTACCAGGCGCAGCGCAGCTATTCGCTCGCATCAGCGCCCGGCAGCGGCAAACTGGAATTGACCGTCGAGATGCTGCCGGACGGCGAAGTGTCGTCTTATCTCGCCGGCGACGCGCGGGTCGGCGATACGTTTGAAATGCGCGGGCCGATCGGCGGCTACTTCGTCTGGAGCGAGGCGCTCGATGGCCCCTTGTTTTTGGTTGGCGGCGGCTCCGGCATCGTGCCCTTGATGGCTATGCTTCG
>CAMAUC010000045.1 GCA_945861265.1 Rhizobium sp. Q54 | reverse complement strand
TCGAGAACTTCCGGATGTTACGATAGCGGCGCCGTAGGACTATCCCATCGGCCCCGTCGCCGCCAACCTGGGCGGCCTCTGTGACCCTTTGATGGCCGGGGAATTTCGGCGGCATCGGCCAGCCTGATCAGCAGGACCACCGGGAAAATCCCGGCCGCGACAATCAGCAGGGCTGCCAGCGCACCTTCCTCGAAGCTGCCGCGCGTGGCGTGCTGGTAGATCGAAGTCGAAAGCGTTTCGAGGTTGAGCGGCCGCATTAGCAGCGTCATCGGCAGCTCTTTCAGGCAATCGACGAATACCAGGAGCGCGGCCGCCGCCAGCGCTGGCCGCAACAGCGGCAGATGGAGGTCGCGCAGGATTCTCAGCGGTCCGGCCCCGGCAAGGCGGGCGGCATGGTCCAGATCAAGCGGCAGGGTGGCCAGTCCCGCCTGTACGAAGCCGATGGACATGGAGGCGAAGCGCACGGTGTAGGCGACCACCAGCGCCGCGCTCGATCCGGCCAGCAGCAGGCCGACCTGTGCGCCGGATACGGCCAGCGTCAGTGCGTTGATCGATTCGTCGATGGCCACCAGCGGCGCCATCAGGCCGAGCGCAAGCACTGTGCCGGGGATGGCATAGCCGAGGCTGGCGACCGCAAGACAGCCGAGCAGCAAAGGCCTTCGCAATTGGCGCAGCGGCAGCGTGGCGACGATGCCGATCGCCAGTACGGCGATGGTCGCGGAGGCAGCGAGGGTCACGGTGTTCAGCGCATGCCGCGCCAGGGCGGGATCGATGCCGCGCGTCATGACGCGCGCGGCCGCCTCGCGAAACAGAAACGCCGCCGGGAAAATAAATCCGAGCAGGACCGGCGTCAGGCAGACAGCAACTGCAAGCCATGCGGTCTTGCCGCGCAAAGCGATGCGCCGCACCGGGCGATTGTCGGACGCCGCCAGCTGGGTCGATTGCTTGCGCCGTCCGTAGCGTTCGAGCGCGATCAGGGCCGCGACCAGCAGCAGCATGGCGAGCGCGATCTGCGCCGCGCCGGCGAGACTGCCGCGGTTGAGCCAGGTGGTGAAGATCGACAAGGTCAGCGTCTGCACGCCGAGATATTCGGATGCGCCGATGTCGTTGAGCGCTTCCAAGAGCGCCAGCGCGACGCCGACGGCGATGGCCGGGCGCGCCAGCGGCAGGCTGATGTCGCGGAACACGCGCCATGGCCGCGCGCCGAGCACGCGCGCCGCTTCGCCGAAGGCGCCGGCTTGGGTCTGAAACAAGGCGCGCGCGGCGAGATAGACATAAGGATAAAGCACGATGCCGAACACGAAGACCGCGCCGCCGAGCGAGCGCACCGGCGGAAACCAGTAGTTGCCGGTGCGCAGGCCGAACATGCCGCGCAGCGCGGCCTGCACCGGCCCGGCGCTGTCGAACAGGTCGGCATAGATATAGGCGGCGATATAGGTCGGGATCGCCAGCGGCAACGGCAGCAGCCATTGCAGGCTGTCGCGGCCGGGAAACTGGAAGGTCGTGACAAGCCAGGCCGGGACAATGCCGGCGACGATGGTAACGAGCGCGATGCCGGCAAGCAGCAGCGCGGTCTGCGCGGCCGCGACCGGCAGTACATGCGCGGCGAGATGCGGCCACAGTTCGGCGTCGCCGATCCACGCGGTGCGCGCCAGGCTGAGCAGCGGCGCGGCCACCAATGCGGCGGCGGCCAGCGCTATGGCGATGTTCGTGAGCTTGATGGCCGAAAATGAAGCGACGGCTCCGCGTGAAGCGGAGCCGTCGTTGGGGATACTCATGAAGGTCTCGCGCAGCTAGATCAATTTTCGAAGCCGACCTTGTCGACCAAAGCCGCGGCCGCCTTCTTGAAGTCGGCGATTTTGGCGAGCGGCAGAGTGTCGGCCTTCAGCGGGCCGTAGCTGGCAATGATCGGGTTGACGGCGATGCCAGCGCGCAGCGGATATTCGTAGTTGCTGTCGGCATAAATGTGCTGGGCCTGCTCGCCGGCCAGCCATTCGATCAGCTTCATGGCGTTGGCCTTGTTCGGCGCGTGCTTGGCCAGCATGACGCCGGAGACGTTGACGTGTGTGCCGCCGCCTTCGAAGGTCGGCAACACGACCTTGGTCGCGTCCGCCCACGCCTTCTGCTCCGGATTGTTCATCATCAGCGCCCAGTAATAGGTGTTGCCGATGCCGATGTCGCATTTGCCGGCCGCGACATCGCGCGCGGTCTCGCGGTCGCCGCCCGATGGCTTCTGCGCCAGATTGGCTTTCACGCCGCGCAGCCAAGTCTCCGCCTTGGCCTCGCCGTGCTTGGCGATGTAGGCGGCAATCAGCGCGTTGTTGTACATGTGCTGGCCGGAGCGGATGCAGATCTTGCCCTTCCACTTGGGGTCGGCGAGTTCGTCATAGGTGATGGCATCCTGTTTCACGCGCTCCTTAGAGGCGTAGATGACGCGGGCGCGCATCGAGATCGCGTACCAGGTGCCTTCCGGATCGCGGAACTGCGGCGGCACGACCTTGTCGAGCGCCGGCGACACGATCGGCTGGCTGATGCCGGCGCGCACCGCGTCTTCGAGGCGGCCGATATCGACGGTGAGCAGCACGTCGGCCGGGCTGAGCGCGCCTTCGGTCTTGATGCGCTGTTCGAGGCCGGAACTGGCAGAGATGACATTGACCTTAATGCCGGTGTCCTTGCTGAACGCATCGAACAGCGGCTGGATCAGCTTGGTTTCGCGGTAGGTGTAGACGTTGACGTCGCCGGACTGCGCCAGAGCGGCGCCGGCCGTCATAGCGATGCCCGCGGCAATCGATGCGGCGATAGGGGCCCATTTGAACATGGCAATTCTCTCCTGACGGAAAACTAAAACCAGATGCCTGTCGCGCCGGCGTGAGCGGGCCGAAGGGATGCATTATGTGGCGTTTCGCCGCCCGTTCGGTCAATGAAGAATCATAAGGAAAATCAATAGATTAGAACCATTGTAATATACCAAAGGATGGGCTCCTGCCGGAAATCCCTGTGCCCGGTCATGTGGATAGACCGGCGGCGGCTGAAAGCGTCGGCGGGAATAAATCCATTGCGACAATGTGCCCTAGCCGGACCCAAGTAATACGTTACCGGACCGAGGTTCGCACAGCCGCCGCCGGCGTGGCATCGGCGATCTCGGCAATCATCTTCTTGACGATGGCTTCGCCGAAGGAGCTGAAGTCCTTCGCCTCGATGACGAAGCTGCCAGGTCCGCCGGTGACATTGTCGCGGTAGTATTTCGCCAGCCCGCCCGGCGGATTGGTATGTTCGGGATTCCACGGCATCGGCGTGTCGGAGAGGATCACCAAGCCGTTGATGGTGATGCCGAGCCGCAGCGCTTCGTCGCGCGCCTGGGTCACATCGCGCCCGGCATTATTGGTGCCGTCGCCAGAGACATCGATGGTCTGCCGCTCGGCGAAAAAAGGCGCACGCGCGAATTGCGCCACCGCCATGTCTATGCCGCCACTGATCGAAGTGCGGTCGGCGAATGCGCGCGGCAGTTCCAACAACTGATCGGCGAAGGCCTGCCCCGCTTTCGGCCCGTCGATCGCCGTCCAGTCGATCACGACCTTCTGATTGCCGTTCCCCGACCACTCCATGAACAGCACGGCAATCCGACGGTTGCGCCCGGAGGCGATGGCGTCGAGCACGCGGCCATTGGCGATCGCCGCGGCGTAGCCCTCGCGCTGCAATTTGAATTTGGCGCTATCGACGCTGCGCGACACGTCCGCCGCCAGCACCAGCAGCAGGTCGACCGGCTCGGCCGCGCGCGCCGGCGGGATGACCGCCACGGCCAGGAGCGCGATGAGAACGACGGCGCAACGCAGGGTCCGGTGCATGGCAACCTCTCTCGATCGAGAAAGTCTAGCCGATCTCTTTTATTCCGCCAGCACCCGCGTGGCCGGAAACGCGACTTCCACCAGGGTTCCGTCGTCGGGATGGCTGGTAATGCGGAAGCGGGCGTGATTGGCCTCGGCCAGCGCCTTGGTGATCGGCAGGCCGAGTCCGGTGCCGCTCGAACCCCAGCGCGACGAGGTTGCCAACTGGCGGAACGGCTCAAGCGCCGTCTGCAATTCATTCTCGCTCATGCCGATGCCGGTGTCGCGCACGCGCAGCACCGCCTCGTTCTCGTCGTTGAGCGCGGTCGAGACGATCATCTGGCCGCCGGCGCCGGTGAACTTGATCGAGTTCGACAGGAGGTTGAGCGCGATCTGCCGCACCGAGCGCACGTCGGCGACGATCGACGGCAGGTTCAGAGGCAGCGAGGTGCGGATGATGACGCGCTCGCGGTTGGCCTGCTGCTGCATCATGGCGACGCACTGCTGCACGATGTCGTTGAGATTGACGCTGACGAAGGTCAGGTCGAGCTTGCCGGCCTCGATCTTGGACAGATCGAGCAGATCGTTGAGCAGCGAAATCAGATGGCCGCCGGAGGCGTGAATGTCCTTGAGATACTGCTTGTAGCGCTCATTGCCGATGGCGCCGAAGCGCTCGTCCATCATGACTTCGGAAAAGCCGATGATGGCATTGAGCGGCGTGCGGATTTCATGGCTGATCTTGGCGAGGAATTCGGATTTGGCGGTGGAGGCGCGCTTGGCCTGCTGGCGCGAATTGATCAGCTCTTCCTCGGTGCGCTTCCAGGCGGTGATATCGCGCAGCACCGCGCAGAATTTATCGCCACCCTCGATGCGGCCCATGGTGATGTAGAGCGGGATCAGCCCGCCCTGGCGGACACGGCCGATGGTCTCATGCCCGGCATCGAGCAGGCGTTCGCCGCCGCCGCTTGCCAGACGGTCGAGATAATCGAGGGCGAAGCGCCGGCTTTCGGCTGCGAACAACTCGCCGAAGCTGAGCGTGGTGAAATCGGCGGCGCCGTAGCCGAACAGAGCCTGAGCGCTGCGATTGGCCGACAGCACGCGGCCGGCGCGGTCGAGCACCAGGACACCGTCGGTAGCGGTGTCCAGGATCGCGCGCAATTCGTGATTTTCGTCGGAGGCTCGACGCAGTGTCGCTTCCGTCGACGCGATATGGTCGCCGGAAACGTTCTGGGTATTGATCATCAGCACGAGCGCGCTTTCCTGCGCCCATGGCACGCTGAACAGGCGGCCTTGCACCGGCTTCTGCGAACCGCTGACGGTGGCGATGGTCAGGGTCTTGCCGCCATCTTTGTCCGCGGTCTGGCCCGGTTCGATGAACAGTGCGTCCAGGCCGCCGGCCTCGGCCAAAGCTTGCAGGTTTTCGTAGCCGGTCCAGTCGAGGAAAGCGCGGTTGGCGTAGATCAGATTATTGAGGCGATAGACCAGAACGCCAATCGGCATCCGGTCGAGTATTGGCCGTCCGTCCGGGGTCGATGGCGCCGCGCTGGCTGCAGGCGGTGCGGTCTTTTGCGGCGCTGGTGCCGCGTCAGCGAATATATCGCCGCCGAAGTCATCGGCTTCTTCCGGTTCGGCGCGCCTGCTGGGTGCGCCTTTGAGCCGCGCATTCAGTTCGCGCGCCAACTCTTCGAAGGCACTGTGTTCGCCCGGGCTCAGTGACGGCGCCGGCTCCGATGCCGGTTCGGTCCGTTGTTCCGGCGGCGGCGGCGCAGACGATGCCGGGCGGAAGGCCAGGACATTGTCCGGCGCGGGACTATTGGCATTGACCGCGACGGGCGCCGGCTGCGGGACGATCGCCGGCGACGGTGCGGTGGATTCGCGGCAGACGCCGAAGCCGCGATAGCCGCGGAATTGCCGGTCTTGGTCGAACACCGGCAACGCCGACAATTCAATCGCGGCGCGCTGGTCGCCGCCGTCGATCGGGAATTGCACCACCAGTCCGTTCCAGGTGTCGCGGGTCGCCAGCGCGCGCGCGACGCTGCCGTCCTCGTCAAGCTTGAGCATGTCGGTGACTTCCGCCCAGGTGCGGTTGAGCACCGAGGCAGCCTCCGGCCCGATCACCTGCGCGAAGTTCTCGATGCCGCCGGTCATATGTGTGGCCGCATCCATCTGCCAGACGAAGCGGTACGGCACGCGACGCACGCCTGTCTCCGCCGGGCCGCGGAGCGACACCACAGAAGCGGCGATCGCAGCCGCGGCGTCGGTGGCGCGCAGGCTGGCGTGCGAGGCGACCGGCTCGGCGGAAAACGTCAGCAGCAGCGCGACGGTGCCGCCGGCGCCAAGCTGTGTCATTGCAATTCGGCCATGGGCTGTGTCGCCTTCCGCCTTGCCGTTCAGGCTGGCTTCGCGCGCCAATCTGTCGGCGCCAAGACCGATCAGATCGCTCTTGCCCGCGAGACGCTCGCGCACTCCCGGCGTGGCTTCTATCAGTTCGCCATCGGCGCTGAAGATCGCCGCCGGTGTATTGAAGTCGGCGAGCAAACGGCGGGCGCGTTCGGGCAGGCTGAGATCCTTGCCGGCACGTTCGCTCGCCGCCACCATAACCGCGACGCTATTGTCGGCGAGCACGATGCGCGAGCACATGCAGACCAAAGTGCCGCCGATGCCGGCGCCGAAGCCGCGCAGTCGTTCGAGACGCTGAGCGCCGCCGGCCGGCAAAGTGCCGGCGAGACGGATAATCTGCGCGGCGCTCGGATGGGTCGCGGTGAATTCGCGCTTCGCCAGCGCGGCCGACGAGTCCGCGTCGAAGATCGCGGCGGCGGTCGGGTTGGCCCAGAGAATCCGTTGCGCGTCGGCGCGCCACAGCCATACCGGCGACGGATTGAGGGCGTGGTCGGCAAAACGCCGATCGTCCAGCCAGGTCATCTGAAGTTCGATGCCACTCATCGCCTATTCGGCCCGAAGCCGTTCACGGAATTTAAAGCTAATAAATTATTAATAAGGCTGCTTTGGGCCATGAGTCCACGCCGCGACGGCTATCCCGGGCCGCCAAGCGGCGGTATCCTTAACGATCGGGTGTCAGGGCTGGTGCGACCGGGAGACCGTCATACATACTACGCAAGATTTGGTTATGGATCTAAACTGGCGCCGCCGGACTTCACCTTTCAGGAGGCTGCAATGGCAAATGACATGAAATTCGAAGTTCCCGCCGAGATGCGTGAATTGGCGGAGAAAAGCGTCGCCCAGGCCAAGCAGGCTTTTGACGGCTTCATTGCCGCCACCCAGCACGCCGTGGGAACGGCCGAAACCCAGGTCAAATCGATGCAGACCGGCGCCAAGGATGCGGGCGGACTGGCGATGAAATTCGCCGAGCGAAACGTCGCGGCGTCTTTCGACTTCGCCCAGAAGTTGTTGCATGCCAGGGATGCGCAGGAAGTGACCACGTTGCAGGCCGAGTATGTGAAGAGCCAGTTGGCCGCTTTGACCGATCAGGCCAAGGAATTGAGCCAACAGGCCGCCAAAATGACCGGCAAAGGCTAGGCGAGCCAAAGAATCCTCGATTTTTGAGCGTTCGCCGTGGCTTCGAGCCGGCGGCGACGGAAAAAGTGGCATAATGGTGCATTGCAATATTTTTATTGCAATGCACCAATAATCTATTATATTGGGATTATCGCTCCAGCCGGGAATTGGTCTGGAGCCTTCCATCAGGCACGAGCCGATAGTCAGAGGGCGGCGGCTCGTTTTCAGCCGGAAAACCGTCCTCACACAAAGGATGAGTCCCATGGCTGACGTTCAATCCGCCCCGCAGAAATCCAAGCCGAAGCCGGTCGCCGCGATCGCCACCGACAGCAAGTTCGACATGCCGAAGTACGAGATGCCCAAGTTCGACATCCCGAAGTTTGAAATGCCGAAGTTCGAGATCCCGACCATGGAAGTGCCGCCGGCCTTCCGCGAAGCCGCCGAGAAGGGCATCGCCCAGGCCAAGGAAAACTACGAGAAGATCAAGAGCGCGACCGAGCAGGCCACCGACGTTCTCGAGGAAACCTATGCGACCGCCTCGAAGGGTTACTCGGCTTACGGCCTCAAGGTGATCGAGACCTCGCGCGCCAACGCCAACGCCGCTTTCGATCTGTTCGGCGAATTGCTGGCCGCGAAGTCCTATTCGGACGTGGTCGAGAAGACCACCGCCTTTATGCGCAGCCAGTTCGACACTGTCACCGCGCAGGCCAAGGAACTCACCGAACACGCGCAGAAGGTGGCGACCGAGACCGCCGAGCCGATCAAGGAAAGCATCGCTTCCTTCGGCAAGGCCGCCTAAAGCGTTGAAATTATCGCCGCCGGCCTTTTGGCCACGGCAGTCTCAAAGCCCGGGCGCTCTGCGCCTGGGCTTTTTGTTTGCCGGTGCCCGGCTCTTTCGTTAAAGGCAAGGCGACCGGCCAAAACGCTTGCCAAAATGGGAGGCGGCTTCTAGGTTCCGCGCTTCTAGCGGCCCAAAGCCTCTAGCGGCCCGTGGCTTCCAACCGCCCATGGCCGGAACATTGTGCAGCTGTAGCTCAGTTGGTTAGAGCGCTGGTCTGTGGATCCAGAGGTCGGTGGTTCAAATCCACCCAGCTGTACCAAATCCTTCGACGCCGCCTTCTCAATGCAAAACGCCGGCGACTGATGGCGCCGGCGTTTGCATGAGCTTGAAAACCCTTAGCGGGTGATGCTTCGGCGATCGTCGGCCCGGCGGCCAATCGAACCGCGCGGACGATAGGTCGGCTCCTGCTGAATCTGACGGCCGCCACCGAACAGCATGTCGAAAAAGCTCGGGCCGCTGCTGTAACTGCTGCCGCCATACATGCCGACCGGCATCTTGACAGGCTTCGACGATGAGCTGGACGCCCGCTCGACCGCCAGATCGGCGACCTTGCGCTCGTTGCCCTTGAGGACCGCGATCATGCGGGCATCGCGGCCGTAGACGTCCTTGCGGAACTGAAACTTGCCTTCCTCGTCGACGAACGCCGTCTGGTAGGTCAAATGCACCCAGATGTTCTTCGGGAAGTTGATGTTGATCTCGCTGCCGCCGAACATTTTCTCGAGCTTGGCCTCGGTGTAGTTTTCCTTCGGCAGTGCCAGCGACAACAGCTTTTCGCCGTAGGTCAGCGGGTTCTGCACTCGCATGCAGCCATGGCTGAACGCGCGTTCTTCCTTGGCGAAGAGATGCTTGTCCGGCGTGTCGTGCTGATAGACGAGGAATTTGTTGGGGAAGTTGAAGCGGATACGGCCGAGCGCATTGCCCGCGCCCGGCGGCTGATAGATGCGCACGGTGCCGTCCGACGCTTGCTCGACCTTGAGGCCGATACGCTCGAGCGCCTGCGGATCCTGCTGTAGCGCCGGCAGATATTCATTCTGGATGATGGACGGCGGCACATTCCAGGTCGGATTGACGGTAATGAATTTCATCTCCGCGCTGATCATCGGGGTGGCATGGCTGCCCGGCTTGCCGGCGACAATCTTGGTGGTCCAGTAGACCTTGTTGTCGTTCCACAAGGTCAGGCGGAAGTCCGGCACGTTGACGATGACGTGCTGGTTGCCGAGATCGCGCGGAAACCAGCGCCAGCGCTCCATGTTCACGATAATGGTGTCGATCGGATCGGCGGACGGCCCCTTGACGGCTTCTTTCTTCTCGCCATTGAGTGCCTTCACGGTGTTGGCGCCGAGATTGCCGTCATTGTTGAGTTCGGCAGCGGTCTGGAAAGTGCGGACCGCGTCGCGCACGTCGTTGTCGTACAGCGTGTTGTCTTTGTCGCCCTTGATATCGAGGCGCTTGCGCAGCGCGACGACGCGCGCATCTTTCATGCCGGGGCGCAGGATCTTGCCTTCCGGCACATGCACCTTCGGCGCAGCCTTCGCTTCTTCCTTGACGGCGACGCCCTTGCCGCTGCGCAATTCGGCGAGCTTGGTGCGCAGCGCCTTGAACTCGGCCATAGGCGGATTGTAGCTGTCGAGCGCTGCGGCGGCGTCTTCGCTGGTCGACAGCTTGCTCAGCACGTCTGCCGGTTCCGGCGCCTTGAGATCGAATTCGATGTCGCCGGCGATGCGGGTGTAGTGGATGCGGCCGATCTGGGCGTGACGGGCGAAGGTCAGCGCCGAAGCGGTAAGCTTCAATTCGGCGTCGGCCAAGGCATCGGGGCTGGTCGCCGCGCTGAAATCCGGCGTCGGATAATCGGACGGCTCGAGGCCGACCGCGTCCGCTTTCGCCAGATAGGCGATCGCGCTCTTGGCGCGCTCGCCGGCGGCGCCGTTGGCGACCCAGAGCGGCTTGAAACCGCGGGCGTTGTAGAACGCTTCGACCCCGGCGCGATCGGCCTTGCGGCCAAGCACGCGGTCGAGCGACTTGCCGGTGACGATGTCACGCAACTTGTCCGAGAGAGCGCTGTCGGCGGCGACAGGGGCGACCGCTGTGGGCGCGGCGGCGACGGGTGCCGCGGCTGGCGCCGCCATCGGCGCGACGGCATTCTGCGCCGCGGCCGGTGTGTTTGTACCGGCGCTGAAATCATTCGCGGTCGGTGGCGGCGGTGCATCCGGCAACGGGACCACGATCTGGGTCTGTTGACCGGCGGGCTGCTGGGCGTTGGCCGCTTGGCCTGATATCAAAAGCACCAATCCGAGGGCGGTTGACGCCAACAGACGCTCGAAACGTACGACTTTCACCGCGAAGTCTCCTAAAATCTGAGGGGCTAGACCCCAGTGCTGGGCCACTCTAACCGATAAGCCCGCTAACGTTACGTTTTTCCCAACATAAACGACGTGACCGCCATCACATATGACTATTTTTCACAGGCTCCAATATCCTCCGGAGATGCGACATTTTCGTCGTTATTGGCATACTGGAACCTTCATTAACCGACAGCTGCCGCCTTGTTCCGGCCACCATCAGGCGCCGAAAAACAGCCGGTCGCGCGCCGGGCTGTTCCGGCCGCTTTTTCCCTAATCGTCTGGTTGCCGGGGCGCGGGGGCCCCTTGCAGCGGTTGCGCCATCGGCTAAACTTGCCTCTGAACCGCCGGGTCAAGAGGCGGCAAAACAGGGAAAACGCCATGAGCTGGACCACCCCGACCCTCGTCGAAATCTGTGTCGGCCTCGAGATCAACGGCTACCTGCCCGCCGAATTCTGATCTTCTGACCTCCGTCAGACGAACCTTTTGAATGGGGCGCTTCACCGCCATCGTGCTCGGTTCGGCGGCGGGTGGAGCTTTTCCGCAATGGAATTGCCGCTGTCCAGTATGCCAATTGGCTTGGGCCGGTGACGCGCGTGCGCGGCCGCGCACGCAAGCGAGCCTTGCGGTTTCAGGCGGCGATGGCCGCTGGACGCTGATCAATGCATCGCCCGATCTGGGCCAGCAGATCCGCGCCACGCCGGCGATGCATCCACGCGAAACGCTGCGTGGCAGTCCGATCGACGCTATCGTTCTGACCGGTGCCGAGATCGACCAGATTTCCGGTCTTGTGCATGTGCGCGAAAGTACGCCGTTTGCGCTCTACGCCACGCCGGCCAGCCACGCCGCCATCGCCGGCAATTCGATGTTCGGCGCCATGACCGCGGTCACGCGCCGCGCAGTCAATCCGGGCGAGACGTTTGAATTGGCCGGCGGCATCGTGGCCAGCCTGTTCACCGTGCCCGGCAAGGTGCCGCTTTATCTTGAAGACGGTGAACCGGAAATCGGCGTCGAGAGCGCCGCCAATGTCGGCGTCGACCTGCAATGCGGCGGCGCGCGTCTCGTGTTTGTGCCCGGCGCGGCGTCGGTGACGCCGGCCATGATGCAGCGCTTCGCCTCGGCCGACGTCATATTGTTCGACGGCACATTGTTTACAGACGACGAGATGCAACGCAGCCACACCGGCGTGAAGACCGGACGCCGCATGGGCCACATGCCGATCGACGGCGAGGGCGGTACGCTTGACACTTTGGCGTCGGTGCGCGCCCGGCGCATATTCATCCACGTCAACAATACCAACCCGATCCTGATAGACGGTTCGCCCGAGCGCGCCACGATCGAGGCGGCGGGCTGGCAGGTCGCCGAGGACGGCATGGAGATCGTGTTGTGACGTTGCTCTCCCCCGCTGAACTCGAAGCCGCGCTGCGCGACATCGGCGCGCGCCGTTATCACCGGCTGCATCCGTTCCATGCGATGCTGCACAACGGCAAATGCAGCAAGGGTCAGGTGCAGGCCTGGGCGCTCAACCGCTATTATTATCAGGCGATGATCCCGATCAAGGACGCCAGCCTGATCGCGCGCTGCGACGACAGCGCCATTCGCCGCGAATGGCGATCGCGCCTCGTCGACCACGACGGCGAACAGGAAGGCGACGGCGGCATCGCGCGCTGGCTCAAGCTCACCGACGGTCTCGGCCTCGACCGCGAATACGTCACGTCATTGCGCGGCCTGTTGCCCGGCACGCGCTTTGCCGTCGAAGCCTATGTTCGTTTCGTGCGCGAAAAGACCTTGCTGGAAGCCATCGCCTCGTCGCTGACCGAACTTTTTTCGCCCGCCATCATCGGCGAACGCATGGCCGGGATGCTGGCCAATTACGATTTCGTCACGCGTGAAACGCTGAGCTATTTCGACAAAAGGCCGCCGCAGGCCAAAAAAGATTCCGATTTCGCGCTCGATTACGTCAAGCGCCACGCGCGGACGCCGCGCGACCAGCAGGCGGTGCTGGCCGCACTCGAATTTAAATGCAGCGTACTGTGGTCGATGCTGGACGCGCTCCAGCATGCCTATGTCGATCCCAAGCAGGCGCCGCCGGGTGCTTTCGTCCCGGCGGACTGATTACTGCTTCGTGCCCTGCGCCTTGTTGATCTCACGCACCAGTGGCCACCACAGTTTCTCCTCGCTGCGGAGAAACTCATTGGTCTGCTCCGGCGTCAGATCGCGCGAATAAGTGCCGAGCTGGTGGAACCGCTCCTGCACCTCGGGCAGGGCGACCACCTTGCGCAGGTCGGCGTTGATCTTGTTGACGATAGCGTCGGGTACACCGGCGGGCGCCATCAGCACGATCCAGCCGCTCGATACGACACCCGGCACCGTCTCGTTGATCGCCGGCAGGTCCGGATGCGTCGGCAACCGCTTGATCGCGGCGATGCCGATCAGCTTGATGCTACCGCCCTGGATTCCCGGTGCGAGCCCGGCGAGCCCTTCGAACATCACCGGGATGCGGCCGGCGATGACGTCATTGAGCGACGCGCTGGCGCCGGCGGCATGGACGAACGAAATATTAGCCTTGCCGCGCTCGCGGAACAGTTCGCCCGTCAAATGCGATTGGCCGCCCCGGTTGGTGGCAGCGAACAATACCGTGTCCTTGCTTTTGGCCGCCCAGTCGATCAGTTCCTTGACGCTGTTGACCGGCATGTCCTTGTTGACCGCGACGGCGATCGGCTGCTCGCCGACCATGCCGATGGCCTTGAAGGCGGTTTGCAGGTTCACCGGCATCTTGCCGTCCTGCATCACCGGCAGGACCGTGTAGCTGGACGCTTGCGTCATGTAGAGCGAGTAGCCGTCCGGCTCGACCGCGGCCGCGGCCTGCACGGCGATCAGGCCGCCGGCGCCGGGCCGGTTGAGAATGACGATCTGCTGCTTCCACATCTGCGCCAGGCGGTCGGCGACGACGCGCGTGACGACGTCGGGGCTGTTGCCGGCGGCAGCGGGGGTAATGAAGGTCACCGGTCGTGTCGGATAGTCCTGCGCTTGCGCGGGCGCGCTCAGGACGGCGGCGAACGCCGCCATGCTGGCGAATGCAAATTTGAGTACCGGCCGGATCGATTTCATGGGCTTCCTCCAGATATATACTTATGTTTGCATGCTGTATAACACGCCTCTTGCCGTCGCCCAACGCGCGGCATTCCTTAAGACCGGGTGTTGCTCGTGGATCAGACGAATGATTTGTCTCCGGATGCGAAGCCACGCCTGCCGCGCGGCGTGCGCTTGACTCACAACGAGGCGCAGGGCGGTTGGGTGCTGCTGGCGCCCGAGCGCGTGTTCAAGGCCGACGCCATCGCGCATGAAATCCTCAAGCGTTGTACCGGCGAGGCGACGTTCGGCGGCATCATCGACGATCTTGCAAAGGCATTCCCCGGCGCGCCGCGCGACCGCATCGCGGCCGATGCCGCGGCGCTCATCCGCGGGCTGGTCGATAAACAGCTGATGGAGATCTAGCCTTGGCCGACGGGACCGCACTGACGGCGCCGCTCGGTCTGCTCGCCGAACTGACGCATCGTTGTCCGCTCGGCTGTCCTTATTGCTCGAACCCGCTGGCGCTGGACAAACGCGCCGACGAACTCGATACGCAGACCTGGACGCGGGTGATGCACGAGGCAGCCGGCCTCGGCGTCCTGCAGGTCCATCTGTCGGGCGGCGAGCCGGCGGCGCGGCGCGACCTGCCCGAGATCGTTAAGGCGGCGCGCGACGCCGGCCTCTACAGCAATCTTATTACCTCCGCCGTCGGGCTTACCGCGCAGGGTCTGGCGAAGCTCGCGGATGCCGGCCTCGACCATGTGCAGATTTCAATTCAGGACAGCGACGAAGCGTCCGCCGACCACATCGCCGGCTACAAGGGCGCCTCGGTGCGCAAGCGTGCTCTGGCGGCCGACGTGGTCGCGCTCGGCATGCCGCTCACCGTCAACATGGTGGTGCATCGCGCCAATATCGAACGCATCGAGGCGATGGTCGATCTGGCCCTATCGTTGGGAGCCAAACGGGTTGAGATCGCGCATGTGCAATATTACGGCTGGGCGATGGAAAATAGCGCCGCGCTGATGCCGACGCGTGAGCAGGTCGATGTCGCGCTCGCCGCCGTCGAACGTTTGCGCGCAAAGCATCACGGAGCCATCGTCATCGATGCGGTGGTTCCGGATTATTATGCGCGGCTGCCCAAGCCCTGTGTCGGCGGCTGGGGCCGCCGCTCTCTCAATGTCACGCCGGCCGGCAAAGTGCTGCCGTGCCACGCCGCCGAGGTTATCCCTGGGCTCGAATTCTGGAACGTGCGCGAACATTCGCTTTCCGAGATATGGCGATCGTCGCCGGCGTTTACGGCCTTTCGTGGCACCGACTGGATGCAGGAGCCCTGCAAAAGCTGCGCAAGGCGCGACCAGGACTTCGGCGGCTGCCGCTGCCAGGCCTTCCTGATCGCCGGCGACGCGCGCGCCACCGATCCGGTTTGTCATTTATCGCCGCATCACGCGCGCGTCGCGGCGCTGGCCGACGAGCGCGCCGACGTGCCGTATCGCTATCGCGTCTCCTAAAAAATATTCGAAAACGAGCCTTGGCCATTGCCACCCATGGGCGAAAAGAGGGACACTTCCCCCCCGATGGGGGCGTGCGCCGGGCAGGGTCCTCAAGTACTGCCGCGGAAGAATGCGCCTTCACATTAGGGAGGTCATCAATGATTCTGCGTGATCATAGTCGTATCGTTCTTGCCGGGGCTTTCGCCGGGCTGTTGCTGACGGCGCCGGCCATGGCCCAGTCGCCGCCGGCCGCGGCGCCTGCCGCGCCGGCCGCCGCCGCGCCGGCCATTCCGCCCGGTTCGCCGCTGTTCGGACGTCCGGACGGCAACGAAGCCGCCAGCAAGCTGGCGCCGGTCGCGCCGCCGCCACTGCCATCCGCTGCCGACAAGCTGCCGACCGCCAAGCTCAAGGTGCCGCCTGGTTTCAATATCGAGGTCTATGCCTCGGGCATCGCCAATACGCGGTCGCTGCGCGTCGGCGACAAGGGCACCGTGTTCGTCGGCACCCGCTTCGGCAACAAGGTGTCGGCCATCGTCAAGAAAGACGGCAAGACCGAGGTCAAGACCATCGCCGAAGGGCTCTACCGCCCGAACGGGCTGGCCTATCAAAACGGCACGCTCTACATCGCCGAGCTGTCGCTGGTCTCGAAGATCGAGAAGGTTGAAGACAATCTCGACAAGGTCAACAAACCGACGGTGGTTTATAACGAATTGCCGAAGGACGAAGCGCATGGCTGGAAGTTCATCGGCATCGGCCCGGACAACAAGCTCTACGTCCCGGTCGGCCAGCCGGGCAACAACGTGCTGAACGACAAGGATCACGGCCAGATTCGCCGTATAGATCTCGACGGCAAGAATCGCGTCGACGTCGCGCTCGGCGTTCGCAACACGGTCGGTTTCGACTGGCATCCGGTGAGCAAGCAACTCTACTTCTCCGACAACGGCCGCGACTGGGCGTCCGAGGACGTGCCGGAAGATGAACTCAACCGCGTGACCAAAGTCGGCGAGCATTTCGGGTCGCCCTATTGCTATCAGGGCAACTTCCTCGATCCGGAACATGGCTGGGGCAAGAAGTGCAGCGACTACACCGCGCCGATTGCTCTGACTGGTCCGCATTCGGCCGGCCTCGGTATGCGGTTCAACTCCGGCAGCATGTTCCCGGCGAAGTATAAGAACGCCATCTTCCTGGCCCGGCACGGCTCGTGGAACCGGACTAAAAAGTTCGGCGGCGACATCGTCGTCTATTTCCTGAACAAGGACGGCACCGTGAAATCGTCGGAAGTGTTCATGTCCGGCTTCCTGGTCGACAACGGTTATATCGGCCGGCCGGTCGACGTCGAGTTCATGAAAGATGGCTCGATGCTGGTGTCGGATGACTGGAACGGCGCGATCTATCGCGTCACGTACGGCAAGGCGAAGGTCGCCAGTCGCTAACGACCAACCCTGTCATTCCGGGACGTCCGCCAAAAGCGCGTTCACGCGCGTCATCGACGCGCTATGGCGGGCGGACCCGGAATCCAGAAGCGCCTTCAATACGCGGCTCTGGATTCCGGGTTCGCGGGCGAAAGCCCGCGCCCCGGAATGACTCATTCATAGAGCCGCTGTGCCGATGCAAAAAATCTTGAAAATCCTGGCTGCTGCCTCCGTGCTTCTCTGCGCCGCCGCCGCGTCACTTCGCGCGCAAACCCTGACCGAGCGCGCAGCGCCCTGCCTGGCCTGTCACGGTGAGAAAGGCGTGTCCGAGACTCCGGACATTCCCTCGCTCGGCGGCCAGCCCGCGCCCTATCTTCTGATCCAGCTTTATCTGTTTCGCGAGAAGCAGCGCAAAGTCGAGATCATGAACGAGATGACCAAAGGCTTCACCGACGACGACCTGCGCAATTTCTCCGACTACATCGCCAAGCTGCCGCCGCCGCCGGCGCTGGCCGACACCGGCGATCCGGTACGCATGCAGCGCGCCGGCGCACTGATCACGCAATTCCGCTGCAACTCCTGTCATACGCTGACGCTGGAAGGCCGCGAGAATATTCCACGCATCGCGCATCAAAGAGAAGATTATCTCGCCCGAACCCTGCACGAGTACAAAACCAACACCCGGCACGGCTACGATGGCGTCATGGCCGAAGTGACGCAGTCGCTCAGCGACGCGCAGATCGCCGACATGGCCTATTTCATGGCGCGCTTTCGCTAGAGCGTTTCAAGGCGCCAAAACGCCGCGGCGAAACAGCGCAGCCCGGTCGACGAAAAAAAACCGGGCCCCACAAAGGGGGCCCGGTTGCAAGGATGCTGGCGTGGGGCCAGCAAACTTCAGAGGGGAACATGCTGCGACATCGGCGACTCTGGGAGGATATCCACGACGCCGCAGCGAAGTTTGACTATGCGAGCCGGGCGCTCGATCGGCAACACCGGACGCAACATGTCAGCCATGCCGAATCGCAAACCGGATGGTGGGCCTGACGAGACATTACGTGATGTCGCAGCGCGCTTCTGCCCCGGCTAGAAATTCGAGCGCTGTGCGTTGGCCACCAGGAAGTCGCGGAACACCTGGATGCGTGCGACCGATTTGAGTTCTTCCGGATAGACAAAATAGGCATCGAGAGCGAGCGTGTCGGCTTCGCCGAACAGTTGCACCAGGCCGCCGTTCTCCTCGACCAGATAATCCGGCAGCATCGCGACGCCGAGGCCGCGCTGACAGGCGCGCAACAGGCCGAGCACATTGTTGATGGTGAGCTGCGGCACGCGCGCGTTCTTCGCCTCGCGGCTGATCTCCAGGAGCCAGCGGCGATTGGCGAAGTGCGCCGGCACATTGCCGCCGAGCAGGATGATGCGGTGCTTGTCGAGTTCCTCGTGCGTGCGCGGCGTGCCGAAACGCTTGAGATAATCCGGCGAGGCGTATGCGTGGAAATGCACCGAGAAGATCTTGCGCTGAATGAGATCCGGCTGCGTCGGCTGACGCAGGCGAATGGCGACGTCGGCCTCGCGCATGGCGAGATCGAGTTCTTCGTCGGTGGTGATCAAGGTGATCTGGATATCGGGATAGAGATCGAGAAATTCGCCGAGCCGCGGCGTCAGCCAGTGCACGCCGATGCCCGGCGTGGTCGACACTTTGAGTTCGCCGTTCGGCCGCTCGCGGCTGTCGGTCAGCTTGGTGCGCGCCGCTTCCAGCTTCATGAACACTTCATGCGCCGTGCGATAGAGCAATTCGCCTTGTTCGGTCAGGATCAGGCCGCGCGCGTGGCGGTGGAACAGCGACACGTTAAGGTCGCCCTCCAGCGCCGACACTTGGCGCGACACCGCCGATTGCGACAGGCCCAGACGCTCGCCGGCATGGGTGAACGAGCCGGCCTCGGCGGCGGCGTGGAACACTTTGAGTTTGTCCCAGTCCATCGAATTGTTCGGATGTGGCATGGTCTATTCCGCCGCCGCGTGTTGGTGTTCGTGCTCATGCGCGGCGAGGAATTTTTCTGTCTCAAGCGCGGCCATGCAGCCTTGTCCGGCGGCGGTGACCGCCTGCCGGTAGATATCGTCGGTGACGTCGCCGGCGGCGAAGACGCCGGGAACCGACGTCGCCGTCGAATGACCGGCGGTTTCGATGTAGCCCGACGGCTTCATCTTCAATTGGCCGGTGAACAGTTCGGACGCCGGCGAATGGCCGATGGCGATGAAAATGCCGTCGGCGGCGCGCTCGGTGATGGCGCCGGTCTTGATATTCTTCAGTTTGACGCCAGTGACCTTGATCGGGTTCGTCGCGCCGGTGACGTTGTCGAGCACCGAGTCCCAGACCACTTCGATCTTGGGATGCTTGAATAGCCGGTCCTGCAAAATACGCTCGGCGCGGAAGTGGTCGCGCCGGTGCACGACCGTGACCTTGGAGGCGAAATTGGTGAGGAACAAAGCTTCCTCGACCGCGGTATTGCCGCCGCCGATGACGAAGACTTCCTTGTTGCGATAGAAAAAGCCGTCGCAGGTGGCGCAGGCCGAGATGCCATAGCCTTTGAATTTCTGCTCGAACGGCAGATCGAGCCAGCGTGCCTGCGCGCCGGTGGCGACGATCAGCGCGTCGGCAATATAGACGTCGCCGCTATCGCAGGTGAGCTTGAACGGGCGGTTGCCGAGTTCGACTTTCGACACATAGTCGGTGACGATCTTGGTGCCGACATGGGTGGCCTGGGCCTGCATCTGCTCCATCAACCAGGGGCCCTGGATGACGTCGGCAAAGCCCGGATAATTCTCGACGTCGGTGGTGATGGTGAGCTGGCCGCCGGGCTGCATGCCCTGGATCAGGATCGGTTCCAGCATCGCACGCGCGGCGTAGATCGCAGCGGTGTAGCCAGCCGGACCAGAGCCGATGATCACGACCTTGGCTTGGGTAGTTTTCGACATTGTTCTCAATCGCCCCCGGGCGTCTTCGGGCGTCTTTTCGCCCAAAAAATCGTAGATCGCGGCAGGAACCGAGACTCGGCTCTTTTGCCCGCGCCCAATCTATGGTTTCCGCCGAGCTATGCAAGATACGCAACCCCCCTGACTCACAAGCTTAGGGGCTACCGCCGGCAAACCGGGAAAAGCCACGCAATAATCTTTCGCGCAAGATTGTTTCGCGGTATGGATGTTCCGCCCGGACATATTTCCGAGAGGGTTCTCCATTGCCAGCCAGCCTCGATGCGATCGATCGCAAGATACTCAAAGAGCTTCAGGACGACGGCCGCATGACCAATGTGGAGTTGGCCCGGCGGGTTGGTATTTCTGCACCGCCCTGTCTGCGTCGCGTTCGCGCGCTCGAGGAGGCCGGTTTCATCAAGGGCTACCGCGCACTGCTCGACGAAAAGAAGCTCGGCTACGAGGTCGTGGTCTTCGCCATGGTGCATTTGTCGAGTCAGGCGGAAGCCGACCTTGCCGCCTTCGAGGACTTCGTGCGCCAGCAGCCTCTGGTACGCGAATGCTGGATGCTCTCCGGGGAAATTGACTTCGTTTTGAAATGCGTCGCGCCCGATCTCAAGACCTTCCAGACTTTGGTCGAAAAGCTCACCTCCGGCCCGCATGTCCGCAACGTCAAGACGTCGATGACGCTGCGGCAATCGAAAGACGCGGCCATGGTGCCGATGGGGTGATCGGCGTCACTTCGCCTTTTCGATCTTCGTCACGGTGAACTGGCCGTTGATGCGCTCCGGCACGAAGCGAATCTTGTCGCCGGCCTTCACCGCCTTGGTCATTGCCGGATCGCCGGCGCGAAAGACCATGGTCATGCCGTCGTCCATGTCGAACTTCTTCAGCGGCCCGTGCTTGATGGTGATCTTGCCGGCGGACTCGTCCACCTTGGTCACCTGACCGGCGATCAATTCATCGGTCTGGGCGGCGGCGGGAAGTGGGCTCAGGGTCACGAAGGCGAGCGCGCCGGCGGCGATCAGTGTACGAACTTTCATTGAATTCTCCTTTTGCTTCTTTTCGGTCTACTTGACGGTGATCTTGCCGGTCATGCCGGCTTCGCGGTGGCCCGGTATGAGACAGGCATATTCAAATGTGCCGCGCTTGGAGAAGCGCCAGAGAATTTCGCTCTTGGCCTTCGGCTCCAGGTTCTTCGCGTTCGGATCGTCATGCTCCATCTCCGGGTACTTTTTCATGACTTCGGCGTGTTTCAGATTGTCCTTTTCGTTGGCCAGGATGAATTCATGTTTCAGTTCCCCGCTATTGGTGATCACGAATTTGATTTGCTCGCCGCGCTTCACGCTGAGATTGGGCGGCGTGTAGCCCATCTTTCCATTGCCCTCGTGCATCGTCACTTCGACAACGCGGAACGGCTTCTTGGGATTGCCGGGTTCGCCGGCGGAGAACGAAGTGTGGCCATGCCCGGCGTCACCGGGCCCGGCGAAGGCGGGACCGGCGCTGAACAAGATCGGCAACAGCATTGCCGCGATTCTCAAGAGCTTCATGTGCATTCTCTCTTCGGTTGATGATTGGGTAACGGTTTGATTTCAATGTTTTCCGCTGTGGCTGCCGCCCGGCTTGACGACTTTGAATTCCATGCTTGGCGTCTGTGACGCCTTCTTCTCGGGCGCGCGCGGCGCATCGCCCGTCTCGCCATTGAACAGATAGGCGACGGTGCCTTCCGGGTTCTTGTAGGGACCTGGATCGCTATAGTCGTCGCGCGCCAGCCCTTCGCGCACCTTCACCACCGAGAACATGCCGCCCATTTCCATCGGCCCGAACTGGCCGAACCCGGTCATCATCGGCAGCGTATTGTCAGGCATCGGCATCTCCATCTCGCCCATTTCCGCCATGCCCTTCTCGCCCATCGGCATGTAATCAGGCACCAGTCTGCGAATGGTCTTGGCGAGATCCTTTTGGTTGACGCCGATGAAGTTCTTCACGTCGTGGCCCATCGCATTCATGGTGTGATGCGACTTGTGGCAATGGATCGCCCAGTCGCCGGGCTCGTCGGCGACGAATTCAAAGGCCCGCATGCCGCCGACCGGAACGTCGGTGGTCACGTCCGGCCGCTGTGCGCTTGGCGGCACCCAGCCGCCATCGGTGCAGGTCACTGTGAACGGCTCGCCATGCTTGTGGATCGGATGGTTGGTCATGGTGAGATTGCCGACACGGATACGAACGCGGTCACCGCGCCGCACCACCAGCGGATCGATGCCGGGAAACACCCGCGAATTCCACGCCCACAGATTGAAGTCGGTCATGGTCATGATCTTCGGCATCGCCGCGCCGGGGTCGATGTCGTAGCTCTGCATGAGGAAGACGAAGTCGCGATCGACCTTGTGCTGGCCGGCATCGCGCGGGTGAATGACGAAGGAGCCCATCATACCCATCGCCATTTGCACCATCTCGTCGGCGTGCGGGTGGTACATGAAGGTGCCGCTCTGCTTCAGCACGAATTCATAGACAAACGTTTGTCCCGGTTTGATCTGCGGCTGGGTCAGTCCGCCGACGCCGTCCATGCCGTTCGGCAGGATGATGCCGTGCCAGTGCACCGTCGTGTGCTCCGGCAGCTTGTTGGTGACGAAGATGCGGACCTTGTCGCCTTCCACGCATTCGATGGTGGGCCCGGGCGACTGGCCGTTATAGCCCCACAGACGCGCCACCATGCCCGGCGCCATTTCGCGTTCGACCGGTTCGGCGACGAGGTGGAATTCCTTCCAGTCGCCGTTCATGCGCCAAGGTAGCGTCCAGCCGTTCAGCGTAACCACCGGCTGATAGGACTGACCGTTCTGCGGCAGCACCGGTGGCTGCATCGCGGGCGAGGTTGTCGTCACCGCCTCGGGAATGCTGGCGGCCTGCACGCGGCCACTTACGGCCGCTACGCCAGCCAGCGCCGCCGACAGCCCGACAAAGTTGCGTCGTGAGAAATCCATTGCTGTCACTCCTTGATCAGTGGCCTGCCAGCTCGGGCGATGCCGAAGCCGTGGTTTGTGTGTTCATTAGGCCGGGCGCCGTATGGCCGCCGAGTACCGCCGATTTGAGGTTGGTGTCGGCCAGCCAGAAGTCGCGCTGCGCTTCGATTGTCGCGATCGTCGCAGCGATGCGCTCGCGCGATTCCGCCAGCAGCGCGAAGACGTCGATCTGCATGGCGTTGTAGCGCAGCAACGTTTCCTCCGTGATCGTCTTGCGCAGCGGCAGTACGTCACGCCGATAGCGCCGGGCGACGTCGGCGGCGGCGCGGTATTGCGCATGGGCTTCGCGCGCTTCGGAGGCGACGTTGATTGCCTTGGCCGAAAGGCGATTGACCGCCTGACTGTAGGTCGCCTCCGCCTCGCGCGCGCTCACCTCGCCGAAGTCGAACAGTGGCACCTGGAATTCGACACCGACCCCGCGCTCGATCGTGACCTCACCGGCGGCATCCTTGACGCGTTTATGCGTGCCGGACACCTCCAGCAGATTGACGAAGCGCGTGGCGTTGGTCAGGCCGTAGGTCTTGGCCAGGGCCTCGACCTCCAGCCGTGCGATCTGCAGATCGGCGCGGCGGCGAATGGCTTCCGTCTCGACTTCCTTGATATTGATAGTGCGCGCCGGCACCATCGGCAGGTTCGCCGGCAGTGCAAAGCCGAGATCGCCGCCGGAAAGGCCGAGCGCGCGCACCAGCCGTTCGCGGCCCGCCGCCGCGCGTTGCCGCGCGCCGGAAAGGCGCGCCGATGTTTCGGCATAGAACACTTCGTGGCGCGCGCGATCGAGTTTGGTCGCCGAGCCGCTTTCGCCGAGACGCTTCGACAGGTCGACCGCCGCTTGCGCCGATGACTGTGCCTGCGTCAGGTACCCGGCGAGTTGCCGGCTGGCGACGGCATCTGCGAAAGCGCGGCGCGCCTCGAACCCCGTCCGCAACGTCGCCTCGACGGCGCGCAACTGCGCCTGACGGAAGCGGTCGCTGGCGATATCGGCGCGCCCCGGCAAGGTTGCCAGTGACAGGACACTGGCGACGATCTGAGCTTCCAATTCGAAACCGCCGCCACCGGCGAGTCGGGACAGGTGAAACTTCGGCGCCGGCGGCAGGCTGGCGCGAACGCGCGCCGCTTCGGCAATGCCCAATTCGTTGTAAGCCGCCTGAAGATCGCGGTTGTTCAAGAGCGCGATCTGAACCGCGGCATCGGCGTTCAGCGGCCGCTTGAGCAGTGTCGCCACCGTGCGGTCGGCGGCGGCCGTGTCGTCGTCGCTGCGCAGCGCGCCGACTTCCGATTTCAGCGCCGGCGCGGTCATGCCGCTGACGGCGTCCATGCCGCGGTCGCTGGAAAAGCCGGCGCAACCGCCCAGCACTGCCGTCGCCAGCAATGCGACGCCGGCAAAGCGCGCGCAGCGCATTGAATGCGCAATCATGATAATTCTCCTGACATAAAGATCGTGGCCGCGCGGCCGCTGTCAGGCGGATGCGCAAGGCTCGGACTTGATCGCTGTCAGGCGATGGGAGGGCGGTGGAGCGGGCAGGGTGCGCGGCCGGCAAGGTGATTTGCTGCGGTCGCGACGGCGGACGACGCCAGGGTTGTGACGCCGAAAGTCAGGCCGGGATCGTGCGCGATCGCCGAGACGCAGAACAGGCCGCAGCAATTGCCGGCGTGGCCCTTGCCGCTGTCGTCGGACTGATGATCCGGCGCGGCCCCGTGATCGTGCGTCCCATGATCGTGACCGCCTTGGTCATGCCGGTGCGTGGCGCCGTCGGCGTGCACATGTGTGGCCGGCGCGCTCTTGGCACTGAGTTCGCTGATGCAATGAAACACGGTCGGGATGTTGACCACGGCCAGCGCAGCGGAGGGCGCCAGGACGCAAAAAGCGTAGGCGACAGCGATCAAGATCGCCGCCCGCCGCCGCAGATTTTTCGTCAGAGCCCGCATCGCGTCCTTACCGCCACTCGACTTTCTTGATCTCGTAGCCCTTGGCCCCGCCGGGGGCGTTGACCTCGACGACCGCGCCCTTGGCCTTGCCGATCAGCGCCTTGGCGAGCGGCGAGGTGATCGAGATGCGGCCTTTCTTGGCGTCGGCTTCCGGCTCGCCGACGATCTGCCACACCTTTTTCTCGTCGGTGTCCTCGTCGACCAAAGTCACGGTCGCGCCGAACGTGATCGTGTCGCCGGACAGCTTCGACACGTCGATGATCTCGGCGCGCGCCAGCTTGTCCTGCAGCTCGTCGATGCGGCCTTCGTTGAGCGACTGTTGCTCCTTGGCGGCGTGATACTCGGCATTCTCCGACAGGTCGCCATGCGAGCGCGCCTCGGTAATCTGCTGAATGATGCGCGGGCGTTCAACGCTCTGGCAGTGCTTGAGTTCCGCCTCGAGTACCGTGTAGCCGGCCGCCGTCATTGGAATTTTTTCAACCATCGTCATTCTCCTCCTGGCGGGCGTCAGATCAACTTGAACGCGCCGTAACGCCGCCAAGCCCTTCCACCTTGAAAACCCGTCTATCCACTCGAAATTCGACTCCGGCCATGGGTTGCCCCATCCCGGAGTCATGTGATTGCGCAAGCCTAACGTCCACCACCCTTGCGGGTTCAAGCTAACGAACCGAAAAGCCTGCCTAGGCCTTAACGGGGAAGTAGCTTTGCAGCGCGCGCACTTCGAGGTCTCCCCCGAGATAGGCTTTTATGCCCTGCGCCGCGGCGACGGCACCTGAAAGAGTGGTGTAGTACGGCACTTTATGCAAGAGGGCGGCGTTGCGCAGCGACCGGCTATCGGCCAAGGCCGCGGTCCCGTCGGTGGTATTGAAAACCAGCTGAACGCCACCGTTTTTGATGGCGTCGACGATATGCGGGCGGCCTTCCAGCACTTTATTGATCTTTGTGGCTGCGACGCCGTGTTCCGCCAGATAGCGCTGGGTGCCCGAGGTGGCGATGCACTTGAAGCCGAGCGAGACCAGAAGCTTGATCGACGGCAGGATGCGCACCTTGTCGGCGTCGCGCACCGAGACGAACAGCGTCCCCGCACGCGGCAGGTTGGTGCCGCCGCCGATCTGGCTCTTGGCGAAGGCGGTCTCGAACGTCATGTCGATGCCCATGACTTCGCCGGTCGATTTCATCTCCGGGCCGAGCACTGTGTCGACGCCGGGGAAACGCGCGAAGGGGAATACGGCTTCTTTCACCGCGCGATGGCTGTACACAGGCGGCATCAGCTTGAAGCTCGCCAGGCTTTCGCCGGCCATGATGCGCGAGGCGATCTTGGCGACGGGCAGGCCGATCACCTTGGCGACGAAGGGCACCGTGCGCGAGGCGCGCGGATTGACCTCGAGCACATAGATGTCGCCGTCCTTGATGGCGTATTGCACGTTCATTAGGCCGCCGACATTGAGCGCCAAAGCCAGTTCGCGGGTTTGCCGCTCCAGCTCGGCGATGGTCGCTTTGCTGAGCGAATGCGGCGGCAGCGCGCAGGCGCTATCGCCCGAATGAATGCCGGCTTCCTCGATATGTTCCATGATGCCGGCGATGAACGTGTCCTTGCCGTCGCAGAGGCAATCGACGTCCACTTCGACGGCGTCGGAAAGATAGCTGTCGATCAGCAGCGGGCTCTTGGCCGACACCACCAGTTCGGACGGCTTGTCGAGCGTCGCCGCCAGCCGCGCCACGTAGCGCTCGAGTTGCGCTGAATCGCGCACGATTTCCATGCCGCGGCCGCCGAGCACATTCGACGGCCGGATCACCACCGGGTAGCCGATCTTGTCGGCGATCTCGCGCACGGCTGCCGGAGAGGTGGCGATGCCGTTGTTCGGCTGGCGGATATTGAGCTTGTCGAGCAAGGTCTTGAAGCGGTCGCGGTCTTCCGCAAGATCGATCGCATCCGGCGAGGTGCCGAGGATCGGGATGTTGGCCTTTTCCAAAGCCTCGGCCAGCTTCAAGGGAGTCTGGCCGCCGAACTGCACGATGACGCCGTGCAGCGTGCCGTTCGAGCGTTCGGTGTCAATGATCTCCAGCACGTCTTCCGGCGTCAGCGGCTCGAAGTAGAGACGATCCGAGGTGTCGTAGTCGGTCGACACCGTTTCCGGATTGCAGTTGACCATGATGGTCTCGTAGCCGGCGTCCTTGAGCGCGAAGCAGGCGTGGCAGCAGCAATAGTCGAATTCGATGCCCTGGCCGATGC
Organism: Rhizobium sp. Q54; assembly: GCA_945861265.1. Taxonomy (GTDB): domain Bacteria; phylum Pseudomonadota; class Alphaproteobacteria; order Rhizobiales; family Xanthobacteraceae; genus Pseudolabrys. The sequence goes on along the minus strand of CAMAUC010000045.1, from coordinate 2,206 downwards.
GGTTCGGCCCGCCGCCGAGAATGACGACCTTCTTCCTGTCCGACGGCCGCGCCTCGTCGGCCATATGGCCAGCAAAGGACGTTTCGTAGGTCGAATACATATAGGCGGTGGGCGAGGCGAATTCGGCGGCGCAGGTGTCGATCCGCTTGTAGACGGGCCGCACGCCGAGCTTGCGCCGCGCCGCCATCACCGTATCGGCGTCGCCGCCGGTCAATTTGGCGAGGCGTTTGTCGGAAAAGCCCATCGCCTTCAAACGGCGGAACGGCGCCGCCGTCGTCGGCAGACCCTTCTCCGCGATCTCGGCTTCGCTGTCGATGATGCCGCGGATCTCGCCGAGGAACCACGGATCGATGCGGCAGGCATTGTGGATCAGTTCGTCGCTGGCGCCGAGACGCATGGCCTGCGCCACCTTCAACAGGCGGTCCGGCGTCGGCGTGCCGAGCGCGGCGCGGATCGCCGCCTTGTTGTCGGCGTCATCGACGCCCTTGGCCGCATCGAAACCTTCGATGGCGATCTCGTCGAGGCCGGTCAGGCCCGTCTCCAGCGAGCGCAAAGCCTTCTGCAAACTCTCCTGGAAGGTGCGGCCGATCGCCATCGCTTCGCCGACCGACTTCATCGACGTCGTCAGCACATTCGATGCGCCGGGGAATTTCTCGAAGGCGAAGCGCGGGATCTTGGTGACCACGTAATCGATGGTCGGCTCGAACGAGGCCGGCGTCGCGCCGCCGGTGATGTCATTGGCGATTTCGTCGAGCGTATAGCCGACGGCGAGCTTGGCGGCGACGCGGGCGATCGGGAAGCCGGTGGCTTTTGAGGCCAGCGCCGACGAGCGCGACACGCGCGGGTTCATTTCAATGACGATGAGCCGCCCGTCCGCCGGATTGACCGCGAACTGCACGTTCGAACCGCCGGTCTCGACGCCGATCTCGCGCAAGACCGCGAGCGAAGCGTCGCGCATCATCTGGTATTCTTTGTCGGTCAAAGTCAGCGCGGGCGCCACGGTCATCGAGTCGCCGGTATGCACGCCCATCGGATCGATGTTCTCGATCGAGCAGATGATGATGCAATTGTCTTTTTTATCCCGCACCACCTCCATCTCGTACTCTTTCCAGCCGAGCACGGATTCCTCGATCAGCACTTCATCGGTCGGCGAGGCGTCGATGCCGCCTTCGACGATCTCGATGAACTCCGCCTTGTTGTAGGCGATGCCGCCGCCGGTGCCGCCCATCGTGAAGGACGGGCGGATGATCGCGGGCAGGCCGATATCGTCCAGCGCTTCCAGCGCCTGCGACAAGGTCTTGACGTGGTGCGAGCGTGGCGTCTCCAGGCCGATCTTGGTCATGGCGTTGCGGAACAGCTCGCGGTCTTCCGCCTTGTCGATCGCCTCGGCGGTCGCGCCGATCATCTGCACATCGAATTTCTCAAGCGTGCCCATCTTCTTGAGTGACAGCGCGCAGTTCAGTGCGGTCTGGCCGCCCATGGTCGGCAGCAGCGCGAAGCCGCCCGGAATGGTGTGGCGCTCTTTCTCGATGATCTTGGTGACGATCTCGGGCGTGATCGGCTCGATATAGGTCGCATCGGCGAGATCTGGGTCGGTCATGATCGTCGCCGGGTTGGAATTGACCAGGACGACCCGGTAGCCCTCTTCCTTCAGCGCCTTGCAGGCTTGCGTGCCGGAATAATCGAATTCACAGGCCTGGCCGATAACGATCGGGCCGGCGCCGATGATCATGACGGTGGAGATGTCTGTGCGTTTGGGCATCGGACTCCAGGCAGAAGTTTCGCTGTCACGCCCCCGAATGACAGCGCACACAAAAAAAGGGCGCGCTTACGCGCGACCTTTCAACCCTCCGGCGGAGCAAAACCCCGCGCGCGAGCGGTGCTTAGACCATTCCGGCGAGGGTGGGAAGGGTCGCCCGCCGTCTTGTCACAGCAACTTGGCCGGGGCTGACGAAACTTTGCGCGCGGCCCGCCGTTATTCGGGCATGGGCTTGATAAGTGGGGCTTTTCGGGTTTTTCGCCAAAGTCACAAGCCGGCCTTGCTGGCTGGGCTGGCGCTTGCCGGCAGCTATTTTGCCGCGCGTCAATTTGAGCAAGCCGGACCGCCCCCGGCGGCGGCCAAAAGTGCCGCCCGCAGGCTGCGCGGATGGCGTTTCTGGCGCAATGTGCTGTACCGAACATATGAGGGGATTAACGATGATCGCGT
>CAMAUC010000044.1 GCA_945861265.1 Rhizobium sp. Q54 | reverse complement strand
CGACGCCGATCAGCGCCATCAGCGGGTCCATCCAGACCCAACCGTAAAACCGTCCGGCCAGAAGGCCGGCAATTGCCAGCACCGACGTCATCGCATCGGCGAGCACATGCACGTAGGCCGCGCGGATATTGGAATCCTGCGCATGCGCCGGCGCGTGGCCGTGATGGTCCACATGATTGTGAGCGTCGTCGTGCTCGTGAGCATGACCGTGATCGTGGTGATGATCGTGTTCATGCCCGTTCCCATGATGCCCGTGATGATCGCTGTCGAACAGGAACCAGACGCTGGCGAGATTGACGCCAAGCCCGACCACGGCGAGCCAGGTGGCTTCCTCGAAATGGATCGTCACCGGCTCGTAAATGCGCAGAACGGATTCATAACCGATCATTGCCGCGATCAGCGCGAGAATGATCGCGCTCGAAAACGCGGCCAGTTCGCCGACCTTGCCGGTGCCGAAAGTGAAGCGTGCGTCGCGCGCGTGGCGGCGGGCAAAGCGGTAAGCGAGCGCGGCGATCGCCAGCGCGCCTGCATGCGTCGACATGTGCCAGCCATCGGCGACCACCGCCATCGAACCGTAGAGAGTGCCGCCGACGATCTCGGCCACCATCATCGCCGCCGTCAGCGCCACCACGAACCAGGTGCGCCGCTCGTGCCGGTCATGCTTGGCGCCGAGAAACACATGCGGGTGCTGCCAGGATTCGACCGAATCGGTGTGCATCGTTTGATCTCCACTGGCAGCGCTCGCCGCCGCGTTTCGGCACCTTCCGGACAGATATACCCAACGATGGGAGATGCAAGCCGTAACTAGGATTTGTATCTTATAATTGCATGGCGCCCTCGCGCCGCTTCGAAAAACAGGGGCGATGGAGCGCGCGTTGGCGCACCTATCAACGCGTGCTAACGCTGCGCACATTCATGGGAGTTCTGATGGGACTTGTCTTGCCACTGGTCGATGCCGCCGAACATTTCGCCGCCCGCGGTGGACTGATCGGACTCGATCTCGGCACCAAGACCATTGGCGTCGCGGTCAGCGATCCGGACCGGAGGCTGGCGACCGGCGTCGAGACCGTGGCGCGCAGCAATTTTACCGCCGACGCAAAGCGCTTGCTGGCGCTCGCCATAGAGCGCGGCGTGATCGGCTTCGTGCTCGGCTTGCCGATCAATATGGACGGTTCGGAAGGCCCGCGCGCGCAATCGACCCGCGCCTTCGCCCGCAATTTCGCCAAGCTGACGGAATTGCCGATCGCATTGTGGGACGAGCGGCTGTCGACGGCCGCCGTCGAGCGCGGCCTGATCGAAGCCGACATGCGCCGCGACCGCCGCGCCGAGGTCATCGACCAGCACGCAGCCATGTTCATTCTGCAAGGCGCGCTGGACCGGCTCGCCCGACTCGAAGTTCAGACGGCGGAACGCAGAAAGGGCGGACCTTAGGTCCGCCCTTTCCGTCAGATCGATCGATTCTAGTTTAGCAAGACGCGCCGGCCGACAAGGATGCCGGCGAACCGCTGCAGTTCGGCGAGCCGAAATCGTTCCGGCGGTAATAATTCCGCGGCTGGACATAGACCGGAGCGGGTTCGTAGGCGTAGCCGGGCTCGTACGCATAGCCCGGCTGGTAAGCGTAGCCCGGCTCATAGGCGTAACCGCGATCGTAGTAAGAGCCGTTGTTGGAATTGGCGATGGCCGCGCCGAGCACCGCGCCGGCAGCGAATCCGCCAATGGCGGCCGCGTTGCGGCCATTACGCGCTTCACTGGGCGAGGCCAAAGCCAGCGCGAAGGCGCCGGTCATCGTCGCCGCCACTGCGAACTTCACAAATTTGTTCATCGATGCCTCCATTGCCCGCAAACCGGGCGGTTCGTGCAGTCAACACAGGAACAGGCGCTCTGGTTCCGCCGATTTATTAATCTTGCTTGAAAACCGGCGTCTCCACGGCTGTGGATCGGCGGCAAGCTCTATTGCTCACGACCGGCCTTCGGCCTATAGAACTGGCTTTAATGACAAGCCCGCCGAAATCCTCATTCGTCCTCAGCCATCGGCATTTGTTGGGGATCGAAGGTCTTTCCGCGGCCGACATTACCGGCCTGCTGGACCTCGGCGAGGAATTCGTCACCCTCAATCGACAGGTCGAGAAAAAACAGGCCTCGTTGCGCGGCCGCACCCAGATCAACCTGTTCTTTGAAGTCTCGACCCGGACGCAAGCCTCGTTCGAGCTGGCCGGCAAGCGGCTGGGCGCCGACGTGATGAACATGTCGGCCTCCTCGTCCTCGATGCGCAAGGGCGAGACTTTGATCGACACCGCGATCACGCTCAACGCCATGCACCCCGACATTCTGGTGGTGCGCCACCACGCCTCCGGCGCGGTCGCCCTTTTGGCCTCCAAGCTCGACTGTTCGGTGATCAATGCCGGCGACGGCGCGCACGAGCACCCCACGCACGCGCTGCTCGACGCGCTGACCATCCGCCGCAACAAGGGCCGCATCGAGGGCCTGCTGGTGGCGATCTGCGGCGACATCCTGCATTCGCGGGTGGCGCGCTCCAACATCATGCTGCTCAATACGATGGGCGCGCGGGTGCGCGTCGTCGCGCCGACAACTTTGCTGCCCCCCGGCATCGATCGCATGGGCGTCGAGGTCGCGCGCGACATGCGCGAAGGTCTCGCCGACGCCGATATCGTGATGATGCTGCGGCTGCAACGCGAGCGCATGAACGGCTCCTTCGTGCCGTCGGTGTCCGAGTATTTCCATTACTGGGGGCTCGACGAACGAAAGCTGGCTTACGCCAAGCCCGGCGCGCTGGTCATGCATCCGGGCCCGATGAATCGCGGCGTCGAAATCGACTCCATCGTTGCCGACGGCGCGCAATCGCTGATCCGTGAACAGGTCGAAATGGGAGTGGCAATTCGCATGGCGGTGCTCGAAGCACTGTCACGCAACTTGCCGAACGCATAATGCTATCCGACCGCCGCCCCATTCTGTTCGCCAATGCCCGGATCATCGATCCGTCGCGCGAACTCGACATCCTGGGCGACCTGCTGATCGCCGACGGCGTCATCCGCGAAGCGAAAAAAGGCATCGGCGCCGCCGGCGTGCCGGAAGGCACCGACGTCATCGATTGCCGCGGCAAGGTGATCGCGCCGGGTCTGGTCGACATGCGCGCCTTCATCGGCGAACCCGGCGCCGGCTACCGCGAGACCTTTGCCTCGGCGAGCCAGGCCGCCGCCGCCGGCGGCGTCACCACCATCATCTGCCAGCCCGACACCTCCCCCGCCATCGACGATCCCGCCACCGTCGACTTCGTTTTGCGCCGCGCCCGCGACACCGCGATAGTGCATGTGCATCCGATGGCCGCGATCACCAAGGGCCTCGAAGGCCAGGAGATGACCGAGATTGGTCTTCTGAAAGCCGCCGGCGCGCTCGCCTTCACCGACGGCGCCAAGAGCATCGTCAATGCGCAAGTCATGCGCCGCACACTGACCTACGCGCGCGACTTCGACGCGCTGATCGTGCATCACACCGAGGACCCGGATCTCACCGGCGACGGCGTCATGAACGAGAGCGAATTCGCCGCCCGCCTCGGCCTGCTCGGCATTCCGAAGGCGGCGGAGACGGTGCTGCTCGAGCGCGATCTGCGTCTCGTCGCGCTTACAGGCGGGCGCTATCACGCCGCCTCGATCACCTGCGCGGAATCGCTCGAAGTGTTGCGCCGCGCCAAGGATGCAGGGCTCGACGTCACCGCCTCGGCCTCGATCAATCATCTGACGCTGAACGAAAACGATATCGGGCCCTACCGCACCTTCTTCAAGGTGTCGCCGCCGCTGCGCGCCGAGGAAGACCGCAAGGCGCTGGTCGAGGCACTCGCCTCAGGCCTGATCGATGTGGCGATGTCGGATCACAATCCGCAGGACGTCGAAACCAAGCGTCTGCCATTCGCCGAAGCCGCCGCCGGCGCCATCGGCCTTGAGACGATGTTGAGCGCCGGCTTGCGTCTCGTCCATGCGGGCGACGTCACGCTGCCGTCATTGCTGCGTGCGATGTCGACGCGGCCGGCGCAGCGTCTCGGCATCGCTGGCGGCACTCTGGCCAATGGCGCCCCGGCCGATTTGATCGTGATCGACACCGACGTTCCCTGGCTGGTCAATCCGGACGAACTCAAGTCCAAGTGCAAGAACACGCCGTTCGACGAAGCGCGCATGACCGGCCGTGTCGTGCGCACCATCGTCGCCGGCCGCACCATTTACGAGGCGTTATGAGTCCGATGCTCATCATCGCGCTGGCTTTCGTCTTCGGCTATCTGCTCGGCTCGATTCCGTTCGGCCTGCTCATCACCAAGGCGGCCGGCGGCCCCGACGTGCGCAGCATCGGTTCAGGCAATATCGGCGCCACCAATGTGCTGCGCACCGGCAACAAGGCGCTCGCCGCAGCGACGCTGCTTTGCGACATCTTCAAGGGCACCGTCGCCGTTTTGATCGTCATGTATTTCTACGGCTACGAGGCGGCGCTGATCGCCGGCCTCGGCGCCTTCATCGGCCATGTCTTTCCGGTGTGGCTTAAATTCAAAGGCGGCAAAGGCGTCGCCACTTACATCGGCCTGTTGATTGGGCTCGCCTGGCCCGGCGCGTTGATCTTCATCGGCCTGTGGCTCGTCGTCGCCTACTTCTCCCGCTACTCGTCGTTGGCCGCGTTGATCGCAAGCGCGCTGACGCCGGTCGGCCTGCTTGGGCTCGGCGAGCCGAACGCCGCCGCGCTTTTCTTTCTGCTGACGATCCTGCTGTGGATCATGCACCGCGCCAACATCTCCCGCCTGCTCAACGGCGGCGAAGGCAAGATCGGCGCGAAGGGCTAATATCCCGCACGGGTTGTAATAATACAATTCGGGTTGTGGTCCGTCTGCGGTTAAGCGATGCTGCCCGGGCATTTTCGCCGGGGGGCGCCGTTGAGCGACGGGGTAAGACTGACCGACGAGCAACGGCTCGACTGGCTGCGCCTGATCCGCAGCGACAATGTCGGCCCGCGTACCTTCCGCGATCTGGTCAACACCTATGGCGGCGCGCGGGCGGCGCTTGCCGCGCTGCCGAAACTGGCGCGGCGTGGCGGCGCTACCGGCACGCATATCTGTACGGTCGAAGAAGCCGAGACAGAGTTGAAAGCCTGCCGCGCGCGCGGCATCGAGCTTGTTGCCCTTGGTGAACCGGACTATCCGGCGCGGCTCCAGACAATTTATGATCCGCCGCCTTTGCTCGCCGTGCGCGGCAAATCGCAGTTTCTGGCACAGCCTCTGGTCGCCATTGTCGGCTCGCGCAATGCCTCGGCCGCCGGCGTAAAATTCGCCAGTGGATTGGCGCGCGATCTGGGCGCCGCCGGCTTCGGCATCGTCTCCGGCCTGGCGCGCGGCATCGATGCGGCGGCGCACCGGGCCAGCATGGCAACCGGCACGGTGGCGGTTCTCGCCGGCGGTCACGAGCGCATCTATCCGCACGACCACGTCGAACTCCTGAATGCGTTACTCACTGAGGGCGCGGCGGTGTCGGAAATGCCGCTGACCTGGGAACCGCGCGCGCGCGACTTTCCGCGCCGCAACCGGCTGATCTCGGGTCTCGCGCTCGGCGTCGTCATTGTCGAGGCGGCGCGCCGTTCAGGTTCTCTGATCACCGCGCGGCTCGCCGGCGAACAGGGCCGCGAAGTCTTTGCCGTGCCCGGTTCGCCACTCGATCCGCGCGCCGAGGGCACCAACGGGCTGCTCAAGCAGGGCGCGACCTTGGTGACCGAAGCCGCCGATGTCATCGCCGCGCTGGAGCCGATCCTCGGCCGCGGCTTCGATCTGCCGGCGCAAGAGCCGGATGAAATCCCGCTGACGGGCGATACCGACCCCGGCGACGACGAACGCAGCCGTATCGTCTCGCTGCTCGGGCCGACGCCTTCGGCGATCGACGATCTGGTGCGCCTGTCGCGCACCTCGCCGGCGATCGTGCGCACGGTCCTGCTGGAACTCGAACTGGCCGGCCGGCTGGAACGGCACGGCGGCGCGATGGTGTCGCTGGTGTAGACTGGCGGCGGCGAGTCGAAACCGGCGGATATCATTATGCTCTTGAGATGCGCGGCCTGGCTTTTTTGTCTCGCTTTAAGCGGCGCACCTGCCTTGGCACAGGAGCAAAGCTTCGCTGCCTTCACCCACGCGCTCTGGCCGGATGCGCAGGCGAAAGGCGTCACCCGCGCCACCTTCGACACGGCGATGCAGGGCGTCACGCCGGACCCGCGCGTCATCGCCGCGACCAAGAAGCAGCCCGAATACGGCAAGCCGGTCGGCGCCTATATCAACGGCATTGTTACTGAAGGCCGCATCGCGCGCAGCGGCGACAGAGCGCGCGAATGGGCGAGCACGCTCGATGCGGTCGAGAATAAGTTTTCGGTCGAGCGCTGGGTATTGCTGTCGCTGTGGGGCATGGAATCCGACTTCGGCGCCGCCAAGGACAAATGGGACGTGTTCCGTTCGCTCGCCTCGCTCGCTTTCGTCAAATACCGCCATCCGTATTTTCGCAACGAACTTATCGTCGCCATGGGCATCATGCAGAAGCAACGGTTCGCGCGCGACAAGATGGTCTCATCATGGGCCGGCGCCATGGGCCAGGCGCAGTTCATGCCGTCGAGCTATGTTGATTATGCTGCCGATGTTTCCGGCGACGGGCACCCCGATATCTGGACCAATGTGCCGGATGTGTTCGGCTCGATCGCCAATTATTTGCAGAAATTCAAATGGCAACATGGCCTGCCCTGGGGCTTCGAGGTGATCGTGCCGTCCGGCTTCGACACCATGAAGAGCCGCGCCACTTTTGCCGAATGGCAGAAGCTCGGCGTCCGCCGCGCCGACGGCAAAGCTTTTCCGCGTGAAGGTCAAGGCAATGTTCAAGGCATCATGTTTTTCCCCGCGGGCTCAAAAGGCCCCGCCTTCATCGTCACCGGAAATTTCGATGTGCTGAAGGCCTACAACAACTCGGACGCCTATGCGATCGCCGTCGGCCATCTCGCCGACCGCATGAACGGCGGCGCTACATTCAAGGCGGCGTGGCCAACCGATGACCGCCCGCTGCCGCGCGAGGCGCGCGTCGCGTTGCAGAAGCGGCTTGCCGCCCTCGGCTATAAGGTCAACGAGTTTGAAGGGCACGTCGATTTTGATTTGCGGGACAATATCCGCACTGAGCAAAAGAAGCTCGGCATGGTGCCCGATGGTAATCCGACGCTTGTCTTTCTGGAAAAGATCGGCGTGAAGGCGCCGTGAGCCATCGTGCTGGTCAGGAGCCCCGGCCGTTCGGTCCGTTGTGGCGGATTTGGCTTTCGGCCTCCAGCTGTACCATTTCGAGAAGGTAACCGAGGGTGTCGAGACCGTTGCGCCTTGCCATCCCGGCCAGATCGTTCGACAAGGACGCTACGTAGTTCGCGACCGCTGTCTGACCGTTTGGCTCGTCCTTGGATTCGGCCATTGTCTTCTTCCGCCGCGAAAGCACCGCATTGCTCGTGTCTTGATTGAAAATACACGGAACAATTCAAATAGTAATACCTATAATAGTGTAATCATAAAATACATCTCCTGGTTGTATCCGCGCGCATTGTCGAAATCGCTCTCAATCGTGCCGGAATTGACTGCTCAGAAGCGCACCGGTACCGCCACCGGAAAAGCCCTGATTTGACAGCAACGGTTGCCTTCCCCATGTTCCCGGCAAAGAGAGACGTCGATTCCGACCCGGTCCGGTGGCATCCGGGCGCTTAACCCATTGGAATCTCATGAAAGTTGTCGTTGTCGAGTCGCCTTCCAAGGCGAAGACGATCAACAAGTATCTTGGTCCCGGCTACGAGGTTCTGGCCTCGTTCGGGCATATCCGCGACCTGCCGGCCAAGGATGGCTCGGTCGATCCGGACGCCGATTTCAAGATGCTTTGGGAGGTCGACCCGCAGTCGCAGAAGCGGGTCAACGATATTGCGCGCGCGCTCAAGGGCGCCGACACGCTCATTCTGGCGACCGACCCTGACCGCGAGGGAGAAGCGATCTCCTGGCACGTTCTGGAGGCGCTGAACGAAAAGAACGCGATCAAGAGCCAGAAGATCGAGCGCGTCGTTTTCAACGCCATCACCAAGCAGTCGGTCACCGAGGCGATGAAGCATCCTCGCGCCATCGACGGCGCGCTGGTCGATGCCTATCTCGCCCGCCGCGCCCTCGATTATCTCGTCGGCTTCACATTGTCGCCGGTGCTGTGGCGCAAGCTGCCGGGCGCCCGCTCGGCCGGCCGTGTCCAGTCGGTGGCGCTGCGGCTCGTGTGCGACCGCGAACTCGACATCGAGAAGTTCATCGCCCGCGAATACTGGTCGATCGTCGCCAAGTTGAAGACGCCGCGTAACGAAGAATTCGAGGCGCGCCTCACCGCCGTCGACGGCACCAAGATGCAGCGTCTGGACATTGGTACCGGTACGCAGGCCGAGGATATCAAGCAGGCGCTCGAGGGCGCCAAGTTTACGGTCGCCTCGGTCGAGGCCAAGCCGGCGCGGCGTAACCCGCCACCACCGTTTACGACCTCGACAATGCAGCAGGAAGCCTCGCGCAAGCTCGGCTTCGCGCCCGCGATCGCCATGCGCCTGGCGCAACGGCTGTACGAAGGCGTCGAGATCGACGGCGAGACCACCGGCCTCATCACCTATATGCGGACCGACGGCATCGACATCGCACCCGAAGCGATCGCCGAACTGCGCACGATGATCGGCAAGAATTACGGCAAGGAGTACGTGCCGGGATCGCCGCGCACCTATCAGAACAAGTCGAAGAATGCGCAGGAAGCGCATGAAGCCGTGCGCCCGACATCCGCCAGCCGCACGCCGCAGGAAGTCGCCAAATATGTCGACCGCGATCAGGCGCGTCTTTACGAGCTGATCTGGAACAGAGCCGTCGCCAGCCAGATGGAATCGGCCGAACTGGAGCGCACCACCGTCGACATCGTCGCCAAGAACGGTGCGCGCAGCATCGATCTGCGCGCCAGCGGCCAGGTGGTGAAGTTCGACGGCTTCCTGACGCTCTATCAGGAAGGCCAGGACGAAACCTCCGACGATGACGAGTCGAAGCGCCTGCCGGCGATGGCGGAAAGCGAAATTCTCGCCAAACAGGCGATCGAAGCCGCGCAGCATTTCACCGAGCCGCCGCCGCGCTTCTCTGAAGCCGCGCTGGTCAAGCGGATGGAAGAACTCGGCATCGGCCGGCCATCGACCTACGCCTCGATTCTGCAGGTGTTGCAAGACCGCGGCTATGTGCGCATCGACAAGAAGCGTCTTATTCCGGAAGACAAAGGCCGCGTCGTCGTCGGCTTTCTGGAAAGCTTCTTCCAGAAATATGTCGAATACGATTTCACCGCCGCGCTGGAAGAACAGCTCGACAAGGTGTCGAACAACGAGCTGAACTGGAAGACGGTTCTTCAGAATTTCTGGATCGACTTCATCGGCGCCGTCAACGACATTAAGGAACTGCGCATCACGCAGGTGCTCGACGCGCTCAACGAATTGCTCGGCGCGCATATCTTCCCGGCGCGCGCCGACGGCGGCGACGTGCGCCAGTGCCCAACCTGCGGCACCGGCAAGTTGTCGCTGAAAGTCGGCCGCTTCGGCGCCTTCATCGGCTGCTCGAATTATCCGGAATGCACCTTCACCCGGCAGATGACGCCGGGGGCCGCCGGTCAGCAAAGCACCAAGGTACTCGGCACCGATCCGGCGTCCGGCATGGACGTCACATTGCGCGGCGGCCGCTTCGGCACCTATTTGCAGCTCGGCGAGGAAATCAAGGCGCCGAAGTTGAAGAAGGGTCAGAAGAAAGATCCCGACGCGCCGGAGCCGGTCAAGCCGAAGCGCGCCAGCCTGCCGAAAGGCGTGCAGCCGGAAGACGTCGATCTGGAAAAGGCGCTGGCGCTGCTGTCGTTGCCACGCGAAGTCGGCATCTCGCCGGAAGACAATGAACCGATCCTGGCCGGCGTCGGTCGCTTCGGACCTTACGTCAAGCACGGCAAAATCTATGCAAGCCTGGAAGATGGCGACGATGTTCTTACCGTCGGCCTCAACCGCGCCATGCATTTGATCGCCGACAAGATCGCCAATCCGAAACAGGGCCGCCGCTTCGGCGCGTCCGCCGGCAAGACGCTCGGCGATCATCCCAACAAGGGCGGACCGATCGTGGTCAAGAACGGCCGCTTCGGTGCTTACGTCAGCAACAACGGCATCAATGCCACGCTGCCGTCCGACAAGACGCCGGAGACGATCACACTCGACGAGGCCATCGTGCTGCTCGAGGCGCGTGCCGCTCAGGTCGGCAATACGCCGCGTGGTAAAAAAGCTGCAAAGCAGCCGCCAAAGAAGGCCGCCGCGCCGAAGCCAGCCAAAGGCAAGGCCAAAGCTATCGTCGACGACACGCCGGAAATCGGCGACGAAGCGGCCGCCCTGAAAGCCGCCAAATCGTCGGCAAAACCGGCCAGCGCCCGCAAGAAGCCGGCGGCGAAAGCCACCACTGCGGCCAAGAAACCGGCTGCGCCCAAGGCCAAGAAGCCGGCGCGCAGCCCCAAGGTTTCGGCGGCGGAATAATACGCAGTCGTCCATTCCAGACGAGAACAGCCGTTCGGGCCTTGGCCCGAACTGGCGCGGCGCATCCGCAAGTCTTACATTACATCTCATAAGTGCCGCTTCGGCGCAGGAACTAACTTTTGAACAAACCTCCTAAATACTCACCTGCTCTGCCCTCCAGGGCCGACATTCTCGCCTTCATCGCCAGGACGCCCGGCAAAGTCGGCACCCGCGAACTCGCCCGCGCCTTCAATCTCAAGAATGAGATGCGCGCCGAACTCAAGCGCGTGCTGCGCGACCTCGCCGACGAAGGCGCGGTCGAGCGCAAGGGCAAGAAGCTGCATCATCCAGGGGCGCTGGCCTCCACCGTGCTCGCCGACATCATGTCGCGCGACCGCGACGGCGACTTCATCGCCATTCCCGACGAATGGGATGAGGATGCGCATGGCGCGGCGCCGAAAATCCGCATTCACACGCCGCGCAAGATGCGCCCCGGCGAGGCTGCCGGCATCGGCGACAAGATCCTCGTCAAAGTCGAAGAGACCGGCGACAACGACGTTCGCTATTCCGGCCGCGTCATCAAGATCGTCGACCGGCCGAAACAGCGCATCCTCGGCATTTTTCACAAAACGCCAAATGGCGGCGGCCGGCTCGAGCCGGTCGACAAGAAAATGCTCGGCAAGGAAATGAGCATTCCGCAGGGCGCCACAGGAGATGCCGAGGAAGGCGATCTGGTCGCGGTCGAGACATCAAGGCCGTCGCGCTTCGGCCTGCCCAATGGTCGCGTCGTCGAACGGCTTGGCTCGCTGGCCAGCGAAAAGGCGGTCAGCCTGATCGCCATTCACGCGCACAGCATTCCGAGCGTGTTCCGCAGCGACACCTTGCGCGAAGCGGAAGCGGCGAAACCGGCGACGATGGCACACCGCGAGGACTGGCGGAAACTGCCGCTGATCACCATCGATCCGCCCGACGCCAAGGATCACGACGACGCCGTGCACGCAGAGCCGGACGACGACCCCGCCAACAAAGGCGGTTTCATCGTCACCGTGGCCATCGCCGACGTCGCGCATTACGTGACGCCGGGCTCGGCGCTCGACCGCGAGGCTTTGGTTCGCGGCAACTCGGTCTATTTCCCCGACCGCGTCGTGCCGATGCTGCCCGAGCGCATATCAAACGATTTGTGCTCACTGCGACCGCATGAAGATCGCGCGGCGCTGGCCGTACGCATGATCATCGGCGCCGATGGCCGCAAGCGTTCGCATACGTTCCACCGCATCATGATGCGCTCGGCCGCCAAGCTCGCCTATGAGCAGGCGCAGTTCGCCATTGACGGCCGCACCGACGACGTCACCGGGCCGCTGCTGGAGCCGATCATCAAGCCGCTCTACGCCGCCTACGAAGCTCTCGTCCGCGCGCGCGATGAACGCCAGCCGCTCGATCTCGATATTCCGGAACGGAAAATCCTGTTGAAGGCCGACGGCACCGTCGACCGTGTCGTCGTGCCGGAGCGGCAGGACGCCAACAAGCTGATCGAGGAAATGATGATCCTCGCCAATGTCGCTGCGGCCGAGACATTGGAAAAGGCGCGCGTGCCTTTGGTCTATCGTGTGCATGATGAACCCGGCATTGAGAAGATTAACGCGCTGCGCGAATTCCTGGCGAGTTTGCAAATCCCGCTCGCCAAGGCCGGCGCGCTGCGGCCGGCGACGTTCAACACCATTCTCAGACAAGTGAAGGGCGGCGAGCGCGAGCAGCTCATCAACGATGTGGTGCTGCGCTCGCAGGCGCAGGCCGAATACGCGGCCGAGAACTACGGACACTTCGGCCTCAACCTGCGCCGCTATGCGCATTTCACCTCGCCCATTCGCCGCTATGCCGACCTGATCGTGCATCGCGGCCTGATCCGCGCGCTCAAGCTCGGTCCCGACGGCTTGCCGGACACGTTCGACGTGCCGGTGCTCGCCGAGATTGGCGCCGAGATTTCTGCCACCGAGCGCCGCGCCATGCTGGCCGAGCGCGAGACCAAAGACCGGCTGATCGCGCACTTCCTCGCCGATCGCATCGGCGCCAGCTTCGAGGGCCGCGTCTCCGGCGTGCATCGCGCCGGCCTGTTCGTGAAACTGTCCGAGACCGGCGCCGACGGTTTCGTGCCGGCGCGTACCATTGGCGACGAATATTTCGGCTACGACGAGGCCAACCATTCCATGGTCGGGCAGCGCTCCGGCGAAACTTATCGTTTGGGCGACAAGGTCACCGTCAAACTGGTCGAAGCAGCCCCTATTGCCGGCGCGCTGCGTTTCGAGCTTTTATCGGCCGGCAGCGGCAAGCGCCCAGGCAAAAAGAGCCACACGCCCAATCCGCCGAAACGACCCATGCGCGGCCCCGCCAGCCGCTTTCGCGGCAAAGGCAAGAAGCAACGGAAATGACGATGACGAGCGACCAAGGCCATAGACTGACCGAGCGCATGACCAATTCGGAACGCGACCAGTCGTTTCCCGACAGCGAACCGCGCGACGCCGCGACCATCATGCTGATCGACCGCGCCGGGCCGACGCCGAAAGTGCTGCTCGGCCGCCGCCATGCCGGCCACAAATTCATGCCGGGCAAATTCGTCTTTCCCGGCGGCCGCATCGAGGCGCTCGACCGGACCATGTCCGCGATCAGCGAGTTGCATCCGGATACGCAAGCCAAATTGCTGGTGCGCGTGAGCGACCCGAGTCCGGCTGTGGCGCGCGGTTTCGCGCTCGCGGCGGTGCGCGAACTGGCGGAAGAGACTGGCCTGATGCTGGGCGCGCAAGGCGCCACCGCGCCCGCCTCGCCGGGTGAAATCTGGGAGGAATTCGCCAAGGCGCGTGTTCATCCCGACCTCGGCCAGGTGCATTTCATCGCCCGCGCCATCACCCCGCCGAAACGGCCGAAGCGCTTCGACACCCGTTTTTTCACGGCGGACGCCACCGGCATCGCCCACACAATCGAGGGCGTGGTCGGCCCGGACTCGGAATTGATCGAACTGGTGTGGATGCCGATCAATGAGGCGGCCACCGTCGACATGCCGACCATTACCAGCGTGATTCTGGAAGAACTGGCGGCGAGGGTCGCCGCCGGCATGGCGCATGCGCTGCCGGTGCCGTTTTACTACATGCAGGACCAGAAGTTTCACCGGGACCTGCTCTAAACGGCTTGAAAACGGGCCAAATCATACAAAAACCCGCTTTTCTTGACATTTGCCGGTCTGGCGCTAGGGTCCGCGCCGCGGGCACGGGTTGCCTCCAAAATTCAGGTTTTTAAGGACAGTTCACAATGGCAAAAGCCGTCAGTTTGAAGATCAAGCTCGTGTCGAGCGCCGACACTGGCCACTACTACGTCACCAAGAAGAACTCGCGCACGCAGACCGACAAGCTGGTCAAGAAGAAGTATGACCCGATTGCCAAGAAGCATGTCGAGTACAAGGAATCGAAGATCAAGTAGCCACTCCTTGCAAGGGAGCGGATGCGAGGGCGCCCCAGGGGCGCCTTTTGCATGTTCGCCTTTTGCAAGTCCGCTGCGGACCGAGGGAATATTCCGCCGGGCGGGATGCTGATACTGTCCGATCAACATTGTCGGGAGAACGCCATGCCGATGAAATCGCCGATCCTGCTGCGAACCTTGATTGCCGCCCTGCTCCTGTTGCCCCTCGCTCTGTCCGGCGCGCAGGCCGCCGAGCACAAGCTCGCTCTCCAGATCAGCGACAACGACCCGGCCAAGATGAACGCGGTGCTCAATGTGGCCGCCAACGTCTCTATATATTATTCCGAAAAAGGCGACGAGGTCGACATCCAGATCGTCGCCTTCAATGCCGGCCTGAATATGTTGCGCGCCGACAAGTCGCCAGTACTCGACCGCCTCAAGTCGTTCAAGCAGGGCATGCCGAACGTCGCCTTCATGGCCTGCGAGAATACGCTCGACTCGATGACGAAGGGCGAAGGCAAGGAGCCGCCTCTGGTCGAGAACGCCAAGCGCGTCACCGCCGGCGTCGTCACCTTGATCGAACTAGGCGAAAAAGGCTGGACCATCGTCCGGCCGTAATCGGCCCGCTTGCCGGGCGCGGGTTCTTAGGCGGCCGCGTCCTGAACGACGCGATTGCGGCCGTCGCGCTTGGCGCGATAGAGCGCGGTGTCGGCGCGCTTGAGCATGGCGGCGGCGGTGTCGCCCTCGCTTCCCAGCGAGGCGATGCCGATCGAAATCGTCACTTCCAGGCTTTTGGTACCCTGCTGGACCGCGAATGGCTCGGTCGCGATGCGCCGGCGGATGCGCTCGGCCACCATGCCGGCGACCGCCATATCGGTTTCCGGCATGACGATGACGAATTCCTCGCCGCCGTAGCGGCAGGCCAGATCGATATTGCGGATCGACTTACGGATGCGCAGCGAGAACTCGCGCAACACATCGTCGCCGGCATCGTGGCCGTGACCGTCATTGATTGACTTGAAGAAATCGATATCGAGGATCAGCACCGACAAAGGCTTGCCGCGCTGCGCCGCCTGCTCGGTCAGGGCCGCCAGATGCGTTTCCATATAGCGGCGATTGAACAGGCTGGTCAGCGCGTCGGTAATCGCCATTTCGATCGACATCGCGACATTGTCGCGCAGCCGCTCGGTGTAGCGCTTCTTCTTGATCTGCGTGCGCACGCGCGCCAGCATCTCGTTCTTGTCGATCGGCCGGATCAGGTAATCGTTGACGCCGATCTCAAGGCCGCGCACCAGCCGTGCATTGTTGTCGGCTTCGGCAATGGCCAGAATTGGCAAATTGCGGGTGCGCTCGAGCGACCGGATCTGGCTGCAAAGCCGCAGCCCGTCATGATCCTTGAGGCCGAGCGAGATAATCACCAGCTCATAATCGCCTTCGGCCACGCTGAACAAAGCCTCGTTCGGGTCTGGCTGGACGTCGACGCTGTGTTCGGTCTGCAAGGTCTGCACGACCCGCTCGTAGGAGGATTGCCGGTCGTCAACGATAAGGATGCGGCCATTGCGGCCGGTTTCCGCCACCGCGTCACGCTCCGGACTCTGGATGCCAATTTCCTTGGTGGTCAGCGCGCGCATGCGCAATTCGTCGGTGACCATCTTGAGCCGCGCCAGCGAGCGCACGCGCGAGATCAGCGCCACGTCGGTGACCGGCTTGGTGAGAAAATCGTCGGCGCCGGCTTCCAGGCCGCGCACGCGGTCGGACGGCTGGTCGAGCGCGGTGACCATTACCACCGGAATGTGGTGCGTCGCCGGATTGGCTTTCAGCCGGCGGCAGACCTCGAAGCCGTCCATGTCCGGCATCATGACGTCGAGCAGGATGATGTCGCATTCGGCGCGCTCGGCGAGCGTCAGCGCTTCGGCGCCGCTATAGGCGGTCGAGACGTCGAAATATTCGGCCGACAGCCGCGCTTCCAAGAGCTTCACATTGGCCGGAATGTCGTCGACGACGAGTACGCGCGCGGTCATTACTGCACCCTCAGGCGGGGCCAAGGAAATGGCGAATGGTCTCGATGAACTTACCGACCGAGATCGGCTTCGACAGATAGGCCTCGCAGCCGCCTTCGCGGATGCGCTCCTCGTCGCCCTTCATGGCAAAGGCGGTGACGGCCACGACCGGGATGTGCTTGAGCTCGGGATCGTCCTTGAGCCACTTGGTGACTTCGAGCCCGGAGACTTCGGGCAACTGGATGTCCATCAGGATCAGGTCGGGACGATGCTTGCGCGCCAGATCGAGCGCCTCGATGCCATTGCGCGTGCCGACAATGTCGTAGCCATGCGCTTCCAATAGATCGTGGAAGAGCTTCATATTAAGCTCGTTGTCCTCCACGATCAGGACGGTCTTCGCCATTTGCCGCCCCACTTTGTCCCCAAAACGCCGCTCGGTGCGCCGACGGCGTCGCCAGGCCAGCCGCGCTCGGGCATGATTAAACCACGGTAGCGCCGATTTGTTACGGAAAGGCAAACGACAGGCTATGAAGTCCCCCCGCAGCATGCCCGTAGAAGTAGCAGAAGGACTTGCGATTCAAGCTCTTAGCTACATTGCCGGGGAGCCGGAGCGCCTCGAACGGTTCCTCTCGGTGACCGGGCTCGGCCCCGACCAGATTCGCGCCGCGGCGGCCGAGTCGGGCTTTCTCGCCGGCGTCCTTGCCTACATCGCCTCGGATGAGACATTGGCGTCGGAATTTACCTCCGATGCCGGCTGCGGACCGGCCGACATCACGCGGGCCCATATCGCGCTTGGCGGCGAACCGTGGGAGCGCGAAATTCCGTGACGGCGTTCTGCCGCGATTGCCTGACCGACGCCGCCGACACCGCGAAGCGCTGCCCGGCCTGCGGCTCGCCGCGTCTTGTACGCCACAAGGAACTGGCGACCTTGTCGATCTCGCATGTCGACTGCGACGCCTTCTACGCCACGATCGAGAAGCGCGATGACCCTGCCCTGGTCGACCGGCCGGTGATCGTCGGCGGCGGCAAACGGGGCGTCGTCTCGACCTGCTGCTACGTCGCCCGCACCTATGGCGTGCGCTCGGCGATGCCGATGTTCAAGGCGCTCGAACTTTGCCCGCAAGCGGCGGTGGTCAAGCCGAACATGTCGAAATATGTCGAGGTCGGCCGCGCCGTGCGCGAGCGGATGCTGGCGCTGACGCCGCAGGTCGAACCTTTGTCGATCGACGAGGCCTTTCTCGATCTGACCGGCACCGAACGCCTGCACGGGATGAGCGCCGCCAAGGCGCTGGCGCGCTTTTCCGCCCAGGTTGAGCGCGAACTCGGCATCACCATCTCGATCGGCCTGTCGGCCAACAAATTTCTCGCCAAGATCGCATCCGATCTCGACAAGCCGCGCGGCTTCGCAGTGCTGGGGCAATCCGACGCGATGGAATTTCTCAGCACCCGGCCGGTCGGTTTCATCTATGGCGTCGGCGCCGTCAGCGCCGCCAAATTGGCGTCCGACGGCTACCGCATTATCGCCGATTTGCAGCGCGCCGATCAGAACGACCTGATGCGCCGCTATGGCGAGGAAGGCGCGCGGCTTTGGTTATTGGCGCGCGGGCTCGACACCCGGCGCGTCGATCCGGTGCGTGACACCAAGAGCGTTTCGGCCGAAACGACGTTCAACGAGAATATCGGCGAGTTGCGCCCGCTGGAACAGCACCTGTGGGATTTGACCGAGCGGGTGTCGGCGCGGCTGAAAAAGGCCGAGCTCGCCGGCTCGACCGTGACGCTCAAGCTCAAGACCGGCGATTTCAAATTGCGCACGCGGGCGCGTTCGCTCGGCAATCCGACCCAACTGGCCACGCGCATTTTCGCCGCCGGGCGCGATTTGCTGCGGCATGAAGTCGGATCGGCCCGCTTCCGGCTGATCGGCATCGGCGTCAGCCATCTTGAAGACGCCACCGGCGACGACCTGTCCGACCTGATCGACCGGCGCGGCGCGCAGGCCGAGCACGCCATTGACAAACTGCGCTCGAAATTCGGCAAGGACGCCGTGGTCAAGGGCCTGGCGCTGGATGAGGACTAGCAGCGGCCCAAGTCACGCATGCAGGCCCGGCGCCTCGTGGCCGGTGCGCTCGACATATTCCGTGTAGCCGCCGCCATATTGATGGATGCCCTCCGGGGTCAGTTCCAGCACCCGGTTGGACAGCGCCGCCAGGAAGTGCCGGTCATGCGAGACAAACAGCATGGTGCCTTCATAGTCCGACAGCGCCGTAATCAGCATTTCCTTGGTTGCCAGATCGAGATGATTGGTTGGTTCATCCAACACAAGGAAGTTGGGCGGATCAAACAACATCTTGGCCATGACCAGCCGGGCTTTTTCGCCGCCTGACAATACGCGGCATCGCTTTTCAACATCATCGCCGGAGAAGCCGAAGCAACCGGCCAGCGCGCGCAAGGTACCCTGCCCCGCCTGCGGGAATGAATATTCCAGCTCCTCGAACACCGTGCGCTCGCCGTCGAGCAGATCCATGGCGTGCTGCGCGAAGTATCCCATCTTTACGCTGCCGCCCAAGGCCACTGTGCCGTCGTCCGGCGATGTCGCGCCGGCAACAAGCTTCAGCAGCGTCGATTTACCCGCGCCATTAATGCCCATCACGCACCAGCGCTCCTTGCGGCGCACCGAAAAGTCCAGCCCATCATAGATGCTGCGTGTACCATAGCCTTTCTGTACGTTCTTCAAGCTGACCACGTCCTCGCCGGAGCGCGGCGCCGGCTGGAATTCGAACGATACGGTCTGGCGCCGCTTGGGCGGCTCGACGCGTTCGATCTTGTCGAGCTTCTTCACCCGGCTCTGGACCTGCGCGGCGTGCGAGGCGCGCGCCTTGAAACGCTCGATGAACTTGATTTCCTTGGCCAGCATGGCTTGCTGGCGCTCGAATTGCGCCTGTTGCTGCTTTTCGTTCAGCGCGCGCTGCTGCTCGTAGAATTCGTAATTGCCTGAGTAGGCGGTCAGCGCCCCGCCGTCGATCTCGACGATCTTGGTGACGATGCGATTCATGAATTCGCGATCATGCGACGTCATCAACAGCATGCCTTCGTAGCCCTTGAGGAACTGCTCGAGCCAGATGAGGCTCTCAAGGTCGAGATGGTTGCTCGGCTCATCGAGCAACATGGCGTCGGGCCGCATCAGCAGAATGCGGGCAAGCGCGACACGCATTTTCCAGCCGCCCGACAGTGCGCCGACGTCGCCGTCCATCATCTCCTGGCTGAAGCTCAGGCCCGACAAGACTTCGCGCGCCTTGCCTTCGAGCGCATAGCCGTCCAATTCCTGAAAGCGGTGCTGCACTTCGCCATAGCGTTCGATAATCGCCTGCATCTCATCGGCGCGATCCGGATCGGCCATATCCGGGTCCGACATGGCGGTTTCCAGTTCTTTGAGTTCGGCGGCGACGACGCTGACCGGACCGACGCCGTCCATCACCTCGGCCACCGCGCTGCGGCCCGCCATCTCTCCGACATCCTGGCTGAAATAGCCGATGCTGACGCCGCGATCGACCGCGACCTGGCCTTCGTCCGGGACCTCCTCGCCGGTGATCATGCGGAACAAGGTGGTCTTGCCGGAGCCGTTGGGGCCGACGAGGCCGACTTTCTCGCCCCTGTTGAAGGCCGCCGAGGCCTCGATGAAGAGGATCTGGTGGCCGTTCTGCTTGCTGACGTTATCGAGACGAATCATGGGTGCGGAAGCCTGCAAAGCGCGACGGCGCGCACTGGGTGCGCGCGCGCGAAGGATGTTCTGATGGACGCGATCTCTGCCCCACCCGGCGTATGGCGGGGCGGATCGCCGGCGAGCGCCGCTTACTTACACGGCTTTTCCTTTTTGATCTCCAAGGACGACATTTCGCCGGTGATGGTGAAGTCGTTGTAGTCGAGGACGAGCGCCCGCGAGATGCCGTTTTCAAACAACTCAAAGGTGATCGCATAAACCGGCGTCTGTTCGCCAGTCTGCTCGGCCTTGTCGTCCTTTTTCTCGAAATAGCTGATGGTCACCGGCCAGCGCGTCAGTTTGGCCATTTCCGGAATTTTCGCGCCGGCGTCGGCGAATGGTTTCTGCCCGCGTGCGATGGCCCGGCCGATGACGGTCAGCGTATTGTAGAGTTTCTCGCCGGTCTCCGAGCCGTCGTAGACCGGGAAATCGAGAACCGTTTTGCCTTCTCGCGCGGCTTCGATAATGCGGCGCATATGCTCGGTCGGAAACACGGCATTCACCGGAACGGTGAATTTACGGCTCGCCGGTTTGCTCAGATCAATCGCCACCGCGGAGGCGCCGCGTTCGGCGCTGCCATCGACCGCGTCGGTCTGCTTGTCGTCGAGCTTGTTTTCCGAATTGAAGCGGAAGCTCTTGGCGTCCCCGTCTTCCCAGGTGGTCGAGCGCAGATCGCTGAGCGCGGCCTTTCCCTCGCCGGAGTCGAGCTCCGAGACCTGACGGAAATTCAGTTCATAGCCGTCGCAGGCATTGCCGGAAAAGTCGTAAACGATGCGGCCACGCACCGCCTGGATGCCGCGGCTGCCGCTCGATTTCGATAATTTGAGATCGTAGATCGCCCGGTGCGGCGCCAGAACGACGCCATCGCTCTTGACCTGCGGCAAGACGGCCACCGGCGCTACGGCCGGCGCCGACTGTGCCGGATGATGGGACATCAGCGCGGAAAGGCCAAAGGCCACCAGGCCGAAAAAACCGGCCGTCAATGAGGGCCAATTCAGGCGTCCGGCATTCGCGCGCATTGTCATGGATTTAAAGCCTCTCCGCGTTGGCGTGGCAGTATTAGCCAAAAGACTAAGGACGCATGATCGGGGCAAGAACGAGGCACAAAAACCTGTGCATCCGTCATGAACGAAGCGCCGGGATCAGTTATCCAAGATAAGCGCCGGTAAGGTTTCCAGCAACCGTCGCCAGCCGCGCGCTTGCGCATAACGGACCGATCGGCCAAGACATCCCGGAGAATTTGCCTGTCGCAATGAGCGGAATGGGAGACGTTTTGATGCCTGGTTTAGTTGAAAAGGCGCTCGTTAACCTCGGCATTACCCTGCCGACGCCGGCCGCTCCGATTGCCAATTATGTCGCGTTCGTCCGTACGGGCAATGTGGTCACGGTCTCGGGCCAGCTCTGCTTCGGTTCCGATGGCAAGCTGGCGGCCAAGGGCCAACTGGGCGGCGGCGTCTCGGTGGCGGACGGCCAGAAGGCGGCCCGCGCCTGCGCCGTCAACCTGCTGGCGCAAATCAAAGCCGCGATTGGCGATCTCGACAACGTCACCCGCGTGATCAGGCTTGGCGGCTTCATCAATTCGGCGCCCGGTTTTACCGACGGCCCGCAAGTGATGAATGGCGCATCCGACCTGATGGTGGAAGTATTCGGCGATCGCGGTCGCCACGCCCGCTCCACCGTTGGCGTCTCGGCGCTGCCGGCCGATGCAGCGGTGGAAGTCGAAGGTCAGTTCGAAGTCGCTTAACCCCGATAGGGTCACTCATGCCGGGACTGGATTGGCTCACCTCCCGACCGATCGCGCATCGCGGCCTGCACAATTCCGCCAATGGCGTGATCGAAAATACGGCCACGGCTTTTATCGCGGCGATGGCCGGCGGCTTCGGCATCGAAACCGATCTGCAAATCAGCGCCGACGGCGAGGCTATGGTGCATCATGACGATGCGCTCGGCCGTCTGACCCAGGGCAACCAGCCGCTTGCGCGCATGAACGTTGCAGCGATCCGGGCGGTGCGTTTCAAGGCGACCGACGACCGCATCCTGGCGCTGAGCGAATTGTGCGAGCTGGTGGCCGGCCGGGTCCCTTTGCTGCTTGAGCTCAAGAGCCGCTTCGACGGCGACATGCGTCTCGCCGCCCGCACGGCTTCGGTTCTCGCCGATTATGCCGGGCCGGTCGCGGTCATGTCTTTCGATCCCGCGCCGATCGCGGCCCTTCGCCGTATCGCTCCGACACTGACGCGCGGTATCGTCGCTGAGCGGCATTACACACACCACGAATGGGACAGGCTTTCGGCGGCGGCGAAATTCCGTCTGTCGTTCCTGCTGCACGCGCCGTGGACGCGGCCGCAGTTTCTTGCCTATTCGGTCCGCGATTTGCCGGCAGCAGTTCCGCTCATCGCACGCAAGCTGTTCGGGCTGCCGCTTCTCACATGGACCGTGAGAACGCCAGCGGACGTGGCGCGTGCGGGCCGGCATGCCGACCAGATCATCTTCGAAGGGTTCCGCCCGGCGCTGGCGCCCATCAACAATAGTTGAAGCCGTTTGCTGGCCGGGATCGACCGCAGGGCGCAGGAAACGCGACGCGCGGCCGTTGGTTATGTGAACCTCATCCCATCAGCCGGAGATTACGACAATGACCAAAGCAATTGCTGCGCTGTGTCTCGCCGCCGCGCTTGCCGTCGCCACCATGGCGGTTCCCGCCGCCGCGCAATCGCCGGCCCCTAAGCCGGTCGCCGCGAAAAAGCACCATCCGGTGAAACAACGCGTCTCGGCCAATTATCGCAACAGCCGTCACATCGCCTGCACGTTCCTCGGTTGCCAACCGGTGCCGGCGAATTGCTTTCCGGTGACCCAATATACCTCGGACGGCATGCCGACCGGCTACGACGCCATCGCCTGCCGGTAACGGGAAGCGGAAAAATCGAATCGTAACGCGCGGCCGCTTTCTGCCGTAAGATAGGGTCGACATGGTCGACCCTATCGCCTCCCGCCCAATGACCGACATCGAACTCCGCATCCGTCACGTCACGACGCTGACCGATGTGGCCGCCGTCGATTGGGACGCCTGCGCCGGCCTGGCGTCTGCTCAAGTGTCACATGAAGAATTATCCCCGTCCTTATCAACACGAGGACAGACGGATAACCCCTTCGTTTCCCACGCCTTTCTATACGCTCTTGAACAGGCCAAATGCGTCGGCGGCCGCACCGGCTGGCAGCCGCGCCATCTGCTCGCCGAGGCGACTGACGGTCACCTGCTCGGCTGCGCGCCCTGCTATTTGAAGACGCATTCGCAGGGCGAGTATGTCTTCGACCAGGGCTGGGCGGAGGCATTCGAACGGGCCGGCGGCGATTACTATCCGAAGCTCCAGGTCGCTGTGCCATTCACGCCGGTCACCGGCCCGCGTTTGCTCGCCCGTCCCGGCCCGCTGGCCGAACAAGTGCGCGGCGCGCTCGCCGATGCGCTTGCCGAGATCACGACCGCGAGCGAATTGTCGTCCGCGCATGTCACATTTCTCACCGAAGCCGAATGGACCGCGCTCGGCCAGCGCGGCTTCCTGCAGCGCACCGATCAGCAATTCCATTGGCAGAATGCCGGCTACGCGACCTTCGAGGATTTCCTTGCGGCGCTGGCTTCGCGCAAGCGCAAATCGATCCGCCGCGAACGCAAGGAAGCGCTCGCACCTGGCATCGAGGTGCATTGGCTGACCGGAAGCGATCTGACCGAAGACATCTGGGACGCCTTCTTCGCCTTCTACATGGACACCGGCTCGCGCAAATGGGGCCGGCCTTATCTCACGCGCGCGTTCTTCTCGATTGTCGGCGCGACAATGGGCGACCGCATCCTGCTGATGATGGCCAAACGCGCCGGCCGCTGGATCGCCGGCGCCATCAATTTCCTAGGCAGCGACACGATCTATGGCCGCAACTGGGGCGCGGTGGAGCATCACCCGTTCCTGCATTTCGAGCTGTGCTATTATCAGGCCATTGACTACGCCATCCAGAACAAGCTCAGGCGCGTCGAAGCCGGCGCGCAAGGTGAGCACAAGCTGGCGCGCGGATACCTGCCGCACACCACCTATTCGGCCCATTTCATTGCCAATCCGGGCCTGCGCCGGGCGGTCGCCGAGTATCTGGCGCGCGAACGGTCTTATGTACAGGCGGCCGGGGAGGAGCTTGCGGCGGCGGCGCCTTTCCGTAAGGATTTGCCCGAACAGGATTAGGGATTCGCAAAGAGCCGGGAAACGACCATGCCTGCTTACGACCCCAACAACATTTTCGCGAAAATCCTGCGCGGCGAGTTGCCCTGCTACAAGGTCTATGAGGATGACAAGGCGATCGCCTTCCTCGACATCATGCCGCGGGCGCCGGGCCATACTTTGGTGCTGCCGAAGGCCCCTGCCCGCAACCTGCTCGACATCGGCGCCGACGATCTCGCCCATGTCGCCAAGGTCGCGCAGAAGGTCGCCAAGGCCGGCATGACCGCGCTCGGCGCCGACGGCATCACCGTCCAGCAGTTCAACGAAGGCCCTGGCGGCCAGGTGGTGTTCCACCTGCATATCCACGTCATCCCGCGCAAAAGCGGCGTACCGATGAAACCGCCGGCCAGCGAAAAGGAAAAGCCGGACGTGCTCGCCGACATTGCCAAGAAACTGTCGGCGGAGTTGGCGAAAGCCTAGTCACCGCGCGAACAGATAGCCGCCGGCGAGCAGCGCGACTTCGCCAATAGCGACGCCGGCAAATACCGAACGCTTCGCCAGCAGAAACGCGACAAAGCCGATCGCCGCCGCGCCCAACCGCACGCCCAGCGGAATGGCGGCCAGCGATCCGCTCGAGAACAGCAGCAATTTGGCAATCACGCCGGCAAGCGTCGCGGTCGCCACCGCGCGCGACCACATCACGACCTGCGAGTCCTCATTCAGGCCGCGCGCCAGCACCAGTCCGAGGGCGCGCCAGATTTCGTTCGGCAGGAAGCCGACGGTGATGAGAACCAGAAATGGCCAGAGGTCGGCGACGGCTCCGCTCATGTGGCGGCCTCGCGCACGCGGTGTATGACATAAGCCAGCGTTCCGCCCCCGATACCGGCCCACATCAGATCGAAGTCGACATGCAGGATCGTCAGCAAAGCGCCGAGGACAAGGCCAAAGCCGAGCGCCAGCCGGTCCATCATCATCCGCGCATTGCGCGCGGTTGAAATCAGGAACGACAGCGGCGTCAGGAACAGCAACGTCGCCGCCAGCAGCGACGGCAGGCCGGCGGCAAGATAATAGCCGACGAAGCCGAAGCCTATGGCCGCACCCATATAGCCGACCGAAAGACCGTTACAGAAGGCGGCGCGCCGCTCGGGCTCCAGCATCGGCAACAGTCGAAGCGACTCGACCCACATGCTCACCGACGTGAAATGCGTCGGCAAAATGAGGTCGCGCAGCCGCGTGTCTCTGGTGCGCACCAGCGGAAGCAAGGCCACCACCATCGGAAACAAGCGGATCGCGCTTAACGTGATGGCAAGGGCCACTTCAATGAGCGCCGCGCCGGTGCCGATGCCGGAGATCAGGATCACTTGCGCCGGCGCCGCCCAGACCAGCATGGTCGAAAGCGTCAGCCAGTAGATGCTCAGGCCAAAATCGTGCGCCAGTGCGCCGAGCCCGACATAGGTGCCGGCCAGAACCAGGAAAAATACAGACATGAATGCCGAACGCACGCCGCCGAAAAAGGCTGCGCTCGAAGAATCGAATGTCAGTGACCCGGACATGGCCAATTCCATGTCCCATAGAGCCGCGGCGTCTGCAACCGGGGAAGCCACCACGCATGCGAGCCCTGTGAAAAGCCAATAACTAACGAACAAGGCCGGGCGTTGCGGCCCGGCCTTGTTGTTTGTCGTACTGCACTATTTGATCTAGCGCATCAGGCCTTGAGCAACGGCACTTTCGGCACCGAGCCGCGCTTGTTGCCGCCGCCGCCATCGCCTTTTGGCTTGGACGGCCGTGGCGACGACTTGCGCTTGGCCTTGCGAGCCACCGCCGGCAGCTTTTCAGGCTTGGGCGTGACGCGGCCATCGAGGAACTCGAAGCCGAGCTTGTCGCGGCCGTCTTCGTCCTTGGTGACGATGACGCGGACATGGCCGCCGTTTTTGAGCTTTCCGAACAGGACCTCGTCGGCGAGCGGCTTCTTGATGTGTTCCTGGATCACACGCGCCATCGGACGCGCGCCCATCAGTTCGTCGTAGCCCGAGGCGATCAGCCAGCGCGCCGCTTCCTCGGACAGCTCGATCGTGACGTTGCGGTCGCCGAGTTGCGCCTCGAGCTGAAGCACGAACTTCTCGACCACCTGCGCGATGATCTCCTGCGACAGATGCGCGAAGGTGATCGTGGCGTCGAGGCGATTGCGGAATTCCGGCGTGAACATCCGGTTGATCGCGTCGGTATCCTCGCCTTCCCGCTTGCCCCGCGTGAAGCCGAAAGCGGACTTGGCCATGTCGGACGCGCCCGCATTGGTCGTCATGATCAGGATGACGTTGCGGAAGTCGACCTGCTTGCCGTTGTGATCGGTCAGCTTGCCGTGATCCATGACCTGCAACAACACGTTGAACAGATCGGGATGCGCCTTCTCGATTTCGTCGAGCAGCAGCACGCAATGCGGATGCTGGTCGACGCCGTCGGTCAAAAGACCGCCCTGGTCGAAACCGACATAGCCCGGCGGCGCGCCGATCAGGCGCGAGATGGTGTGCCGCTCCATGTATTCCGACATGTCGAAGCGGATCAGCTCGACGCCGAGCGACAGCGCCAATTGCTTGGCAACCTCGGTCTTGCCGACGCCGGTCGGTCCTGAGAACAGGTAACAGCCGATCGGCTTTTCCGGCTCGCGCAAGCCGGCGCGCGCCAGCTTGATCGAGGCCGAAAGCGACGTGATCGCCTTGTCCTGACCATAGACCACCGTCTTGAGCGTCTGCTCGAGATGCTGCAGCACCGCGGCGTCGTCCTTCGAGACGGTCTTGGCCGGAATGCGGGCCATGGTCGAGATCGTCGTCTCGATTTCCTTGATGCCGATGGTCTTCTTGCGGCGGCCTTCCGGCAGCAGCATCTGCGCGGCGCCCGACTCGTCGATCACGTCGATCGCCTTGTCCGGCAACTTGCGGTCATGGATGTAGCGCGACGACAGTTCGACCGCCGCCTTGATGGCTTCGTTGGTGTATTTGAGCTTGTGATATTCTTCGAAATAAGGCTTGAGGCCTTTGAGGATTTCGATGGCGTCAGGGATCGACGGTTCGTTGACGTCGATCTTCTGGAAGCGCCGCACCAGCGCGCGGTCCTTCTCGAAATACTGGCGATATTCCTTGTAGGTGGTCGAGCCGATGCAGCGGATCGAGCCGCCGGCCAAAGCCGGCTTCAACAGGTTCGACGCATCCATCGCGCCGCCGGACGTCGCGCCAGCGCCGATTACCGTGTGGATCTCGTCGATGAACATGATCGCGCCCGGATAGGCCTCGATCTCCTTGATCACCTGCTTCAACCGCTCCTCGAAGTCGCCGCGATAGCGCGTGCCGGCGAGCAAAGTGCCCATGTCGAGCGCGAACACGGTGGCGTTCTTCAACACCTCCGGCACTTCGCCATGGATGATGCGGCGGGCAAGCCCTTCGGCGATCGCGGTTTTGCCGACGCCGGCTTCGCCGACGAACAGCGGATTGTTCTTCTGCCGGCGGCAGAGCACCTGAATGGTGCGGCTGATCTCGCTGTCGCGGCCGATCAAAGGATCAATCTTGCCGTCCTTGGCCTTCTTGTTGAGGTTGACGCAATAGGCCTCGAGCGCGTCGCCCTTTTTCTTGGGCTCCTCGCCGCTCGATCCACCGCTGCCTTTGGAGTCGGTCTCCTCGTCGGCGCCGCGCACCGGCCGCGCCTCGGTGAGACCCGGACGCTTGGCGATGCCGTGGCTGATATAATTGACCGCGTCGTAGCGGGTCATGTCCTGCTCCTGCAGGAAATAGGCGGCGTGGCTCTCGCGTTCGGCAAAGATCGCGACCAGCACATTGGCGCCGGTGACTTCCTCGCGGCCCGACGACTGCACATGGATCACCGCGCGCTGGATGACGCGCTGGAACCCGGCAGTCGGCTTTGAGTCTTCCGCCCCGTCGGTGATCAGGTTCTCGAGTTCCGATTCGAGATAGGCCACCAGGCTGCGCCGCAATTTGTCGAGATCGACATTGCAGGCCCGCATCACGGCGGAGGCGTCCTGGTCGTCGATCATCGCCAGCAGCAGATGCTCCAGCGTGGCGTATTCGTGGTGCCGCTCATTGGCGAGCGCGAGCGCCCGGTGAAGCGATTGCTCAAGGCTACGGGAGAATGTCGGCATTTAAAGTTCCATTCCCAATTGTATCGAGCGTCCCCCGACCCCGAGTCTTCTTTTCTTGAGTCTCTTAAGTCTCACTTCTTTTCCATCACGCATTGCAAAGGATGCTGATGTTTTCTGGCAAAGTCCATAACCTGCGTCACTTTTGTCTCTGCGACTTCATACGTATAGATGCCGCACTCGCCGATGCCGTGATGATGCACGTGCAGCATGATTCGGGTCGCCGCCTCGTGATCCTTGCTGAAGAAACGCTCCAGCACATGGGTGACGAACTCCATCGGCGTGTAGTCGTCGTTGAGGATCAACACCCGGTACATATTTGGCCGCTTGGTCTGCGGCTTGGTCTTGGTGATGACGGCGACGCTCGGATCGCCCGGATTGGCGCCCTTGCGCTTGCGGTCATCGTCGGCCATGCGCGGCGGCAACCGGCGCGAGCTCCGGCGGGGCTGGCTCTCGCCACGCGGCGGTTGGGGCCGCGTGTCGTCGGCCTGTGGGTCAAGTGGGGCAAGGATCGTCATGTCAAAGCCGAAGCAAGCACCATTATTGAATCGAGGAAAGCCTCGCATCCCGTGACGCCCGCCGCCACGGGGTCCGAAGCGGTTATCAAGAACCATCTTAAGGACACCGGCCCCGCCGTTCCAAGCCGCATCGCCGCAAGCCGCTCGTTTTTGCCTGTCCCATCCCTGATTCACATAGCGACTGGTTAACCGTTCACAAGCCGTCGGCGACCGCCCCGGACTTGGTTTTCCACGTCCGACCGCCGA
>CAMAUC010000043.1 GCA_945861265.1 Rhizobium sp. Q54 | reverse complement strand
AGATTGAACCGCGTCGACAGCGCGCGGGCGACGCTCGCCTCGACGTCGGCGACCGGAATCTCGCGGCTGGCGCGGGTGACGACGACTTCGGTGATGCCATTGGTGTCGAGGCCGACCAGCGCATGCGCGCGCACGGCTTCGACCACGGCGTCGGCCGGCACGACGCCGGTCATGCCGAGATCCGGCGCGCGGAAGATCGCGACATTGGCGATGATGCCGGCATTGTCGATCAGATCGCCGATCTTGACGATGCCGCCGGTGACCAGGGCCTCGGCGCGCAGCACCGGACGCGCCGGCGTGTCCAGCGCGGTCTGCGCCAGCGCCGGGGCGGCGAAGGCGGTAAGCAAAGCGAACGCTGTGGCAAATGTACGGGTCATGGTGACACCTCAGCGCATCAGGTTGGAAGTCGCCGACAGCATCTGGTCGGCGGCGGTGATAACCTTGGCGTTCATTTCGTACGCACGCTGCGCGGCGATCAGGTCGGAGATTTCGCTGACCGCTTCGACATTGGCCTGTTCGAGATTGCCCTGCTGCAAATCGCCGAGACCGTCGGTCGAGGGCGTGCCGTTCTGCGGCGCGCCGGAGGCGGGCGTCTCGTAGTACAAGTTGTCGCCGATGCCCTGCAGGCCGGCCTTGTTGACGAAATGCGACAGTTCGATCTGGCCGAGCGTGGTGGGCGTCGTCGTGCCGGGCACGCTGGCCGAGACCTGGCCCTGCGCGTTGATGATGACCGAGGTCGCGTTCTGCGGAATGGTGATGCCGGGCTGCACGACATTGCCGGCGGCGGTGACCAGGCGGCCTTGCGCGTCCAGCTCGAACGAGCCGTCGCGGGTATAGGCGGTGCGGCCGTCCGGCATGGTGATCTTGAAGAAGCCTTCGCCGCGGATGGCGACGTCGTAGTCCTTGCCGGTGGCGGCGAGGCCGCCTTGCGTCATCAGCCTCGGCGTGCCGACCGCCTTGACGCCGGAGCCAAGCTCGATGCCGGCCGGCAGGATGTTGCCCTGCGACGAGGTCTGTGAGCCGACGCGGCTGACATGC
This sequence comes from Rhizobium sp. Q54, assembly GCA_945861265.1. Classification (GTDB taxonomy): domain Bacteria; phylum Pseudomonadota; class Alphaproteobacteria; order Rhizobiales; family Xanthobacteraceae; genus Pseudolabrys. The sequence continues at coordinate 27,855 of CAMAUC010000043.1, read as the reverse complement.
TCGTACAGCAGATCCTGGAATTCGGCGCGCTGGCGCTTGTAGCCGGTGGTGCGCATGTTGGCGATGTTGTTGGAGATGACCTGGACGTTGAGTTCCTGGGCCGCCATCCCGGTCGCCGCTGTGTGTAAGGCTCGCATGATCTATTTCTCCAGCCGGGGCTAGTTCGGGACGTCGGAAAGTTTTTCGATCGCGGTGCGCTGCAGGTCGGACTGCTGCGACAGCATGGTGGCGACCTGCGTGTAGTTGCGCGTCACCTCGATCATGCGGGTCATTTCCATGACCGACTTCACGTTGGATTTCTCGATCGAGCCCTGCACGAAGCGCGATTCGGTATCGGCCTGCGGGGTGACGCCGTCGGGCGCCGAGAAGGTGCTTGAGCCGTCCTTTTGCAGCAGGCCGGGATTGTCGAATTTGGCGAGGCGCAGCTTGCCGCGCTGCGCTTCGGTGGTGGCGCTGGCGCCGGCGCGCACGCTGACGGTGCCATCGGCGCTGATCTGAATCTCACGGTCGGTTGGCTGCATGGTGATCGGGCCGGAATCGCCGAGGACCTGATAACCTTCCGAGGTCACCAGCTGGCCGGTCGAATTGATCTGGAACGCACCGTTGCGCGTGAAGCGCTCGCCATTCGGCGTCTGCACGGGGATCAGGCCCTTGCCATCGACGGCGACGTCGAGCGGATTGCCGGTGCGCTCCATCGACCCCTGGGTCATGTCGACCCAGGTAGCGCGGTCGCGCACGAAAGAAACCTTGCGATCGCGATCCGACATTTTGCCGTCGCGGGCGATCTTGCCGATGAATTCCTCGAACACCGCGCCATTGGCCTTGAAGCCGGTGGTGTTGATGTTGGCGATATTGTTGGCGACCACGTCCAGTTCGCGCTTGAGCACGACCTGACGCGACAGTCCGACGAGCAGCATATTCTGCATCGCGTATCTCCCCTTGAAACAATCGGTCTGGCGCCACCACTCCCGAGGCTTAAGCCGGACCGGCATCTGTTAACCGCCTGGCTCTCCCAAGCCGGCGGCTGCCATGGTTAAGTGCAGAGCCCGTGCCAACTGCAATTAACGATTAAAAACAACAACTTGACTAAAAACGTGAGGGCCGGGTGCAAGGCAAAAAAAGCCATTGGCGGCGATAGACCGGCAAAAAATGCCGCCCGGGAGCCGGTTTGAAAGCTTCTGTTAACCATACCGACCTAGCTTCGGACCCCGAGGGGCGCGACTTCCGCGCGAACCGCTGTTTTTGGTGGGGTAAGCCGTCCACGGCCGCCCGCGCAAATGCGAACTGGAGTTCTTCATGGCCAAGGCCAAAAAAGGCGCTGCCGACGCGGACGACAACGCGGATACCGATGGCGCACCGGCGGCGAAAAAGAGCAAGCTTCCGTCCAAGAAAGTGATGATCATGGCACTGGCCGGCCTGCTGGTGGTCGGCGGCGGCGCCGGCGGTTACTTCATGTTCGGCCGGTCGTCGCATGAAGAACCGAAGAAGGAAGTGGCCAAGCCGGCGACCTTCGTCGATCTGCCCGACGTGCTGGTCAATCTGTCGAGCACCGGCTCCGACCGCACGCAATATCTTAAAGTGAAGATCGTGCTCGAACTGCCGGATCCGCTGCTGGTGGCGCAGATCCAGCCGCTGATGCCGCGCGTCATGGATGCGTTCCAGACCTATTTGCGCGAACTGCGTCCGACCGATCTCGACGGTTCCGCCGGTCTCTACCGGCTCAAGGAAGAACTGACCCGCCGCGTCAACGTCGCGGTTGCCCCGAACAAGATCACGGCGGTCCTGTTCAAGGAAATCGTCGTCCAGTAGCGGCCGGCATTTCACGATCGATCCAGGCGACAGACGGCAAAACAGACGATGGCGGGAAAAGACCAGATCGATCAAGACGCGCTGGCCGCCGAATGGGGCGTCGCGCTGGAGTCGGAAGTCGGCGCGCAAGCGCCGGAAGCCGGCGCCGGCGCCGCCGGCGCCGATCAGGCCGCCGCGCAATGGGCGGCGATGGTCGACGACACCGCCAACTTCCAGTCCAACAAAGGCGGCGCCGAGCGCATCCTCAACCAGGAGGAAATCGACAGTCTGCTCGGCTTCAGCCTGGCCGATGTGACGCTCAACGACAATTCCGGCATTCGCGCCATCATCGACTCGGCGATGGTGTCCTACGAGCGCCTGCCGATGCTGGAAATCGTCTTCGACCGCCTGGTGCGGCTGATGACGACATCGTTGCGCAATTTCACCTCCGACAACGTCGAAGTCTCGCTCGACCGCATCACCTCGGTGCGTTTCGGCGATTATCTCAATTCGATTCCGCTGCCGGCGATCCTGGCCGTGTTCAAGGCGGAAGAGTGGGACAATTTCGGCCTCGCCACCGTCAATTCCAGCCTGATCTATTCGATCATCGACGTGCTGCTCGGCGGCCGGCGCGGCGCCAGTTCGGTGCGCGTCGAGGGCCGTCCCTACACGACGATCGAAACCAGTCTGGTCAAGCGCATGATCGAAGTGGTGTTGATGGACGCCGAACTGGCGTTCAAGCCATTGTCGCCGGTCAAGTTCAACATCGACCGGCTCGAGACCAATCCGCGCTTTGCCGCGATCTCGCGCCCGGCCAACGCCGCCATTCTGGTGCGCCTGCGCATCGACATGGAAGACCGCGGCGGCAATATCGAATTGCTGCTGCCCTACGCGACCATCGAACCGATCCGCGCCACGCTTCTCCAGATGTTCATGGGCGAGAAGTTCGGCCGCGACCAGATCTGGGAAGGCCATCTGGCCACCGAAATCGGCCAGGCGCAGGTCGGCGTCGATGCCGTTTTATATGAGCAGCGCCTGCCGCTGCGGAAGATGATGAACCTGAAGGTCGGCGACACGCTGATGCTGGAACTCAAACCCGATGCGCCGGTGACGGTGCGCTGCGGCGATGTCACGCTCACCGAAGGCCGCATGGGCAAAGTCGGCGATCGCGTCGCCGTGCGGGTCAACAAGCCTTTACGCAAGCCACGGACGACGTTCGCCATGTTTGAGAAGGCGGACGAGCCCAGCACCAGGTTGGAGGTTCAGTGAGCTACGGCTATTTAATCGAGAGCATGGTGTCGATCCTGCTCCTCATGACCATTCTCTACTGCGTCCGCCTCAACAACCAGTTGCGGTTGCTCAAGGCTGACGAGCAATCGCTGCGCGCCACCATTTCCGAGCTGGTCACGGCGACCGAAATCGCCGAGCGGGCGATCGGCGGCCTGAAGCTGACCATGCGCGAGGGCGAGCAGACCCTGAACGAGCGGCTGTCGCGCAGCGAAGCGATGACCGCCGAATTCGACCGGCAGTTGACGGCCGGTCAGCAGTTGCTGGCCAAGCTCATCCGTATTACCGGCGCCGGCAAGGAAGCCGAAGTCGCCACCGTTCCGGACGCGCAATCGGTCGCCGCCGCGGCACAGGCTTTCGCCGAACGCTCGCGCGCGCGGCTGAACGGACTGGCGGCATGATCGGGATGGCGCGCGATTTTCGTTTGATTCCGATTGTGCTTCTGGCGTCGGTCTGTCTGCTGGCGCTCAAAGTCTCCGGCATCGTGTTCGACGGCGGTTACACTCTGGCCGACCGGTTGCAGGGCAAGCACAAGTCCGAACTCGTCGTCACCGACGGCGACAGCGTGCCGGACTTTCCCAAAATCGTGAATGCCGACTCTAGCCCGGCCGCGCCGGATTCGCGGCGCGATACGGCGGGCGCCAAGCTGCCGTGGGCGCAGGCGATGTTCAACTATAACGGCGCCGGCAGCGACGTGGCGCGAACGGCCGACAAAAACGACGTGACCGGCTCGGTCAGTGGCGGCGCGAAAAAGCCGGCGGCGAAGCCGGCCGACGCCGATGACATTACATACTCGTCCGGCGGCGGCGAAAAGAAGCCGGAAGGGGCGGCCGATACCGGGCCGCCACTCAAGACCAGCGACAAGCCGCCGGAGCCGACCAAACTCGATGTCGGCGGCGACGCCTATCCGCTCGCGCAGGGCAAGATCAATTCGCCGGGCGAGCGCGCCATTCTCGGCCGTTTGCAGGATCGCCGGCAGGAACTCGACGCGCGCAACCGCGACCTCGACATGCGCGAGAGCCTGCTCAAGGCGGCGGAAAAGCGCCTGGAGGCCAAGGTCAACGAGCTCAAGGAAATCGAAGGCCGCATCAAGGTGGCGAGCAATACGCGCGACGAGGCCGAGGCGCAGCGCTTCAAGGGCATTGTCGCGATGTATGAAGGCATGAAGCCGAAGGAAGCTGCCCGCATCTTCGATCGTCTCGATATGCGGATTCTAGCCGAGGTGGCGACGACATTAAAGCCGCGCACCATGTCGGAAATTCTGGCGCAGATGACGCCGGAATCGGCGGAAAAGCTGACGGTCGAACTGGCCAACCGCGCCAATGCGCAAGCCAAGCCGGCAAGCGGCGGCGAATTGCCCAAGATCGACGGCAAGCCCCGAAGTTAACCGCACCCGGTGCGCCGAATTTTCAGGCGAATAGGTGCAACTGCACCCTGACGGTTAACGCGCCGTTAAACGCGATTCCTTAGGCTCGCACGGCCGGCAGCCTCGCCGGGTGGATTTGAGTTCATGACGGCCTGGCCACTCACCTTGCGAAAGATGTGTGCGGGCGACCGCGCGCGGCGGCGCCAGCGGTCGCGCTTTGCCGTGAGCGGTTGCGTCGTTGCGCTCGCCTTGTTGTCGGGCATCGCCGCCGGTCCGGCGCGGGCCGAGGACGCCGTCAAAGGCGACGTCAAGGTCGTCAACGAGGCCGATTTTACGCGGCTGGTGTTTCGTCTCGACGAAATCGTCGACAGCAAGACGCGCCTGTCCGGCAATATCCTGGTCATCGAATTCAAGAGGCCGGTTGGCGTCGTGGTCGACCGCATCAATGCCGGCGCGCCGACGGTCATCAGCGCGGCGCGGCGCGATCCCGACGGCAAGGCCGTACGCATCGCGCTGGCGCGCAAGGTTACCGTCAATGCCATTCCGGCGGCCGAGCGGCTTTTTGTCGATCTTCTGCCGGAGCCGTGGACCGGGCAATTGCCCGGACTGCCGCAGGAGGTCGTCGACGAACTGGCGAACCGCACGCGGGTGGCCGAGGCGCAGCTCAACAAGCAGCGGCTTGCGCCCAAGCAGACGGCGACGCCGACCGTGCGCGTCAAGGTCGCCAAGCTGCCGACCTTCATGCGCTATGTCTTCGACATACCGAAGGACATCACGATCAATCCGGAGCGCGCCGACGGCCGGCTGATGTTGCATTTCGACAAGCCGGTGAAATGGGATCTGGCCGACGTCAAGGCGACGCTGCCGCCGACCCTGGAGTCGGTCGACGCGGAAGCGGATTTCGATTCCGTCACCGTCGTGCTCACGCTCAACGGCACGCCGGATGTAAATTCGTTTCACGAGGACCGCAGTTTCGTCGTCGATGTCGGTCTCACCGGCGATGCGGAAAAGCCGCAGGCGGAGGCCGGCGGCGGCGCGAAGATGGCCGCGCCGAAAGTCGCGGCGAAGGCTGTGCTCAAGGATGCGCCCAATGCTGCGCAAAAGATCGCACCAGCGGTCAGCGCCGATGAGCCGGCCAAAGCGTCCGGCAAGAGCGGTCCGGCCGGCGTGCCGATGATCGAACGGCCGCAAACCGTGCCGGCCAAAGATCCGGCAAAGGATTCGGCAAAAGACCCGATCAAGGATTTGATCAAGGAGACGACCAAGGACGAGGCCAAGGATGCGTCCAAGGATGCACCCGCGCCGGCTATGAAAGAGCTGGCCAAGGCTGCGGGCAGGGAAGCGGATAAGCAGATGCCGCCGGTCAAGGAGCCGGTCAAAGAAGCGATGAGCGAGCCGGCTGTTGCGCCGCCCCCGCCGCCGAAGGCGGCACCTGAGCAAGCGCCGCCGAAGGCGGCAACGGAGCAAGCGCTGCCGAAGACGGCAGCGAATGAACAGTCGCTGCCGAAAGCGGCGGTGACCGAACAGGCGCCGGCAAAGCCGGCAACGAACGAACCTGCGCCGCCGGTTGTTGTGGCGGCGGCGGCGCCCGCCGCCAAACCGGAAGCCAAACCGGAAGTCGCGCCGGTTGCCGCTCCCGCACCGCCCGCTGCGCCGGCGCCCGTCGGCGAAGGCGCGATCGGGGCCATCGTCAATGCGTCCGGCGACAATATCCGGATCGAGTTTCCGTTCGCGGCCGAGACGCCGGCGGCGGTGTTCCGCCGTTCCGATACGGTGTGGCTGGTGTTCGACAGCGCTCCGAAAATCGATCTGTCGGCGCTGACGCGCAGCATCAATCCGGCGATTCGCAGCGCCGCGTTCTCGCGCGGTCAGGACGGCGAGGCCATTGTGCGGCTGAAGCTGGCGCGACCGCAAATGACCAGCGCCGTTACCGACGGTCCGGGCTGGGTCGTCACCATCGGCGACACCGCCGCGCAGCCGAGCGCGGCACTGGTGATCGCCCGCAATATCCTCGGCCAGAACAAGGCCAGCATCATGGTGCCGTTCGACGGCGCCAGGAAAATTCACAACATCACCGATCCCGATCTCGGCGACCGGCTGCTGGTGGTGACGGCGCTGGGTCCGGCGCGCGGTTTCCTCAAAGGCCAGGATTTCGTCGAGCTGCGCGCTTTGGCATCGACGCATGGCGTCGTGGTGCAGCCGATCGCCGACGACGTGACCGCGTCGATCGAACCGGAAAAGATCGTCATCGGCCGCCCCGGCGGACTGTCGTTGTCGTCGGCGGTGTCGGGCACTTTGTTGCAACAGGCGCCGGGCTTTCGCTCACTGACCTTCGACACGCAGACCTGGGGCTTCGACCGGCAGGCGCCATTTCTGGCGCGCCAGTCGGAATTGATCGCGCTGGCGGCGGCGGCGCCGGCCGCCAAGCGCCGGCAGGCGCGCCTCAATCTGGCGCGGTTTTATCTGGCGCGCGAAATGGGCGCTGAGGCCAAGGCGGTACTCGACGTCGCGCTCGCCGAGCAGAAGGGCGGCGACGACGTCACCGGCAGCGTGCTCAAGGCCATCGCCAATATGATGCTCGACCGCAATGATGAGGCGCTCAAGGAATTGTCCGCTCCCCAGCTTGGCGATCAGCAGGACGTCCCGGTCTGGCGCGCACTTGCCTATGCCCGGCTCGGGCAGTGGACCGAGGCCCATGCCGGGTTCAAGGTCGCCGACAACGCGGTGCGCGCGCTGCCGGTCGAGATGCAGCGCATCGCCATGCGCGCCGAAATGCGCTCGGCGATCGAGGTGCGCGACTTCGCCGGCGCGACGCGCGTCGCCAATGAATTCGAGACCATGGGAGTTCCGCCGGACTTCGAGCCGTCGATCGCGGTGCTGGCCGGGCGGCTCTATGAAAATCTCGGCCGCAAGGAAGATGCGTTGACCAGCTACCGCGCCGCCGCTGCCTCGCAGGACCGCCGCTCGGCGGCGCAAGGCCGCCTGCGCGAGATCGAACTGTTGAACGAAACCGGCGACATGCCGCGACAGGAAGTGATCCACGAACTGGAAACGCTGACGACGACATGGCGCGGCGACGAAACCGAGTCCGGCGGCCTGCGGCTGCTGGCGCATCTTTATACCGGCGACAATCGCTACCGCGACGCCTTCCACGTCATGCGCACGGCGTTGCGCGCGCACGCCGACAGCGATCAGACGCGCAAGATCCAGGACGAGGCGGCGGCGACCTTCGACAGCCTGTTCCTCGCCGGCAAAGGCGATACGCTGCCGCCGATCGAGGCGCTCGGCCTGTTCTACGATTTCCGCGAACTCACGCCGATCGGGCGGCGCGGCGACGAGATGATCCGTCGTCTCGCCGACCGGCTGGTGTCGGTCGATCTTCTCGATCAGGCGGCCGAACTGCTGCAGCATCAGGTCGATCACCGGCTGAACGGCGCCGCGCGCGCCCAGGTGGCGACGCGGCTGGCGGTGATCTATCTGATGAACCGCAAACCGGACCGCGCGCTCGCCACGTTGCAGAAGACGCGTACCGTGGATCTGTCGAACGAATTGCGCGATCAGCGGCTGCTGCTGGAAGCGCGCGCCATTTCCGACGGCGGCCGGCATGAGCTGGCGCTGGAAGTGATCGCCAGCATCAAGGGCCGCGAGGCGATCCGTTTGCGCTCCGATATCATGTGGTCGGCCAAGCGCTGGCGCGAGGCGGCCGAGCAGATCGAACTGATGTATGGCGCGCGCTGGAAGGAATTCACGCCGCTCACCGACGCCGAGCGGACCGACATCCTGCGCGCGGCAATAGGCTACGCGCTCAGCGACGAGCAGATCAGCCTCGAACGGCTGCGCGAGAAATACGGAGTCAAATTCGCCGACGGACCGGAGCGGCGCGCCTTCGATGTGGTGTCGACGCCGATCGGCGCGGCCGGTCCGGAATTCCAGGATATCGCCAATCGCCTGGCGGCGACCGACACGCTGGAAGGCTTCCTGCGCGACCTGCGCACGCGCTATCCGGACGCGGCGACGCCAGCGGCGGACTTGACCAAAGAGTCGGCGAAATCGCCGGTCAAGGAGCCGCCAAGAGTCGCCGCCAAAGACGCGGCAAGGGAAGCGCCAAAGGCCGTGGCGAAGGCTGCGCCGAAGGATTTTGATATGGCCAGGGACGGGCCGCCGAAATTTCCGGTCGCCGCCGCGATGCCCGGTTCGCAGCCGCCGAAAGCGCCGAGCGGCGAGCCGCTCAAGCCGGACAAGGCCGCGGCCGACAAGTCGCCGACCGGCTCGATCCCGCTCAAGCCGCGCATGCCGCCGACCTTCGGGCCGTTCCCGCCGCGCTAGGGCGTCTGGGCCGCAAAGTCCGTTGTACGTAGCGACCAGAAATGTTGGACCGCAACGGACGCGGCGATGTGCCATGTGTGGACGGCTCCGAGTTGGCAAGAGCTTTCTTCACGTTTTGCCGCCTTGGTCGGTGCAGCCATGTGTTCGGCCTTTAAATGCGGTTCACATGACCGCTGGCCATAATGCCCTCCGCGGATCAGGTCCCGTTCAAAAGCACGCATTCGACGATGCGCTGGCACATGTGGGTTGTCCTGACCGCCGGATCGACCGGCTCTGCATTACGTGCTGTTAGCCCTTTCCAACCTTCACATCACGCCGGATGCCCGACGCGATCTCGTTTACGCCGCGAGTGCGACGGGTTCCTTGTAGCGCTCGTCCCTGGCCATCATGGCCCAGGCCATCCGCGCGATTTTGTTGGCCAGCGCGATGGCAGCGACCTTGGTCGGCCGGCGCGTCAACAATGCCGTAAGCCAAGGTCTATGCTTGGTGCCGTGGATCTTGGCATAGCGGATAACGGCGAGCGCACCGGCCACGAGCAAGCCGCGCAGATAGCGGTCACCTTGCTTGCTGATACTGCCGAGCCTGTCCTTGCCCCCGCTTGAGTGCTGCTTCGGCACCAGTCCAATCCAGGCTGAAAAGTTGCGCCCCGATCGGAAAGCCTTCGGGTCAGCGACACCGGCGACCAGAGCGGTGGCGAGCATCGGACCGACACCGGGGATCGCGTCGAGCCGTTTGCTCACCTCGTTGGAACGGTGCCAGGCCATAATCATCCGGTCGAACTCCAGAATCTGTTCTTTGAGCCTGCGCAGTTGTGCCCCGAGAGCGGCAATACACGCGCGTGCTACCTCAGGAACGCGTTTATCACTTCGATCAGCGACGACATCGAGCAGTTCCTCAACTCCCTTGCGGCCAACCGGCGCGACAATCCCAAGCTCGGCGAGGTGAGCACGGATCGCATTGATCACTGCAGTTTGCTGGCGGATGAACAAGTGGCGCGTGCGATGGAGCATAAGGCAGCTCTGCTGCTCGGGTGTCTTCGTTGGCACGAACCGCATATTGGCCCTGGAGACGGCTTCGCAGATCGCCTCAGCGTCATTAGCGTCGTTCTTCTGTCGTTTGACATAGGGCTTCACGTAGGCTGCGGCATCAGCCGCACGGTGTGCCCGAGCGCTTTGAGTTCGCGTGACCAATAATGCGACGACGCGCAGGCCTCAATTCCGACGAGGCATGGCGCTAGCTTCTGGAAGAACGCCAGGACATAACGGCGCTTGAGCTGCCGGCGGATGACAACTTGGCCGGTAGCATCAACACCGTGGACTTGAAATACCGACTTGGCGATATCGAGACCGATTGTCGTGATCGCTTGCATGGTTGGCTCCTCTGAACAGTGGGGGCCTTAACAGCACCCACATTCATGGCACTCACGTGCCGGTGGAGGAGCCGTCCACAGCATCAATAGCGGACGCCTCTCATCCTACCTCTCAAGTCAGGTAGCAGACTGCGTGATCGCCATTCTTTTCTCGCTCTGGCGCTCCACACTTGCACGCATCTGGATCGCACGAGAGACCGGATAGGAACTAGTCCAGCCAGTCCTTCGGAAACTTGGCAAGCTCGAAAACCTCCGATTGATCCCGGTCAATGCCGGTAGCTCGTTTCCTCGCTAGACGAAGGCATATTCGTCGATTGGAGGAGCGATCTAATGACGGCAAAACGTCTGGGGGCGGCCGGTCTGGCCGCTGTTATCGGCGTGATTCTTCTGGCCGGCGTTTGGTCGATGTTCCTGCGCTCGGTCAAGGTGCAGGTGGTCGCCCTGCAGCGCGATGTTCCCGTCGAAGTTTTCGGCCTCGGTACTGTCGAGGCGCGGGTTACCTCCAAGGTCGGCTTCAAGGTTTCAGGTGTGCTGCTCGACCTGCGCGCCGACGTCGGCGACCGCGTCGCCAAAGGTACAGTTTTGGCTCGGCTTGACGACCGCGAGCAAAGCGCTCGCGTCGCTCGAACCGCAGCCGCCGTTCAACTCAGCGAAGCCAGTCTGCAAAAGGCCAGCGCCGGACTTGAGAAAGCGCAGGCAAATTATGCCAATGCCAAGACGATCAGCGAGCGGCGGCAGAAACTGGTTCAGAGCAGCACCACCTCGGTCGAATCGGCCGACGCCGCCAAGACCGCGGAGGACACGACGCGCGCCGACGTCGACCTGGCTTCCAGCGATATCGCCGTTGCGCGCGCCGCCATCAATGACGCCAAGGCGCAACAACAGCAGGAAGCGGCGACATTGGCCTTTCACGCGCTGCTTGCGCCATATGACGCCATGGTCACCGCGCGTTCCAAGGAGCTTGGTGTTGCGCTGGCCGCCGGCGAACCGGTGTTCACGTTGATCGATCCCAAGACTGTCTGGGTGCTGGCCTTTATCGACGAAAGCAAATCCGGCGAGATAGCGGTCGGCAAGCGCGCCGACATCGTTCTTCGCTCGCGTCCCAACGAACGTTTCCACGGCCAGGTCGCCCGCATCGAGCCGGAGAGCGACCGCGTCAACGAGGAACGCCGAGTCGCCATCGCCTTCGACAAACTGCCGGACAATTTCCATCTTGGCGAACAGGCCGAAGTCTACATCACGACGGTGCACCTGCCGCAGCCGACGCTGGTGCCGGAAGCCGCGATCATCGGCCTCGGCAAGAATCGCGGTACGGTCTGGACCGTCGAAGACGGCCGTCTGCAGCAGCACGACGTGACGTTCGGTCACCGCTTGCTCGATGGCCGTTATGAGGTCGCCGGCGGCCTACCGGACAACGCCCAGGTGGTGGCGCCGTTGCCCAGCGGGCTGCGCGCCGGCCGCGCCGTGGCCGTGCAGGGGCTGGCCAAATGAATCTCGCTTATCGCGACATCAAACATAATCTGTTGCGCTTCGTGCTGACCAATTTCGGCCTGAGCCTGCTGCTCGGTATCGTTATCATGATCACCGGCGTCTATGGCGGCCTGATCGACGACGCGTTGCGCCAGGCGCGCGCGGCGAACGCCGACCTCTGGGTGGTGGAGGCCGGCACCAACGGACCCTTTGCCGAGGCTTCGCGCATTCCCGGCGATACCAGGGAATTGGTCAGCCGGGTCTATGGCATTGAACGTGCCGGCTCGGTGACCTATCAATCAGTGCAGACTGTCCTCAATGACAGACCGCTGCGCCTTTTCCTGATCGGCTACGAATCGGGCCGGCCCGGCGGGCCGCGCGAACTCGCCGAGGGCCGCGAGATCATGCGCAGCCATTACGAAATGGTGGTCGACCGTTCCGCCGGCCTCATGATTGGCCAGGAAGTGCCGCTCGGCACCCATGGCCACAAATTCACGGTCGTCGGGCTGATGCGCAACGAGCTGACCTCGTCCGGCGATCCGGTCGCCTACATCACTTTACGCGACGCCCAGACCTTACAGTTCGAAGCCGCTCCGCCGGCGGCCCGCCGCGAGCTCGCGCGCGGCGGCGGCCTGGAAACCAACAACCAGATCAACGCCGTCATCGCCAAGGTGTCGCCCTTCGTGCAGGTCAACGAAGTCGCCACGGCGCTGTCACGCTGGAAACATCTTTCGGCCCTGACGCAGGAGCAGCAGGAAACGCTGCTGAGCAAATTCGTTATCGAGCATGCGCGCAAGCAGCAGGGGCTCATCATGGTACTGCTGGTGATCGTGTCGGCGGTCATTATCGCGCTGATCATCTACACGCTGACCATGGACAAAGTGCGCTCGATCGCCACGCTAAAATTCGTCGGCGCGCCAGACCGCACCATCGTCGGACTCATCGTTCAGCAGGCGCTGTCGATGGGCATTTTCGGCTACGTTGTCGGGCTGGCTTTGGTTCTCGTCTTCAAGCCGTACTTCCCGCGCCGGCTGGTGCTTGATCCAGAAGCGGTCGGCATTGTCTTCTTCATAACGATCGTAGTCTGTCTGCTCGCCAGCACGCTCGGCATCCGCCTGGCGCTCAAGGTCGATCCGGCGGAAGCGCTGGCGAGTTCGGGCTGACATTATGACCGCGCTCAGCAAACAACCCGTCGTCCGCGTCGAGCATCTTTCCAAGACGTTCGGCGAAGGCACGGCGCGCGTCGAGGCGCTGCGCGACATCAACATGGAGGTCTTTCCCGGCGAGGTGGTCGGATTGATGGGGCCGAGTGGCTCCGGCAAGACCACGCTGCTGCACTGCATCGCCTGCATTCTCGAGCCGAGTACCGGCCGCATCACGCTCGACAATGAGGTGGTCTATGACGGCCGCTGGCTCAAGACCGATTTGCGCCGGCTGCGGCTCGACAAGATCGGCTTCATTTTCCAGTACCCCAATTTGTTGCCGTTCCTCGACGGCAGCGACAATGTCGCGATTGCCATGCATCTGGCCGGTCTGGGCGCTGCCGCCGCACGCAGCCGCGCTATCGAATTGCTCGACTATCTCGAGGTCGGCCATCGCAAGCATGCGCTGCCCAAGCAGCTATCCGGCGGCGAAGCGCAGCGCGTCGCTATTGCCCGCGCGCTCGCCAATCGGCCGCGGATCATCCTCGCCGACGAGCCGACCGCGCCGCTCGACTCGGCACGCGCGCGCATCGTGATGGATCTGCTACGCCGGATCGCGGTTGAGCAGGACGCCGCGATTATCGTCGTCACCCATGACGAGATGATCCTCGATCGCTTCGACCATATCTTCCATTTGCGCGATGGGCGGCTTGAGGAAAGAAAGCTCCTCGATCTACGCAACAGCGCGACTGTATAGACGGCGGTATTTGGCCACCGGTTACGCTAGGACGTTCTTGCACCAGTCGTTCTAAGCTGGACAAGTCGCTGCAGCGTTTGCCGCATGACGTGCCCATGTCCGCCTTGGGTCAAAAGCCGACAAACCCGCTCGGGGCCAGGCGCCACCGTTGTCCGCTAGGCCCCAATAGCGTCACTGGCTTCGCAATCCTGCCAAATGCGGGGCATCCCGATTAGCCCTTGATAGCAAGGCGCGCGGCGTGCCCCGTGTGGATGACCGGCGCGAAGTTAGTTCAGGTGCCGTAGCTCTGAATGAGCGAGCCGGCGACCAGGCTCCAGCCGTCGACCAGCACGAAAAAGATCAGCTTGAACGGCAATGACACCACGACCGGTGGCAGCATCATCATGCCCATCGACATCAGCACCGACGCCACCACCAGATCGATGATCAGGAACGGCAGAAATAGAAGAAAGCCGATCTCGAAAGCGCGCTTCAATTCGGAGATCATGAAGGCCGGCACCAGGACGCGCAGCGACAGGTTCTCGGGACTTTCCGGCTGCGGCAGCTTGGCCATGTCGACGAACAGCTTGAGATCCTTCTCGCGGACGTTCTTTTCCATGAAGGCGCGCAGCGGGATAACGCCGCGCTCGAACGCCTGCTCGGTGGTGATCTCGTTGGCGATCAGCGGCTTGATCGCGGTGTCATAGGACGTTTGCAGCGCCGGGCCCATGACGAAGGCGGTGAGGAACAGAGCCAGCGACACGATCACTGCGTTGGGCGGGGCGGTGGCGGTGCCGAGCGCGGTGCGCAGAAGCGACAGCACGACGACGATGCGGGTGAACGACGTCATCATGACGAGAATCGACGGCGCCAAAGACAGCACCGTGAGCATCGCGATCATCTGGATCACGCGCTCGGTCAGGCCCGAATTGGCGCCGAAGTTGACGCTGATGTCCTGCGCTTTCGCCGGCGAAGCGGCCGCCAGCAGGATCAGTCCCGTTACTCCAACCGCCACCGACAAAAGTCGAACCCGGCGGTCGGAAAGACCTCTCAAGGTCTCCCCGGGGGACGGCCGAGCAAGCTCGCCATCTCCTCTTCGAGATTATCGAAGACGTTCCTGGACGCCGCCGGCGCCGGCTGGCGCATCGGCCGGCCTTCCGGCCTTGTGTCCATCCTCGGCTCCGCGCGCGGCTCGACCCGCGGCTCGGGCGGCATGTCGAAGCGCGGCTCGCCCTTGGCCTCGAATTTGGGATCGATACGCAGCTTGTAGTCGCGGCCGGGCGCGCGTTCGGCGGGCCTTGCAAGCGGCGCGGCCAAAGGGTCGGTGACTGGCGGGCGGCCTTCCGGCGTCGGCGCGCGGCGCAACGCCGCTTCCAACTGCTGCGCCATCTCGGCGAGATTGTGATCGTTATTCGCCTGCGCGGCGGCGATCGGTTCCGGGGCGGCGACGGGGGGCTGCTGCGGTGCCGGGCGGGCCGGCGGCTCGCTGCGCGCGACAGGCGCGGGCTCCGGCGGCGTCAGGCGCGTCGACAGTTCGGCCGCCAATCCCGTTAGGCTATTGTTGTCGGCCGGGCGGGCGCGGGCGCCCGGCTCCGGCGGCAGCCACGGCTCTTCGGTCGCGGCGGTACGATAGGGCCGGGGCGCCGCGACCGGAGTCGGTTCGCCGGCCGGCTGCAGCGGCCATGAATTGGTGTCGGCGGCCGACGCGCCGCGCGCCGCCGGTTCGCTGCGCGACGGTTCGATGCGGGAGGGTTCAATCCGAGAGGGCTCGCTGCGCGCCGGTTCGCGCGGCGTGTCGCGGGTCGAGGTGGCGCCGCGCACGATATTCTGTTCGACCACGACGTCCGTTGGGCCGCCGATCATCAGCAGATGTTCGACATTGTCGCGGCGGATCAGGACCAGGCGGCGGCGGCCGTCGACCGGCGAGGCGTCGATGACGGCGAGGCGCGGCTGCCGGCCGCGCGCATTGCCGTTGCCGAGTCGATTGGCGCTGAAGCGGCGCACCAGCCATGCCGACAGACCGATCAAAGCGAGCACCACCGCGAACGCGATGAAGAATTTCGCGGGCAGCGGCATTCCGTCGCCGAACAGGTCGAACATTCAATGCGCTCCAAGCTTCGCCTCACACGTGCCGAGGCGAGAATCGCCCGAAAGGTTAATTCTATTAGGCACAATTTGCCGCCTTGACCACTAACGAACTGTTAACAAATGCGCGGCCGCTCCGCATCTGGGCACTGATTGCATCATTTCAAGGATGGTAAACGGCATCGCGGCCGGTCCGTCAACTGGCGCTGTTTACCAGCTGTTAACCATACACCCGGCAAAGTCTGCCTAGCTGGCCCGGTCTCGCCTTGGAGATTCGGCCCGGAGCGGGAGGCAGCATGGCGATAACCGACGTTCCGATCCTCTCGATGCTGCGGACCCGGCTGAACTGGAACCAGGAACGCCAGAAGGTGCTGGCCGAAAACGTCGCCAATTCGGATACGCCGAACTACCGCGAGCGCGACGTGGTGGCGCCGAAATTCCGGGAACCCGGCGTGATCGCGGCGCAGCCGGTCGCACCGGTGATGCTGGCCACGACCGAAGGCGGCCATATCGGCGGCATGAGCATAAGCGGGAGCACCTTCCGCACCGAGAGCAAGGGCAATTACGAGATTCGGCCGACCGGTAATTCGGTCAATCTCGAGGACGAGATGATGAAAGTGGCGGCCAACCAGATGGATTACCAGGCGGCGACCGCGCTCTATTCGCGCAGTCTCAACCTGCTCAAGACCGCGATGGGCAAGCGGTAAGAACCGGTTTCCCGCCTTCGCGAATCCCGCTTTGTCGGGCGAAGGAAAGTCGGAAAAGTTTATGCGCAAAAGCGGAGACTAAGAGACGATGGCGGATTTTCTCAAGACGATGACGATCGCGGCTTCCGGCTTGCGGGCGCAGGCCGGCCGCATGCGCATCATCTCGGAAAACATCGCCAATGCCGACTCGACTCCGGCCACGCCCGGCGCCAATCCGTATCGGCGCAAGGTGCCGACCTTCAACAGCGAACTCGACCGCTCGCTGGAGGCGCGTGTCGTTAGCATGGGCAAGGTCGACACCGACAAATCCGACTTCCGGCTGAAATACGAGCCCGGACATCCTTCGGCCGATGCCAACGGCAACGTCAAATATCCCAACGTCAATCCGCTGGTCGAAATGACCGACATGCGCGAGGCGCAGCGGTCCTATGAGGCCAATATCAACGTCATCAGCGCTACCCGCCGCATGCTCCAGCGCACCCTCGACATTCTGAAAGCTTAATGACTGCCGGCGCATTGCGCGCCCGATCGTGACCGATAAGGAC
This sequence comes from Rhizobium sp. Q54, assembly GCA_945861265.1. Classification (GTDB taxonomy): domain Bacteria; phylum Pseudomonadota; class Alphaproteobacteria; order Rhizobiales; family Xanthobacteraceae; genus Pseudolabrys. Next base: position 11,034 of record CAMAUC010000043.1, on the reverse strand, counting down.
GAGACACCATGGCCTCACCGATTTCCGCCGCCAACGCCTATGCCAGTATCGCCAAGCTCGGCGCCGATCCGTCGTCGGCCATGGCCGGCATTGCCGGCGGGCCGGGCAAGGCCGAAACGAGTTTTACCTCGGTGCTCAAGGAAGCGCTCAACGCCGTGCATGAGACCGGCCGCAAGTCGGATACGCAGGCGCAGGCGATGGTCAACGGCAAGTCGAACATGGTCGATGTCGTGACCGCGGTGGCGGAAACCGAGGTGGCGATCGACGCCGTGGTCGCGGTGCGCGACAAGGTGATCGCGGCTTACGAAGAAATCATGCGGATGCCGATCTAAATTTTTTCCCTCTCCCCGTTTTTACGGGGAGAGGGTGGCGAACGAAGTGAGCCGGGTGAGGGGCATGTGTTTGCCTCTGCCCCTCACCCCGACCCTCTCCCCGCATAGGCGGGCGAACGCTCGCCGTTCGGCTCACTATGCGGGGAGAGGGAGAAGAAACAACAGAAAGTGTGCAGCCAATGACCGGTCCCGAAGTTCTCGATGTCGCGCGCGAGGCGATTTATACGCTGGTGATCGTATCGGCGCCGGTCATGCTGGTCGGCCTGGTTGTCGGCGTGGCGATCTCGCTGTTGCAGGCGCTGACCCAGATCCAGGAAATGACTTTGGCTTTCGTGCCGAAAATCCTGGCGATCTTCGTGTCGCTGTTGATCGCGCTACCGTTCATGGCGGAAAAGCTCAACGCCGAAATGTTACGGATCGCGGCGCGAATCGTCAGCGGTTGAGGATATGATCGCGCACCCGGCCGTCCGGACGCGAAAGCCGCAGCGATGAAAATCGACATCTCCCTGTTACCGATGCTGGCGGCGGCGTTCATGCTGACCTTCGCGCGCGTCGGTACCATGGTGATGATGATGCCCGGCATCGGCGAAATGAACATGCCGGCGCGCGTGCGGCTGACCATCGCGCTGATGCTGACGGCCATCCTGCTGCCGGCGCATCAGGCCGCCTATACCATCACACTGACCGCGCTCGGGCCAGTCATCATGATGCTGTTCCAGGAAATCCTGATCGGCGCGGTGCTGGGCCTCACCGCGCGGCTGGCGATTTCAGGATTGCAGGTCGCAGGTTCCGTGATCGCCCAGCAACTGGGCCTGGGCTTCGTCACCGCGGTCGATCCGACGCAGAACCAGCAGGGCCTGCTGGTCGGCAACTTTCTGGCGGTACTCGGCGTCACGCTGATCTTCGCCACCGACATGCATCACATGGTGATAGCGGCGCTCAATGACAGCTATTATATTTTCGCGCCGGGCGAGGTGCCAATCGTCGGCGACATCGCCAAGCACATCACGACGGTGATCGCCGGCTCGTTCAAGATCGGCATTCAGCTGTCGGCGCCGTTTCTGGTGTTCGGCCTGTTGTTCAATCTCGGGCTCGGCGTGTTGTCGCGCCTGATGCCGCAGATGCAGGTGTTCTTCATCGGCCTGCCGCTGTCCATTCTGCTCGGCCTTTTGCTGCTGCTGGTCGTGATCGGCGCCATGATGGGCACGTTCACCGGCTATATCGAAGGCGTGCTGCACGACATGGCGCCGAGGCATTGACGGGATAGACCATGGCGGACGAATCCGACTCAACCGACAAAACAGAAGACCCAACACAAAAAAAGTTGGATGATGCGCTGCAGCGCGGCGACGTCGTCAAGAGTCAGGAAGTCAACAACTGGTTCATCGTTGCCGGCGGCACTCTGGTGCTGATGTCGTTTGCCGGCAGCATGAGCGAGGGTTTGACGGCGACGTTGCGCGGGCTGGTCGCCAATTCATACCGGATCAGCCTGGACGGTCCGGCGCTGCCGGGGCTGTTCCAGAAGATCGGTCTCGAACTGATCGGCGCCTTGGCGATGCCATTCCTGGTGCTGACCATTGCCGCGCTCGTCGGCAATCTCGTTCAGCATCGCCTAGTGTGGACCACCGAGGGACTGTCGCCGAAATTCTCCAAGGTCTCGCCGCTTGCCGGCTTCAAGCGGCTGTTCTCGAAGCAGTCGCTGGCCAATTTCGCCAAAGGTATCGCCAAGCTGCTGCTGCTCGGCAGCATCATGGTGGCGTTGATGTGGCCCGAGCAGGACCGCATGGAAGGCCTGATATTCACCGACCCGATGGCGCTGTTGCCGTTCACGCAGGTGCTGGCGCTCAAGCTGATGGGCGCGGTGGTGGCGCTGCTCGGCGTCGTCGCGGCGGCCGATTATTTCTTCCAGTACCGCAGTTGGTTCGGCAAACAGAAGATGTCGCTGCAGGAACTGAAAGAGGAGTTCAAGCAGTCCGAAGGTGATCCGACAATCAAGGGCAAGCTGCGAAACTTGCGCCAGCAGCGGTCGCGCAAGCGCATGATGGCGGCGGTGCCAAAGGCCTCGGTGATCATCACCAACCCGACCCACTACGCCATCGCCCTGCAATACGAGCGCGGCATGGAGGCGCCGATCTGCGTCGCCAAGGGCATGGACGCGATCGCCTTGAAAATCCGCGAGGTCGGCGGCCAACACGGCATTCCGATCGTCGAGAACCCGCCGCTGGCGCGCGCGCTGCACGCCACCGTTGAGATCGATGAGCCGATCCCGGCCGAGCATTACAAGGCGGTCGCCGAAGTCATTAGCTATGTCATGAAACTGCGGCGTGCAGTCCACAGATAGCGGTTAAAATCGGCGATGCCCGTCAAAATGCGGACAAAGACCGGGATGGCCCGGGCCTTTGCCCTTGCGCCGATGGGGCGGCTTAAGGCACTGAAAGAGTCATGGCAGGCCAAGATCTTGCAAAAGCCCCGGTAAAAGACCCGGCTTCGCGAAAAGCCTCGGAACGCAGCGACGGTCCGGTGCTCGCGTCCGGGCGGCGGGCGTTCGACAAGAGTCAGAGCGCGCCGCGCTCGGGCTCGGTCGGCATGGTGCTGTTGATCGCGCTGCTGCTGATCGCCGCCGCCGCCGGCCTCATCTATATCGGGCCGGAATACGCCGAGACCTACATCATGGCGCTGTTGGCGGTGCTGGGTACGATCGGCGTCTTCGCGCTGTTTGCCACCGCATCGGGCATCGTGCGCCTGACCGCCCAGGACCATGGCAATCCGCTGTTGAAGGCGGTGGTCGACAATGCTTTCGACGGCATTCTGGTCACCGACCAGGCGGGCCGCGTGTTCTATGCCAACGCCACCTATCTGGATCTGATCGGCGCGGCTGACGACCAGGATGTCCGGCCGATCGAGCGGGTGTTTATCGGCGATCCCGACGTCTCGGAATCGATCTATCGCCTGCTCAAGGCGGCGCGCGAGCAGCGCCGGCTGATGGAAGAAGTGCGCATTGCCCGTCCGAGCGGCGAGCCAGCGCGCTGGCTGCGCCTGCGGGTGCGTCCGTTAGGGGCCGGCAAGCACGATTCCAAAATGACGGTCTGGTCGATCGCCGACGTGACGCGCGAACGCGAGCGTCAGGAGAATGTGTTCCAGGAATTGCAGCACGCCATCGACTATCTCGACCACGCGCCGGCCGGCTTTTTCTCGGTCGATGCCGCCGGTGACATTATTTATCTGAACGCGACTCTGGCGACCTGGCTGGATCACGATCTGGCGCAGGTCGGCGCCGGTTCGCTCAAGCTGACCGATATCGTCGCCGGCGAAGGCGCGGCGCTGCTGACGACGTTCAATGCCGCGCCCGGCGACGTCAAGACCGAGGTGCTCGATCTCGATCTGCGCACGCGTTCCGGCAAGCCGGTGCCGGTGCGGCTGTTTCATAAAGTCGCGTTCGGCGCCGACGGCGAGCCCGGCGTGTCTCGCACTCTGGTTCTCAATCGGGCGCGCGACGACGGCACAGATCCGCAGCGCGCGGCGGAAGTGCGCTTCATGCGCTTTTTCCAGAACACACCCATGGCCATCGCCACGGTCGACAAAGCCGGCGGCATTGCCCGCAGCAATGCGCGCTTCGCATCCGCCTTCGAAGGCTTGCTGTCGGGCGGCCGCTCGATTCTCGCGGTGGTCGCCGAACGCGACCGGCCGGCGCTCGAGGCGGCGATCGCCAAGGCGGCGTCGGGGCAGGGCGATATCGCGCCGGTCGAGGCCGCGCTTGCCGGCACCGACGAGCGCTGGGCGACGTTCTTCGTCTCGGCGATCGAGGAGGAAGACCGCGACGGCGAGACCGCGATCGTCTACGCGCTGGAGACCACGGCGCAGCGCACGCTGGAGAACCGTGTCTATCAGCAGCAGAAGATGGAGTCGGTCGGGCAACTCGCCGGCGGCATCGCGCACGACTTCAACAACGTGCTGTCCGCCATCATGATGGCGACCGATTTCCTGTTGAGCGCGCACAAGCCGACCGATCCGTCGTTCCAGGACATCATCCAGATCAAGCAGAACGCCAACCGCGCCGCGGCCTTGGTGCGGCAGTTGCTCGCCTTCTCGCGCAAGCAGACGCTGCGGCCGCAGGTACTCGATCTCGGCGAGGCGCTCAGCGATCTCGGCATGCTGCTCAAGCGGCTCATCGGCGAGAAGGTAACGCTCGACGTCGTGCATGGCCGCGACATGTGGCCGGTCAAGGTCGATATTTCCCAGTTCGAGCAGGTGATCGTCAATCTCGCCGTCAATGCGCGCGACGCCATGCCGGATGGCGGCAAACTGACGGTGCGCACCGCCAATGTGACGGCCGCGGACTGCGCCAAGTTCGGCTACAAGGGCATGCCGACCGCCGATTATGTGCTGGTCGAGGTCAGCGACACCGGCACCGGCATTCCGCCCGACATTATCGAGAAAATTTTCGAGCCGTTCTTTTCGACCAAGGACGTCGGCAAAGGCACTGGCCTCGGTTTGTCGACGGTCTATGGCATCGTCAAGCAGACCGGCGGCTTCGTCTATGCCGACTCGGCGCCGGGCCGCACCGCATTTCGTATCTTTCTGCCAAGGCACATTCCGGGCATTGAGGATCAGGTGACGCTGGCCACCGCCGCGCTCGACAACGCAGCGTCAGCGGCCGCCAATCTGGCCAAGTCGGTCGCCAGCGATCTGACCGGGCACGGTACCATTCTTCTGGTCGAGGACGAGGAAGGCCTGCGGGCGCTCAACGCGAGGGGCTTGAGTTCGCGCGGCTACACCGTATTGGAAGCCGGCAACGGCGTCGAGGCGCTCGAGGTGCTGGCCGAGAAGGGCCATGTCGATCTGGTGGTGTCGGACGTGGTGATGCCGGAGATGGACGGGCCGACGCTGCTGCGCGAATTGCGCGCGCGCGATCCCAACGTGAAGATCATTTTCGTCTCGGGTTACGCCGAGGAGGCGTTCGCCAAAAATCTGCCGACCAACGAGCAATACGCCTTCCTCGCCAAGCCGTTCACGCTCAAGCAACTGGTCGCGATCGTGAAAGAAACGCTGGCCGGCACGCCGCAATAGGCGGACCAAGTTCGCATGCGCGTGATTGGCCGGCCGCGAAGGCCGCGCCGCACGCGACACAAAATTCGCGTGCGGCGTTTTTTCCGGCATTAGTCCTGGTGTCGGTGTCCGGACATGGCGCCGTGCATGCCGCGGCCCATCATCCCGCCGTTCTTCATCATGGCTTCCTGCGCCGCAACCATGCCGCGCCGGGCAAGATCGGTCACTTCGGCGGCGTGGTCCTGGAGCGCTTTGACGGCGGTCGCGTCGGCCGACGTCTGCACCAAGACAACGCCCTTTTCGGTCGTCTCATAGGTGGTCTTGATCTTGTCCTTGTCGCGGAAGATCGCGTGCAACGCCGGGCTTTCGATCGGCAGGCCAGGATCGCGTCCTTCTTCGACCCGCTTTCCCATGTCGGCGACATGCTTCTTGATCGTCGCGGCCACCTCGGGATCGTCCGATTCCGTGACCGTGCGAATGCCGTCCGGAAGATTCGTCACGCTGCGCTTGATGCTGTCATGGTTGAAGAGCAGGCCGTGAATGTCGCTGCGCTCGTCCATGGTGGCGTTGCCGCCCATCATCATGGCCATCATGCCGCCGCCCATTTGACCGCGCGGGCCGCCTGATTGCTCTTGCATGCCCGGACCCATTTGCCCGCGCATACCCATCATGCCGCCGGGGCCCATTTGGCCCATGCCGCCGTGACCTTGGCCCTGCATGAACCCCGGCCCGAAGCCGCCGTGACCATGGCCGCCTGACTGCGCGTAGGCCCAGCCGCCGACCAGCAAAGTGGTGGCGGCGATACCGCCGATAATCCACGTCTTCTTTTTCATCTGAAACCCCAATGGTTGCGCAACAGAGGCTCCGTTGCTTGTAGCCATTTGACGGGGCGGACTTGACCCAAGTTTTTCAGGATCGGGGTTTTTTGCGACGATGTTTGTCAGGCGCGGCGGCAGACACAATTAGACACATATTCCGCCGAACCTGCCGCGGGCATTGGTCTATATTGCCGACATGCAAGACGGACCGCACATCCTGATCGTCGACGACCATCGCGAGATTCGCGAACTTGTCTCGCGCGCGCTGACGAAAGAGGGATTCAGGGTCAGCGTGGCGGCGGATGGACGCGCCATGCGCAAGGTCCTGACCGACGCCCGGATCGATCTTGTCCTGCTCGATCTCATGCTGCCGGGCGAGGACGGCTTATCGCTGTGCCGGGCGCTTCGCGCCGAATCGAACATCCCGATCATCATGCTGACGGCGAAAGGCGAGGAGATCGACCGCGTCATCGGCCTGGAGATGGGCGCCGACGACTATCTTGCAAAGCCTTTCGGCAGCCGCGAACTGATCGCGCGGATCAAAGCCGTCCTGCGGCGCAGCCCGGGAAACACGGAGGACACCGGGCCGCAGCCCCGGAGTTTCCATTTCGACCGCTGGAGTCTGGATACCGGCGCACGCGCGCTCTTGCGCGATGACGGAGTCACGGTGCCGTTGAGCACCGGCGAATACGACCTGCTGGTTGCGTTGGTCGAGCGGCCGCAACGTGTGCTCAATCGCGACCAATTGCTCGATCTGGCGCGCGGCCGTTCTTCGGCGGGACTCGACCGCAGCATCGACACCCAGGTGAGCCGCCTGCGCAAGAAACTCGAACGCGATCCCGGCGATCCGCAGCTCATCAAGACGGTGTGGGGCGGCGGCTACATGTTGACGCCTACGGTGGTCCGCAAATGAAGCGGCTTTTGCCCCAGAGTCTGTTCGGCCAAACCTTGCTGGTTTTGGGCGCGGGTTTGATTGTGTCGCTGCTCGTGGGATCGTGGATTTACACGCTTGACCGCGAGCAGGCCGTGCGGGCCGTCGGCGGACTGGCCGCGGCGCAACGCATGACCAATCTCACAAGGTTGGTCGAGGACACGCCGCGTGAAGGCCGCGAGCGGATCGTTGCCGGACTGAGCGATCAGACCTTTCGCGTCCTGCTCTCTAGCCAGCCGCCGGCGATTGCACCGAATGACGATGACGTGGCGGTTGCGCAGGCCATCAAGGAATTTCTTGTCGACCAGCTTTCACTCACACTCGGCCGGGAGCCGCGGGTCGCGGCATCGCTGCCGGACCGTTCGGTGCTTGGCGGCAGGGGCCCTATGATGGGGCCCGGTCCGATGATGCATGGCTTCGGCGGCTTCGGTGGTTTCGGAAACTTCCGTGAATTGCAGGTCGCGGTTCCCTTGGCCAACGGCCAATGGTTATCCTTTGCGACGGCGCTCCCCGAGAGCGGTTCGAGCTTTTCGCGCCAGTTTTTTCTGTCGATGGCAATCATGGCGATCGTCATTTTCGGCGCGTCCTTGTGGGCGGTGCGCCGCGTCACGGCGCCGCTTGCAGCGGTGTCGATAGCGGCCGAGCGCCTCGGCAACGATCTCAATGCGTCGCCAATGCTGGAAACGGGTTCTGTTGAAACGCGACAGGCTGCCCGCGCGTTCAACACCATGCAGGCCCGGCTGCGCGGCCTGATCGAAAGCCGGACAAGCATGCTGGCGGCTATCTCGCACGATCTGCGGACGCCTTTGACATTGTTGCGCCTGCGCCTAGAAAACGTCGAAAACCAGCAAGACCGTGACAAGATGCTGGCAACTATTGCCGAGATGGACTCGATGATCGGCGCGACGCTCCAGTTTGCCCGCGATGAGGCGACGACGGAGTTGCGGCGCTCCACGGATCTAGCGGCACTGGTTCAGAGCACCGTCGATGACATGGCCGACGCCGGCATGCCCGTCAAAATGCTGGCGAGCGAACCGATCGTGAGTGAATGCCGGCCTGAAGCCCTGAAGCGCGTGGTCCGCAATCTGCTCGACAACGCGGTTAAGTATGGTAAGGCCGCCAGCGTTTCGGTGCGAGCGACACCGGAAACGATAGAGATTACGATTGAGGATGAAGGCCCGGGGATTCCCGAACAATATCTCACGCGCGTCTTCGACCCGTTCTATCGTCTTGAAGAATCCCGAAGCCGGGAGACGGGTGGCGCCGGCCTCGGCTTGGCGATCGCCCAATCGATCGTGCAGGCGCAACGCGGCACGCTCATCCTGAGCAACAAGGCTTCCGGGGGCCTATGCGCCCGGATCGAATTGCCGCGTTGAAAGTTTCGCGCCGCGACAAGCGACGGATTAGTGGCAGGCCAGCGCCAGGCGCGCTTTATCGAACAGGATCATCTGCGCGGTGCAGGCCGGAACGCGCCGATCGACCGCCGGCTGTTGCGTCTGAAAAAAATTGCGCTCCAGCATCGCCGCCGCCGGGCCGGTGTGCAGCGAAACAACGTCGGGCCGGTCAAACGGCAACTGCTGAAACGGCGTCAGGCTGGCGGCCGCCGGCAACGCCGACATGCCGGCCAAAACAAGCGCCATTGCCAATGCACTTTTCATATGCGCCGTCTCCAACGATCCCGAGCAAAGGGAGAAGTCGCGCGCAGGCGTCATAGTTCCGGTCCGCGCCTATGACATTTGTGTGAAACGCGCTGAAAAGCGACACCTGCGGCTTAGCAGCGCACCGCCCGCCGCCCCTTACAAATTGCCCGCCGCGCACCTATTCTCTTCTCGCCGATTAGGCCGGGAGGATACCAAGACCATGATTCGCCATCGCTGGCTGATTGCGCTTGCCGCAATCGCAACTGTGTTTATTTTCATCAGCATCGACCACGCCGACGCTCGCGCCGGCGGCGGTAGTTCCGCCGGCAGCCGTGGCTCGCGCACGTTCTCGGCGCCGGCCGCGACCCGCACCGCGCCCTCGACCGCCGCGCCGATCCAGCGTTCGGCGACGCAGCCGAATGCTGCCACGACCGGCGCTGCCGGGCAGGCGGCCCGTCCGGGTCTCCTGGGCGGCGGCCTGTTCGGCGGCGGCATGCTCGGCGGCCTGGCCGCCGGCTTCATCGGCGCTGGCCTGTTTGGCATGCTGTTCGGTCACGGCATGACCGGCGGTATGGGTGGCTTCGCGTCCATCCTCGGTCTGGTGCTCCAGATCGGCCTGATCGTCATCGTCGCGCGCCTGGCTTTTGCCTGGTGGCAGCGCCGCAATTCGCCCTCGCTCGCCATTCAGTCGGCAGGACCGGCGCAAGGTCCGGCTTCAGGCGCCAGCACGCAGGCTTTCGGCGGGTTGGGCTCGATGTTCGGCGGCAATGCGCCGGCGGCACCGGCCGGTGAACCGCTAACGCTCGACAAGCCGGACTACGATGCGTTTGAGCAGTTGCTCGCCGACATTCAGGCGGCCTATTCGGCCGAGGACCTGTCGGCGCTGCGCGGCAAGGCGACGCCGGAGATGGTGTCGTATTTCGCCGAGGAACTGGCCGACAATGCCAGCCGCGGCATCATCAACCGCGTCACCGACGTGAAGTTGCTGCAAGGCGATCTGTCGGAAGCGTGGCGCGAAGGCGCACACGAATACGCGACCGTCGCCATGCACTTTGCGTTGACCGACACCACGGTGGAGCGCGCCAGCGGCCGGACGGTCGAAGGCGGCCAGCCGGGCGAGGTGACCGAACTGTGGACCTTCATGCGCACGCGCGGCGGCGCCTGGTTGGTGTCGGCGATTCAACAGGCCTGAATGGGTCGCGCAGGTCGCGCGACAAGGCTGTGATGCAAAGGCGTCGTCCGGAAACGGGCGGCGCCTTTTTGCTATTCCGCAGGCACGTCGGAAGGCACGTCAGTATCGTCGAAAAAGTCGCCGTCCATCGCAGGAACGAGGCCAATGCGATCCTGCGGCGGCAGGTGCTTTTCAAAATCGACGCCGATCTGGTCCGGCTGGCGCCAGACCACGCGGCACGTCCGTTGCGGGGCGCCGTTGCCGGACAGCAGCAAGGTAAAGCGGTCGGGCAGTTCCTCGGCGGCTTCAACGGTGATGCGCGCGCCGGTTTCGGAAATATCGGACAGGGTGCAGTCGCGCAGCGCATCGGGCGCCAGGATCAGGATCGCGTGGTAGCGCATGGTGCGCCGGCGCGATCGTCGTTTGTCTTTTTGCATCGGGGTCCGGGCCAGGGAAAGGGGTCAGGGAGGACCGCGCGTTAAGCGTTAGTTAATCCTTGCGGCCGGCGTCTGCCAAATATAGGGGCAAGCGCGTTACCAATTCATAAAGTAAATTGGCATGACATGTTGCCGCAGGCCGCCGGCCCGTCGCCCGAAAAGGCAATGCATGTACGCGGGACCGGGTTTGACGGCATCGGCCGGGATCCGGCCTGGCGTTGACGTTGCGGCGAATTCCGTTTAAGTGGCCCGCCGCAACCTGGTTTTCGGCCTCACCTTGCTCGCCAAGCCTCCCGCTTTTGGGCTGCGCTCCAAGTGACCCCCAAAAAACGGATGTTGCCGCCGGAGCGATGAGCGCACCGGCGTTCAACGTGAAAGGAACTACGATGCCCGTCGGAACTGTGAAGTTCTTCAATACCCAAAAAGGTTTCGGTTTTATCCAGCCGGACGATGGCTCCAAGGATGTGTTCGTGCACATCTCGGCGGTGGAGAAGGCCGGCATGCGTTCACTGGCCGAAGGCCAGAAGATCAGCTTCGAGATCGTCACCGAGCGCGGCAAGCAGGCGGCGGGCAATCTGCAGCCGGCGTGAGCTGAGCGCGCAGTCGATGAGAGTTGCAAAAGCCCGGCGGCGACGCCGGGCTTTTTTGTTGGCGGCGGC
>CAMAUC010000042.1 GCA_945861265.1 Rhizobium sp. Q54 | reverse complement strand
GACCTGATCATTGAGGTCGAGAAGGATTTCACTGTCTATGGCGAAGAGGTGAAGTTCGGCGGCGGCAAGGTCATCCGCGACGGCATGGGGCAATCGCAGATCACCAACAAGCAGGGCGCCGCCGACACTGTCATCACCAATGCGCTGATTGTCGACCACTGGGGCATCGTCAAGGCCGATATCGGTCTGAAGGACGGCCGCGTGCTGGCGATAGGCAAGGCCGGCAATCCCGACATCCAGCCTGGCGTCACCATCATCATCGGCCCCAGCACCGAAATCATCGCCGGTGAAGGCAAGATCGTCACCGCCGGCGGCTTCGACAGCCACATCCACTACATCTGTCCGCAGCAGGTCGATGAGGCACTTTATTCCGGCGTCACCACCATGCTCGGCGGTGGCACCGGCCCCGCGGCCGGCACCAATGCCACCACCTGCACGCCCGGCCCGTGGCATCTCGGCCGCATGATCCAGGCCGCCGATTCATTTCCGGTCAATCTCGGCTTTGCCGGCAAGGGCAACGCGTCGCGCCCGGCGGCGCTGGAAGAAATGATCAAGGCCGGCGCCTGCGCGCTGAAATTGCACGAGGACTGGGGGACGACGCCGGCGGCGATCGACACTTGTCTCACCGTCGCCGACAAATACGACGTGCAGGTGATGATCCACTCCGACACGCTGAACGAGTCCGGCTTCGTCGAGGATACGATCAAGGCCTTCAAGGGCCGCACCATTCACGCCTTCCATACCGAAGGCGCCGGTGGCGGCCACGCCCCCGACATCATCAAGGTCGCGGGCCTGAAGAACGTGCTGCCGTCCTCGACCAATCCGACGCGGCCGTTCACGCGCAACACCATCGACGAGCATCTCGACATGCTGATGGTGTGCCACCATCTCGATCCGTCGATTGCCGAGGATCTCGCTTTCGCCGAAAGCCGCATCCGCAAGGAGACTATCGCCGCCGAGGATATCCTGCACGACCTCGGCGCGCTGTCGATGATGTCGTCGGACTCACAAGCCATGGGCCGGCTCGGCGAAGTCATCATGCGCACCTGGCAGACCGCCGACAAGATGAAGAAGCAGCGCGGCGCGCTGCCCGGCGAGAAGGGCAATAACGACAACAAGCGGGTCAAGCGCTACATCGCCAAGTACACCATCAATCCGGCGATCGCGCATGGCGTCTCGAAGCACATCGGCTCCGTCGAAAAAGGCAAGCTCGCCGATCTCGTCGTCTGGTCGCCGGCTTTCTTCGGCGTCAAGCCGGACATGGTGCTCAAGGGCGGCAGCATCGTCGCGGCGCTGATGGGCGATCCGAATGCCTCGATCCCGACGCCGCAGCCGGTGCATTACCGGCCGATGTTCGGTGCCTTCGGCAAGGCGCTCACCGCCTCGTCGCTGGTGTTCGTGTCGAAGGCGGCGGCGCGCAGCGATCTGCGCAAGCGCCTCGGCGTCGAGAAGCAGTTCGTCGCGGTGGAGAATACGCGCAAGATCAATAAAAAGAGCATGATCCACAACGACGCGACGCCGAATATCGAGGTCGATCCGGAAACCTACGAGGTTCGCGCCGATGGCGAGCTCTTGACCTGCGCGCCGGCCGATGTACTGCCCATGGCGCAAAGGTATTTCTTGTTCTAGACCAAGCGCCAGAGGGAAACGGCCAAAGGAAGCCCAATGATCTATGTGGTCGCCCAGTTGCGGCTCAAGCCGGGCATGACCGAGCGGGCGTGCGCGGAAGCGCGCAAGGTCGTTGCCGGGACCGTCAAGGAAGACGGTTGCCTGTTCTACGATTTCAATCTCAGCGTCACTGATCCGACGCGGCTTGTCGCCGTCGAGCGCTGGGAATCGCCGGAACATCTGGCGCGCCACAATGAAACCACGCATTTGCTCGCCTGGCGCGCGGTTGTGGCCGAAGTCGCGCTGGAGCGCGACGTTCAGGTCATCACGCCTGAGAAGGTCGAGCGCAAGTGATGGGCGGCAACGCCGCGATGCAGCAGGGCTAGATGAAACGTGTGACCGAGATCAAGCCAGCGGGCGCCTGGACGACGGCGAGTGTGGCCGACCGCGTCGTGCTTGACGCCGGCGACCGCAACCGCCGCCGCATTGTGCTGACCGGCGAGCGGGGCACGCAGGTGCTGCTCGATTTTCCCGCGCCCGTAAGCCTGCGCGATGGCGACGGGCTGGTGCTCGATGATGGTTCGATTGTTCTGGTGCAGGGCGCGCCTGAGCCCTTGCTCGAAGTCGCCGGCCCCAATACCTTCGAAACGGTACGGCTGGCCTGGCATCTCGGCAACCGCCATACCGACGTGCAGATCGTCGGCGGCAAGATCCGCTTGCGCTACGATCATGTGCTGGAGGACATGCTGCGCGGGCTTGGCGCAAAGGTCGCAGCGCTCGATGCGCCGTTCGATCCGGAACCGGCGAGCCCGCATAGCCACGGTCATCACGGGCACGACCATGGCGCGTAAGTCCAAGTCGATGCCGTTGAAAAGCAAAGTGACGGCTGCGCTTCACCTCTCCCCGCGCGCGGGGAGAGGTCGACATTCGAGCGAAGCGAGGATGTCGGGTGAGGGGGGCTTACCGCCACTTGAGCCTGACGATATGCCCCCTCATCCGGCTCGCAGCTTAGCTGCTCGCCACCTTCTCCCCGCACGCGGGGAGAAGGAAGAAAGTGTGCTCGCCCCCGCCGCGCTCTATCGCCTGATGGCCTGGCTGTCGCCGGCGTTTCCGGTCGGCGCGTTCTCGTATTCGAGCGGCATCGAATGGGCGGTCGAATGCGGTGACATTGTCGACGAAGCGACCCTGCAAGACTGGCTCGCCGTCATGCTCAGCGATGGCGGCGGCTATTGCGACGCCGTACTGTTCGCGCAAGCGTATCGTGCGTCACTTGGCGACGACGACATGGCCCTGCGCGAGGTCGCAGAACTCGCCGCCGCCTTCGCGCCGTCGAAGGAACGCCATTTAGAGACCACGGCGCAGGGTAATGCCTTCATCGAGGCTGCGCGCGCCGCCTGGGGCTGTGCCGCGATCGATCGGCTCAAGCAAGTGTGGGACGGGCCGGTCGCCTATCCGGTCGCGGTGGCGGTGACAGCGGCGGGCCACGGCATCGCCGTCGAACCGGCGCTCGCCACTTATCTACAGGCGCTCGCCGCCAATTGGGTGTCGGCCGGCGTGCGGCTTATTCCGCTCGGGCAGACGCAAGGTCTGCGCGTCGCCGCCGCGCTCGAACCGGCCGTCGCCGCGACCGCGCAGCGCGCGCTCGCCGCGACGCTCGACGACATCGGCTCCGCCGCCTTCCGTGCCGATCTGGCCAGCGCGCGGCATGAAACACAATACACGCGTCTGTTCAGGAGTTGATGAATGAAAAATCCCCACGGCCCCAATCCTCATGGGCCTTTGCGCGTCGGTGTCGGCGGCCCGGTCGGCTCCGGCAAGACCGCGCTGATGGACGCGCTGTGCAAGACCTTGCGCGACCGCTACCAGATCGCCGCCATCACCAACGACATCTACACCAAATGGGACGCCGACTATCTGGTGCGCTCCGGCGCGTTGTCGGCGGATCGCATTGCCGGCGTCGAAACCGGCGGTTGCCCGCACACCGCGATCCGCGAGGATGCCTCGATCAATCTCGCCGCGGTCGCCGAGATGAACGCCAAATTTCCCGATCTCGATCTCATCCTTATCGAATCCGGTGGCGACAACCTCGCCGCGACATTCTCGCCGGAACTGGCCGATCTCACCATCTATGTCATCGATGTCGCCGCCGGCGACAAGATCCCATCGAAGGGCGGGCCGGGCATCACTCGCTCGGATCTGCTGGTCATCAACAAGATCGACCTTGCGCCCTATGTCGGCGCTTCGCTCGAGGTGATGGAACGCGATGCGAAAAAGATGCGCGGCGCAAGGCCTTTCGTGATGACCAATTTGCGCGAGGGCAAGGACGTCGGCGCGATTGTCAAATTTATCGAGGAAAAAGGAGGACTACGCGCATGACAAAGGCCTCCGCCCGTGACCGTCTCGACGCCGCGTTCGCGAAAATCGACGACCAAAATGGTGAAGGCGCGCGCGCCTGTCTGACGATTTATCGTGACGAAGCGCAGGCCGCAGCCGACGCCGCCGATGCGCGCGCTCGTTCCGGTATTTCACTCGGGCCGCTGGATGGTGCGATCCTGTCGATCAAGGATCTGTTCGACGTCGCCGGTGAAGTGACGCGCGCCGGATCGAAAGTCCTGGCCGAAGAAGGCGAGCCTGCGACGCAGGACGCGCCCGTGGTGCGGCGATTGCGCGCGGCCGGTGCTGTCATTCTTGCCAAGACCAACATGTCGGAATTCGCCTTCAGCGGCCTCGGTCTCAATCCGCATTATGACACGCCCGGCAATCCGGCCGACCGCGCGCGTGTGCCGGGAGGCTCATCGGCCGGCGCTGCGGTCGCCGTGGCCGACGGAATGTGCGAGATCGCCATCGGCAGCGACACCGGCGGTTCGACGCGCATTCCGGCAGCGCTGTGCGGCATCACCGGCTTCAAGCCGAGCCGCCAGCGCGTATCGACCGAGGGTGCGTTTCCCTTGTCCTACACGCTCGATTCCATCGGCCCGATGGCGAAGAATGTTAACGATTGTTTCAATGCCGATGCGGTGATGGCCGGTGATGCGCCGACCCCTTTGGAGGCAATGCCGCTTGCCGGTTTGCGGTTCGGTGTCGCGCAAGGCCTGCCGCTGGAAAATCTTGACGACACCGTCGGCCGCCGCTTTCCCGAAGCGCTCGACCGGCTGGAGCGCGCCGGCGCGCGATTGACTTACGAGAAAATGCCGCTGCTCGATGACATGATGAAGGCCCTATCGCGGACCAGCATCCTGATGGCCGAAGCCTATTCGATCCACAAGGAGCGGCTGGCGCGGCGCGGCGACGCCGTCGACCAGATCGTGCGGGCGCGCATCGATCGCGGCGCCGGCATTGCCGCCGCCGATTACATCGACGCGGTGCGCGACCGCGCCGCTTTGATCCGCGCCATGGATGCGCGGCTGGCCGATCTCGATGCTTTGCTGTTGCCGACCACGCCGATCGTCGCGCCGCTCCTCGACGAGGTGGCGACGCCGAAGGACTTCATGGCGAAGAACGCCATGGTCCTGCGCAACACGACGATTGCCAATTATTTCGATCTCACCGCGATCTCGTTGCCGCTGCCGCGCGATGGCGGCCTGCCGACCGGACTGATGCTGTTTGCCCGTAACGGTCACGACCGGCGGCTGTTTCGAATATCGGCCGCGGTCGAGAAAGTGTTCGCTTAAATCTCCCGCAGCGCTTCCAGCATCATCCGGTAGCGCTCCGGCCCGAGTTTGGGCAGCAGGCTGGCCTCGTGTTGCGCGGCCAGCGCTTTGGCCTGCTTCAATTGAGTTTGCCCGGCGCGGGTCAGGCGCAACGCGTGCCGCCGGCCATCGGCCGAGGAGGGCAGCCGTTCGGTCAGGCCGCGCCGGTCGAGAAGATGCAGCATGCGCACCATGCGCGCCCGCTCGATGCCGAGCGTCGCCGCCAGTTCGGATTGCGACAGGCCTTCATTGGCGCCGATGATGACCAGCACCGAAAACTGTGCCGGGCTGATATCGATATGCGACAGGCGGCGGATGAAGTCCTGGAAAATCCACACCTGAAGGCGGCGGACGAAATAGCCGAGGTGGTCGTTGAGCACGCCGAGGTCGATGGCGACCGCGCTGACTCGGGTCGGCAGCGGCCGCTTGCGCAAAGGCGCGGCAGCCGGTCGCTTGACCGGCTTCTTGGCCGGCTTCCCCACTGCCTTGGCCCTTGTCGGCGCACGTTTGACTGCTGGCATCGCAAAATCCCGGTCGGGTCAGACGTCGGCCGCCGGTCTAATTGCACCGGCTCCGGCGCGGCAATAATGCTGTTGACGCGGATTGTTGTCGAGGTCAACAATGTCGTCAAATGAGACGGTGGGGCCGGGTGACGCGACAGCGGCGGCGGGGCCGCCGCCGGGAGCATATTTTCGAGCTTGTGAGGACCGGAGCAAATCCGGCATCATCGACTTAAATGGCCGTGCCGGCCCAGGGGAGGACTTGAAGATGAAACGTAAATCGCCGTCCAAATCGCCGTCCAAGGCTGCGTCCGTCAGCCGTCGCGTATTCACCGCCGGTCTCGGCGCTGTCGGCTTCACCGCCGGTATTGCGCCGTTCAACATCGTCCGCGCCCAGGGCGCCGCCCTCAAAGTGGGTGTGCTGCTGCCGCGCTCCGGCTTCCAGGCCGGCATCGGCCAGGACTGCCAGCGGGGGGTCGATATCGCCGCCGGCCTCTTGAAGGACATGGGCCTGCCCAACCTTCAAATCATGAATGCCGACACCGAGACCAATGTCGACGTCGCTCGCTCGCGCGCCGAAAAGCTGATCGGCGAAGGCGCGCAGGTGCTGATGGGCGCCTTTGACTCAGGCCAGAGTTCGGCGATCGCGCAGGTGGCCGAGCAGAAGGGCATTCCCTACGTCATCAACATTGCCGCCGCCCCGCCGATCACCGAGCAGGGCTACAAGTTCGTGTTCCGCAATTTCCCGACCGCCGGCATGATTCTCGGCGGCGCCTTCACGGCGCAAAAGGAAATCTTCGCCGCCGTCGGTTCGGCGCCGAAGACGGCCGTGTTCATGCACGTCAACGATACCTTCGGCACCTCGATGGCCGGCGGCATAGGCGCGGTGATGCCGAAATTCGACATGCCGTACAAGATCGTCGAGACCATCGCCTACGACCCGGCGGCGCGCGATCTGGCGGTGGAAATTTCCAAGGCCAAGGCGACGGGCGCCGATGCGCTGGTGATGGTGAGCCGTCTCAACGACGCCATCCTGCTGACCCGCGAAATGGTCAAGCAGCGCTGGTCGCCGATGGCGATCATGAGCATGGGTCCGGGCTGGTACGAGGATCAGTATCTCAAGACCCTCGGCAAGCTGGCCGACGGCCCGCTGAGCTTCGTGCCGTGGTACGACCCGAACAAGCCGCTGAGCAAGACGCTGGAAGAGGCATTGGCAAAGACCAACCCCGGGGTGAGCCTGAACACCAACCACGTCTATACGTTCGAGGCCCTGCTGATCGCCGCCGATGCCTACAAGCGCGCCGGCTCCGCCGATCCGAAAGCTTTGGCCGACGCCATCCGCGCCACAAACATCACCAACAATGTCAGCCCCGGCCCTGGAATACAGTTCGATGCCAAAGGCCAGAACGATAAACTGAAGATCTCCGGAATTCAGAATCGCGGCGGCAAGCTGTTGACGGTGGCGCCGAAGGAAGCGGCCAACGCCAAGGCGGAATGGCCGCTGACGCCTTACGACAAGCGCGCGTAAGGCGTTCGTCGTCTTGCTATTGCTCCGGCCGCCAGCGCGCAATCAGGCTGAGTGGGAACCGGTCAGCCGCCCGGATTGCGCGCCCTTCTAATATGGAGCGCGGCCGGACGAAAAACCGGTTCCCACTTTTTCTGGCCGCGCTCGGCGGCCGGAGCTTTGCATATTTAGGATCATCCCGTGCCCTTCGACGTCTATCTCAATGTCGCCGTCGGCGGCCTGTTGACCGGTCTGGTCTACGGGCTGATGGCGCTTGGCCTGTCGGTGATCTTCGGCGTCGTGCGCGTTGTCAATTTCGCCCATGGCGAGATGATGACCATCGCGATGTATATCGCCATCGTGCTATTCTCCGCGCTGCATCTCGATCCGCTGGTGATGCTGGTGCCCATATCCGCCGTGCTGTTCTGCTTCGGCTATGCGTTGCAGGCCGGCGTCATCAATCCCTTCATCACCCGCCCCGAGCACAGCCAGTTCCTGCTGCTGGTGGCGATCGCCATCATCATCATCAACGTGCTGTTGATTATCTTCGGGCCCGACGCGCAGAGCGTGCAGACGTCGTATTCCTATGACAGCTTCCAGATCGGGAAATTGATCGTCGACGCCACCAAGCTCTACGCGGCGGCCGCCGCGCTGACGGTCGCGGTCGCGCTCTATGGCTTCTTCCAGTTCACCGCCATCGGCACCGCGATCCGCGCCTGCGCCGACAACTACACCGGCGCGCTGGTGGTCGGGCTCGACGTCAAACATCTCTATGCGCTGACCTTCGGGCTGGGGTCGGCCTGCGTCGGCGCCGCCGGTGTCATGCTGGTGCTTATCGTCGATGTGACGCCCTCGCTCGGACCGGCCTATACCTTGCTCGCCTTCGTCATTGTCATCACCGGCGGCCTGGGCTCGATGCCCGGCGCGCTGCTCGGCGGTGTGCTGATCGGCCTCACCGAAGCGATGGCGGGGCTGATCTTCACGCCATCGGCGAAAAGCATGTTCGCCTTTGCCATTCTGGTGCTGGTGCTGCTGTTCCGGCCGCAGGGCATCATGGGCAAAAAGGCGGCATGATGTTGTCCCGGCTTTTTGAAAATGTCTCGCGCCGCGCGCTGGTCCTTCTCGGCGTGCTGCTGGTCGGCCTGTTCGGTGCGCCGATCGTGGCCAGCGACTATCTGCTCACCGTGCTTATTCTCATTCTGTATTTCGCCTATATCGGCCAGGCCTGGAACATCATGATGGGTTTTGCCGGCCAGTTGTCGCTCGGTCACGCGCTCTATGTTGGCCTCGGCGCCTATACGGCGGCGGCGCTTTATGTCCATTTCGGCATCGGCCCGTGGCTTGGCCTTTTGGTCGCGGTGCCGATCGCTGGCCTTGCCGGGGCCTTCATCGGTTATCTTGCCTTCCGCTTTAAGGTCGGCGGCGTCTATTTCGCCATTCTGACCATCGCGGTCGCAGAATTTGCCCGCGTCGGCTTCGATCATCTGAGCTGGACCAACGGATCGTCCGGGCTGTTCTTGCCGGTGGCGCAATATACCCGCAACGATCTCTGGCTGCTGCGTGGCCAGCCGGTGATGTTCTATTACATTTTGCTGGTCGCGGTCGTGCTTGCCTTCGTGTTCTGCCGCGCGCTCTTGCAAAGCCGCATCGGCTATTTCTGGCTGGCGATCCGCGAGGATGAAGAAGCCGCGCGTTCGGCCGGCATCGATACGTTCCGCTACAAGATGATCGCAGTGATAATCTCGTCGGCAATGACCTCGTTCGCCGGCGTCATCTATGCGTTCTATTACAACAACCTGTTCCCCGAACAGGTGTTTCACATCTCGCGCTCGATCGAGATCATCCTCGGTCCCATCGTCGGCGGTGTCGGCACCTTGTTCGGTCCGATCATCGGCGCTTTTCTTCTGACCGGCATGTCGGAAACGCTGATCGCCGCGCTGCATGCGCTCGGCGTCGATATTCCCGGCGCCAAGCAGGTGTTCTACGGCTTCTGCCTGCTGCTGGTGATAGCCGCCTTGCCGGACGGCATCTGGCCGTGGCTGTCGCGGCGCATCGGCCTTTCGGAGCGCGAGAAATGAGCGCGCTTCTCAAGGTCGATGGTATCAGCAAGCGCTTCCGCGGCCTTCTCGCCGTCGACCGCCTGAGCTTCGACGTGCCGGAAGGCGGCATCTTCGCCGTCATCGGGCCGAACGGCGCCGGCAAGACCACCTTGTTCAATATGATCGCCGGCGTTTATGTGCCAGATAACGGCACGATTTCCTTTGCCGGCGAACGCATTGATGGCCTGTCGTCGGATCGCGTCTGCCAGCGCGGCGTCGGCCGCACCTTTCAGATCGTGCGGCCGTTCCCGGCTTTGTCGGTCGAGGACAATGTCATCGTCGGCGCCTTGATGCGCCGCCACGACGTCGTTGACGCGCGCACGCATGCGCATGAGGTGCTGCGCCGGCTCGATCTCTACGACAAGCGGGCGCAACGTGCTTCATCTTTGACCTTGCCGGACCGCAAGCGGCTGGAAGTGGCCCGTTCGCTCGCCACCGATCCGAAGCTGCTGCTGCTCGACGAGGTGATGGCGGGACTTCGGCCGACCGAGACCGATCGCATCGTTTCGATCCTGAAAGAGCTGAACCGCGACGGCCTCACAATTCTCCTCATCGAACATGTGATGCGCGCGGTGATGGCTTTGGCCGGACGCATTCTGGTCTTGCATCACGGCGCGTCGATTGCCGAGGGGGCGCCGGGCGAGGTGGTGCGCGATCCCGCGGTGATCGACTCCTATCTGGGCGCGGAGGACATCTAGTGCTCAAGGTCGAAAACCTCGACGTCTTTTTCGGCGACGCGCAGGCGCTCGATGGCGTCTCGCTGGATATCGCAGAAGGCTCCATCGTCGCTATCGTCGGCGCCAATGGCGCCGGCAAGACCTCGCTGATCCGCACCATTGCCGGCATGCACCGGCCGGCGCGCGGCCGCGTTCTTTATCGCGGGCAGGACATCGCCGGCTGGCCGAGCCACAAGGTCTGCGACCTCGGCATCGGCCAGGTCGCCGAAGGCCGTCAGGTATTTCCAACTCTATCGATTGCCGAAAACCTGCTGATGGGCGCGATGTTGCCGCGCGCCCGCACCCTTCGCGATCAAAATCTTGAAAAAGTCTATGCGATGTTTCCGCTGCTGACCGAGCGGCGCTCGCAGGCCGCCGGGACGCTGTCGGGCGGCGAGCAGCAGATGCTGGCCATTGGACGATGTTTGATGGGCGCGCCGGATCTGGTGATGTTCGACGAGCCATCGCTGGGACTTGCGCCGACCATCGTGCAGCAGGTTCTCAAAACCGTGCGCGATCTCAACCGCGACGGGCTGACCTGCGTCCTGGTCGAGCAGAACGTCGCCGTATCGCTGAAACTGGCGAGCCAGGCTTACGTGCTGGAAAACGGCCGCGTCACTTTATCGGGCACCGGCGAAGCGCTGCTCGGCGACGACCGGGTGCGACAGGCCTATCTTGGCATGTAATCTAGCGTGCTAAGCCCGGCGGGCGTCTTATCTTGGAAGATAGCCGCGGCCGTTGATGCGACGGTGGCGGCGCATCAGCAAATCGAGCGCGGCGACCCGCATGCTCAACGGGCAGTGCGGGAAGCTGGCGCGCAACAGTTTGAGCGCTTCGGCGTCGGTCGCGGGCGAGAATTGCAACACGCTTTCCGCCATGCGCGCGGCATCGGCGGCAAGAGAGGCGGGACGCGGCAGAGTTCTGAAAGCTTGGCCCATCGTTACAAATCCTTGCGGGTGCCAGATAAAGTCTGAGACCCCGGCAGCAAAGAGTGCGGCCTGTGCCGTTATCAAATGGTTAACGACGGAAAACGGCCGGCGGTTCCATCCGCCGGCCGTCATATTTTGCGTCCCAGGCGGTTATTTGAGCGCAAGTTCTACTTCAAAGGTTGCCCGATGGTCACCGTCAGCGTGCCGATGCCCTCGACCGAGCATTCCAGTTTGTCGCCCGCGACGCAGGCGGCAACGCCGGCCGGCGTCCCGGTCATGATGATGTCGCCGGCGGCCAGTTCGACCATCTTGGACAGGTCGGCGATGATTTCCGGCACATTCCAGATCAGCTGGTCGAGATCGCCGTCCTGACGGACCTTGCCGTTGCAGGACAAGGTGATCTTCCCTTTCTTCGGGTGGCCGGTCTCGGTGGCCGGCTTGATCGCGCCGCACGGCGCCGAATGATCGAAGGCCTTGCCGACTTCCCACGGCCGCTTCAGATCGCGCGAGGCGATCTGCAGGTCGCGCCGGGTCAGGTCGATGCCGACCGCGTAGCCATAGATGCAGTCATTGGCCTTGTCGGCCGGGATGTTGCGGCCGCCCGACTTCAGCGCCACGACCAGTTCGACCTCGTGGTGCATGTCCTTGGTCCGCGACGGATAGGGTACCGTACCACCGTCGGCGACGATCGCGTCGGCCGGCTTGGCGAAATAAAACGGCGGCAGCCGCTCGTCCTGGCCCATCTCGCGGATGTG
Source organism: Rhizobium sp. Q54 (assembly GCA_945861265.1). Taxonomy (GTDB): domain Bacteria; phylum Pseudomonadota; class Alphaproteobacteria; order Rhizobiales; family Xanthobacteraceae; genus Pseudolabrys. The sequence goes on along the minus strand of CAMAUC010000042.1, from coordinate 17,926 downwards.
CTCGATGTAATTGCGGCCGACGCACCAGATGCGGCGGACCGGATAGGTCTTCGACGTGCCGGCAACGGCGATAACGGCCTGCGGCGGCGCAGGAATAACGTAGTCCGCGCTCATGGTTTTTGCCTTTGAGTGTCAGGTTTACGAGGGTGAAAAGGCCGTTTTGGCCCGGTTTTCGTGGCATTCCGGTATCGCATTATCCGGCGCGGAACAAGGCGTATCAGGAAAGGCCAGGCCTGCGCTAGGCCGGGGCAGTCGCGGGCTGCCGCGGCTCCTGCTGCTTGAGTTGCAGCCCATAGAACGCGGCATAGCGGCCGCCCTTGGCCAGCAATTCGTCATGCCGTCCGGACTCGGCCGTGTGACCGTCTTCGATCACATAGATGCGGTCGGCATGCGAGATCGTGTGCAGGCGGTGCGCGATGGCCAATGTGGTGCGGCCCTCGAACAGATGGTCCATCGCCTCGCGCACCGCCAATTCGCTTTCCGAATCGAGGGCGGCGGTCGCCTCGTCGAGCAGGATGATCGGCGCATTCTTGATCAGTGCGCGGGCAATGGCGATGCGCTGGCGCTGGCCGCCGGACAATTGCAGGCCGTGCTCGCCGACCGGTGAATCGTAGCCTTGCGGGAACTGCATGATGAAGTCGTGCGCATAGGCGCCCTTGGCGGCGGCGACGATCTCATCCTCGCTGGCGCCCGGCTTGCCGAAGGCGATGTTCTCGCGAATCGTGCCGCGAAACAGGAACACGTCCTGCCCGACATAGGCGACATGCTGGCGCAGCGAACGGCGCGACACCTTGCTGATGTCATGGCCGTCGATGGTGATCCTGCCGTGTTCGCTGTCGTAGAAGCGCAGCAGCAGATTGAACACCGTCGACTTGCCGCCGCCGGAGGGACCGACCAGCGCGGTGAGCCTTCCGGGTTCGGCGACAAACGACATGCCGCGCAGTACCGCCTGGTCGCCGCGATAGGCGAAATGCACGTCGTTGAATTCCAGACGCGGCGACACGATCGTCAGGTCCGGCATGCCGGTGTCGATCGGCTCGCTCGGCGGACTGTCGATCACTTCGAACAGGATGCGCACGCCGACCAGGCCGCTGTTGAGTTCGATGTTCAGCCGCGCCAAGCGCTTCGCCGGCTCATAGGCGAGAAGGAACGCGGTGATGAACGAGAAGAACTGCCCCGGCGTCGCGCCGGTATTGAGCACGCGATAGCCGCCATAGGTGATGGCGATGGCGATGGCGCAGCCGCCGAGCGTCTCCATCAACGGGCTGGCGCGGGCGGCGACGCGCGCCAGCTTGTTGGCCTCGTGTTCGACCGCCGCGACATTGGCGTCGAAGCGCTGGCGCATGGTGTCCTCGAGCGTGAAGGCCTTGACGATGCGGATGCCTTGCAGCGTCTCCTGCAGCGTTTCGAGAATGCGCGTGCCGCCCTGGAACTGGGTGCGGCCGATCTTGTAGATGCGGCGGATCATCTTGCGCAGCACCAGAAACGCCGGCGGCGCGACCACCAGGCTGAAGAACGACATCAGCGGGTCCTGGACCACCATGACGGCGAGCAATCCGATCAGCGACAGCAGATCGCGGCCGAGCGAGGTGATCAGCAAATTGATGACCTGCGTCGCCGCCGCCGCGCCCGCGCTCAGGCGGGCGATGAATTCGGTCGAGTGCCGGTCGGAAAAGAAGCTCAGGCCTTCGCTCAGCAGTTTCGAAAATACCGCGCGCTGGTTGTTGGCGACGATCCGGTTGCCGATCTGCGACAGCAGCACGGTGTGGCCGTAGGTCGCCAGCCCCTTGCCCGTGAACAGCAAAGCGGTGACGCCGCCGAGCACGATGAGGGCGGGGAGATTGCGATAGACGTAAGCCTGATTGATGACGTCGCCGATCAGATAGGCGCTCATCGCCGTGCAGCCGGCCGACACCGCCATCAGCACGAAGGCGACGGCATATCTGCGCCAATGCGTCAGGCCCTGTTCGGTCAACAGCCGTTTGACCAGGGACCATGCGCGGTAGCGCTCGTCGTCGGATAATGGCGGCTTGGGTTCGTTCATCCGCCCTCTGTCGGGCATTGATTATAGCGCGTCAAGCGCGCTTGGGGACGGCCCCAATGCATGCCCGGGGCGACGGCATTTTTCAAGGCAATTGCCGATAAAAAGGCCGGATCAGCCCGGCGCCGCGCCGCGCTTTCCGTGCAGCCGCTTTTCCCAGGCCAGGGCATGCGCGACGATAGTGTCGAGGTCCTGGAACTGCGAGCGCCACGGCAGAGTGGCGCGGATGCGCTCGACATTGGCGACCAGCGCCGCCGGATCGCCGGGGCGGCGGCCTTCGATCTCGACCGGAAAATCGCGGCCGCTGATGCGCCGCACCGCGTCGATCACCTCGAGCACAGATGAGCCGCGGCCATAGCCGCAGTTGAAGGTCATGCTGGCGCCGCCGCGGCGCAGATGGCCGAGCGCGGCCGAATGGGCGCGCGCCAGATCGCTGACGTGAATGTAGTCGCGGATGCAGGTGCCGTCCGGCGTCGGATAGTCGGTGCCGAATACCGACATCTTCGGCCGCTTGCCGACGGCGGCTTCGCAGGCGACCTTGATGAGATGCGTCGCGTTCGGGCTCGATTGTCCGGTCCGGCCGCGCGGATCGGCGCCGGCGACGTTGAAATAGCGCAGGATGACGAAGCGCAGGCCGTGCGCGCGCCCGGCATCGTGCAGCATGATCTCCGACATCAGCTTCGACGTGCCATAGGGCGAGATCGGCGCGGTCGGCATATCTTCGCGGATGCTCGGCACCTCGGCATTGCCGTACACCGCCGCCGTCGATGAAAAGATCACCTGGCGCACGCCGGCTTCGATCGCGGTGTCGAGCAGTGCGCAGGTATTCATGGTGTTGTTTTGATAGTAGCCGAGCGGATCGCGCAGCGAATCGGGCACCACGATGGAGGCGGCGAAATGGATGATGGCGGTGACGCCATATTGCTCGATGGTGCGAGCCACCAGGTCGCGGTCGCCGGTCGAGCCATTGACGAAGGGCACCGCGGCCGGGAACAGATAACGGAATCCGGTCGACAGATTGTCGAGCACGACGACGGAATCGCCGGCGTCGACAAGCTCATGTACCATGTGGCTGCCGATGTAACCGGCGCCGCCCGTGACCAAAACCGTCATTACTGCCCCCGAATGGGTTTAGGCCTTGTATCGGCCCGCCGGCAAAAAAGTCATTATATCGGCCGGCGCCCGGTCATGGTTATGGCGGTCGTTGTTAATGACCGGTATATGATCGAAGTTAACCGCCAACGTCTCGATAATGCCCGACATCCTTTTCATCAAGACATCTTCCCTCGGCGATGTGATTCATCACATGCCGGCTTTGACCGAGGCGCGCGCGGCGCGCCCGGGCGCGCGTTTTGCATGGCTGGTCGAGGAGGCTTTCGCGCCATTGGTACGATTGCACCCGGCGGTCGATGCCGTGGTGCCGGTGGCGTCGCGGCGCTGGCGCAAGTCCTGGTATGGACCTGCGACATGGTCCGAGATCGCCGCGAGCCTGCGCGCCCTCCGCGCCGTCGACTATGAAACGATAATCGACACACAAGGCCTGCTGCGCACCGGGCTTCTGGCGCGCATCGCGCGCGGCACGCGGCATGGCTATGACGCCGGCAGCATCCGCGAGCCTTTCGCCTCGGTCTTCTACAATGTTCGCCACACGGTGAGCCGCGACCTGCACGCGGTCGAGCGCAACCGCATTCTCACCGGGCTGGCGCTAGGCTACGCGCCGAAAGGCGCGCCCGACTTCGGCCTCGAGCGCGCGCGGCTTGAAAAATCCGGCAAGCCCCAAAAAGCCTCCTATGTCGTGCTGCTGCACTCAACCGCGCAGCCGCAAAAGGAATGGCCGGTCGATAACTGGATCGCGCTGGGCCGCGCGATACAACGGCAAGGACTCGACGTCGTATTGCCTTGGGGCACGCCGGCCGAGCGCGCGCGTGCCGAACAGATCGCAGCCAGCCTGCCCGGCGCGGGCGTGCCGGAACGCGCGCCGCTCGATCGGGTCGCGCAACTCATCGGCGGCGCGCATAGCGTCGTCGGCGTCGATACCGGCTTGCTGCATCTGGCGGCGGCGCTCGGCGTGCCGCTGGTGGCGATCTTTTCCGGCAGCCAGCCGGTTTTAACCAGACCGGTCGGCAATGGTCCGCTCAATGTGCTCGGCGCGCCTGGCGCGCCGCCCGGCGTCCAAGACGTAATCGCAGCGTGGCAACAAACGGGCAGGGACTGATGCCAAAGACACGGTTAGAGGCTTTCAGCGACGGCGTACTCGCCATCATCATCACCATCATGGTGCTGGAATTGAAGGTGCCGCATGGCGAGGACTTCGCCGCTTTGCAGCCCTTGCTGCCGGCGTTCCTCAGCTATGTGCTGAGCTTCATCTATATCGGCATCTACTGGAACAACCATCATCACCTGCTGCATACGGTCAAGCATGTCACCGGCGGCGTGCTGTGGGCCAATCTGCATTTGCTGTTCTGGCTGTCGCTGTTCCCCTTCGTCACCGGCTTTATGGGCGAAAATCATTTCGCGCCGCTGCCCGCCGCCCTTTATGGCGGCGTGTTGATGATGGCGGGCGTCGCCTATTGGGTTCTCACCCGCGTCATTATTCACGAGGACGGTCCGAACTCGCTTCTTGCCAAGGCGGTCGGCAACGACGTCAAGGGCAAGCTGTCGGTCGTCTTGTACGCCGTGGCAATTTTGTGCGCGCTGTTCGTCAATCGATGGGTGGCTGAAGCCATCTATATCTTTGTAGCCTTGATGTGGCTGGTGCCGGACCGGCGCATCGAGCGGGTGCTGACGCAGAAAGAGAAATAGGCGGGCGTCCGGCTCAGGCCGCGCCGGCGCGCAGCAGGTCGTGCACGTGGATGACGCCGACCGGTTTGCCGCCTTGCACGGCGAACAGCGCCGTCACCTTCATCGAATTGAGAATATCCAAGGTCTCCGAAATCAACTGATCCGGCCGCACTGTCTTCGGCGCCTTGGTCATCACGTCATCGACACGGGCATTGAGCAGATCGTTGCGCATATGGCGGCGCAAGTCGCCGTCGGTGATGATGCCGACCAGCGCGCCTTGCGGGTCGGTGATGCCGACGCAGCCGAAGCCCTTGGCCGACATTTGCAGGATCGCGTCCGACATTTTCGTGCCGAGCGACGCCAGCGGCACGAGATCGCCGGTGTGCATGAAGTCGCTGACGGTCTTGAGCAGCGCGCCCAGCTTACCGCCTGGATGCAGCATGCCGAAATCGAGCGCGGTGAAACCGTGGCTTTCCAGAAGCGCGATGGCCAACGCGTCGCCGAGCGCGAGCTGCATCAGCGAGGAGGTGGTCGGCGCCATGTTGTGCGGGCAGGCTTCGCGCGCCTGCGGCAGCGTCAGCACGACGTCGGCGGTCTTGCCGAGCGTCGATTCCGGATTGGCGGTCATGCCGATCAGGCCGATGCGAAAGCGGCGCGAATAGTCGGTGAGGTTTTTCAGTTCGGCGGTTTCGCCCGACCATGACAGCGCCAGGATGACGTCGCCCTTGGCGATCATGCCGAGATCGCCGTGGCTGGCCTCGGCCGGATGCACGAACATCGCCGGCGTGCCGGTCGACGCGAGCGTCGAGGCGATCTTGTTGCCGACGTGACCGGACTTGCCCATGCCGGTGACGATGACGCGGCCTTGCGCCGAACGAATGAGATCGACCGCCGCCGCGAACTGCCCGCCGAGTCCGTCGCGTAGCGCCGCGATCAGCGCGTCGACGCCGCTGCGCTCGGCGTCGAGCGTGCGCAGCGCGGAGTCGATCGCCGCCTGCGCCTTCGCGCTCTTCATATCGGCGGTTTGAGCGTTGGCCATGCAAGGTCCTTCAGGAAACGTCGGTTTGATAGCACGAAAGGCCAGCCCCGTCAGGCTTGCGCCCGCCGGTTGCGTTAACGGTCCCGGGCAGGGCCCGCAAGCACGGCCCGCACCGCCTCCAGGACGCTGTGGACAGCCACATCGGCGGTCTGGCGGTGGCTGACCGCGTCATTGCCGAGGGCCCGGGCACGCAAGCGGGCTTCCTCGTCGCCGGGCGGCTCCAGAATGGCGGCAACCGGGTTGAGCGGCTTCCAGTGCCAGGGACTGGTGGGGCCGAAGATCGCCACCGTCGGCGTGCCGATCGCCGCCGATATGTGCATCAGGCCCGAATCGTTGGTGACGGCGGCGTCCGCCGCCGCCAAGGCCAGAATGGCGTTGCGGAGATCAGTACCGGTCAGGTCGCGGACTTGGGGACCGCCGGCCTCGGCGATCGATTGAGCCGTTGCGGCCTCGCCGGGGCCACCGAGAACCCAGACCGAGGCGCCATCTTTCGTCAGCGCCCGCGCCAATTCGGCGTAATGGCCCGGCGGCCAGGCCTTGCCGGCGCCGACCGCGCCCGGCGACAGGGTCACAACCGGCCGGCCATCGGCGACCAGCCCTCGCTGCTGCCGCCAGAGCGCTAGCTCGTCGGCCGGCACCGTGAGCGCCGGCAGCGGCCAATCCGCGGGCAGCGCGGCGCCCTTTGGAAGGGCGAGAGCGCCCATCTGGTCGATCATCCTCGGCAAATGGCGCTCGCCCCATCGAATGTCGTTCAGGAGCCCAAAACGGGCTTCCCCGGCAAAGCCGGTGCGAATGGGGATCCCGGCCAGCCACGGAGCCAGCGCCGCCTTCCACTTGCGCGACATCACCAGAGCCTGGCCGTAACCCTCCCGGCGCAGTCTTCCGGCCAGATCCCGCTGGATCGCCCAGCCGAGGCGCTTGCGCGGCTGGTCGCTGATGATGACCTTGCGGACGCCGGGCATGTAGTCGGCGATCGGCGCGCAGAGGCTGCTGGAGACCATGTCCACCGGCCGGCCCGGGTTCTGCTCGCGCAGCAGGCGCACCACCGAATGGCAGCGGACGAAATCGCCGATCCATACGAAGGGGACGATAAGGACGGGCCGCGCAGAATTTTCTGAATCTAAGTTCATTTATTAGAATCTAGGTTCATTTTAATAAGGCGCCCGCCGCCAATCGGAGGCGCCCAGCAGAGGCTGGCCGTGCCGGGCAGGCGTTAACCCGCGTCACTGCGGCCTGTCCAGCCGGATTTTTACCGTTTTCTGAAGCCTTTGCGCCAGATGGCGGGCGGCCATTTGCACCGCCGCGTGGACTGGGGCAAAGCTTTAAGCGGGATCGCAAAAAGGGGCGGCAAGGGCGGGCATGTTTCTGGTTACCGGCGGCGCTGGCTTCATTGGCTCGAATATCGTCGCCAGCCTCAATGAGGCAGGCCGGACCGATGTCGTCGTCAACGATATGCTCGGAGACGAGGCCAAGTGGCGCAATCTCGCCAAGCGCCAGATCGCCGACTTCGTGCCGCCGTCTGACCTCGCCCGCTGGCTCGACGGCCGCAAGCTGGAGGCGGTCATCCACATGGGCGCGATTTCCGACACCACCGCCCGCGATGGCGACCTGGTGATGGAGAACAATTTCCGCCTGTCGCTGCGCCTCTTGGACTGGTGCACCGAAACGCAGACGCCGTTCATCTACGCCTCGTCGGCCGCGACCTATGGCGAAGGCGAGCAAGGATTTACCGACGACAATGCGCCGGCCGCCTTGCGCCAGCTGAAGCCGATGAATCTCTACGGCTGGAGCAAGCACCTGTTCGATCTGGCGCTCATCGACCGTGTCGCCAAAAAACAAAAAATGCCGCCGCACTGGGCCGGCCTGAAGTTCTTCAACGTCTATGGCCCGAACGAATATCACAAGGGGGCCATGGCCAGCGTGCTGTCGAAAGTGTTTGCCGGCGCCAAGGCCGGCCAGCCTGTCAAGCTGTTCAAGTCGCACCGCGACGATATCGGCGACGGCGAGCAGCGCCGCGATTTCATTTATGTCGACGACGTCGTCGCGGTGATCCGTTGGCTGATCGATACGCCCAAGGTCAATGGCATTTTCAATGTCGGCACCGGCCAGGCGGAAAGCTTCCGCGACATGATCCAGGCGATGTTCAAGGCGCTCGGCCGGCCACCGAACATCGATTACGTCGACATGCCGGAAAGCATTCGCGGCCAGTACCAGTATTTCACGCAAGGCAGCATCGAGAATCTGCGCCGCGCCGGCTATAACGCCGGCTTCACCCCGCTTGAGAAGGCCGTCGGGCAATATGTGACGGGTTATCTCGATCGTGACGATCGGTATAAATAATTCATGTTCGATTTCGACAGGCATCTCACCGACCTCGGCAATCAGACCGTGCTTTGCATCGGCGATCTGATGCTGGACGAATTCGTCTATGGCGACGTCACCCGCATTTCGCCGGAAGCGCCGACGCCGGTGATCGCGGTCAAGCGCACCGAGGTCATGGTTGGCGGCGCCGGCAATGTCGCGCGCAATCTGGTGTCGCTGGGCGCGCGCTGCATTTTCGTCGGCGTGGTCGGCGACGACGACGCCGGCGCGGCGCTGACCAAGGCGCTCACCACCAATGCCCTGATCGAATTCGAGCTAGTTATCGACCCGGCGCGGCAGACCACGCGCAAGGTGCGTTTCGTCTCCGAGCATCATTCGACGCATCTGTTGCGTGCCGACTGGGAAAGCGCCGCGCCGATCAATGCCGCCGCCGAGGAGGCTTTGATCGCGCACGCCATCAAGGCGATGCCGGGCGCCGGCAGCGTCGTATTGTCCGATTACGCCAAGGGCGCGCTGACGCCGCGCGTCATTCGCGCCGTCATCGACGCCGCCAACAAACTCAGCAAGCCGGTGATTGTCGATCCGAAAGGCCGCGATTACTCGATCTATCGCGGCGCCACGCTCATTACGCCGAACCGTCAGGAACTGGCCGAGGCGACCGGCACTGTCGCGCGCAGCGATGACGAAGTCGCCGAAGCCGCCCTTGGCCTTGCCCGTGCGCTCGGCGCCAAGGCAGTCTTGGTCACGCGCAGCGAAGCCGGCATGACGCTCGTCGTCGATGGCGCGCCGATTCATGTGCCGGCCTATCCGGTGCGCGTGCGCGATGTCTCCGGCGCCGGCGATACAGTGGTCGCCGTTTTATCGGCAATGCTGGCGATGAACGCCGATTTCGAATCGGCTATGCGCGCCGCCAATGCCGCCGCCGCCGTCGTCGTCGGCAAACGCGGCACGGCGACGCTCACCGTCGCCGAATTGCGCTCGCGCATTCTCCCCGCCGCGTCATTGGCGCCGGAAGAAAAGATCGTGTTCGACTGGGCCTTGCTCGACGAGCATCTTGGCGACTGGCGCAAGCAGGGTCTGCGCATCGGCTTTACCAATGGCTGTTTCGATCTCTTGCATCCCGGCCACGTCAAATTACTCGCCGCCGCGCGCGCGTCCTGCGACCGGCTGGTGGTCGGCCTCAATGGCGATGCCTCGGTGACGCGGCTGAAAGGCGAGGGGCGGCCGGTGCAGAACGTGCAATCGCGCGCCGAAGTTCTCGCAGCACTCGCCGCCGTCGATCTTGTCGTCGTCTTCGACGAGGACACGCCGAAAAATCTGATCGCGCAGGTCAAGCCGACCATTCTGGTCAAGGGCAGCGACTACAAGCGTGAGGACGTCGTCGGCCACGACATCGTCGAGGCGCTCGGCGGTTCCGTTGTGCTCATCGATCTCGTCCCCGGGCAGTCGACGACGTCGATCGTTCAGCGCAGCCGCGCCCTCAAGAACAAATGAAAGACGTTTCCGTGACGCCCCTCGATCCCGAAATGCAGATGGTCGCCGCTTTTTTCGGCGACAGCAAAGGTTACTTCGTCGAGGTCGGCGCCAACGAGCCGCGCGTGCGCTCGCAGACCTGGCACCTCGAGCAATCCGGCTGGACCGGCATTCTGATCGAGCCGCAGCCCGATTTGGCGCGCGAACTGCGCGCCATGCGCATGGCCAAGGTTTTCGCGGTCGCCTGTTCCGGTCCCGAGCACGAAGGGCGCACGCTGCCGCTGCATGTCGCGGGGCCGCTCTCGTCGCTCGACCGTTCCGGCATGGCGCCGGGCGCCGTGCCGCAGGCCGTGATCGAAGTACCGATCCGCACCCTCGACAGCGTGCTGACCGAAGCGAAGACGCCTGAGCGCTTCGACTTTCTTTCGATCGATGTCGAAGGTCATGAAATCGAGGTGCTGCGCGGCTTCGACATTGCCCGCTGGCAGCCGCGGCTCATTTTGCTGGAAGACCACGTCGCCGATCTGTCGAAGCACAATTACCTGCGCGCCGCCGGCTATCGCATCGTGCGGCGCTACGAGAACAACGGCTGGTATGTGCCGAAGGATTCGCCGGTGCGCATGCAGTTCGGCGATATCTGGGAAATCGTGCGCAAGTATTATCTGGCCTTGCCGATCCGCATGTTGCGCAATGCCTCGCGCCGCATGCGCGGCACGATTGTTGCCGCTCGGTAATTTTAGTACGACTGGCATTGGGCTGGTCGGTGAAAACCGGATATCTCATGCCGCGCTTGACGGCCATTATCATCGCCAGGAACGAGGCCGCCAATATCGGCGCCTGCCTCGACAGCGTCGCGTTCGCTGATGAGCGGATCGTGGTCGACTCGCAGAGCGACGACGCCACCGCGCAGATCGCCACGGAAAAGGGCGCGCGCGTCGTGCAGCGCCCGTTCGACGGATTTGGTCCGCAGAAAAATTTCGCGCTCTCCCTGGCACAAGGCGACTGGGTCCTGTCGGTCGATGCCGATGAGCGCATCAGTCCGGAACTGGCGGCGGCCATCGTCCGCGCGGTCGGCAATGCGACGATCGATGGCTACGAGATGTCGCGTCTATCCAGTTTTTGCGGCCGGCAGATGCGCCATTCCGGCTGGTATCCGGATTATGTGCTTCGGCTGTTCCGGCGCGGCAAGGCACGTTTTACCGACGACATCGTTCACGAGCGGGTGGTTTGCAGCGGCACGATTGGGCGGCTCGACGAGCCGCTGTTGCACGCGCCGGTGCTGCGTCTGGAAGACGCGCTGTCGCGCATGGACCGCTATTCGACCTCCGGCGCCGCAATGCTCGTGGCCAAGGGCAAACGCGTCACCTTCATGAGCGGGTTCACGCATGGCCTGTGGACGTTTTTACGCACCTATGTTCTGCAGGCGGGCTTTCTCGACGGGCGCGAAGGCTTCCTGCTGGCCGTCGCCAATGCCGAAGGCACGTATTATCGCTATATGAAGGCATGGCTCGCGCAGCGGCAGAGGACGTGAGGACGCCGTGGCCGAACTGATTTCCGTCATCGTCACCACCTATAACCGCGAGGATGCGCTCGCGGCGGTGCTGCGTTCGCTTGGCCGCCAGACCGATCCGGATTTCGAAGTCATCGTCGCCGACGATGGTTCGGGCCCGGCAACGGCGGCGCTGGTCGAGGCCAGCAAGGCTGCGATCGGACACCGCGTCGAGCATGTCTGGCACGAGGACAAGGGCTTCCGCGCCGGCGAAATCCGCAACCGCGCCGTATTGGCTGCGCGCGGCGATTACATTGTCTTTCTCGATGGCGACTGCATCGTGCGGCCGGATTTTGTCGCCATCCACCGGCGGCTGGCCGAGCAGGGCTGCTTCGTCACCGGCAACCGCATCCTTCTGTCGCGCGACCTGACCGCGCAGGTGCTGCGTGACGGGTTGACGCCTGAGACCTGGGGCTGCGCTACATGGCTCGGCAAGCGCCTTGGCGGCGGCGTCAATCGCCTGTCGGCGCTGCTTAAGTTGCCGCTCGGCCCGCTGCGGCGGCTGCGCCGCAAGCAATGGCAAGGCGCGCGCTCCGCCAATCTGGCGATCTGGCGCGGCGATCTTCTCAAGGTCGACGGCTACGACGCCGATTACAGCGGCTGGGGCAAGGAAGACTCCGATATCATCGTGCGCCTGCTGCGCGCCGGCATCGCGCGCAAGGACGGCAGCTTCGCCACCGGCGTCATCCACCTCTGGCACGCCGAGGCCGACCGCTCGGCTTTGCCTGAGAATGACCGCAAGCTTGGGCTTATTCTTGAAGGCGACAGCGTGCGCGCCAAGCACGGCCTCTCCGCGTTGCGGGTTCAGCCTGCCGCCAATAACGCCGCCGGGACGTGACCCTCATGGCGCGCATCGATCTGCCACCGCGCCCGCGCATTCTGGTCATCGCCTTGCGCCGGCTTGGCGATGTGCTCTTGACCACGCCCTTGATCGCCAGCCTGCGCCGCGCCTTTCCGGACGCCGTCATTGACGCGCTGGTGTTTGCCGACACCGCCGGAATCCTGCAAGGCAATCCGGATATCAATGGCATTGTCACCATGCCGGCGCGGCGCACCGTGGTGCAAAGTCTCAAGCTCGTCGCGCAGCTGTGGCGCGGTTACGATCTCGCCGTGTCGACGCAGAGCGGCGACCGGCCGACGTTCTTTGCCTTCGTTGCTGGACGCCGCCGAGTGGCCTTGGTCGAGCAGACTTTCAACGGCCGCGTGAAACAGGCCATGCTCGATCGCAGTCTGGTTTACCAATCCGGCGTGCACCGGGTCGAGGAAATGCTGCGGCTGGCCGATGTCCTCGGCATCGCGCGCGTGCCGCGCCTTGTGCCGCCGCGCGCACGCGAAAGCGATGCAACGCCGTCCGGCGACTACGCGGTGATCCATGCCGCGCCGATGTTTCACTACAAGCGGTGGACCGCGGCCGGCTGGCGCGCGCTCGCCGCCGCTTTGACCGCGCGCGGCATGACGGTGGTCGCGACCGGCGGGCCGGCGCTCGACGAGCGCGCCTATCTCGACGAGGTATGGACGGGCTCAGCCGTAACGCGGCTCGACGGCAAACTCGACTGGGCGCAATTGTCCGGTCTGCTGGCGAAAGCTGCCGTTTATGTCGGACCGGACACTTCGATCACACATCTGGCCGCCGCCACCGGTGCGCCGACGATCGCGCTCTATGGCCCGACCGATCCACGGCTGTGGGGCCCCTGGCCGGCGGACGGACTGGAGACGATGTGGGCGGCGACCGGCAAGATCCAGCGGCGCGGCAATGTCGCGCTGGTGCAGCATGCCTTTCCCTGCGCGCCCTGCCAGCTCGAGGGCTGTGAACGCCGGCTCGACAGCTACAGCGCCTGCCTCGATGAATTGACGGCGGGACAGGTGACCGACGCCGTCGATCAGGCGCTGCGTTCGAAGCGGTAGAGCCGCCAGCCGACGAGCAAACATCCGGCGGCCAGCGCCAGCGCGTCGATCCAGTGCGACGGATACAAAATGGTGGTGGTCGCCAGCACGATCAGCGCGGCATTCATGAACACGACGCGGGCGATAATCATCCGCACTGAAAGGCCGCGGTCGAGCGCGCGTTGATAGAAGTGGCTGCGGTGCGCCTGCGTGATCTGTTCGCCGGCACGGAAGCGGCGGATCAGCGTCACCGTGGCGTCGGCCACATAATACAGTGGCAAGAGCAGCGCGGCGGCGAGATGGCCGGTGCCCGCCAGCAGCAGCAGCAGCCAGAACATCAGCAGCCCGATCGGCAGACTGCCGACATCGCCGAGAAATATCCTCGCCACCGGTTTGTTGAACGGCGCAAAGCCCAGCAGCGCGCCGCCCAGCGCGACCGCGACGAGCGTTCCCTCAATCGGCAGGGCGCCGAGCGCCGCCGCGATCGTCAGGCCGATCGTCACCGGCACGACTTCGCCGACGGTCATCAGGTCGATACCGTCCATGAAGTTGACCAGGTTCACCAGCCAGACGCCGGCGATCAGCATCAAAACGCGTTCGGCCCACCACGGCGCGAATGGCAGCACGCGCAAATTCTCCGGCAGGATTGCGATCACCACGGCGACCGCGACGCCTTGCAGGATCAACCGTGGCATCGCGCCGATCGGCCGGACGTCGTCGCTGACGCCGACAATGGCAAGTCCGACCGTCGCAACGACGAGTATGCCAAGCGTACGCGCCGATGTGGCGATGTCCGGGACGAGGATGAAAGCGCAGCCCGCCGCCACGACCACGGCGGCGATCACCGCGATGCCGCCGCCCTGCGGCGTCGGCTCCTTGTGCGACGAGCGCCGGTTCGGCTTGGCCATCACATGGCGCAGCAGCAGCGGCCGCAGCAGCGTGATGAGTCCGGCGCAGACGCCGCAGGCGATGATCCCAAGCAAGGCGAATGCCAGGACTAAATAGACGAATTCAAGATTGATGGCGCTGCCGGTCATTCACGTCTCGACGTCGATTCTGTGCGCAGTTTGTCTGCCGGTGAACCTTCTAGCGCATTTTTGTCTGCAAAAACTTTCCAATTTGCGCTATGTGGACGGTCGTGAGCCCGCATTTCGCGGAGGAGATTTCCACTGGCGAATTCACCAAGACCGGCTTCCGCGCCCGTGCTGCTCTATCTGGTGACGGAAGACTGGTATTTCCTGTCGCACCGGATTCCGATGGCGCTGGCCGCGCAGCGCGCCGGTTATGATGTACATGTCGCCACCCATGTCGTCGACGGTGGTGCACGGATCGAAGCGCTCGGCTTTCAAGTGCATCCGCTGAAGTGGCGGCGCGGCAGCCTCAATCCGTTCGACCTGGTCGCCATCATCCGCGAGGTGCGCGCTTTATATCGGCGGCTCGCGCCCGATCTGGTGCACCATGTCGCCCTGCAACCGTCGGTGATCGGCTCGCTCGCCGCCCGTGGCCTGGGGATTGCGCAGCTCAATGCCTTTGCCGGTCTAGGCTCGACCTTCACTTCGCAATCGCTCAAGTCGCGTCTGGTCCGCCCGGTGCTCAAGGCGCTGTTGCGCTGGATATTGAACGGCCGCCGCGCGTCGGCGCTGGTGCAGAACGGCGACGACCGCGACGCCATCATCGCCATCGGCGTCGATGCCGCCCGCGTGTCGCTCATTCCGGGGTCCGGGGTGGATGTCGATGTTCTTACGCCATTGCCTGAGCCGGACGGCGCGGTAACGCTTGGCTATGTCGGCCGCCTGCTCGAGGACAAGGGCCTGCGCACCGTGATCGCGGCGCATGATCTCCTGAACGCGCGCGGCTTGCCGGTCCGGCTGCTGATCGCCGGCCAGGCCGATCCCGCCAATCCGGCGTCCATTCCCGAGGCCGAGATCCAGTCCTGGGGGAGCAAACCCAATGTGACCTTGCTCGGCCATGTCAACGACGTCCGCCAGGTCTGGGCGCGGGCGCATATCGCGGTCCTCTTGTCGCGGCGCGAGGGCCTGCCCAAGAGCCTGCTGGAAGCCGCCGCCTGCGGCCGGCCCATGATCGCCAGCGATGTCCCCGGCTGCCGCGAAATCGCGCGCAACGGGGTAAACGGCCTGCTGGTGCCGCCGGACGACCCCGAGGCGCTGGCGGCGGCGATCGAGCATCTGGCGCGCGATCCGGCGCTGCGGCGGCTTTACGGCGCCGCCGGGCGGCATCTCGCCGAAACCGAGTTTTCAAGCGCCCGGATCGGCAGCAAGACGGTGGCGCTGTACGACCGGCTCCTCGGCCGCACGCTTGCCGCCGCGGCACTTTGACGGTTAAAGACGCCGCAAGCGGGCAACGGGATAGGGCTCAACTTGGCGCACGGACGGAAAATCGCGGTCATCGGACTGGGCTATGTCGGCTTGCCGGTAGCGGCCGCTTTCGCCCGCGCCGGCGTGCCGGTTGTCGGCTTCGACATCAACGCCGCGCGCATTGCCGAACTGACATCCGGTCATGACCGGACCCGCGAAGTCGAGGCCGACGACCTGTCGTGGCCGACCCTGACCTATACCGCCGATCCGGCGGCGCTGAGGACAAGCGACTTTTACATCGTCACCGTGCCGACGCCGATCGACGCGGCCCGCCGCCCCGATCTCGGCGCCATGTTAGGCGCCTCGAAAACCGTCGGCGCCGTGCTCAAGCGCGGCGACATCGTGGTTTTTGAATCGACGGTCTATCCGGGCGCCTGCGAGGAAGACTGCCTGCCGGTGCTGGAAGCGGTCTCGGGCCTCAAAGCCGGAACGGACTTCACCATCGGCTATTCGCCGGAACGCATCAATCCGGGCGACAAGCAGCATCGCTTCGAGACCATCATGAAAGTGGTGTCGGGGCAGGACGCGAAGACGCTCGACATCGTCGCCGAGGTTTACGGCTCGGTGGTCACCGCCGGCATTCACCGCGCGCCGTCGATCAAGGTCGCCGAAGCCGCCAAGGTGATCGAGAATACGCAGCGCGATCTCAACATCGCCTTCATGAACGAATTATCGGCGGTGTTCGCGCAACTCGGCATCGATACCGGCGATGTGCTGGCCGCTGCCGGCACCAAGTGGAATTTTCTCAAATACGAGCCGGGTCTGGTCGGCGGCCACTGCATCGGTGTCGATCCGTATTATCTGACTTACCGCGCCGAGAAGGCCGGCTATCATCCGGAAATCATTCTGGCCGGCCGCCGCATCAATGACGGCATGGGCGCGCGCGTCGCCGACGAATGTCTGCGCGCCCTGAAACAGCGCGGCGTCGCCGCCGCGGCAGTGACCATTCTCGGCATGACGTTTAAGGAAAACGTGCCGGACATTCGCAACACCAAGGTGATCGACATCGCGCAGGCGCTTGTCGCCGCCGGCGTCACGGTACAGGTGCACGATCCGGTCGCATTGCCGGAAGAAGCGGCGCACGAATATCAGATAACGTTGACGCCGTTCGACAGGCTCAAGCCTGCGGATGCTGTTATCCTGGCGGTGGCGCATAAGGAATATGTCTCGGGCGGCTGGCCGATGATCGGCAAGCTGCTCAAGGGCGGGCAGGGCGTCGTGCTTGACGTCAAATCGAAACTCGACCGCGCGCTGCGTCCAAAGGAGATCGATCTGTGGCGGCTGTAGAGCCCATCCTCGTCACCGGCGCCGCCGGTTTCATCGGCTACCACGTCAGCCGGCGCTTGCTGGAAGGCGGCCGCACGGTCGTCGGACTCGACAATCTCAACGCCTATTACGATCCGAAACTGAAGGACGCGCGGCTCGCCGAACTGGCGAAGTTTCCCCGCTTCCGTTTCGTCAGGCTCGATCTTGCCGACCGCGCCGGCATGGCCGCGCTCTTTGCCGAACACAAGTTTCCCCATGTCGTGCATCTCGCGGCGCAGGCGGGCGTGCGCTATTCGCTGATCGATCCGCACGCCTATATCGATTCGAACCTGGTCGGCTTCACCAATATTCTTGAAGGCTGCCGCCACAATGGCTGCAAGCACCTTCTTTATGCCTCGTCGTCGTCGGTCTATGGCAGCAACACGCAGATGCCGTTCTCGACGCACGACAATGTCGATCATCCGCTCAGCCTCTATGGCGCGACCAAGAAGGCCAACGAGGCGATGGCGCATTCCTATGCGCATCTGTTCAAGCTGCCGACGACGGGCCTTCGCTTTTTCACCGTCTATGGTCCGTGGGGCCGGCCCGACATGGCGATGTGGATTTTTGCCAAGGCGATTGCCGCGGGCGAGCCGATCAGACTGTTCAATCACGGCAAGATGCAGCGCGACTTCACTTATGTCGATGACGTCGTCGAGTCGATCGAGCGGCTCGTCGACAAGCCGCCGGCCGGCAATCCGGCTTACGACGGCAACAAGCCCGATCCGGCCTCGAGCAGCGCGCCGTGGCGCGTCTACAATATCGGCAACAATAATCCGGTCGAACTCCTTGACGTCGTCGATCTCCTGGAGAAGTCGATCGGCAAGAAGGCAATCCGCGAACTGGCGCCGATGCAACCCGGCGACGTGCCGGCGACATACGCGAATGTCGACGACCTGATGCGCGATGTCGATTTCCGGCCGTCGACGCCGATTGCCGACGGCATCGCTAAGTTTATAGAATGGTACCGCGCCTATCATCGCCTGTAGAAAGGTTCCACGCTCATGACCGCCGCCACGCTCAAATCGCTCAAGGTCAAGCTGTTCACCGACGGCGCCGACAAGGCGCAGATCGTCGAAATGGCCAAACAGCCGTGGATCGCCGGCTTCACCACCAATCCGTCGCTGTTGAAAAAGGCCGGCGTCAGCGACTACGAG
>CAMAUC010000041.1 GCA_945861265.1 Rhizobium sp. Q54 | reverse complement strand
GAATTGTCCGGCGGCGGCTGTAGCCCGGTGCCGGAACCCAAACCTGTTCCCGAACCCATGCCGGCAGTACCCTTGTTGATGCCGGGATTGAGGATATCGGCCAGCGAATCCGGCACCGGCGCGTCTTCCGGACGCGAGGCCTTGGCGCGCGTGGGGCGCGCAGGGTCCTTTTTCGGCTTTTTCGGAGGTGTCGCCATCGCTGGAATATGGGTGGAGTCGCCGGGCGAGGGAAGGCCGGGGCCGGGGTTCCGCATGGCGGGTGCGCGGCATTTTATTTCCGGGCCGGCGGTAGGAAATTGCTCATCTTCGGCGGTCACTATGTCCGCAACCGATCAAAGCGCTCCCACAGTCTGTGAATTGTCATGACCGAGTTGCCAGCCTACCTCACCGCCACCCCTCCGGCCTTGGAGGCCAGCGACGGCATTTTCGACCTGGCGCCGGTATCGCTGTGGCTCGAGGACTACAGCGGCGTCAAAGCGCTGTTCGACGAATGGCGGGCGGCCGGCGTGACCTCGCTCCGCGCTCATCTCGACGGCCATCCCGAGCGGGTCAAGGAATGCGCGGCGCGCATCAAGCTGCTGCAGGTCAACCGCAAGACGCTCGACCTGTTCAAGGCCGATGGCTTCGATCATCTCGTGAGCAATCTCGACCGCGTGTTCCGCGACGACATGCTGGTGAGCCATATCGAGGAGCTGGCGCAGCTCTGGGATGGCCAGACCGAATTTTCCAGCAACGCGGTCAACTACACGTTGGCCGGCGAGCGGCTCGACATCCAGCTCAAGGCGGCGATCCTGCCCGGCTTCGAGCATGACTGGTCGCGCGTGCTGATCGCCATCGAGGACGTCACCGCGCGCGAGGATGCGCGCCGCCTGCTCGCCGGCAGCGAGAACTATTCGCGCGGCCTGTTCGCGCATTCGCCGGTGTCGCTATGGGTCGAGGATTTTTCCGGCGTCAAGAAACTGATCGACGAGATCCGCGCCCAGGGCATCACCGACCTGCGCGTCTTCACCGACGTGCACGAGGAATTCGTCGCGCGCTGCATCAGCGAAATCCGCATCGTCGACGTCAACCAGCACACGCTCGACCTGTTCGGCGCGCCGGACAAGGAAACGCTGCTTCGCAATCTGTCGTCGGTCATGCGCGACGAGATGGAGCCGTGCTTCCGCGAGCAACTGGTCGATCTGTGGGACGGCAAGCTGTTCCAGCAGCGCGAGGTGGTCAACTACGCGCTCGACGGCAGCAAGTTGAATCTGCTGCTGCAGTTCTCGGTGTTCCCGGCGCATGAGCATGACTGGTCGCTGGTGCAGGTGGCGCTCACCGACATCACCGCGCGTAAAAAGGCGGAAGCCTATCTCGAATATCTCGGCAGCCACGACGCGCTGACCAAATTGTCCAACCGCTCGTTCTTCGTCGACGAACTCAATCGCCTGGAGCGCAAAGGGCCCTGGCCGGTCAGCATCGTCATGATCGACCTCAACGGGCTGAAGGCGGCCAATGACGAACTCGGCCACGCCGCCGGCGACGCGCTGCTGCGGCGGGCCGGCGAGGTGCTCAACTCCGTCATTGAAAAGCCGGCGCGCGCGGCCCGCATCGGCGGCGACGAATTCGCGCTGATCCTGCCGAGTGTCGAGCATGCCGAGGGCATGGCGATGATGAAGGTGATCCTCGACCTCGTCGCCATCAACAACGAGTTCTACACCGACCTGCCGTTGTCGCTGTCGATGGGCATCGCCACCAGCCAGCCGGGCGAACGGCTGGAAGCCGTGGTCAAGCGCGCCGACCTCGCCATGCTTCAGGCCAAGCGCGAACATTATGCGCAGGCGACGGAAGAGCGGCGGGCGTTGGGGGCGTAGCGCCTCTGGTTCCATCGCATCGTTACGGCGCGGTTACGTCGCCGCTCAGCCTCCGTTCATTTTTCCCGCCGCAATATCGGCGGAGTTCAGGTGTGAATGGGGCCGGGGCGGCAAGTGACGAGAATCGCGCATGGCGCTCGATCCGAAAATCCAGGCAGCGACGCTTCTGCACCGCTTCGGCTTTGCGCCAAAGCCCGGCGGTCTCGCGGCTTTTTATAAAGACCCGCGCGCGGCGCTGCTGGCGGAACTCGACAAGCCCAATGCCGGCCAGATCATCAATGACGACCTGCTGAGCGCCGGCGAAGCGGCGCGCGCCTCGTTTGATTTCCGGCAGGAGCGCAAGGCCGAACGGCTGGCGCGCCGCGCCGGCGACGAGATGGATAGAGCGGGGGCACGCGAAGCCGCCAAAAACGCCGCGTCGAATCCGATGGCTGCGCCGCTTGGCGAGGCGAAGTCAGAGATGGCCAAGCCCGATATGGCCACGCCTCCCGTGCCGCAGGCGGCGGATGCCAAACCGAAGCAGCAGCCCGGCGTTCCTCAACAGATTTATCTGGAGGAGGCACGCGCGCGTCTCGACAACGCGCTCAATGCCGACGTCGGCTTTGCCGAGCGGCTGGCGTGGTTCTGGTCGAACCATTTCTGCGTCTCCGCCGACAAGGGCCAGGTGCGGCCTTTGTGCGGCGCCTTCGAGCGCGAGGCGATACGGCCTTTCATCGCCGGCAAATTCGTCGACATGCTGATGGCGGTCGAGACCCATCCGGCGATGCTGCTCTATCTCGACAATGCGCGCTCGCTCGGACCGAACTCCGTCGCCGGCCTGCGGCAGGGCAAGGGGCTGAACGAAAATCTGGCGCGCGAGATATTGGAACTGCATACGCTCGGCGTGCGCACCGGCTATTCGCAGGACGACGTCACCAGTTTTGCCAAGGTCATCACCGGCTGGAGCATCGTGCCGCTGAAGCAGCCGGAGAACGGCGGCGAGTTCGTTTTCAATGCACGCATGCACGAGCCCGGCCCGCAGCATGTCATCGACCGCGATTATGACGACCGCGGCGTCGAGCAAGGCCGCGCCGTGCTGGCGCGCCTCGCCGTGCATCCGGCGACGGCGAAACACATCGCATCGAAGCTGGCGCGGCACTTTGTGTCGGATGCGCCGCCGCAAGCTCTTGTCGATCGGCTGGCCAAGCGCTTTGTCGATAGCGGCGGCGACCTCAAAGCCGTTTCGCGCGAACTCGTTGTCGCGCCGGAAGCCTGGGACGCGCCGCGCACGAAAATGCGCCGGCCCGGCGAGTGGCTGGTCGGCGCCTTGCGCGCGACCGGCATCGCGCCGTCGGATGTGCGGCCGCTGGTGAACGCGCAAAATCTGCTCGGCGAGCCTTTGTGGCGGCCGCCGGCGCCGAACGGATTTTCCGACGACAGCGCGGCATGGATGGACGGCATTGCCCAACGGCTCGATGTCGCCAATCAGTTCGCGCGCCGCACAGGCGACCTGATCGATCCGCAGGCGGTGGCGGAAGCGAGTTTCGGTCCGCTGCTATCGAAGGATACACAAGAAACCCTGGCGCGGGCCGAAAGCCGCCAGCAGGGCGTGGCCCTGTTGCTGATGTCGCCCGAAATGCAACGCAGATAATGAACCGATTGGTGGACATGACTTTTAAGCCGCATCTCGCCACCCGCCGCCAATTGCTCCTCGGCTCGGGCGCTTTGTTCGCCTGGGCCTACATGCCGAAGCTGGCGCAGGCCGAGGGCCGCGATCCGCGCCTGCTGGTGATCGTGCTGCGCGGCGCGCTCGACGGGCTCGCCACCGTCGCGCCGGTCGGCGATCCAGACTGGGTGCGGCTGCGCGGCGATCAGGGCCTGCGGCTCGACGGCGACAACGCCGCGCTCAAGCTTGACAATCTGTTCGCGATCAATCCGGCGATGCCGAATTTCTACCGGATGTATCAGGCGAAGCAGGCGGCGGTGGTGCACGCGGTCGCGTCACCCTATCGCGAGCGCTCGCATTTTGACGGACAGGACGTGCTGGAAAGCGGTGTCGCCGCGCCGGGCGCCAGCGACTCGGGCTGGCTCAACCGTGCCTGGCACGCGCTGACGCCGGCCGATCAGGTCGGCGGGCGGCAGGCCTTCGCGGTCGGGCCGATCACGCCGCTGGTCGCGCGCGGTCCGGCGCCGGTGATGTCGTGGACGCCGAGCAAGATGCAGCCGGCGAGCAACGACACGATGAGCCGCCTGCTCGATCTCTACCGCCATGCCGATCCGGCGCTCGGCAAGGCTCTGGAGGAACGCGGTGCGCTGGCGGCGATTGCCAAAGGCGAAGCTAATGGCATGACGCCGGCGAAAGTCGCGGCGACGCCGGGTATCCCCGGCGCGGCGGTGCGCGCTTATTTCGCGGAGGCAGCGGGCGCGGCGGCGAAATTCATGGCGCGCGCCGACGGGCCGCGTGTCGGCGCGCTCGCTTTCGACGGCTGGGACACGCATGCGCAGGAAGGCGCGGCGCATGGAAGGTTATCGGCGCTGCTCGGCGCGCTCGATGGCGCAATCGGCGCGATCGAAACCGGCATGGGCGCGGCATGGAAGGAAACCGCGGTCGTCATTGTCACCGAATTCGGCCGCACCGCGCGCATCAACGGCACCGAGGGCACCGACCACGGCACCGCGACGGTGGCGCTGCTCGCCGGCGGCGCGATTGCCGGCGGCCGGGTCATCGCCGACTGGCCGGGTGTCAGTGAAGCGGCGCTCTATCAGGCGCGCGACCTGAAGCCGACGACCGACCTGCGCGCCGTGTTGAAAGGTTTGCTCAAGGACCATTTGCGCGCCGACGAGCGCGCGCTGGCCACAGTCGTTTTCCCCGGCAGCCTGGCGGTGAAGCCGATGACGGGCATGATAGCCTGAGGTCGCTTGAGCGGGCCGCCTAGGCCGCCTGCGGGAACGGCTCGATGTAAACGTCGCCGTCGCGGCCGACATAGACCGCCTTGCGGCCGCCGAAATACACTTCGTAGCTGGCGCAGCCATTTTCCATGATCCGGCGCAGGAATTCGGCATAGCCGATCTCCTTGCGTTGAATAGCCTTGACGGTGGCGGCAACCGCGTCGGCATTGAACGCCGCGGCGATTTCCGGCGTATCGGTGAGCGGCATGGCTTCGTCGACCGCTTGCGCTGCGCCGTCATAGTACGTGTTGCGCAGTTGCAAGAGATCGGCGCGATAGCTGCGCACGCCGGCGGCGGCCAGACGCTGCACGACGACGGGAAAGGGTGTGTCGGCAAAGCTGGCCTTCATGCAATCGGCAATGATCTCGGTATTCATCGTACTTCTCCTTTGGGTTAAGGACTCAGTCGGAAGCGGTGGCATCTAGCAGCCGGCGAAGCGCGCGGTGCAGCGGCGCAAGGTCGGTGCCGCCGAGGCGGCGCACGAGGCGCGCATGGTCGGTCTGCGCGGCCTTGGTGATCTCGGCGAGCGTCGCCTGGCCGCGTTTGGTCAATACAAGGAAAGGCGAACTCTTGTGGTCGGGGTTCGGCTCGTATGTCGCCGAGCCTTCGGCCGTCAGCAGGTCGGCGATGCGCTGCACGTTCTGCCGCGTGACGCCGAGGCGGCGGGCGATCTGCGGCACGGTGCGCGGATCGGCGGAGGCGGCGCTCATCACCTGCCAGCGCGCCTGCGTCTGGCCGACGGCAACCGCGATCGCTTCGCCATGGTCGCGAAAACGGCCGGCGAGTTCATAGATGTCGGCCACGATCAGCGGCACCAGTCTTTTTGGGTCGTCGTTCATGGTTCGATACTGTCAGAATGACAATATATTGTCAATATGTAAAGCGCGGCGGGACGGCGACAATAGAAACCTGTCTAGAACCCCTTGACCGCTTCGCGCATGTGTTCGACGGAAGGCGGCGCGGCGAAGCAATGCGCGACCAGCGTGCGCCACTCCTGGAAATCGGCCGAGCTGCGGAAATCGACGGTGTGGTTTTCCAACGTCTCCCACTCGATCAGCAGCCGGTAATGCGTCGGCCGCTCGACCGTGCTCATCAGGCGCATCGAGTGGCAGCCTTTGGCGCGCTTGAACACGGGCGCGGCCTTGGCGACGCCGGCTTCGAATTCCTTTTCCATGCCGGGCTTGATGTCGATCTGGGCGATTTCGGTGATCATTGTTTCCTCGCTAGGTCATATGCCGTTTCTTATGCCGTGCGGTCACGAATAGCAGGCCGTCGGAACGCGCGCTACAGGGCGCGCAGCCGCCGCAAGGCCCAGAAGGTGACGGCGCCGGCGGTGAAGGCGACCAGCAGCGCCCACCATGTGCCGCCGTCGCTGTTCTGGAACGGCATGTCCTTGGTGTTCATGCCGAAGAAGCCGGTCACCAGTGTCGGCGGCAGCAGGCAGGCGGTCAGGATCGACAAAGTGAACAGCCGCTTGTTGGTGAGCGCACTCACCTTGGCGCCGGATTCGTCGAGCAGCAGGCGCGCGCGCTCGTACAGCGAGCCGACCTCGTGGTCGATCGAATCGAGTTTCTGCGCCAGCGCGCCGATCGCCTCGGCAACGCGCGGATGATGAACGGCAAGCCGCGGCTCAAGCCGGGCGAACATGGTCTTGAGCTGCGCCAGTTGCCGGTGGACGCGCACCGCCTGCAGCCGCACGCGGCCGATGCGGCGCTGCTCGTCGGCCGGCTCCTCCTGCATGACGCTCTCCTCGACGCTGTCGAGTTCGTTGCCGAGCCGCTCCGCCATGCGGCCGATGGCGTCGGCGAACTGATCGACGATCGCGTCGAGGAACGACACCGCGGTCGGGAAGCGCTTGCCGCTTTCGATGGCGCGCCGGTTGCTGTCGACCGAATGCACCGGCTGCTGGCGCGCGGTAATCAGCATGCGCTCGGTCATGACGAAGCGCAGCCGCACCAGATCGTCGCTTTCCTGCGTCAGGCCTTGATGCAGGTCCGGCACGACGCCGACAATCTCATGGCCGAGAATATCGAGGCGCAGATGCTTGTCGGGGCCGCCGAGCACTTCGCGCGCCATGTCGGACAAAGGCGCGTGCTGCGCGATCCAGCCGCGGCAACGCTTGTCGGCCAGCGCCAGATGCACCCAGACCCAGCCGCCGCCATGGTCGGCCAGAGCGGCGTCGACGCTGTCGTTCGGGATCGGCGTGGCGCTGCCGTCGGCGGCGAAGCGGTAGGCCCAGACAATGCCGGCGGCCGGCGCGGTACTGGCCGGCTCGCTGGCCTTTTCGGCAAATATTTCGGGTGATGTCATGGGCAGAAATCCTTCGCGCTCTCTCAGGCGAAGGAAGTGCCGCATTGATGACAGGACGATGACAGCGGGCCGGCAGGTCTATCGGCCAGAAATGGCTGCGCCTTGCGCCGCCGCCAGCCGGCGCAGACAGGCCGGGCACAGGCAATCCTGCGCGGCTGCCTCCGGCAACGGCAGACGAAAAGGCTCGGCCATGCACCAGCATTCGCCAGACAGACCGCAGGCGAAGGCGGCGCCGCATTCGGCGCAGGTCAGCTGACGCGCCGGTGTCGCCGGTTGTGCGACCGCGTCGTTCATTGCGGCTCGCCGCCGCCGATATAGCCGCCGATTTTCCAGGCGCCCGCTTCCTTGGCGTAGCAGATCTGGTCGTTGCCGAACGGCGCCAAGGCGTCGATCGAGACGTAACCGGTCTTGCCGGACGGCGTGACGATGCGCTGGTAGGCGGCCGAGCCCGCTTTGGCCTCCGGCATGATGCGGACGAAATGCAGGCCGAGCTTTTCGATCACCGGCGCATTGGCCGCCGCGGTCGCATGCACTTCGGTGCCGGTCGCGGCGGTGTAGCCCCATTCGGCGGACTCGGTCTGCGTCGCCTTCAGCATGCGGTCGAAGGCGGCGAGATCGTAACCCGGATCGGCCGGCGCGCAGACCACGCCTTTGCGGCCGGGCGAGGGTGAGGCGGTCGGGTCCTCGGCATAGCCGGCGAGAATGTCCCAGCCGGCGCTGTCCTTGCTGCTCAGCCCCAGCGCGGTGGACAGATTTTCAAAACCGGTGCCGCGCTTGTTGGCGGCGTCTTTTTGATCGCGTTGCCAGAAAAAGCCTGTGGCGACGACCAGCTTTGCCAAGGCCGTGGCGTCGCGCTTTTTGGTCGCTTCGCCGAGGCGGCCGCGCAAAGCGATCAGCGCCGCGTCGCTCATGTCGGTGGGCGGCACGACAGCGACCGCCTTGTAGGGCGCGGCCGGCGCCACGGCCTTTTGCGCCAGCGCCGGAGTGGCGAGCGCCGCCGTCAATGCCAACAGCGCTACAGTTATCGTCTTGCCCGCCATCGTCGGCTCCGGCTCCGCTATCATCGGTCAACTCTATCATAGGCCGATACGGCGAAATGACGACCGGGCGCGCGCGGTTTTTAAGGCATCAGCCGAACCAGGCCGGGCGGCCGGCGTTAGCGCGCGGTCATGCCAGAGCCGCGAGGCGTTGCGGCTGTCCGGCGATATCGCTAAATCCGGCGTATCGCGCCACCCCACAGCCAGAGACGATCATGCCCGCATTCCTGCCCGGTCTTTCGCCCTATCTGCTGCCGATCGCGCTGCTGGTCGGCTCCAACGTCTTCATGACCACCGCCTGGTACTGGCATCTGAAATACAAGGAGGTGCCGCTGATCAGCGTCATCTTCATCAGCTGGGCTTTGGCCTTCGTCGAATATTGTCTGGCGGTGCCGGCGAACCGCTTCGGCAGTTCGGTCTATTCGGCGGCGCAGCTCAAGACCATGCAGGAGGTCATAACTTTAGTGATCTTCGCGCTGTTCTCGACGTTCTATCTGAAGGAGGCGCTGACCTGGAGCCAGGGCTTCGGCTTCGTGCTGATCGCCGCCGGCGCGTTTTTTGTGTTTCACAAATTGTAAGCACGATCCGTGATCATCCGCGAAAGCAGATGATCCAGCGCTTGCTGGTAAACTGTGAAAGAGCTGGATCCCCGCCTTCGCGGGGATGACAGGCAGTTACTTCCCCGGCGCGACGCGCAGGATGCGCCCGGCGTTATTGTCGGTAAGCAAATAGAGCGCGCCGTCCGGTCCCTGCCGCACATCGCGGATGCGCTCGCCCAGGCCCTGCAACAGACGTTCTTCCTTCACGACCTTGTCGCCTTTGATCTCGAGGCGCGACAGCAATTGAAACTTCAGCGCGCCGTTGAATAAATTGCCCTTCCAGGCGGGAAACAGATCGCTGGTAAAAAATGTCATGCCGGACGGCGCGATCGACGGCGTCCAGTGCCAGAGCGGGCTCTCCATGCCGGGAGCTTCCGAAGCGCCGTTGCCGACCTTGCTGCCGTCGTAGTTGACGCCGTAGCTGACGACCGGCCAGCCATAGTTCTTGCCCGGCGCGATCAGATTGATCTCGTCGCCGCCCATGGCGCCGTGCTCCTGCTCCCACAATTTGCCGTCGGCCGGATTGATCGCGAGCCCTTGCGGGTTGCGGTGGCCGTAGGACCAGGTTTCCGGCAGCGCGCCGGCGCGGCCCACGAATGGATTGTCCTTCGGCGCGGCGCCGTCCTGTGTGATGCGGACGATCTTGCCGAGATGCGTGTCAAGCGTCTGCGCCTTGTCGCGGCCGGTGAAGTGCTCGCCATTGCTGACGAACAGATTGCCGTCCGTGCTCTGCGCAATGCGGCCGCCGAAATGATTGCCGCGCGAGGCCGAACCTTGCTGTCGGTAGATGACCTTGACGTCGCTCAGCGCCGGCGTTGCGCCGGGATCGAGCTTCGCACGCGCCAGCGCGGTGCGGCCGCCGCCGTCGAACGGTTCGGCATAGCTGAAATAGATCGTGCGGTTGCGGGCGAAGTCGCGGTCGAGGATGATATCGAGCAAGCCGCCCTGGCCGGAGGCGAAGACGCGCGGCACGCCGGCAAGCGGCTCGGACAGTGTGCCGTCGCGGGCGACGATCCGGATGCGGCCGGGCCGTTCGGTGACCAGCATATTGCCGTCAGGCAGGAAGGCGAGCGCCCATGGATGCACCAGCCCGCGCGCGATCGTTTCGACCGCGAGCGGACCGGCGGAGGAGTTGAATGTCTGGCCCTGCGCCGACAGCGGCGAGGCCATGACGAGGAGAGCGAGAAGGGCGAGGCGCGGCTTCATGCGGGCTAGACTGACTCTGGCCCGATGCGGCTGCAATGGCCGAAGCCTAGTGTCGGTGGCGCTGCTGATGCGGCGGCAGCAGCGAAAAGCCGCCGACCGCGATAAAGACAAGGCCAAGCACCAAAGCGATGGCGAACAAGCCGCCTTCG
Source organism: Rhizobium sp. Q54 (assembly GCA_945861265.1). Lineage (GTDB taxonomy): Bacteria > Pseudomonadota > Alphaproteobacteria > Rhizobiales > Xanthobacteraceae > Pseudolabrys. The sequence goes on along the minus strand of CAMAUC010000041.1, from coordinate 20,048 downwards.
TTGTCAATGACGCCGTCGGCGACGCCGGCGCGGGCGACACCCATCGAAATCACCGTGGCAGCGACCAAGGTCGAAACGACCAGGCCGCCAATGGCGAACAATTCGGCCAGCACCAGACCGCGACGCTCCTTGACGAGCGCCCGCTCGACAGGCGCGGCGAAACCGGCATTTTCAAAATTGCTGCTCATGACTGACCCACCTGACGACGGGACCACATTTGTCCAATGTCAGGAACGTAACGTACGAACCGGGCATTGGTTCGGCCCGATTAAGGCAAAGCCGTTCGGGAACCGCGGCGTTTTCGTGACTTTTACGGTTAACGGGAGGTTAAACAGCGGCTTGCCGGCGGGGTCGGCTGCGCGCTTTTGTCCGGATTTCGGCGCTATTCGGCCGCTTCCGACCGTGGCTCCCAGTCCATCGGCACATAGCCGGCCTCGCTGCCGACGCGATCGAGCCAGGCGCGTACCGCCGGATAGCGGCCGAGGTCGAAGTCGCACTGGTGCGCCAGATGGGTGTAGGCGTAGAGCGCGATGTCGGCGATGGTGAAGCGCTTGTCGACGAAGTAGTCGTGCTTGGCGAGGTGCATCTCCATGACGCCGAGCGCGCGGTAGCCGTTTTCCATCCAGCCCTCAATCGCGTGGCCTTGCAGGTCACGGCCGCCTTTGACCAGGCAGAGCCAGAAATAGGCGGCGCCGATATTCGGCTCCAGGCTGTACTGCTCGAAGAACATCCACTGCATCGCCTCGGCGCGTTCGATGCGGCCTTCCGGCGCCAGAGTGGTGCCGCCGGCGACGTACCAGAGAATGGCGTTCGATTCGGCGAGATGCCGGCCGGGCGCGACTTCCAAGAGCGGCACCTGGCCGCTCGGATTCATGGCGATGAATTCCGGCGTGCGGCTTTCGCCTTGCAGGATGTCGATCTCGACGCGGCGATAGGGAATGCCCAGCCGGGCCAGCGCGAGGCGGACCTTGTAGCTGTTGCCGGATCGTTGCATCGAATAGAGCGTGTACATCCAGTAGCATCCTTCGCAGCGCAGTCTAACGCGGCGGATAGGGCAGGCAAAGTCCGGCAACAACAAGGCCGGTACGCGACAATTTTTTAAAACGTTTCTTATCTGCGACGCATAACGAACGATGCCGTCTTCACAACGCGGCGTTATGAAAATTTTATTCCGCGGCCACCCGGTGGGCGCGGGCATATTCGACCAGCGCATCGTCATCGACCGGCATGATCGGCGTGAAATCGCGGTGCGCGATGAATTCCGGCCGCGTGAATTTGGTAATGTGGTTGGATACCGCGCACAAGGTCAGGTAGACGATCTTGCGCGGATAGGGCGTGATGTTGGGCGGTGAGGCATGCACCAGGTTGCCATGAAACATCAGCACCGAGCCGGCCTTGCCGGTGGGCGCGACAATGCCGACGCCATCGGGACCGGCGGCTTCCGCGGCGAGCCGCGTCACCGTTTCCTTGTCGAGCGTCCATAGCGGATAGGATGTCGTCGTCGTGTCGTGGCCGGCGGCGAAGACGCCCTGCTTGTGCGACTTCGGAATGAGCATCAGCGCGCCGTTGATCGGCAGCACGTCGTCGAGAAAAATGGCGATGTTCATCGCGCGCGGCTCCGGCATGCCGTCGTCGCGCGCCCAGGTGCCGTAATCCTGATGCCATTGCCAGACGTCGCCCTCGAAGGCGGCCTTGGCGTTGAGTTTGAACTGGTGGACGTAAACGCTTTCGCCGAACAGCTGCATCAAGGGTTCGACCAGCCGCGGATGGCGCGACATCACCTCGAATACTTTATTGAATTTGTGCGCGGCGAAAGCGGTGCGCGGCGCGCCGCTTTTCTCGCGCCAGACTTCCGGGCGGTCGAGCTTGAGGATGTTGTCGGCTTCCGAGCGCAGCAGCGCGATTTCTTCCTCCGAGAAGCAATTGGGAAAGAAGACATAGCCCTGCTCGTCGAAGGCTTTGACCTGCGCTGCGGACAGCTTCATGGACGCGCTCCCTGATCGTCGAGGTTGCGGCCGTTATTCCGGCTCTTCAGTCAAAGGTTATTTTACGCTTTCCTTCGCCAAGGCGCCATCGTCTTCAAGGCCGGTGCCGGCGCTCATGGCGCGCTGCAGCACAAAAACGAAGGCCAGGATCATGACCGGCGCGGCGAGCGGTATCGATACCGCCTCGGCGACCGAGCGCGAAATCAGCGGCAAAAGCCACAGCACGGCGAGAACGAGCTTGTGCCAGGCGCAGTAGCCGTCGCGCTGTCCGTCGATAGCGAGTAAAGCAATCGCCGGCGCCAGCAGCATCAGGTCGTAGTCGAGGCAGAACGGCGTTGCCAGCAATGTGCCGATCAGCAGCGCGGAGGCGTTGAGCGGATAGCGCGCCGGGCTGCGCCAGAACCAGACCAGCGCACCGGCAACGCTGAGTGTGACAAGGCTCTGGACGATATAGGCCAGCGTGACGCCGCCGCCCCACAGCCGCACCCAGGCAAAGACGCTTTGCATTTTGTAGAAGCCGACATCGCCCTGTTCGAGCAGAACAACGCGGGTGAAAGTCATCGAGGCCAGGAAAGCCGGCCAGACATCCGGGCCGAAGGCGATGAATGTCACCAGCAGGAGCGCGACGACGGTGGCTGCGGCGCCAAAGATGACGCGCCAGCGGCCGGTGGCGATCAGCACCAAAGGAATCATCGGGCCGAATTGCGGCTTGTAGATCATCAGGCCGATGAGAATGCCGGCGACGAGCGGGCGGCGGTCGAGCGCGGCAAGCGCGCCGGCGAACAAAGCGACGGTAAGAAAGCCGTTCTGGCCGTGGCCGAGGTTGATGAACACGGCCGGGAAAGCGAGGGCGAGCAGGAGCCAGAGCCGGTCAGGCGCGCCGCCGGTATGCGCTCCTCCAAGGACGGCGCGCATTGCCAGCAGGTAAAGCAGCAGCGTCGCCACCTGCCAGACCGCGAGCGCCGGCACATAGGGCAGGGCGGCGAGTGCTCCGGCGACCAGCAGGAAGACCGGCGGATATTGGAACGCGTAATATTGCGTGGCGGGGCCGAAGATCGCCTGTTCGCGGGCAAAATGGATGGCCTGGTCATAGGCGCCAGCGGCAAGCCCATCGCGGACCAAAGTGCCGGCGGCATAGAAGCTGGCGAAATCGGTGCCGAGCGGGCGGCCGTAGCTGTCGTTCGGGCCGTTGGCGCCGGCCGCCAGGAAAACGAGGCCGACCAGCGTGGCGGCCAGAACGGTCAGAGCCACCAGGCGCACCCGCTCGCGGGTCAGGAAGGCGCCGTTGCGCAAAAGGGCAATGAATCCGGCCATGGTGGGACGATACAAGGCCCGGGATTAAGGGAGGGTTAGGTCCATCAACAAGCTTGATCTCAGCATCAATCTTTGCGACTTGCTGTTGCCCAGTTGGGCCTTTACGACACCCAAACCAAGCCTTTCGGACCGATTTTTGGAGCCCTCAATGGCCTTTATCGCGGACAGCCTCAAGCGCATCAAGCCGTCGCCGACCATCGCGGTGACCGACAAAGCGCGCGCGCTCAAGGCCGCTGGCCGCAACGTCATCGGCCTGGGCGCGGGCGAGCCGGATTTCGACACGCCCGACAACATCAAGGAAGCTGCGATCAAGGCGATCCGCGAAGGCCGCGCGTCGAAATATACCAATGTCGACGGCATCGCCGAGTTGAAGGACGCGGTCGCCAAGAAGTTCAAGCGCGAGAACGGGCTTGAGTACAAGGCCTCGCAGATCACGGTCGGCACCGGCGGCAAGCAGGTTCTGTACAACGCCTTCATGGCGACTTTGAATCCGGGCGACGAGGTCATCATCCCGGCGCCGTACTGGGTCAGCTATCCGGACATGGTCTATCTCGCCGGCGGCACGCCGGTCGAGGTCGTCTGCTCCATGGAGTCGGGCTTCAAGCTGACCGCGGCGCAACTGGAAAAGGCGATCACGCCGAAGACCAAGTGGCTGCTCTTGAACTCGCCGTCGAACCCGACCGGCGCCGCCTATACGCGCGCCGAGTTGAAGGCGCTGACCGACGTGCTGATGAAGCACCCGCATGTCTATGTCATGACCGACGACATGTACGAGCACCTGACCTATGACGACTTCGTGTTCACGACGCCGGCGCAGGTCGAGCCCGCGCTTTATCCGCGCACCTTGACGATCAACGGCACGTCGAAGGCCTATTGCATGACCGGCTGGCGCATCGGCTATGCCGGCGGCCCGGTTGAGTTGATCAAGGCGATGGCGATGATCCAGTCGCAGTCGACGTCGAACCCCGCGGCGGTGTCGCAATGGGCGGCGGTCGAGGCGCTGAACGGTCCGCAGGACTTCATCGCCAAGCACAATGTCATCTTCAAGGAACGGCGCGACCTTGTCGTGTCGATGCTCAATCAGGCGAACGGCATCAAGTGCCCGACGCCGGAAGGCGCGTTCTACGTCTATCCGTCCTGCGCCGGCACCATCGGCAAGTCGACGCCGGGCGGCAAGAAGCTTTCAACCGACGAGGACTTCGTCACCGAATTGCTGGAAGCCGAGGGCGTCGCGGTGGTGCAGGGTACTGCCTTCGGGCTCGGGCCGGCGTTCCGCATTTCGTATGCGACGAAGACGTCGGACCTCGAGGATGCCTGCACGCGAATCCAGCGGTTTTGCGGGAATTTGAAGTAGGCACTTGCTGTCGTCTCCGCCATATCAAGTCGGCTACAGCCGACTTGAGCAACCCAATTACCGACATCGGGTAAACCCGATGTTGGCGGGGACGACTGTGAAGCGAATCGCCTCAGCCTTCGCTATGTTCCGCGCATGATTCGCTTCAGCCTCGCAACCCTCTCGCTCATCGCCGCTCTGCTGACACCCGCCGCCGCGCAGGAGCGCGTCGCTGTGGGCACCACGCGCAGCATTGCCAATGCCGTGCTGTTCCTCGGTGTCGAGCAGGGCCACTTCAAAGCCGAAGGCCTCGACGTCGAGATGACCGCTTATGCCTCCGACCAGGAGGTGGTCGAGGCGCTGGCCGCCGGGGCCACCGATCTCGGTCTCGCCGGCTTTACCGCGACGGCGTTCACGCTGGCCGGCAGCGGCACGATCAAGGCGGTCGCCGCGCAGGTGCGCGAGAAGACCGACTATGAAGGCAACGACATCATCGTGTCGAACTTCGCTTATGAGCGCGGCGTGCGCAAATTCGAGAACCTCGCCGGCACATCGTTCGCCACCTACCGGCTCGGCACCGCGATGCATTATCAGCTTGGCCAGATCGCGCGCCTGAAGCGGTTCGATCTGGGCAGCGTCACGTTGAAGCCGCAAGGCTCGCTCGCCGATGTCGCGCGGGCGATTGCCACCGGCGCCGCCGACGCCGCCATCCTGCCCGGCACCGAGGCGCGCGCGCTGCTGACCGCCAATCAGGCGCGGCTCATCGGCTGGTATTCGGAAATCGACCAGACGCAACTCGGCGCATTGTTCGTATCGGGCAAGGCGAGCGACGCTCGGCGCGAGACGCTGGAGAAATTCGTGCGCGCCTATCGCCGCGCCGCCAGCGACTACGCGGCTATCTTTTTGCACAACGATCGCTTCGGCAAGCGCGTCACCAATGCAAAGACGCGGGAAATGGCGGCCAAGATCGCGCGCTATGTGTTTCCGGGCCGGCCGGTCGATACCGCCGGCACAACGGTCGAAGCCGGCATTTACAACATGGAGCCGCAGGCGCGGCTCGATCTCGCCGACATCGCCCGGCAGGTCGCCTGGTACCAGTCGCAAGCGCTGGTTTCCAAGGACATCGAGGCGCGGCTGATCGTCGATTCGAGTTTTAAATAATTTCGCGGTGCACTCTGCCGTTTGGGCAGGAAATGTGACCGTGTTCCGGCTTGCCAGCCCCGCCAAGGCCTGAAACGATACCGATGCGGGCCGGGTAACATTGGTCCAACTCCCGGCCGAATTGGGAGGATACAAAATGGGACAGAACGGCAAGAGTCCCGACAAGAAGAGTCCAGCGGCGATAAGTTCAAAGGGTCCCCGGTGCATCGCGCTGGTGGGCCCGTTCCAGAGCGGCAAGACAACGCTGCTCGAAGCAATTCTCGCGCGGACCGGCGCCATTCCGCGCCAGGGCACGGTTGAGACCGGCACCACCGTCGGCGACGCCTCCAAAGAAGCGCGCCATCACAAGATGAGCGTCGAGGCCTCCTTCGCCACCACCCAGTTCATGGGCGACAGCTACACCTTTATCGATTGCCCCGGTTCGATCGAATTCATTCACGACATGCGCTGCGTGCTGCCGGCGGTCGACGCCGCCGTTGTCGTCTGCGAGGCGGACGAGAAGAAAGTGCCGCAGCTGCAATTGATACTGCGCGAACTCGAAGACCAGAATATTCCGCATTTTTTGTTTCTCAACAAGATCGACAAGGTCGACAAGCGCGTGCGCGAGACGGTCAAGCTGTTGCAGCCGGCCTCACGCATTCCGCTGCTGCTGCGCCAGATTCCGATCTGGAACGGCACGATCGTCTCCGGCTTCGTCGATCTCGCGCTCGAACGCGCCCATGTCTACAAGGAACACGCCGCTTCCGAAGTGATCGAACTCGCCGGCGAGAACCGCGACCGCGAGAAGGAAGCGCGCTTCACCATGCTGGAGACGCTTGCCGATCACGACGACGAATTGCTTGAGCAACTGCTCGGCGACATGGAGCCGCCGCGCGACAAGGTGTTCGACGATCTGGCCAAGGAATTGCGCGAGGGCGTCGTCTGTCCGGTGCTGATCGGCTGCGCCACACGCTCGAACGGCGTGCTGCGGCTGATGAAGGCGCTGCGTCACGAGGCGCCGACAATCGTTGAAACCGCGCAGCGCCTCGGCATTAAAGCCGGCTACGATGCGGCGGCCTTGGTGCTCAAGACCTATCACACGCCGCATGGCGGCAAGATGTCGATGGTCCGTCTGCTTACCGGCGAGGCCGGCGACGGCACGACGTTCCTCACGCCAAATTCGGAAGCCGGCCGCGTTTCCGGCGTGTTCACCGCGATGGGCGCGAATTTCAACAAGCGGGCGCAAGCAATAACGGGCGACACCGTTGCCTTCGGCAAACTCGACGGCGCCAAAACCGGCCACACATTGTCATCGGGCCGCCAGGCGCGCGGCGCGATGGCGACGGTCAAGCCCTATGCGCCCGTCCTCGCGATCGCGGTACAGGCCAAGGAGCGAAAGGACGACGTCAAGCTCGGTCAGGCTTTCGTCAAGCTGACCGACGAAGACCCGTCGCTGCGCGTCGATCACAACGCCGAAAGCCATGAGATGGTGATCTGGGGCCAGGGCGAGATGCATCTGCGCGTGGTGACCGAGCGGCTCGGCGATCGCTTCCAGGTGCCGGTGCTGACGCGGCCGCCGAGCGTCGGCTACCGTGAAACCATCCGCAAGCCGATCAGCATTCGCGGCCGGCACAAGAAGCAGTCCGGCGGCCACGGCGCGTTCGGCGATGTCGTCCTCGACATCGCACCGCTACCCCGCTCGGCCGGCTTCAAGTTCGAGGACAAGATCACCGGCGGCGTGGTGCCGCGCAATTACATTCCGGCGGTGGAGGAGGGCGTCATCGACGCGCTCAAACATGGACCGCTTGGCTTCCCGGTGGTCGATATCGCGGTGGCGCTGACCGACGGCTCGTATCATACGGTCGACTCGTCGGACATGGCGTTCCGCACCGCCGGCCGCATCGCCATTGTCGACGGTCTGCCGCAGTGTCAGCCGGTGCTGCTGGAGCCGATCCATCTGGTCGAGATCGTCTGCCCGAACGATGCGACCGCGCGCATGAACGCGATTTTGTCCGGCCGGCGCGGCCACATTCTCGGCTTCGACACGCGCGAGGGCTGGGACGCCTGGGACATTGTGCGGGCGCAGATGCCGGAATCCGAGATCGGCGACCTCATCATCGAGGTGCGCTCGGCGACCGCCGGCGTCGGCTCGTTTAGCTTTAAGTTCGACCATATGGCCGAGCTGACCGGCCGCACGGCGGACCAGATTGTGGCAGCAAGACGGGCGGCGGAATGATCTCGTCACCCTCCCCTGGAGGGGGAGGTCGCGAACGAAGTGAGCGGGGTGGGGTGAGTCCAATGTAAGGAGCTCACCCCGCCCCGGTCGTTTTCGCTCCGCTCAATCGACCGACCCTCCCCCTCCAGGGGAGGGTGAAGAATAAGTCGGCGCGAAAGACAACCATCCGTGACTTGCCTGTGACCGGAAGCCGCCGTACCTCTTGGCGCGTCAATTCCGAGAGGGTCGAACGCTATGAACATCATTCGCCGCCGCGGCTGGGAAATTCCCGAGAGCCAGTTAACGCCCGAGCCTCTCGCCTTCAACCGGCGCAAGCTCCTGATAGGCGGCGCGGCAGCGGTTGCGCTGTCGCCAGTGGCGGCGCAGGCGCAGCGCGTCACTGACTTAGCCAATATGCCGGACCCGACCGCCGATCTTTATCCGGCCAAGCTCAACGCCAAGTACAAACTCGACCGGCCGATCACCGACGAGAAGGTCAACGGCAATTACAACAATTTCTACGAATTCGGCGAGCAGAAGACCATCGCCAGCACCGCGCAGGCGCTGAACACGCGGCCGTGGATCATCAAGATCGACGGCATGGTGGAAAAGCCATTCGAGATCGGCATCGACGAACTCATCCGCAAGATGGGTATCGAGGAACGCACCTATCGGCACCGCTGCGTCGAAGCTTGGAGCATGGCGATTGCTTGGAGCGGCTTTCCGTTGGCCAAGCTCGTCGAACTGGCCAAGCCGCTCGGCTCGGCGAAATATTTGCAGATGCAGACTTTCATGGATCCGAAGGTCGCCTTCGGCCAGAAGAAGACCTGGTATCCCTGGCCTTATACCGAAGGCCTAACGATGGCCGAGGCCAACAACGAACTCGCCTTCCTCGCCACCGGCGCCTATGGCCATCCGATCGCCAAGCAGCATGGCGCGCCGATCCGTCTGGCGGTGCCGTGGAAGTACGGTTTCAAGTCGGTGAAGTCGATCAACCACTTCACCTTCACCGACAAGCAGCCAAAGACTTATTGGGAAGCGCTGCAGGCGTCTGAATACGGCTTCTGGGCCAACGTCAATCCGGCCGTGCCGCATCCGCGCTGGAGCCAGGCCGACGAGGAAATCATCGGCACCGGCGAGCGCAAGCCGACCTTGCTGTTCAATGGCTATGGCGAGTTCGTCGCCGACATCTACAAGGGACTGGACGGCGAGCGGCTGTGGGCGTGACCACGACCATTCAGCGCTCGCCGGAAACCGATATCAGGCGGCTTTGCGCCTCGCCTTGACCTGCGGCCCGTTTCGCATCGCCGGCGTGGCTTCGCGACCTTTACTCTTGAGTTTGAAGTTGGCCAGCGCCTGCATCAATTTGCGGCCTTGATTTTCCAGGCTTCCGGTGGCGACGGTCGCCTGTTGGACCAGCGCAGCATTGCGCTGGGTCACTTCATCCATTTGCGTGACGGCGTCGTTGACCTGACTGATGCCGGTGCTTTGCTCGACCGATGCCATTGCAATATCTTTTATGATATCGGTCACGTTGTTCACCGAAGCAATGATATCTTGCATGGTCGCGCCGGCTTCGCTGGCCAATACCGTTCCTGTTTGAACCTTCTCGGTCGAATTATCGATCAACTGCTTGATTTCCTTCGCGGCCTCCGCCGAACGCTGCGCCAGGCTGCGCACCTCGGTCGCCACCACCGCGAAGCCGCGGCCGGCTTCGCCGGCTCGCGCCGCCTCGACCGCGGCATTGAGCGCCAGCAGGTTGGTCTGCGACGCGATGCCGTTGATGATGCCCACGATATCAGTGATCTTGCCGGAGGACTCGCTGATATCGGCGATTGTCGACACGATCTTCGCCATGATTTGGCCGCCCTTGTCCGCGATGGCCAAGGCGTTTCCGGCCGCCTGGGTTCCTTCGGTAGAGCGGTCGGCATTCAGCTTCACGGTCGAGGTCAGCTCTTCCATGCTGGCGGCGGTCTCTTCGAGCGTAGCGGCCTGCGTGTCGGTACGTTCGGACAAATCCGTGTTGCCGCTGGCAAGGTCGCCCGTGTCTGACATCATGCTTCCAAAGTTGCTGCGGATGTCGCCCAGGATGCTGTGCAGGTTGGTGTTGAGCTGATACAGCGCGCGCATCAATTGTCCAACCTCACCGGCACGCTCGGTCTCGAATTTCCCGGTTAAATCGCCGCCCGCCATGGCTTGAGTCGCGCGGATCAGCGTTTTCATTGGGGAGGCGACTTTAGTCGCCAGGAAATACCAGGACGTGGCAGCCACGATCATGGCCGCTGCTGCGAGCGCACTCAACCATGTGTTAAGACCCATCTGCGCGGACGCTTCGGGAGCCGATACCGCCCAGCCGAGGACGCCGATGACGGCGAGCAAAAATGAGAAGATTATTCCGACTCGCTTGCCGAGCGAGATTTGCGCGGCGGCCGCCAGCCGGCCGGTCCATCCCGAGCCGACGACGCGCCCGTGATCGAGCACGAGACGGCCGGGCGTCTCTTTTTCCTGCCGGTATAGTTCGGTCGCGGCGGCGACCTGTTCGCGGCTCGGTTTCGAGCGCACCGATGTATAGCCGACGCAGGCGCCGTTCTCCATGGTCGGCGTGACGATCGCCTGCACCCAATAATATTCGCCGTTCTTGCGCCGGTTCTTGACCAGACCCATCCATGGTAGGCCCGACTTGACGGTCGCCCACAGATCGGCGAAGGCGGTCGCCGGCATGTCGGGATGGCGCAGAATATTCTGCGGCGCGCCGATCAATTCCTGTTCGGTAAAGCCGCTGGCCTCGATGAAATAGGGATTGGCGTAATTGATGTTGCCCTTGAGATCCGTCATCGAAACGATTGCAAGTGTATCGCTGACTTCGAACTCCGTGTTTACAACGGGCGTGTTGAGGCGCATTTTTCGCTCCTAGGGGGCGGTAAAATTACCGATGAGGTCTCAGGAAAATACTTTTGGATAATTAGAGTCTTCTTCGTTCGATTTGATTAACGCTGGTATTATTTTTTATTCGAAAAGAATGACATTCTATTTTGCTATTCTAAATAGCGCCACTTCCGGCGGGCCGTGCGAAATTCATAACCGGAAGAAATAGCCGGGCGCATAGGAGGCTTTCCGATGCGCAAATTATCAGCTGCTAAAGGCTTCAAAAGCCGACATCTTTGGTCTTGAGCGGCCATTTACGAGGCGTATAGTTACGGAAAATTAATGTGGTCGGCCGGGACGGCACGCTAACCTTCGGCTAAGTGGCCGGCGGGCGACAGCCCAAACGAGCCGGTTCGATCTACGCTGGCACAGACCGGCCTCATCCAGGAAGCGCTTAAGGACTTAAATCCATGAAAAAGACATTTGCATTGATCGGCGCGGCCATCGCGGCCCTCGCCCTGTCGGCCGGCGGCGCAAACGCCCAGGCGCCGATCGTCATCAAGTTCAGCCATGTCGTCGCCAACGACACGCCGAAAGGCAAGGGCGCGCTCAAATTCAAGGAACTTGCCGAGAAATACACCAACGGCAAGGTCAAGATCGAGGTCTATCCGAACTCGCAGCTTTTCAAGGACAAGGAAGAGATCGAGGCCCTGCAACTCGGCTCGGTGCAGATGCTGGCGCCGTCGACCGCCAAGTTCGCGCCGCTCGGCGCCAAGGAGTTCGAAGCGCTCGATCTGCCTTATCTGTTCAAGGACGACGCCACTTACGACAAGGCGATGAAGGGCCCGGTCGGCAAGTACCTTTTCTCCAAGCTCGAAGCCAAGGGCATTTCCGGTCTGGCCTATTGGGACAATGGCTTCCACATGGTCTCGGCCAATCGGCCACTGCTGAAGCCGGCCGACTTCCAGGGCCTCAAGGTTCGCATTTCCGGCTCCAAGATCGCCGATCAGTATTTCCGGCTGATGGGTGCGATCCCGCAGATCATGGCGTTCTCCGAAGTCTATCAGGCGCTGCAGACCGGCGTGGTCGATAGCTGCGAGAATACGCCGTCGAACTATCTGACGCAGAAATTCGACGAAGTGCAGAAGCACATCACCGTCTCCTATCATGCGCATCTGCAATACGCGGTTATCGTCAACACCAAATTCTGGACCGGCCTGCCGGCCGACATTCGCACCCAGCTCGACAAGGCGATGGCGGAAGCGACCGACTACACCAACAGCATCGCCCACACCGAGAACGAGGATGCGCTTGCCGACATCAAGAAGCGCGGCAAGACCGAGCTGCACTATCTGACGCCCGACCAAGCCAAGGCCTGGCGCGAAGCGATGGCGCCGACCTATGCCTGGGCCAAGGGTCGCGTCGGCCAGGAAGTGCTTGATGTGCTGGCGAAGGAACTTGCCATCAAGATGAACTAATGCGACAGAAAAATCTGTAATACAAAAACGGCCGGGAACGCGCATTCCCGGCCGAATTTGCTCGAGGGGACATTGGGCAAATTCATCTCGGTTCTGGGGGGAATCTCGTGATTTTAAAGGTACTCGATCGTCTTGAAGAATGGATCATCGCCAGCCTGATCGTGGTGGCGACGGCGCTGATCTTCGCAGCGGTCGTGCACCGCTACGGCACCGGCCTTTCCATCGATACGGCCAAGTGGCTGATCGCCCATGGCCAGCCGGCGCTGGCGGTGCCGTTCCGCGCCATTTTCGATTTCCTCGCGGCGCAGGATGTGTCCTGGGCGCAGGAACTTTGCATCTACATGTTCATCTGGATGGCCAAGTTCGGCGCCGCCTTCGGCGTGCGCACCGGCATCCATGTCGGCGTCGATGTGCTGGTCAATCTGCTGCCGCCCGGCTCGCGCCGCCGCGTCGTCACGTTCAGCCTGTTATGCGGCGCCCTGTTCACCAGCATCGTCGCCTATTTCGGCGCTTCCTTTGTGCTCCAGATGTTGGTGACCGGGCAACATTCCAACGACCTCGAAGTACCGATGTGGATCGTCTATCTGGCGATCCCGCTTGGCTCGAGCCTGATGTGCTTCCGCTTTCTCCAGGTCGCCTGGTGGTTCTACTGGACCGGCCAACTGCCGCATCACGACGCCGGCCATGTCGACGGCGTCGAGCCTGAAGCGCTGCATCCGGCCGAAGTGGCGCCGGTCAAAGCGGCGGCGAAGGAGGGCAACGGCCTGCTCGGCTGGATCATCATCCTGCTGCCGGTGCTGATCGTCGCGGTCTGCTTTGCGCATGCCGCGCATGTCTTCGTGCTGCCGCAGGGCTTGCGCGTGGCCATTGTCTTCGCGCTGCTGCTGTCGCTGATGGTCTCCGGCATGCCGGTCTCGATCGCGCTCGGCCTGACTGTGCTGAGTTTCATGTTCACGCTGACCGATGTGCGCACCGAGTCGGTAGCCCTGAAGCTGTTCACCGGCATCGAGAACTTCGAGATCATGGCGATCCCGTTCTTCATTCTCGCCGGCAACTTCCTTACGCATGGCGGCGTCGCGCGCCGCATGATCGCCTTCGCCTCGGCGATGGTCGGGCACTGGTACGGCGGCCTGGCGCTCGCCGGCGTTCTGGCCTGCGCGCTGTTCGCGGCGATTTCCGGCTCGTCGCCAGCAACCGTGGTGGCCATCGGTTCGGTCATCCTGCCGGCGATGGTGGCGCAAGGTTTCCCAAAGCGCTTCGGCGCCGGCGTCATCACCACATCCGGCTCGCTCGGCATTCTCATTCCGCCGTCGATCCCGATGGTGCTGTACGCGGTCTCGACCAACACGTCGGTCGGCAAACTGTTCATCGCCGGCATCGTGCCGGGCATTGTGCTCGCCTTTCTGCTCGGCGTAACGACCTGGTACCGCGCCTGGCGCGGCGGCTATCCACGCCTGCGCAAGGCGACCATGACGGAACGCTTCACCGCCTTCCGCAATTCGGCCTGGGGCCTGCTGCTGATCGTCATCGTCATCGGCGGCATTTACAGCGGCCTGTTCACGCCGACCGAAGCGGCCGCCGTCAGCGCCGTCTATGCCTTCATTGTCGCGGTGTTCGTCTATAAGGATCTCAAGCTTTCCGAGGTGCCGCGTGTATTGCTGTCGTCGGCCAATCTCAGTGCCATGTTGCTCTACATCATCACCAACGCGGTGCTGTTCTCGTTCCTGATGACTTACGAGAACATTCCACACGCGCTGGCGCAGTGGATGATCGATCAGGGCTTCGGCTGGATCGGCTTCCTGCTCGTGGTCAACCTGCTGCTGCTGATGGCCGGCAATGTGATGGAGCCGTCGTCCATCATCCTGATCATGGCGCCGATTTTGTTCCCGGTCGCCGTCAAGCTCGGCATCGACCCGATTCACTTCGGCATTCTGATGGTGGTGAATATGGAGGTGGGGCTCTGCCACCCGCCGGTGGGCCTCAACCTCTATGTCGCATCCGGCATCGCCAAGATGGGCATCACCGAGTTGACCATCGCGGTCTGGCCGTGGCTGCTGACGATGCTTGGCTTCCTGGTCGTGGCGACCTACTGGCCGGCGATGTCGCTCGCCTTGCCACGTCTGCTCGGGATGATGTGACCGGGGAGGCGTTCGCCCCGGTCACGTCATCGTCGGCCGTTCAGGCTCAGGCGGCCAATCCTTAGGCGGCTCTGCGCTGCGCCTTGCGCTCGTTGCCGCGACCGGCATTGCCGCTCGCACGGACCGTCTGGGCGGCGGGCTCGTCGTGCTTGTGCTTCAGCTTGAACACTTCCAGCGCCTGCATCAGCTTATTGCCCTGCTTTGCCAGATTGCCGGTGGCGGCGGAAGCCTCCTCGACCAAGGCTGCGTTCTGCTGGGTGACCTCGTCCATTTGGGTGACGGCATCGTTGACCTGACCGATACCGGTGCTCTGCTCGACCGAGGCCGAGGAGATATCCGAGATCAGTCCGGTGACGCGATTGACCGCCGCCAGGATTTCCTGCATCGCGGCGCCGGCATTGTTGGCCAACACGGTCCCCGCATTTACCTTTTCGACCGACGTTTCGATCAACTGGCGTATTTCGGTCGCTGCCTGCGCCGAACGCTGCGCGAGGCTGCGGACTTCGGTGGCGACCACGGCAAAGCCGCGGCCGGCTTCGCCGGCGCGCGCGGCTTCGACCGCGGCGTTGAGCGCGAGCAGGTTGGTCTGCGAGGCGATGCCGTTGATCAGCCCGACGATGTCGGAGATCTTGTTGGATGACTCGCTGATTTCGGCGATAGTCGATACCACCTTGTTGACGATGTCGTTGCCTTTGGTCGTGGTGGCCAGCGCCAGCGCGGCGGCCTTGTCGCCATTGGTCGAGTTGTCGGCGTTCTGCTTCACCGCGGAGGTCAGCTCTTCCATGCTGGCGGCGGTCTCTTCGAGCGCGGCGGCCTGCGAGTCGGTGCGCGCCGACAGATCGACGTTGCCGCTGGCAAGCTGGCGCGTCGACTGCACCATGTCCTCGAAATTGAGGCGGATGTCGCCGACGATGCTGTGCAGGTTTGTGTTCAACTGGGCCATCGCGCGGATCAATTGACCGATGTCGTCAATGCGGCTGATTGTGAGCTCGGTGGTCAGGTCGCCACCGGCCATCGCCTGCGCGGTTCGCAGCGCCGCTTTGATCGGCGTGACGACATTCTTGGCGAGGAAATACCAGAAGGACAGGGTGACCACGGCACTCAGCGCAGCGAGGCCGCCCTGCCAGCCCTGGAGATTGAAACGAGCAAAAGTTTCCGGGGATGCGGCGCCAAAACCGAGGACCGCGGTCGCCGCGAGCACAAAGCCGAGCATCACGCGCGCACGCATGCCAAGCGACATCGTTTTGCAAAGCCCTCCGGTAAACAGGCCGGATGAAACCGGCTGGCCCTGGCACAAAGCGACGCTGCCCGGTCTGGCTTTTTCCTGCGCATATAATCTGGACGCCAAATCGATCTGAGCGCGGCTCGGCTTGGTGCGCACCGACATGTAGCCGATCGGCTTGCCGTTCTCGATCACCGGCGTGACGTTGGCGAGAACCCAGTAATAACCGCCATTCTTGCGGCGGTTCTTCACCATGCCGCGCCAGGGCAGGCCGGCCTTGACGGTCTTCCAGAGGTCGGCGAATGCCGCTATCGGCATGTCGGGATGCCGCAGCACGTTCTGCGGTGTGCCAATCAACTCTTCTTCGGTGAAGCCGCTGACATCGATGAAATAGGTATTGGCGTATTCGATATTGCCATTGAGATCCGTCGTCGAGACGATTGTCTTGGTTTCGTCGAGCGGAAATTCGGTCTCGGTGACTGGCAAATTGAGGCGCATGAATCGAACCTTTTGGGTGTGTGGTCTCGCGTTGAGACGCGGATTCGTAAAGTTTGAAATGCAAGGCAGAGCTTATGGCGCACAATTCTAAGCTGAGTTAAATTATAAAGCATGCTATGAGAGCAATATGCGATACTAATCTGTATTATAAGATTTTCGGTATTTGGGTCATGACGTCATGGATTAAAAGGTGAGGTCCATGTGAACCAGACTGTGGATGGCCGTGTGATCCTGCTGACCGGCGCCGGCGGCGGACTGGGCGGCGTGATGGCAGCGGCGCTGCTTGAAGCCGGGCACAGCATTGCCGCCGTCGATCAGGATGGCAACGCCTTGGTGCGGCTGCTCGAGCGGCTGCAAATGCCGCCGGACCGGCTGTTGCCGGTGGCGGCCGATGTGTCGAGCGAAGACGAATGCAACGGGGCGATCGAAACCACCGTCGCGCATTTTGGCCGCGTCGAGGGCCTCATCAACAATGCCGGCATCGGCATGAGTGCGATCCGGCCGGACGCGGAGACGCGCCATCCCGGCATCGAGGAATTGTCGGCCGACATCTGGGACCGCTTCTACATGGTCAATGTGCGCGGACCGATGATGATGACGCGGGCGGCGGTGCCGCATATGCGCAAATCAGGTTGGGGCCGCATCGTCAACAACACCACCAGCTACAAGACCATGCTGCGCGTGCTGCCCTACGGCGCGATGAAGTCGGCGCTCGAATCGATGTCGGCGGTGTGGGCGCAGCAATTCGACGGCTCCGGCATCACCGTCAATGTGCTGATCCCGGGCGGGCCGACCGACACGCCGTTTATCGCCATTGAGGCCGGCTGGCCGCGCGACAAGATGCTGCGGCCGGACATCATGGCGGCGCC
Source organism: Rhizobium sp. Q54 (assembly GCA_945861265.1). Lineage (GTDB taxonomy): Bacteria > Pseudomonadota > Alphaproteobacteria > Rhizobiales > Xanthobacteraceae > Pseudolabrys. Next base: position 2,991 of record CAMAUC010000041.1, on the reverse strand, counting down.
GATCCGCTGGCTGATGTCGGACGCTGCCAATGGCACGACCGGCCGGCGCATCACCGCCAGCGAATGGGATGTGACGGCGGCGGCCGACGACGCCGCCGCGCGGGCGTCGCGCGCCATCGGCTGGCCGGAGCTGGTGAGCAACCAGACCTGGTGGTGAAGAGAATTCCGGCGTGAGCGGACCTTTTCCGGCGCTTCGGTCGTTCCTATGTATCTGGAACGCTACCGCCGCATCTGGAGAATTTCATTGCGCCCAATCATCGCCTTTCTTGTTGCCTTAAGCGTCACGCTCGGAGCCGCCTTTGCCGGGGTCTTGCCGGCGCGGGCCGCCGACGAGCCCGATCTCATTTTCAAGCGTTCGACCGTTTTCAAATGGTTGACGCCGAACGACAAGCTCGCCACCTACGGGCTCGACGATCCGGGCATCGAGGGCGTTGCGTGTCATTTCACCGTGCCTGAGCGCGGCGGCATCAAGGGCTGGATCGGTGTCGCCGAGGAAGTGTCCGACATTTCGTTGGCCTGCCGGCAAATCGGTCCGATCAAATTCAAGGCGAAATTCGAGCAGGGCGAGGACGTGTTCCGCCAGCGCCGCTCGTTGTTTTTCAAGAAGATGCAGATCGTGCGCGGCTGCGACATCAAGCGCAACGTACTGGTTTACATGGTCTACAGCGACCGCATCATCGAGGGCTCGCCGAAGAACTCGACCTCGTCGGTGCCGATCATGCCGTGGGGCGCGGCCGGCGACGTGCCGAAATGCGCCGACTGGGTGGAGAAATAGCCGATCGCGCCGCCTCGAATTGAGTATGATGCCGCACGGGTCCGATGAGGAGTTTTGCCATGCCGACCGATTTGCCGACCAATTCGCGCGCCGAGCAGCCCGATATGGACAAGATCCAGCGCGCGGTCGCCGGCGCGCTGCACCAGCACTGGAGGCTCTATCTTGTCGAAGGCATATTGTTGCTGATCCTCGGCCTTATCGCCATCGTCATTCCGCCGCTCGCCACGCTGGCGGTGACGATCCTGTTCGGCTGGCTGTTCCTGCTTAGCGGCATCATCGGATTGATCACGACATTCTGGATGCGGTCGGCGCCGGGTTTCTGGTGGTCGCTGGCATCCGCCGCGCTCGCCATTCTCGCCGGCGGCTATCTGCTGGCGCAGCCGATCGCCGGAGCGCTGTCATTGACCGTGGTGCTGATCGCGTTCTTTATCATCGAGGGCATCGCCTCGATAATGTTCGCCATCGATCACCGGCGCGAATTGTCCGGCCAGTGGGGCTTCATGCTGGTCAGCGGCATCGTCGATCTGGTGCTGAGCGTCATGCTCATCGCCGGCCTGCCGAGCACCGCGGTATGGGCGCTCGGCTTGCTCGTCGGCATCAATATGGTGTTCGGCGGCATGGCACTGGTGGCGATGGCGCTACACGCGCGCAAGGCGGCGCTTTAGAGCGTTTTCGAGCGAAGTGGGCACCGGTTCGCGTGAAGAAAACGCGACAAAATAAAAGACTAGAGCCCCGGCTTTGATTCTATCAAAGCCGGAAAGGCTCTAGGCACTCGGCTCGCCGGCTTCCGCCTCGGCCAGCTTGTCGCGCCAGTCCTTGCGCTTGAAGAAGTAGGTGAAGGTCGACATGCCGAGCAGGATGACGCAAACGGCAATCAGGCCGGCCGAGATCGGCCGATTGAAGAAGATGAAATAATTGCCGTTCGACATGATCAGCGACTGGCGCAGCGACTGCTCGAAAATCGGCGCGATCACCAGGCCGAGCACCAGAGGCGCCGGGTCGAATGAGAATTTGCGCAGGGCGTAACCGACGATGCCCATGATCAGCATGATCCAGACGTCAACGACGGAATGGTTCACCTCATAAACGCCAATGATGCAGAACATGATGATCAGCGGGTAGAGATAGGCGTAGGGGATGCGCAGGACGCTGACGAACAGGCCGACCAGCGGCAGATTGAGCAGCAGCAACATCAGATTGCCGACATACATCGAGGCGACGAAGCCCCAGAACACGTCCGGGTGATCGTTGACGAGCTGCGGCCCGACCGACACGCCGTGAATCATCAAGGCGCCGATCAGCACCGCGGTGATCGGACCGGTTGGAATGCCGAGCGCCAGCATCGGCACAAAAGCGCCGGTCGAGGCCGCGTTGTTCGCCGATTCAGGACCGGCCACGCCGGCGACCGCGCCCTTGCCAAACTCTTCCGGATGCTTCGAGACGCGGCGTTCCAGCGCATAGGACAGGAAGCTGGAAATGACGTGGGCGGAGCCGGGAATGATGCCGATGATGAAGCCGAGTACGCTGCCACGCGCGATCGGCCAAGCGGATTCTTTCCATTCGGTCCGGTTCGGCAGCAATTCACGATACTTCGGCGAAATCACCTCGCCGGTCACCTTGTGGCTCGGGGTCGAGAGAATTTCGCCGAGGCCGAACAGGCCGACCGCCACTGGCACGATGCCGATGCCGTCGCCCAGTTCGACGAGATCGAAGCTGTAGCGGAAATGGCCGGTCATGTTGTCGATGCCGATCATGCCGAGCATCAGCCCAACGCAGGCCATCAGCAGCGTGCGCACCAGCGAGGTCGACGACATGTAAGCGAGGAAGACGAGGCCGAGGATCAGCAGCGCGGTGTATTCCGGCGGTCCGAACCGAAGCGCGATGGTGGCCAAAGGCGGCGCCACGATCGTCAGCATGATGACGCCGAAGGTGCCGGCGATGAAGGAGCCGACCGCGGCGATGCAGAGCGCGGAGCCGGCGCGGCCTTTGCGCGCCATGGCATTGCCGTCGATGCAGGTCATCACCGATGACGCTTCGCCCGGAATCCGCATTAGAATTGAGGTAGTCGAGCCGCCATATTGCGAGCCGTAATAGATGCCGGCCAGCATGATCACGGCCTGCGTGGCGTTCAGCCCGAAGGTGACGGGCAGCAAAATCGAAATGCCGGACAGCGGCCCGATGCCGGGCAACACGCCGACCAGCGTTCCGACCAGACA